>NZ_JBLVTL010000003.1:301614-314713 GCF_048285835.1 Christiangramia aquimixticola
TATTGGTTTTTCCCAAACTCCACAGGAGGAAATTTCTTCCAATCTGGAGAATGACCCCAGGGTCAAAAGCTTCACTATGAATTCCGAAAGGGGTACACCTTCGGTAATTCATTTAAACCCCGCTAAAGGCCAGGTTACTTTAGGTGAAGCACCAGCTTTTCTTTCAGCCTTAATGGGTACAGGTCAGGAAACGACCTTCGTACTCGAATCTTCTTTAAATTCTCATGGATTGCAAATTGACAAATTTCAGCAGTACACCAAGGGTATTAAAGTAGAGCATGGGGTTTTTAAATCGGTTTCCAAGAACGGAGTGATCACAGCTTTCACTTCAGAATATTACAACCTTGGAGACTCCTTCCCTACTACGATTACGCTTAGTGAAGAAGGTGCTTTGCAAAAAGCCCTGAACTTTGTTGGAGCGAGTCAGTACGCATGGGAATACATCCAAAGTCTTGGATCCAGCCCGGAACTTGAGGCTGCTTACAACGCTTATTACCCAGCGGGTGAATTAGTGATTGTTGATGATTATTCCACTCCGGAAGTTGATCCATCTGTGGCGTATAAATTCAATATCTATGCTGCGGAACCTATTTCCCGTGCAGATATTTATGTAGATGCCAATAGTGGAAAGATCCTTTTGAATGATGCCATCATTAAACATGCGAACGGTCATACCAAGGAGGATATTAAAAAAGAGGCAACTGCTCCAAAAAAGAAAGCAGTTAATGTTCCTTTTTTGAACGGAGTTGGTGATACACGTTATGCGGGTAGAAGAAATTTTGACACTTCTCAGGACAGCAATGGTTTGTATGCTCTTAAAGGAATTACTCCAAGCGGAATCGAGAATGAGACTTTCTCTTATGAAGGTTTTGGAGGTCTTCCTTTAAATATTCCGGCACTTACCACCCTTGCTGAATCTATTTACGACGGGGATGGTGATATTCTAAATCCTGAGACTGCAGATAATATCTGGAATGCTTCAGAACACAGAAAAGATAACTTCTCGACTACCAACCCTTACCCAGTAGCAAACGAAAAGAACAACGACGATGTTGCTCTTGATGCTCACTGGGGAGCTGAAGTAGTTCTTGATTACTGGAAAAATGTACACAATCGTCTTAGTTACGATAATAAAGGAACCAAAGTGTTCAACTATGTGCATTATGGAGATGCCTATGATAATGCGTTCTGGAATGGATCTGCCATGACTTATGGAGATGGTAGTTACCAGGGCGGAACAAATCCTGACGGTTCATTTGCACCACTTACTTCTATGGATGTATGTGCTCATGAAATTGGTCATGGAATATGTGAATTTACGGCAGACCTTGTATATGCAAGAGAGTCCGGAGCAATGAATGAAGGTTTCTCTGATATCTGGGCAGCAACCGTTGAACACTATGTGTTAACTCAAATTGACAATTCTTTGAATTATGACCCATGGGGAATTGGAGAACAGATAGATGAAAGAGACGGTGGTTTACAGCCTGGTGATGCCGGTGCGCGTGCTTTACGTTGGATGGATGATCCAAAAGCTGCCGGTGATCCGGATTCTTACGGTGGTGAGAACTGGAAAAACCCTGACTGTGGTACTCCAACCCTTGCTAATGACCAGTGTGGAGTTCATACCAACTCAGGTGTATTGAACAAATGGTATTATTTCCTGGTTAGCGGAAGTGGACAAGCTATGTCTCCAGGATTTAATAAAGCTTCTGCAGATGATAAGGTAACCGATGCCGGTAATACTTATGAAGTAAAAGGTATTGATTTTGAAAAAGCTGCTCAAATCGCTTATATAGCTGAAACTATGCTATCTCCAAATGCGAAATTTGCCGAAATGCGCGAAGCTTCAATTCTGGTAGCACAAACATTGTTTGGTATTGGATCTTTTGAAGAAGAGCAAACCACAAATTCATGGTATGCAGTGGACATAGGTCCAAAATTCAATGCGGGAGAACCTAACACGATTACTTTCAGCGATAGCAATATCCAGATTTTTGGTGAGGATAATGATGTAAATGGTTGTGAAGACTTCAACACCTACTCTGTAGTTCTTACAGGAGTTGACATTCAGTCTACTGCTACTATTAACTTAAGTACTTCAGGAAGCACCGCTACAGAAGGTTCAGATTTTTCTGTTTCTTCAAAAAGCATCAGCTTTACCGGTTCAGAAACTAAGACTATCGACATTACAGTATATGACGATGCTGTGATCGAAGATAATGAGACTATTGTTCTTTCTTATGTTTATAACGGAACCTTCCACAAACAGGAATATGCGATCTCTGATAATGATTTTGCTCCTCGCACAGGATCTGAAGCTTTCGATCTAATGACTGAATCTTTTGAAGTAGACGGACTTCCAACCGGATGGTCTACTATTGATCTTGCTGAAGGAAATAACGTATGGAAAACAAACGGAGATATAAGTGCTGCGGGACGTGCATATGTTAGCGATGGGATTACAGATATTCCTTTCTACGATCAAAACTCTCCTTCTAATACCATTTTAAGATCAGCTCTTTTAAATGCTTCAGCAGCAAGTAATGTTACTGTAAGTTTTGACTGGGAAGCCGGAGGTGAAACAGATGCAGTTGATCCTGCAGTGATCTTCGATTACGGAGAATTTGTTTACTCCCTTGATGGAGCGAACTATGTGCCGGTTCAAAAATTTGTAGGTAGTGGTCCCCTAGGTGTAAATACTTCAAGCGGAACTTTTACTGCAGAGATCAGTGAACTTGACGGGAAAGCATTCTTCCTTGGATGGAAGTGGTATAACGACACTAATGCCGGTACTCAGTTTAGCTTTGCGATAGACAATGTAAAAGTAACTGCTATTCCAGCAGGTATCGAAACCGAACAGGATGAGCAGGCTACTGCTACCGTGCAAACAGGTAATGCAATTTATTTCCTGAGTAATACAGATAAGGCTTTAATTGCAAAAATTGAAAATGCATCTACAGACCTTGGTTGTGTGACTATGAAAGTGACCAGCGCAGGAAGCAGCTTTAAAGTATTCCCTAATATTTCTACTGCAAGACCATCTAAATCTTTCAGTATTACTACAGAGAATACCGAAGCTACTTATGACCTGACAATTTACTTTACTGAAGATGAACTTGCGGCATTCGATTCTACTACAGAGCTTATTCCGTTAAAAGTGAACAGCATGAATATTGATGATGCTGACGATCGTGAAGGTAATTTCCAGTTAAACGGTAATCTTACTGATGTTAATTCTACTGATGGCTTTAGAGCTTATACCGGGACTTTCTCTGGATCTGGTAGTATTTCCATAGTTCAGGATTTCGCTTATTGTACGGCGGCTCCATCTCCATGGCAAACGGCAGATGTTGGAAACTATCAGGTACCGGGAGAAATTTGCTATCTGGATGGACATTTTGAAATGAATGGATCTGGTAAAGGATTTAACGATAAAGCTGATGCTTTTTACTTTACTTATCAGGAAGTTTCTGGTGATGCTGAAGTTATTGCCAAACTGAACAGCTTTGAAAATGGCGGACTTTACGGAAACGCTTCTGTAGTAATTCGCGAGAGCCTTGATAAAGGAGCTGCTTTTGCTGCAACTACGATTATTGCTAATCCTAACTTTAAAGGTGCTGAAGCAGAATTGCAGTTTAGAAAGTCTAGTGGAGGTAAGATGAGCCGTTCTAAGGCACAGACAACCGGTGTTCCGGCTTACTTGAAAATCGTTAGAACCGGGAATACCATTACATCATATGTTGGTACTTCAGGAGACAACTGGACAGAAGTAGCTTCAACAAGAATCAATTTTGGTTCTACAATTTATGTTGGTATTGCTGCTGCATCCGGATCAAACAACACTTCTACTTTAGCCGATTTTAGTGAAGTAAATGTACTTCAGGGAGCACAAATGTCTCAGAGAAATCAGTCAAAAGGATCTAAAACAGTTACTACGAGTGAGGATAGAGAAACTAAAAGTTTCGACCTATATCCAAACCCGGCTGTAAATACGATCAATGTTGAAATTGAGGATGATACGATCAACACTATCGAGATCTATAACATGAATGGTCAAAAGATGAACCGTCAGAATTTCGGGCAATCTTTATCCAAAGTTAAAGTTGATATTTCCCGATTGATACAGGGTATGTATATTTTAAAAGTATATACCGGTAGCGGAGATGTATTGAACAAACAATTCATGAAGAAGTAATTAGCTTCAATATTTAAAATGAAAGCCGGTACAATGTCCCGGCTTTCTTATTTTATGATGGTATTCGAAATGAGTATGTGTCTCTTTTAAGTTTAGATTACTCTACGATATACATTTCATTAGAAGCCTTAATGTATTCCTGGGGATTAAAAGTTGTTTCAAAACTATTTCGCACCAGATCGAGCTTTAATTTTAAGTTCTTCATCTTAGCCTGTAAAAAAGGATCATTCTCGTATTTAGCGATCAGTTTCTCATACTTGTTGAGGTTTTCAAGTATTCTAAATGTTAACATTCCGAATCTAATTTTTAAATTCTGAACGCTTAGCATTTGATCATGATATTCCTGCTTCCAGTTTTCAGGGTTTGTCTTTTTTTCTTCTACAATTTTGTTTTCCGCTATTTTGGAGATATCCAGAATATACTGCGTCCTTTTTTTAGCATCGGTTTCATTGGTGAATTTTTGAGCAAATTCATTCTTTGAAATTCCCAGAATTTCCACCAGATTTTCCTCCATAGCCGTACTTTGAAGTTCTTTAAGTTCGTTGAGATTCTTATTGATGCCCTCCCACTCTGTTTCGATTAGATCTTTATCATGGGTAAACTGAGAGATACTTGAAGTTAATTTCAGCATTTTTACACTCTGCTCCTTCAGTTTTTTATCCCTACGGTTTAATGAGTTTATAAACTGACTAATACCATCGAATAAACTCCCGGCGAACATCCCGGTGAAAGGAGTTCCTTTGGCAAGATCGCCGGTAACCTGTAACATGTGATTTAAAGCTTCAAGGCGCGCATCATCCTTCTTTTCTTCTTCCACATATTCTTTGAACTTCCCAAACCACTCCTGGTAACCTTCATAGTTCATGGGATTTCCAACTGCATCCAGAGTAGTGTAAAATTCCCGGGAAGTATTAAATAGGTTTAAAGGCTTAATCTCTCGCTCCATAGAGGCAAGATTCAATACAGCCGAACTGTAATTGTATTTATAAACGCTAATGGTATTCTTATCAATTTCTTCCTGCCTTTGTTCCAAAAACTTAACACGCTCCAGTAATTTTTCTACCTTTTCTGAAGCTGAATTGGTGTTTTTGATACTCTCATCCAGGTTATTGATCTTCGAGTCGATTTCTTTAATCCTGAACTCGAGATTCTGACTCAACAAACTACGTTCACGGTTTAATTCCTTTAACACCTCTTCGGTCACAGTATTCTCCTGAGTTTCAGCATAGATCTGAGCATAAAAATCTGTTGATAGTGAAAAACATATCAATAAACTAAAAAGTATTTTTTTCATAAAATGATTATTTCAGCGGATTTAACGTTGGGACGATGCAACATATTTTATACCAACTTTTAAAAAGTCACCTTCCATACCCTTTAAATAAAAACTTTATGGACATCCGGTTCAATTAATAACTGATTCACATCATTTTAATCCTGAAATTCAGTAATTTGTATAAGTTTAGTTAAATCTTAAATAATTTTATCATGGAAATATCAATAATAAGAAGGAAAAACATTTCAAAATTCCTTCTCTCATTGGCAGGTTTATTATTCCTGTCACTTCAGGCCATGGCCTTTCAGCCGGCTGATATAAAGTATGTGGAATTTAAAGGTGAGGTTGTTAATGAACGAAACGGCAAACCTATATCATCTGCCTATCTCGCCGTGCAGGATAGCAACATCTCCACTATTACCAACAGTGATGGTGAATTTTCCCTGAAAATCCCGGAAGATCTTACTAATGCCCGGGTAACGGTTTCCGTGCTTGGATTTCAAAGTAAAACTCTCCCTATAGATTTTTTTAAATCTGAAAAAACAAGGATAGAACTTTCAGAAGTTGTGGAAGAACTTAGTGAAATTAGCCTCTACAAAGCCACCAATCCCAGTTTACTGGTAAAAGAAATGTTAGATAAGAAGGATGAAAATTATTTATCTGATGAAAGTTTAATGACTTCTTTTTACCGTGAAACCATTAAAAAAGGCTGGAGCAATGTAAGTCTTTCTGAAGCTGTGGTAAAAATCTACAAATCTTCCTATAACAATTCCAAAAAGGATCTGGTTTCTCTTTATAAAGCAAGGAAAAGTACCAATTACGATAAACTGGATACTATCGCTCTAAAACTACGAGGAGGACCTTTTAATACTCTGTATTTGGATATGATGAAATATACCGAATATGTTCTTAGACCGGAAATGCTGGATAGCTACAAATTCACTTTTGATGAACCTACAAAGATAAATGACAGATACACTTACGTGGTTAATTTCAAGGAAGTTGATGAATCTGATCCCTGGTATTTTGGAAAGCTATTTATAGATGCTGAAACTTCCACCCTTGTAAAAGCGGCCTATAGCTTAAATGTGGACGACAGGGAAGCTGCAGCTCAAATGTTCGTAAAGAAAAAACCGAACGGGGCAAAAGTTTATCCAACCGAATTAAAGTATGAAGTAGACTATGCTCAGAATAACGGGAAATGGCATTATGCATACGGGAAAGCTCAGATGGACTATGTGGTAAACTGGAAAAGAAAGATCTTTAATTCAAAATATAAGATCAATAGTGAAATGGTGGTAACAGACTGGCAGGAATATGCCGGGAACGATTACCGTAAAAACACTGATTTTATAAGACCAAATATTGTGATGGTAGATGATGTCTCCGGGTTTTATGATTCCGAATTCTGGGGAAGTAATAATATCATTGAACCGGAAAAATCCATTCAAAATGCGATAGACAAGATCAAAAGGAATATAGATAACAATTAAAAAAAAAGACCCGGCAATTAACCGGGTCTTTTTAATTTTATTGCGATCTGCTGTTACGCATCATGATGCATAAATCGCTGTTTCTCCAACAACTTTTCATCAGACTCTACATGTTCATCATCAGGAACACAACAATCTACAGGGCATACTGCCGCGCATTGAGGTTCTTCATGAAATCCTTTACATTCGGTACACTTATCGGGAACTATATAATAGATCTCATCACTTAGAGGTTCCTGAGCTTCATTTGCATTAGCCTCTTTCCCTCCGGGTAAAACAACATCACCTTCAAGATCGGTTCCATCTGCATACCTCCAGTCATCTGCACCTTCATAAATTGCGGTATTAGGACATTCCGGCTCACAAGCCCCGCAGTTTATGCATTCATCGGTTATAACAATTGCCATAGCTCTTCTTTTATTTGTAAATTTAAAAACTGAACGAAAAAAGACCGGTAGCTTTTTGGAAAATTTATGGTTTTAAGCTGTGGAAACTTTAATTTCGCTGCACAAATTTAACATAGGGCACACTCATAACCAAATATGATCATGACAATTGATGACCACAAGTCACATCTTGTAAATCTTGGAAAATTCTTAGGGCAGTTTCAGCTTACCAATTCCTTGTTAAACCCTGATATTCCCGGAAGTGAAAAATTCTTTCAGGAAATGGAGCAAAAGATAGATGCTTCCATTCATTATAACGGCTGGTTCAATAGAGAAAATATTGTATTCTCCTTGCAGCAATGGAGTAAAGCGCTAACACCCGAGAATATTCAAATTTGGCTGGATAAATACAATTTTTCGAACTCTGGAGGTAAAACGGTAGGAATTGTAATGGCCGGCAATATTCCTATGGTAGGTTTCCATGATTTCCTTTCGGTTATAATTAGTGGGAATAAAGTTCTCGCAAAACTATCAAGCCAGGATCAGCAATTACTGCCTGTGATTGCAGCCTACCTCATGCATCTTGATGAAAGGTATGAGACCAGAATTGAGTTTACTAAAGAAAAACTGGAAAATTTTGATGCTGTAATCGCTACAGGGAGTAATAATACTGCAAGATATTTTGAATACTATTTTAAGGATAAAATCAGCATTATTCGAAAGAATCGTAACTCGGTAGCCATACTTACCGGTAATGAGACTAAAGAGGAGCTGGAAGCTTTAAGTGATGATGTATTCAGATACTACGGGCTTGGCTGCCGAAATGTATCCAAACTGTATGTTCCTGAAGGTTACGATTTCGACTCGTTTTTTAAAGCGATGTACAAATGGAATCCCATTATAAATCAGGATAAATACGCCAATAATTATGACTATAATAAGGCAGTTTATTTAATGAGTGAATTCAAATTGCTTGATAATGGCTTTCTAATGCTAAAGGAAGATGAGAGTTTTGGTTCTCCTATCGGCACTTTATTTTACGAGACCTATAAGGATGCAACAGATCTGGATAAGATCCTTTCAGAAAATCGGGAAAAGATCCAATGTATCGTAAAAAAGAATCCTGCGAATGGAGAAGTAAATTTTGGTAAAACCCAGCAACCTCAATTATGGGATTATGCAGATGATGTAGATACCATAAAGTTCCTTCTGGAAATTTAATCTTATAATTTCCCTAACAACATTTGGCGGCAAAAATCGACATATTTGTTAAACTGTTAACCACCTTTCACCTATGAAAAAACATAATTTTAGTGCAGGTCCATGTATCCTACCTCAGGAAGTTTTTCAGGAAGCTTCTCAAGCCATATTGGATTTTAATAACTCCGGACTTTCAATCCTTGAAATATCACATCGTAGCGCAGATTTTGTATCTGTAATGGATGAAGCTCAATCCCTGGCCCTGGATTTATTAGGCTTAAAAAATAAGGGATATAAGGCCTTATTTTTACAAGGTGGCGCCAGCACCCAGTTTTTAATGGTGGCTTATAACCTGTTAAACAAAAAAGCCGCTTATTTAAATACCGGAACCTGGTCTTCTAAAGCCATAAAAGAGGCTAAACTTTTTGGAGAAGTTGTAGAAGTAGCATCTTCCAAAGACAAGAACTTCAATTATATTCCCAAGTCTTATTCGATTCCAGAAGATGTGGATTATTTCCATTGCACCAGTAACAATACTATTTTTGGAACTCAAATGAAGGAATTCCCTCCTACTTCCAGACCTTTGATCTGTGATATGAGTAGTGATATTTTCTCACGGGAAATGGATTTTTCAAAATTTGACCTTATTTATGCAGGCGCTCAAAAAAACATGGGACCTGCTGGAACTACCCTGGTTGTGATAAAGGAAGATATTTTAGGAAAAGTTTCCAGAGAGATCCCATCTATGATGAATTATAAAACTCATCTGGATAAGGAAAGTATGTTCAACACCCCGGCGGTTTATGCGGTGTATGTATCTATGCTAACTCTAAGATGGATTAAATCCAATGGCGGGCTTGCAGCAATGGAAAAAAGGAATCAGGAGAAGGCAGATCTGCTTTATGCTGAAATAGACAGAAACCCTTTATTTAAAGGTTTCGCAGCTAAGGAAGACAGATCGGCCATGAACGCGACCTTTAATCTGGTTGATGAATCTCACAAAGAAACTTTTGATAAACTTTGGAAAGATTCCGGTGTTAATGGCTTAAATGGTCATCGCAGTGTTGGCGGTTACAGAGCTTCCATGTACAATGCGTTACCTCTGGAGAGTGTTCAGGTGGTAGTGGATCTAATGAAAGATCTGGAAGAACGAATATAATTTTAAAATTAGGACAGTAAAATGAAAGTATTAGCTAACGATGGTATTTCACAAAGTGGAGCAGAAATGCTTAAAAAAGCAGGTTTTGAGGTTATCATTAAAAAAGTAGCTCAGGATCAATTAAAAGATTTTTTAAACCAAAATGGCATAAGCGTAATTCTGGTTAGAAGTGCCACTACAGTTAGAAAAGAAATTATCGATAATTGTATTCATCTTAAGGTTATTGGCCGTGCCGGTGTTGGAATGGACAATATAGATATGGAATATGCCCGTAGTAAAGGTGTTTCTGTAATTAATACTCCTTCTGCCTCTTCCTGTTCTGTTGCTGAGCTTGTTTTCGCGCATTTATTTGGTGGAGTTAGAAAGTTATACGATTCTAACAGAAATATGCCTCTGGAAGGAGATTCAAGATTCAAAGCATTAAAAAAGGCTTATTCCGGTGGGACAGAATTAAGAGGAAAAACTCTTGGAATAATTGGATTTGGAAGAATAGGTCGAGAAGTGGCAAAAATTGCTCTTGGTGTGGGTATGAAGGTGATCGCCAGTGATAATAACATAGGGGAAGCAGAAATCACCCTTGAATTCTATAATGATCAAACGGTAAAGATCCCAATTAAAACAGAACCTGTAGATCTGCTAATAGAACATTCAGACTTTATTAGTTTGCATGTACCAACGCAAAGCAAACCTGTAATTGGCAAGGAAGAGTTCAGGAAAATGAAAGATGGTGTAGGGATAATTAATACAGCCCGTGGAGGTGTAATAGACGAGGAAGCTCTGTTGGAGGCTATTGAGAATAAAAAAGTAGCTTTCGCCGCTTTGGACACCTTTGAGAATGAACCTACTCCTGCCATTAAATTATTAATGAACGAAAGCATTTCTCTTAGTCCGCATATTGGTGCTGCTACTTTGGAAGCTCAGGACAGAATTGGGGAGGAACTTGCGCAGCAAGTAATTTCCCTATTAAAACCGGAGAAAGCATAATATTTATAGAGCGGTAACCGCCTGCAAGTGGTTGCCGTTTTAATATTCTATCGGTTTTGTTCCACCTCTTTTATAAATAAAACTTACTCAAATTTTAACCAGGGAATAATTTTTGAGGCTTATATAAAAAATTGTACAATGAAGAATTTAGTTTACATAGCTCTGTTAAGCTTATTTGTTTACAGCTGTGGTACAACAGGTAATAGAAATTTACCGTCTGGGAAGGATCAAAGCGCTGCCAATGATACGGTTAGAATAGCTAATGACAGCCTTGAATATGAGATCATAATCATTGAACCCGGATTTAATTTATTTATAAATTCATATGCGAGACCACGAGGTTATCATTCCTTAAGTTACCTGGAAAATAAAAATAAATATCTGGTTACCGAGTACAACTCAAGGGTACAGCAACCAATGAGATACGATCCCAATCTCTATGTAAATGAGATAAATTACGACCAGAGTGTGGATTATGGTTATGAAGTAAATTATCTACTTTATAACTACTTCGTATACATTAGCAGGCACTATAATCAAAATTTTAGTATCCCTACCCGCATTTGATTCTTAACGCAAATCTGTATATTTGCAGCATGAAGAAATTGAAAGCACGTTGGGGTATTGACAATAACTGGCAATTATTTGTAATATTCCTGGTATTTGCCATTACCGGTTCTTCGGCTGCTAAATTAGCCAGTCCGGTTTGCGAGTTTTTTGGTATCACTCAGGATACAAGCCACTGGAGTATTTATTGGGCAGCAAGAATTTTTCTAATTTTTCCTATTTACCAGGTACTCCTGGTTACTTTCGGCTGGATTTTTGGCCAATTTGAATTTTTCTGGGCATTTGAGAAAAAGATGCTTAGCAGGTTTGGTTTTTCTAAAGTCTTCAAATAATTGCTATGATTAAACTGCGGAATCTACTTCTGGTCTTTGGTGCTTTTTTAATAGTACTTCCTGCCCTTATTAGTTTTTCCCACGTTTTTACCTTGCATTCTCATAAGCTTTGTGATAATTATGCCGAACATCATTATCATGAAAAGTCTGTTGACTGTGAACTTCACAAGTTTCAAAAAAACAGTGCTTTAACTATTTCCTTGCCTGAATTTGATCCTGTTATTAATGAAACAGGAAAAAAATTATACTTCGATTTTTACGATTTTTTAAACGATTATGAACCGCTTCATTTTGAGCTTCGCGGTCCTCCTGAATTCGCCTGAATTTATTTAGCCGAATTCTTATAATCTTTAAAAATCGATCAATGCGTAATTTATTGTTATTGCTGTTTTTTACGACAGCAAATATTACCTTATATAGTCAAAACGATTTGTCCGGTAAGATAACCGATGTCAATACCGGAGAATCAGTATTTAGTGCCAGTGTTTATTTTCCTGCTTTAGAAAAAGGTGCCGTTACAGGTGATAACGGCGAATTTCTAATTAAAAATTTACCGAAAGGGACGTTTAAACTGGTTGTTTCCTCTATTGGATACTCTTCTAATACTCTTGAAGTCACTATTCCTTCAGATAATTTAAATCTCACTTTATTTCCTTCAGCCATCGAAATGGAAGAAGTGATCGTCTCAACCCCTTTTCATCAATTACAAAGCGAGAATGTGATGAAGGTTGAAAGAAAGAACATTTCAGAAATGGATAAAGCCGGAGCTATAAATCTAGCCGATGGTATTACCCAGATTGCCGGTGTGGAAAGCCTTACTACAGGAGTTGGAATTGGCAAACCTGTGATTAGGGGGCTTAGCTCGAACAGGGTGCTGGTATATACTCAGGGAGTTCGGCTGGAAAATCAGCAATATGGAGATGAGCATGGAATTGGCGTTAACTCAAAGGGAATTGGTAGTATCGAAGTTATCAAAGGGCCGGCCTCTTTATTATATGGGAGCGATGCCATTGGTGGTGTCCTTTATCTTAACCCGGAAAAATACGCTGCTCCGGGCAATACTAATGCTGAACTGGAAACGGATTATTTCTCTAATACGCTTGGATGGCAAAGCAGCCTAATGGGAAAAATTTCTGGTGATAAATTTAAATTCCTTGTTCGCGGAAGTTATTCCGCGCATAGTGATTATGAGACTGGAGCCAATTATCGCGTTAGCAATACCCGTTTTAATGAAAAGGATATTAAAACAGGAATAGGTTTCCAGGATGGGATCTATAAAGCCGATTTACGATATAATTTCAACCGAAGTGAAATTGGTATTCCGGAGGATCAGGATTTCCAGTCTACCTCAAAAGATCCCTTATTACCCTATCAACATATAGACAATCATATATTAAGTCTTGATAATAAATTTTATTTTAATCAATCCAGTTTAAATTTTAAAATCGGTTATCAGTTCAATAACCGGATGGAATTTGAAGAGCATCATCACTCTGAAGATGAG
>NZ_JBLVTL010000003.1:314754-339528 GCF_048285835.1 Christiangramia aquimixticola
CTTGTCTCCTGCCTTAGAAATGCATCTCGAAACCCTCAATTATAACCTGAGATACAATTTCCCAAAAATTGGTGAATTTGATGTTATTGCCGGTCTACAGGGAATGTTTCAAACCAATAAAAACTACGGAGAAGAAATTCTTATTCCCGATGCCTCCACTACAGATATTGGTTTTTTTACCACTGCGCACTATCATTTAAAAGACTGGGATTTTCAGGGTGGGCTTAGGTACGACTTCAGAGATCTAACCACTGCAGAATTTGTAGCTGAAAATGAAGAAAACATTCAGGCTATCGACCGCAATTATACTAGTTTAAATGGCGCATTGGGAGCCAAGTATCAATTGGATGAAACATTTATTCTGCGTCTTAATCTTGCCAGCGGATTCCGTGCACCAAACTTATCTGAATTAACCTCGAATGGAACTCATAACGGGGCCAATAGATATGAGATTGGAAATCCTGATCTTAAAAACGAGCAGAATTTTCAGGCAGATCTTTCAGCCGAATTGAGGAATGAGCATTTTGAAGCCTTTATAAACGCATTTTCCAATCAGGTTAGGGATTACATCTATATTAATCCAACTAACAGGCCGGAGGTAAATGATGCTATTGTTTATCAATATGAACAGGAAGACGCTCATCTATATGGTGGTGAAATTGGTTTTCACCTACACCCACATCCAATTGACTGGCTACACCTGGAAACCAGTTTTGAAACTGTTACCGGGAAATTGGATAAGAATGAATACTTACCCCTTATTCCGGCAAATTCTCTAACCAATACTTTCAGGGTAGAATTTCAAAAAGGCAAATTTATCAAGGAGAAATATGCTTTTCTAAAATTGAAAAATGTGTTTGCTCAAAATAATCCCGGGGAATTCGAAACTTCTACCAAAGGCTATGGCCTTTTAGCTGCCGGTGCCGGCGGTACTTTTAACTTCCAAAAAATGGAGGTCAATCTTTCAATTAGCGGAAATAATCTATTGAATAAATCTTATATCTCGCATCTTTCGAGATTAAAGACGGATAATCTGTTCAATATTGGGCGTAATTTTATGGTTTCAGCTAACATAAGCATATAAAAAAAAGGCTGTCGATAATATTGACAGCCTTCTTCTTCCAACTAATAAATATAATTCACTAATAACTTTCTACTTCAATAACCTGCGGTTGAACCTTACTGCGTTTCCAAACATGGGTGTATAGATACATAAGGGTAAACGTTGGTATAATATCTGTCCCCGGAAGGATCTCCTCTATAAAAACAATTACAGAAGCAAGTTTCCCATTCTTTCCCGGATACATTTCTCTCATTTTTCTGGAGGCATAAGGAGCCCATAAAAGGTCAAGAAATGGTCCTATAAAAGGAATGGCCACAGTTGCCATCCCGGCAAGGTCGTACACAAGTCCTTTGGCAAATATTTTATTTTTAAATAGCTTCATTTTTCTGATTTTATTCAGATTAAATCAAATAAGGTGCCAAATCTTATTTAAGGTCTGAGCTTATAAGTTTAAGGAACTCATTGCGCGTTTCAATTTCTTTAAACTGGCCTCTAAAACCTGAAGTTGTAGTGGCGCTGTTCTGTTTTTGAACACCACGCATCATCATACACATATGTACAGCCTCGATTACCACAGCAACTCCCTGAGGCTGCAGGGTTTTATTTAAACATTCCAGAATATCATGGGTAAGTCGCTCCTGTACCTGTAATCGTCTTGCGAAAACATCCACCACTCTGGGTAACTTGCTTAATCCAATTATCTTTCCATTAGGGATGTAGGCAATATGGGCTTTACCAAAAAATGGAAGCATATGGTGTTCGCAAAGGGAATACAACTCGATATCCTTAACCACCACCATTTCATCATAACTTTCATTAAAAACGGCTTCTTTTAATATCTTCTCGGCATCCAGAGAATATCCCTGCGTTAAAAACTGCATTGCTTTGGCGGCTCTTTCCGGAGTTTTCATAACCCCTTCCCTATTTGGATTTTCCCCTACACCGCTGATGATATCTCTGTAATTATTCATCATTCCTTCGGTGGTCTCTTCGTTATATTCCTCAAAGAATTTATACGACATACTATTAATTTTTCTTCAGTTTATTTGAAAAAAGCTCTTTAAGCTTGGTTATTTTGGGATCTATTATATACTGGCAGTAAGGCTGTTGCCTGTGCCGGTTATAAAAATCCTGATGTTCCTGTTCTGCAACGTAGAAAGCAGATGCTTCCGTAATTTCAGTTACTACGGGATCCTTAAAACTTTTTTGTTCTTCCAATAATGAAATAATATTTCTTGCAGTTTCAGCCTGCTCCTCGTCATGATAAAAAATCGCGCTTCTATACTGAGTCCCCACATCATTCTGCTGCCGGTTTAAGGTTGTTGGGTCATGAGTGGCAAAAAAGACCAGCAATAATTCCTCATAAGTGATCTTTTCCGGATCAAAATATAGCTCTATAGCTTCGGCGTGACCTGTACGACCGGTTATAATTTCGCGGTATGCCGGATTTTTTATTTTCCCTCCTGTAAACCCCGAATTCACTTTTACTACTCCTTCAAGTCTTTGAAAAACAGCTTCGGTACACCAAAAACATCCGCCGGCAAGAGTCGCTTTTTTCAAATTTGCATTATCCATTAATCATCTATTTTTTCAGTTTTTAAAATCTGAATTCAGGTAAAAATATACCTCTCTCAATAAAACGGGAATTTAAACAAATCCTTTGTACAATTTATATAACAGTAATACATTTGGTTCATCAATTCCGTCAATCACCATTAATGCGTCTGAAAAACATACTAAAATGCATTTTATGCATTTTTTGCCTTCAATCTTTTGCTCAGGAAAATCCCAACTCCAGAAAAGAATATACTGCAATTAGAATTGAAAACCCTCCTAAGATTGATGGGATATTAGATGAAGATATTTGGGACAAAGCCAATGTTGCAAACAACTTTGTAATGGTAGAACCCGGTGATGGAGATCCTATCCCTGCTGAACGTGCCACTCAGGTTAAAGTGGTCTATGATAATGAAGCGATTTATATAGCTGCGGTAATGCTGGAAAGTGAACCTGAGAAAACCATCAGGCAATTTACCCAAAGAGACAATCTGCAGCAATCAGAATTTTTTGGGGTGGACTTCAATACTTACGACGATGGAGAGAACCAGACCAGATTCATTGTCACCACAGCAGGAACTCAGGCAGATGCACGAATGACCGGAGATAATGAAGATTACGACTATAACCTGGTATGGGAATCTTCAACAATGCACGATGAGAAAGGCTGGTATGTGGAAATGAAAATCCCTTATTCTGCCTTAAGATTTCCAGAAAAGAAGGCCCAGATCTGGGGCTTACAATTTTTCCGTGCCATCACTCATAAAAATCAAACTTTCGTATGGAATTATATAGATAAATCTATAGGTCAGGTTACCCAGTATACCGGTTTACTTAAGGGAATTGAAAATATCGATCCGCCGGTGAGGTTAAGCTTATACCCTTACACCTCTGTTGCTGTAAATCGCTTTGATGGTGAAACCGATCTAAATTTTAATGCCGGGATGGACCTTAAGTATGGAATTAATGATTCCTTTACCCTGGATCTAACTCTTGTTCCTGATTTTGGCCAGACAGCCTATGATGAAGTCGAGCTCAATCTTGGACCATTCGAACAGGTTTTTGGGGAAAACCGGGCCTTTTTTACCGAGGGAACCGAACTATTCAATAAAGGAAATCTGTTTTACTCAAGAAGGGTGGGAAGCACACCTTTAGGTTTCAGCTCAGCCCAGGCAGATAAATTAGAAGATGAGGAAATTATAGATAATCCTGAGAAAACCGATTTACTTAACGCCTTGAAAATCTCCGGAAGAACAGACAGAGGTCTTGGAATTGGCTTATTCAATGCTGTTACTAATCAAACTGAAGCGGTTTACCGTAACCTGAATACAGGCGAAATAAGAAAAAAAGTAACCGAACCCTATGCTAATTATAATATCATCGTCCTGGATCAACGCTTTAATAAAAACAGCTCCATTTCTCTTATAAACACCAACGTTACCCGAAATGGTCATTTTAGGGATGGGAATGTGACAGGTTTTTTATTTGATGTTTACAATAAGGAGAACAGTTTTAATTTTGAAGGACAGGCCAAGATGAGCAATGTAAATTTGCCGGGGCAGAATCTTACCGGGTTTGCCTCGTACTTTTCGGCTAATCGAACCAAAGGAAATATTAGATACGGAGTTTCCCACCGGTTTGCCAATAAGACTTACGACATCAATGACCTGGGAATAAGCTTTATCAATAATTACAACAACTTTTCGGGAAATGTCTCCTATCAGATTTTTGAACCGAAAGGAAATCTCAACAATTACAGAGTTGGATTATATGGCCAGCATTTAAGAAGATATCAGCCGGATATAACGGTTAATTCAGGCATAGGCGGAGATTTCTTTGCAATGACCAAAGAAAGGTTCGCTTTTGGAGGCGGAATAAATATTAATTCGGAGTTCAAGGACTTCTTTGAAACCAGAGCTGCCGATACTTATGTGATATATGAACCTTATACCAGCGGAAGATTCTTTATATCTTCAGATTACCGTAAAAAACTGGCTCTGGATGTACGGGTTAGAACAGAGCAATACTTTGATTCAGATTTTGCTTCCTATAGTCTGAATTTTAGTCCAAGAGTCAGGATCAATAATAAGTTCAATATTATTTACGAGTTGGATTACAGGCTTCAGAATGATAGACCAAGTTATGTGAATAAGGTTAATGAAGATATAATCTTTGGCCAACGGGATCAAAAAAGCCTTGAAAATTCGATTCAGGGGAATTACAGTTTTACTACTAAGCAAGGTCTGAATTTAAGTTTGCGGCATTTCTGGTCTACGGCTACTTTCAATCATGAAAATTACACCAGACTTGTCGAAGATGGAGAGCGGGAAGCGGTAGCATACGACCTGGATAAAAATTCCGACCCTGATAGGAATTTTAATATCTGGAATCTTGACTTAAGCTACAGGTGGCAATTTGCTCCCGGAAGTGAAGCGGTTCTACTCTACCGTAATTCATTATTTAATCAGGATAATTTAAGTGAACTTGGGTTTTATGAAAGTTTCGACAAACTTTTTGAACAGAATGCAAGGCACAATTTAAGTTTGAGAATTGTTTACTTTTTGGACTATAACCGTATAAAAAACTTATTCCAGAGCTAAGCTTGGGGAATCCCTGCAATTTGGCTATTTTCGGGATTCTTATTTTTGATAAATGATAATTGCCAGGAATATTCATAAATACTATGGCGATCTTCACGTTTTAAAAGCGGTAGATCTTCATATTAAAAAAAGTGAAATTGTATCTATTGTTGGTGCTTCCGGTGCCGGAAAAACAACGCTTTTGCAGATACTTGGTACCCTGGACAGGCCTACCAAAAGAAAAGATTCAGCATTAGAGATCAATAAGACCAATATCTACGGACTAAAATCCCGGGAATTATCAAAGTTTAGAAATAAACATATTGGCTTTATATTTCAATTTCACCAGTTACTTCCTGAGTTTACTGCATTAGAAAATATCTGCATCCCGGCGTTTATTCATAAAACTCCGCGAAAGGAAGCCGAAAAAAGAGCTTATGAGCTGCTGGAATTTTTAGGTCTTACAAACAGGGCTAATCATAAACCCGGTGAATTGAGTGGTGGAGAACAACAAAGAATTGCTGTAGCCAGAAGTTTAATTAATAACCCGGCAGTAATTTTTGCCGATGAACCTTCCGGAAATCTGGATAGCGAGTCTGCAGAAAATTTACATAAACTTTTCTTTAAACTTCGTGATGAATTTGACCAGACCTTTGTAATTGTAACTCATAATGAAGAATTGGCAAATATGGCCGATAGAAAATTAACCATGGTTGATGGTGAAATAGTACATCAATAAATATAAAATTTGAACAAAAAAGAACTCAAATCATTTCTCGATTACAAGGTGGAGCAATATAACACCCCGGAGTTCATAGATTCAGACCCCATTCAAATTCCACATTTATTCAGCAAAAAAGAGGATATTGAAATTGCCGGTTTTTTAACTGCAACCATTGCCTGGGGAAACCGTAAAAGTATATTGAAGAATTCCAAAAAAATGATGGACCTTATGGGCCACAGTCCATATACTTTTATAATGGAGCATAAACCTGAGGATCTGGATAGATTGGAAGGATTTGTACATCGAACTTTTAATGCTGAAGATTTAAAATATTTTATAGCAGCACTCAGGAATATTTATGTAAACCATTCAGGCTTAGAGGCGATATTTGAGAAATTCGAAAATAAAAACAGTCTGCAGCCGGCGATTCATAAATTTAAAAAGATCTTTTTTGAATTACCGCATCCTGTCAGAACCACTAAACATGTAAGTGATCCATTAAAAAATTCGGCTGCGAAACGAATAAACATGTTTTTAAGATGGATGGTACGAAAAGATAATAAAGGTGTTGATTTTGGATTATGGAATTCTATTTCTCCCTCTGCCCTTTCCTGTCCATTAGATGTACACTCAGGAAATGTAGCCCGACAACTTGGGGTACTAAAGAGAAAAATGAATGACTCCAAAGCACTAAATGAGCTAGATAATAATCTTAGAAAACTTGACCCTCAGGATCCCGTAAAATATGATTTTGCATTGTTTGGGCTGGGAGTTTTTGAAAAGGATAGGTTCTAAAATGCCTTACTTTAAAAAATTATTTTAATTTAATTTTTGAAATTAGAAGTAAATGATAAGTCCTGCAATACCTATTAATGAATTTGACCGGCTACAGTCGTTAAAGGAACTTGACATTTTGGATACTCTTCCAGAAGAGTCCTACGATAATATTACCCAGCTGGCAAGTTATATTTGTAAAACCCCTATTGCCGTAATTAATCTTATTGACGCAGACCGGAATTGGTTCAAATCAAAATTTGGAACAGATCTTACCGGGTCCGGCAGAGATGTTTCGTTTTGCGGGCATACCATTACAGAACCTGAAAACCTGCTGGAAGTTAAGAACGCATCTGATGATGCCAGGTTTAGTGACAATCCGTTTGTGACAGGAGAAAATTCCATTAATTATTATGCCGGGGTTTCCTTAATGGACACTCATGGGCATCCTTTAGGAACCCTGTGTGTTTATGATTCCAAAGAGCATGAGCTGGATGAGAGTCAAAAAACGGCTTTAAAGGCATTGGGTAAACAAGTGGAATCCTTAATGGAATCCCGAAGGAAGAATAAAATCCTGGAAGCTCTTAAAAGTGAGCTGGATGAGAATAACCGGATCCTTCAGGAATTTGCCAGCAATGTCTCTCACGACTTAAAAATGCCCCTCGCCAATATCATTATCACCGCCGATATGCTCAAGGTGAAATATTCTAAAAAACTGGGCAAAGAAGGAACAGATTATCTTAATTACCTGAAACATTCCGGGCTTACTTTAAGTGAATACATCAATGGCTTGCTGGATCACTATTCCAGTAATAAAACCGATCACCAGAACGCAGAGGAGTTTTTCCTTAATGATATGCTGGAAGATATAATTGATCTTCTTCAAATTGCTGAAAACTGTGAGATTAATTTACCTGACAATAACCTTAAAATTCATGGAAAAAGCGCTGCTATTGGTCAAATTTTCATGAATCTTATCAGCAATAGCTTGAAATATAATGATAACGAAAAGATCGTGATCGAGATCGACTGTACCGAAAATCAGAATTATTTCAATTTCAGTATTAGTGATAACGGGATAGGAATTCCTGAAGCAAGACAACAGCAAATTTTTGATCTTTTTACAACAGTCGCTGAGAAAGATCGAAGAGGTAAAAAAGGTCACGGGATTGGTCTTTCTACTGTAAAAAAACTGGTTGAAAGTTTAGGTGGAACCATCAAATTAACGTCAAAAGAGAACGAAGGAACGGTATTCGAATTTAGCGTTCTTCGTCATAATACCCCAGATTAGCATTTTTTTAAGCAAAAGTTATTATATTTTAAATAACTTTAAATCAACATTCTAAGGGGAAATGCAAAACAATATTGTTTCTAACAATGAGAAGCTTCGTAGGGAGGCTTTGAAAAAATATAACATTATTAAAACAGGGGCAGACGAAGATTATGATAATCTTACCTTCCTTGCGGCCGCTATATGCCAGGTCCCGGTGGCCATGATAAGTGTTATAGGCTCAAAAACCATTTGGCAAAAATCGGCTTTTGGAACGGAGGCAACCGAAATTCCACGGGAAAATTCCTTCTGCGAACGCATTATTTCCAGCGATAATTCCCCGTTAATTTTTAAAAGATCTGAAGATCCCGAAATTTTTAAAGCGGCTGAAGGAGTTTATGAAAGAGAATATTCCTACTATGCAGGAGTTCCCCTACAAGATTCCCATGGACATGTAATTGCCGTTTTCAGTATTTTTGACCTTCAGGAAAGAGACCTAACTCAGGTACAGGTCAAGGCATTAAAAGCACTGGCTGCTCAGGCATTAAAATTGTTTGAATTCAGAAAACAAAAAATCAAATTATATCAGGTTCAGAATAAATTAAAACAGAAGTATAAGGAACTTGAGAAATTTGCCAGTATCGTATCTCACGATCTAAAATCACCCTTAGCAAATATCATCTCTCTTAGTGAACTTTTAAAGGATGAGAATGAAGGGAAATTTGATGAAGATACCGAGCAGTATTTGCAATTTTTAGTTGAATCTTCTTATTCTCTACGTAATTATATAGACGGGATCCTGAGTTTTTATCGCAGCGAGCATGTAATGGATAAGGATCTTTCCACCATCGACCTGAATAAACTTCTAAAACCTATTGTGGACCTTTATCAGGTAAGCGAAAATATACAGATCACCTATCCCGAAGAAGTAATTCTTCACAACGTGAATAAAGCGGCACTTACCCAGGTTTTTATGAACCTAATTGGGAACGCTTTAAAGTATAACGATAAGGAAATAAGGAAAGTTGCAATAGAATTTTCGCAGTCAGAAGAATATTATTACTTCGATGTTAAGGATAACGGGAATGGGATACCGGAAGCCCGTTTTGAAGAGATATTCGAGCTTTTCACCACTCTTGAAACGGCTGACCGCGAAGGAAATCTTGGTAGTGGGATTGGACTTGCCACGGTAAATAAACTGGTAGAATATATGGGTGGTAAGATCAATATCGAGTCTCAGGAAGGAATTGGGAGTAATTTTAAATTTAGGGTTAAGCGTAATTAGTGTTCAATCACATTTCATTTTCTATCTTTGAGAAACCTTATTCCTGAATATGCGCTTTGAACATCCGGAATTATTATATGCATTACTTCTGCTTGTCATTCCGCTTATTGTTCATTTATTCCGCTTACGAAAATTTCAGAAAGAAGAATTTACGAACGTAAAATTCCTGAAAAAGGTAGTTCAGGAAACCCGAAAAAGTTCCAGATTAAAAAAATTTCTAATTTTAATTACCCGGTTGTTAATGCTGGCAAGCATTATACTTGCCTTTGCGAAACCTTATATTCCTTCTACTCAGGAAGCCCTGCAAGAAGTAAAAAACCTGATCTATCTTGATAATTCCTTCAGTTTACAAGCCAGAACTGAGAATTCTTCCATATTTCAAACTGCTATAGAAGAACTACTGGAAAGTCTCAATTCTACTGAAGAATATTCTCTGTTAACTAATTCAGGGTTTTATAGAATCAAAACCGGAAATGAATTAAGATCAATTTTACAGGAAATCCAGCTGACTGGAAAACAGCTAAAATCCCGGGATATATACATAAGAGCCTCAGATCATTTTAAAGACCAAACTACTACCCTCAACAAATTAATAATTATTTCAGATTTCCAGAATAGATTAGATTTTAAATCTCCGAAAAACAAGGAAAACTTCAAGCTGGACGTGATAAAATTACAAGCTGAAAAACTTAATAACATAAGTATTGATACGGCTTATATCGCTGAAGAAGACCCTGAAAGGATTCTCCTTAATATTTCAGCCACTTCAGTTATTAACTCTGAAGATCCTGTGATCGTTTCGGTCTATGATGCTGATAAACTTTTATGCCGAAGGTCTCTTATTTTTTCTGAAAGAACTAAGGAAATCCAGATTGAGCTTAAGAATCAATTGATTAAAAATGGATACATAAAAATTGAAGATAACGGCCTCAGCTATGATGATATCCTGTATTTCAATATTTCTGAGAAGTCTCCTATTAAGGTGATTGCAATTTCTGAAGCCGTTAGTGATTTTCTTACTAAAATATATACCCAACCCGACTTCGATTTTCAAAATGTAAGACCCGGAGATGTAGATTACAATATTTTAAACAATGCCAATCTTATAATTCTGAATGAAGTTAGCGACCTCTCTTCTACTCTATCCGGTAATATCAACAATGCCCTTAAAGACGGAAGTAAATTAATTATCATTCCGGCAAGTGAACTGGAAAGTTCCATGAGAAATTTTGTGGGTAACCTGGGCTTCCGGAATATTCAGCTAGTGAAAAACGAAAGACTGGTAACCGGGATAATGTATGACCATCCTTTGCTTAAAAATGTTTTTGAGGATCGCACTCAGAATTTTGATTATCCCAAAACTCAGGTTTCTTATAACCTGCAATCTGCAGCTCCAATTTTAAAATTTCAGGATAACAGTCCGTTTTTAGCAGCCTCAGGTTCCACCTATATTTTCTCTGCACCTATAAATATTCAGAATTCCAATTTCCAATATTCACCGCTTATAGTTCCGGTTTTTTATCAGATAGGCCTGGAAACTCAAAAACCACAACAATTATATTATAATCTGGAGATTTCCAATAAAATAGACGTGCCGGTAAAATTAGCAGAAGATAGGGTCCTTCATCTGGAAAACAGGGATTCAAAACTTATCCCTCTTCAGCAAAATTATAATGAGAAAGTAGAAATAACTACAGATGGTATTAGCCTGGAAGCAGGCAATTATCAACTTACTGCTGATAATGAAAATTATGGAACTTTGAGTTTCAATAGCTCAAGAGCTGAAAGTGAACTTACATATACAGATCTTGAAAATTTAGAACTTTATCCATCAGTAAAAAAATATTTTACCTCTTCAAATGCCACCAGGGAAATCACCGAGCTTTGGAAATGGTTTGTTATTTTTGCACTGATATTTTTAGGCATAGAAATACTTTTAATAAAACTCCTTAAATGAAGCTACTCCTAAAATCTGTAAAAATCCTTGATCCAACTTCCTCTTTTCATAATGAAATCCGGGATATTTTTCTGGAAAATGGTACTATCCTTGAAATTGGTAAAGACCTGAAGGTGGAAGCAGATGAAGTTATTAAAATTGATAATTTACATGTTTCTCAGGGATGGTTTGACAGTAGCGTAAGTTTTGGAGAACCCGGTTATGAAGAAAGGGAAACAATTTCCAATGGATTGGATACTGCGGGAAAATCGGGATTTACTTCAGTAGCCTTAAATCCATCTACCTTCCCTATTCTGGATCATAGCAGCAGTATTTCTGCCGTTAGAGCCAAAGCCTGGGGTCATGCGGTTAAAATGTACCCAATGGGTGCCTTAACTATTAAAAGTGAAGGCAAAGATCTGGCTGAATTGCTGGATATGAAAAATGCCGGCGCTGTTGGGTTTGGCGATTATAAGTCCCCTGTAAGCAATCCTAATTTACTGAAGATCTCCCTGCAATACGCTCAAAATATGAATGTATTGATTCAAAGTTATCCTCAGGAGAACAGGATAGCTACCAACGGAATTGTTAATGAGCACGAAAACAGCACTTCATTAGGACTTAAGGGTATACCAAATCTTGCTGAAGAATTACAAATAATTCGAGACCTGTATATTCTTGAATATACAGGTGGAAAATTGCATATTCCTACCATCTCCACCGCAAAATCTGTAGCGCTAATAAAAGAAGCAAAAGAAAAAGGACTTGATGTAAGCTGTAGTGTGGCCATACATAACCTGATTCTTACAGATGATGAATTAAAAGAATTTAATGCCAATACAAAAGTTTTACCTCCATTAAGAACCAGCATCGACACTAAGGCCCTTATAGCCGGTTTAGAGGATGGAACTATTGATATGGTAACATCAGATCATAATCCTATTGATGTAGAAAACAAGAAGGTGGAATTCGATAATGCACTTTTTGGAAGTATAGGCCTTGAATCTGCATTTGGTGCTTTATGTACCATATTTGATACCGGGATGGCTGTAAAATTACTAACCGCCGGGAAAGACAGATTCGGAATAAAAAGCGATACCATAGCAGAAGGTCAAAAAGCTGATCTGAGTTTGTTTTTACCGGATGAGCAGTATGTTTTTACTGAGAAGGACATTCTATCCACTTCTTTAAATAGTATTTTTTTAGGTAAAGAATTGAAAGGCAGACCCGTAGGCGTTGTTACTTCATCTGGTCATTTACTTGCAAACTAAAGATCATGAGCACAAAAGGAGAAGCAAAAACCACAGCGATTGTAGCTTACATTACGATTATTGGGACTATTATCGCTTATTTCATGAATATGGAATCGAAAGATAAATTTGCCGGATTCCATATACGCCAGGCATTTGGTATAAATATTACCTTTTACCTTATAGGCGCTTTAATGGGACTATTCGATCAATTTTATATCGTTGCTGCCTTTTACCTGTTTTTCATCGTGTTGTGGGGTTACGGTATCCTTATGGCTATTCAAGGGGAAGAAAGGGAAGTTCCCTTACTTGGTGAGTTTTTTCAAAAATGGTTTAGTACAATTAAATAATGACAGAGAAATTTTCTTTACAACATATAATCAGAGAACCTAAGGAAGCTACAAACAAGGCTCCTTTACTAATAATGTTGCATGGGTATGGCAGTGATGAGAATGATTTGTTCTCATTTGCAAATGAGTTACCGGATGAACTTTTTATCGTATCGGCCAAGGCTCCTTATTCTATGCAGCCATATGGAAATGCCTGGTACGCCATACATTTTGATAATAATAACGGCAAGTTTAGTGATGATCTTCAGGCAATAGAATCCCGCGATATGATAAAGGATTTTATTGATGAGCTGGTTGCGCATTATCCTGTAGATTCTGAAAATGTAACGCTGCTTGGCTTTAGCCAGGGAAGCATTTTAAGTTATTCTGTAGCGCTTTCCTTTCCGGAAAAGGTTAAGAATGTAATTGCGCTAAGCGGTTATATTAATGAAGGTATCCTCCACCAGGATTATCAAAACAATGATTTTTCCAATCTTTCCATTTACTGTTCCCATGGTTCTGTAGATCAGGTGATCCCTGTTGAATGGGCCCGTAAAATTCAGCCAATCCTTAACCAACTTAATATCGAAAATACCTATTCAGAATTTCCTGTGGGTCACGGGGTGGCACCTCAGAATTTTTTTGAATTAAAGGACTGGTTGAAAAAAAGAATTTAGTTCTGTGGATACAGGAAGGATTTTTCAGGATTGAAGCTAATTTCTCCCTCCTTTGAAACTTCATAGGAAAGAAATACTTCACCCCAGTAATTACCATCAGTAAAATCCGCTATGATCCATTTGTGATTTAAAACCTTGATTTTGTTGATACGCATACTTCCTTCCATCCCTGCGTGAGGCACAAGAGGATTATCCTGCTGGTTGCTGTTTTTACTGATAATGGCATCCTGAATTTTTGCCACCAGGCCTTCAGTCGCTATCCCTTTCTTCTGAAAATAATTTAAAGCATCATCATTCTGCTCCAGATTAAAATAATCTTCAGCAGAATTATTGTCTGCTTTTAACTGAAGTTCATTTTTTGACTGTTCCAGTTGATTTTCCAGACTTTCAATTTTCTCTTGCCTGGAATCAAGTATCCTTTTATCATTTACATATATAAAAATGGTAAATAACAAAGTGAAGATAAAGAGATACATTAAGATCTTATTCCGCATTTTATATGGTGATTTTTAAATTATCATAAGCCAGAGATATATTTTCAGGTAACATCGCTTCCACTTCTTTATGAAAACCGAGTTTATGGCTTATGTGAGTAAAATATGTTTTTTGAGGCTGTAGTTCTTTGACAAATTCCAGTGCCTCGGCAAGGTTAAAATGGGAATGGTGCGGCTCGATGCGCAAGGCACTCACCACCAGAACTTTTAAATCTTTCAATTTCTCCTTCTCAGAAGGCTCTATAGATTTAATATCTGTAAGGTAAGCAAAGTCTTCCATACGGAAACCAAACACCTGCAAACGGTTATGCATAAATTCAACCGGTGTAACCGTCAACCCGTGAAAGTTAAATGGTTTGTTTTCAATTTCGTTCTCAATGACTCCTGGCGCCCCGGGGTATTTATTTTCAGTGGTAAAAATATAGTCAAAGCGTTTTCGCAAGGCATTTAGCACCCTTTTATGCGCGTAAACCGGAATATCACCCTGCCGGAAGAAAAACGGCCTGATATCATCCAATCCTGCAGTATGATCATTATGCTCATGCGTATAAAAAATAGCATCCAGATGATCCACGTGATTGGAAAGCATTTGCTGGCGAAAATCCGGTCCGCAATCGATCAAAATGTTATAATTGTTCCACTTTACCAGTACTGAAACCCGTAATCTCTTATCCCTTGGATCGTCACTTAGACACACCGGATGATCACTACCTATAATGGGAATGCCCTGGGATGTTCCTGTTCCTAAAAATGTTACTTCCAAGCCGTGTTATTTTTAACACAAAAGTAAATATATTTTTTTGTATGCCTACCGCTTTTAGTACTTTTGAGGTACGCAAACATCAATGTTTATCTAAAAGACAGAATATGCCAATTACCATAATGGGCGATAAGGAATTCGAGAATGTTCCTTCAATTAATAGTAAGGCACTTCGTATCAATTTGAATGAAAACATATATGGTACGTTTTCAGAAATTGGTGCAGGCCAGGAAACCGTATGTAATTTTTTCAGAGCCGGGGGTGCTTCCGGAACTATTGCCAAGGCCATGAGTGCCTACGACAAAGACTTTAGTGATGCTATTTATGGGGTTGAAAACGACCGGAGGTATGTTACTGAAGCCCGACTTAAAAAAATGCTCTCTCATGAAACTCAGCTAATTGAGGAAAGGATTTCCAGAGAAAAGCATCCAAATAAGTTGTTCTTTACCTACGCCAATACCGTAGCGACCATCGACTTTGCTAAAAAATATAAAGGTCATGGATGGGTTGGAATCAGGTATCAGGTGGATCCTAAAGAAGAATATAACGAGATCCTTCTTCACGTTCGTTTCCATGAAAATGATGCCAGACACCAGCAGAATACTTTAGGGATCCTGGGGGTTAACTTGATTTACGGAGCATATTATAAGTATGACAATCCTAAAAAATTACTTAGATACCTTTACGACCATATCGATAAAGATCAGATCGAGATCGACACCATAAACTTTTCCGGCCCTCGTTTTGAAAAAGTAGACAACAGGCTAATGAGTTTACAGCTGGTGAAGAATGGGATGACAGATGCGGTGATGTTTGGTCCTGATGGAAATAACGTTCTTCCTGCTAAGATCCTTTACAAAAAGAACATCCTTGCACTTAGAGGAAGTTTTAGACCAGTTACCAAGGTTAACATGGATATGTTTCAAAAATCCAAAGAACTTTTCCTTAACGAGAGCAAAGTTTCTGAAGAGAATACTGAAATTATTTTCGAGATCACCCTCTCCAACCTTAGAGCTGAAGGTGAAATTGATGAAAGAGATTTTATGGACAGAGCGAAGTTACTTTGTAGCCTAGGTCAAACTGTTATGATCTCCAACTTCCAGGAATACTTTAAGGTAGTTGAATATTTCTCAAGATATTCTAAACAAAGAATGGGGCTTACCATGGGAGTACAAAACCTGGTAGATGTATTTGATGAAAAATACTATCGCCATTTAAGCGGTGGAATCCTGGAGGCATTTGGTAAACTTTTCTTTAAAGACCTGAAGGTTTATTTATACCCATTGAAAGATCCGGAAACAGGAGAAGTTACCAATAGCGAAAATCTAAAAGTACACCCGCGTATGAAGGAATTATATAAATTCTTCAAGTATAACGGTCGTGTGGAAGATATTGAAAACTACAACCCGGATATCCTTAATATCTACTCAAGAGAGGTATTAAAAATGATTAGCGAAGGTAAAGAAGGTTGGGAAGAAATGTTGCCGGAGAAAACAACCGAAATGATCAAAGGGAAAAACCTTTTCCACTATAAAGAACATAAGCTTAAAGCAAATAGTGAAGTCTAACTTTACTCATAAACATAAAAAAAGCTGTTCATAACGAACAGCTTTTTTTATGCTTTAATATTTCGATTTTAATCCAATCTGGTGATTTTTGCACCAATGGCTTTTAATCGAGCCTCTATATCTTCATACCCTCGATCTATCTGTTCAATATTATGAATGATTGAAGTTCCTTTAGCCGAGAGTGCAGCGATTAAAAGTGAAATCCCCGCTCTAATATCCGGAGAGGTCATAGTAGTCGCTTTTAACTGAGATTTGAAGTCATGTCCTATTACAGTTGCGCGGTGTGGATCACATAATATGATCTTGGCTCCCATGTCTATTAATTTATCCACAAAGAAAAGTCGGCTTTCGAACATTTTCTGGTGAACTAACACACTACCTCTTGCCTGGGTTGCGATTACCAGAATGATACTTAAAAGATCCG
Organism: Christiangramia aquimixticola; assembly: GCF_048285835.1. NCBI lineage: Bacteria > Pseudomonadati > Bacteroidota > Flavobacteriia > Flavobacteriales > Flavobacteriaceae > Christiangramia > Christiangramia aquimixticola. The sequence continues at coordinate 331,445 of NZ_JBLVTL010000003.1, forward strand.
GTGTAAATCCGGGCCATGGTGCATCACTTATATTCATGATAGAACCGTCAATAAAGCTTTGAACTTCATATCCATCTTTATGAGCCGGAATATAAATATCATCTCCTTTTTGTTCAACGGTTATTCCTAATTTCCTGAAAGTTGCCGGGATCACTCCAAGCATATCCCAATTCACGTTTTTAATGGTGATCTCACTTTTGGTCATAGCCGCCAAACCTATCCATGATCCTATTTCAATCATATCTGGAAGAATAGTATGCTCACAACCTCCAAGTTTCTCTACTCCTTCTATGGTTAAAAGATTAGATCCTACCCCACTAATATTGGCACCCATAGAATTCAGCATTTGACATAGTTGCTGAAGGTATGGTTCACAGGCAGCATTGTAAATGGTTGTAGTTCCTTTGGCAAGGACCGCAGCCATTACGATGTTGGCCGTCCCGGTAACCGAAGCTTCTTCAAGAAGCATATAATCACCTTTTAGACCGTTTGGAGCTTCCACTCCGTAAAATCTTTCTTCTTTATTATATCTAAAGTCGGCACCAAGTTTAATAAACCCTTCGAAGTGTGTATCCAATCTTCTTCTTCCAATCTTATCACCACCTGGTTTTGGAATAAAACCTTTCCCGAATCTTCCCAGCATTGGCCCTACGATCATGATGGAACCTCTTAGCCCACCACCATCGATTTTAAATTGTTCACTATTAAGATATTCCAGGTTTAAAGCATCACTTTGAAAGGAATAACTTCCTTTTCCAAGTTTTTCAACCTTTACACCAAGATTTCTTAAAAGATTGATAAGCTTATTTACATCAACAATATCAGGAATATTATTGATCGTTACCTTTTCGTCTGTCAATAACACAGCACAAAGTATTTGCAGTGCCTCGTTTTTCGCTCCCTGGGGTTGAATTTCCCCGCTTAAACGATGACCGCCTTCAATTTGAAAAGTTCCCATTCAAGAGTAGTATTTAGTGGCGTTTGCGACCTCCCTTGCGGCCGGTATTCTTTTTATTCTTAGTATATTTTTTCTTTGGCGCGGTACCTTTGATCAGTTCTGAAGCCTGAGTAAGATCTTCATCTGCATTTTTCAGATTGATCTTTCCTCCGCTCAGATCACGTAAATGTTCAAAGATCACTTCATCATCTACAGTATCCCTGTTCCAGTTCAGGTAAGATTTCTTCATATGGTTGGCAATGGTAAGCACCAAAGCATCCTTAAAATCACCTTCTTCCTGATCTTTCGCTTCGTCGATCATCCTTTTAATGTTGTTTCCGTAGAAACGATATTTAGGATTGTTCTCCGGATATTCCAGCATATCTGGTCTTTCCATAAGCATTTCCCGGGTTGGCTTGGGAAAAGGTGACTCCACATTTAGTTTAAAATCACTGATAATAAACAACTGATCCCATAATTTATGCTGAAAATCAGGTACGTCCCGTAAGTGCGGATTCATATTCCCCATTACGGCAATAATAGACCTTGCAACTTTATTACGCTCATTATCATCTTCGATCTCTACAGCGTGTTCCACCATTTTTTGAAGATGTCTTCCGTATTCCGGAATGATGAGTTTACTCCTTTCAGAGTTATATTCTAATGCGTTTGTCAAAATTGAAATTTAATTTGGTAAAATAATATGGAAGTATACTCCTGCCTGCAAATTACTAAAATATAATAAAGAAATACTACAAACAAAAGGTTTTATAAAGCTTTAAAGGGAAATTACTCCTTCAACCTTATTAGCTACTTCCAGGTATTTTTCTATTACTGCATCCGGATTTTTCATCCTTACGTTAATAGAAACACTGGTATAGGTTCCTTTTTTGGATTGTTTGGTTTTAATAACAGCGCCCATATTATCAAAAATATTCTCCACCTGCTCTACTTTATCACCTTTTGTAGGCACAATGAATTTATATAAATATTCAGATGGCCACATGGCCGTGTCCTGTAGTTGCTTTTTTAATTTCGCGTAAAATTCCTCGGGATTATTCGATTCACTCATAATTTTTCTCCTTCTGTTCATTGCAAAGATACAAGGAATGATAGCATTTTTATAATCAAATTCAATTGTCGAAATTTGTGCCGTGAAAAATAATAAGATAGTCATTACCGGAGGTCCCGGTACCGGAAAATCCAGTATCATTCATAAACTGGAAGATATGGGTGAAACCTGTCTGCATGAAATTTCCAGACAGGTTACTTTGGAAGCTCAAAAAGAAGGAATTGATCAGCTTTTCCTTACCAAACCTTTACTGTTTAGCCAGAAATTACTCGAAGGTCGGCTTAATCAATACCACCATGCCTTAGAATTAGATTCCCAGCATGTTTTTCTTGACAGGGGGTTACCAGATGTAGTTGCCTATATGGATTACTTCAACACTAATTATCCAGATCTTTTCGATGAAACCTGTAAGCAACACGTCTATCAAAAAATATTTATCCTGCCCCCATGGGAGGAGATTTACCAAAGTGATAACGAACGTTACGAAACCTTCGAGGAGGCACAAAAAATTTCAGCTTATCTTTATGCAACTTATAGGAGATATGGATATGATCCTGTAGAGGTGCCTAAATCCAATGTGGACTCCCGCACAGATTTTATATTGAGTAACATAAAACCGTAATTGCAGGAAGAAGCATTAAAAATACTTGAAAAATATTGGGGCTATAAACATTTCAGGTCCCAGCAAATCGATGTTATTCGATCCATCCTGAGCGGAAAAGATTCTCTAACGCTATTTCCTACCGGAGGTGGAAAATCTCTCTGTTACCAGGTGCCTGCCCTCATGAAACCTGGAATTTGCATTGTAGTTTCTCCCCTAATTTCCTTAATGGAAGATCAGGTAAATACTTTGCAGCAGAAGAATATCAAAGCAATGGCCATTACCGGAGGGATCTCTTATGCCGATCTTGACCGGAACCTCGATAATTGCATCTTCGGAAATTTTAAATTCCTTTACCTCTCTCCGGAAAGATTACAACAAGATCTGGTTAGAGAAAGGCTGAAGCACATGAACGTTAATTTGATTGCCGTTGATGAGGCTCACTGTATCTCGCAATGGGGTCATGACTTTAGGCCGGCCTACAGGAATATTTCTGAAATAAGAACCATACTTCCTGAGGTCAATATAGCCGGATTTACTGCCACTGCAACCAAACCGGTAATTAAGGATATTTGTGAGCAGTTAACTCTGAAGGAACCGGATATCCACCAAAAATCCTTTGAAAGGACCAATCTGGTTTATGAGGTGGTAAAAACTGAAGATAAGTATTTCAGGTTAACCCAATTGCTTCATAATGATTCGGCAATTATTTATGTAAGAAGCCGAAGCGCAACCAGAGAAATTTCAGAATTTTTAAATAAGAATGGAATTTCAGCCACCTTATATCATGGTGGATTAAAAAAAGAAGACAAGTCGGCTCGTTTTGAAGCCTGGTTAAATAATAAAGTAGCGGTAATGGTGGCCACCACGGCCTTTGGAATGGGTATAGACAAACCCGATGTTCGCAGCGTTATTCATATCGATCTCCCTGAGAGCATGGAAAGTTATTTTCAGGAGGCAGGAAGAGCGGGACGAGATGGTAAAGTTTCTAAGGCCATTATTCTTACCAATGCCGCAGATATTCCAATCTTAAAAAATCAGTTTTTAAATAATCTAGCCAGCACAGAGGATGTAAAACTCATTTATAAAAAACTGAACGCATATTTTAGAATCGCTTTCGGTGAAGGAGAAAATACAAGACATGATTTTAATTTTGCCAGTTTTTGCCATCAGTATCAGCTAAATCCAAATAAAACATACAATGCACTGCAATTACTTGACAGATGCAGTATTTTAAAACTATCTCAAAATTTTCAGAAGAAAACTGAGATCATGGTCCTATTATCGGCATCACACCTGGATAACTATCTGGATGAAAATCCCAGGTATGCCAATTTACTTCAAACTGTACTGAGAAATTACGGTGGAGTTTTTGAAAATTTGATCCCGGTCAATATCTCTTCACTTTCTGAAAAAACAGGAATTCGCGAAGATGAATGCATTAAAATTTTCGAAGAACTTAATGAAAAGGAAGTTGTAGAATTCAATATTACCAAACAGGATTCAAGCATCACCTTTATAGTTCCACGAGAGGATGAATCCACTATCAACCCTGTTATACCTTTTATAAAAAAGTATAACAGCATGAAAAAAGAGAAAATAGAGGCTGTACTTGAATTTGTAAAGAACGATACTATATGTAAGCAAATTCAGTTGCTGCAATATTTTGGAGAAGAAAAACAAAAGGCCTGCGGACAGTGTTCTGTATGTAAACAGAACAATGACGAGCTTTCCAGAGATGATATGAATGAGATATTTATTGCTATTAGAAAAGTTCTAAGTTCAGAGCCTAAATCTTCCAGGGAAATTGTGGATGAACTTGGTTATAGTGAAAACTCAGTAATTACCGTAATTAAATCATTAAGTGAGAAAGGGATCCTAACCCGGACTCCTAATAACAAATATAAACTAAGAAAGAAATGAGAGACCTGAGAATTGTCTTTATGGGAACACCAGACTTCGCCGTAAAGAGTCTTGAGGCCATATTAAAAGCCGGATATAATGTTGTAGGTGTTATTACAGCACCAGATAAGCCAGCCGGCAGGGGTAGAAAATTAAGAGAAAGTGCGGTTAAAACTTATGCCGTTTCCAAAAATCTGAAAGTTTTACAACCAACCAATTTAAAATCTGAAGATTTTCAGGAGGAGTTAGAAGCATTGAATCCTAATGTTCAGGTTGTCGTTGCTTTTAGAATGTTGCCAAAATCTGTATGGTCTTATCCGGAGTATGGGACTTTCAACTTACATGCTTCCCTCCTTCCCCAATACAGGGGTGCTGCACCTATTAACTGGGCGATTATTAATGGTGAAACTAAAACGGGTGTATCAACTTTCTTTCTTGATGAGAAAATAGACACCGGTGCCATGATCATGCAGGAAGAAATAGAAATTGACCCGGAAGAAAATGTAGAGTCCTTGCATGACCGACTAATGGCAAAAGGATCTTCGCTGGTGGTAACCACCCTGGAAGGTATTGCGGCAAATAATATAACTCCTGTGAATCAATCTGACTCTCCCGATTTGAAAGAGGCGCCTAAATTAAATAAAGAAAACACTAAGATTAACTGGGAGAAATCTCTTGACGATATCCATAACCATATTAGAGGACTCAACCCTTATCCCTCAGCGTGGTGTTACCTAATAAATGACGGAAAGGAACAAAACGTCAAGATTTATAAGGTTGCAAACGAAAAAGACACCCATTCTCATAATCCGGGAGCAATTTTAATAGACGGAAAAACTTTAAAAGTGGCTGTAAATGGCGGCTACATTATAGTAGAAGAAATTCAGCTGCCAGGGAAGAGAAAAATGCCTGTTGAAGCATTGCTAAATGGATTTAATTTTTCAAAAGATGCCATTATGCGCTAAAGCCTTATTAACACTGAATTTGTTGCATTTTAATAAAAAACAAGTATCTTTATTAACAAAACAACCAAGTTATTAACAAATACGGGCATTTCCCTTGTCATTACTTGCGTGGACAAGAATTCCGTATAAATTTGTAAACCAGTTTAACAGAATGTTTAACCAACAATTAATTTAAAATTCAAATTATGAACAAAACAGATTTAATCGATGCAATGGCTGAAAACGCTGGAATTTCTAAGGCAGCAGCAAAAAAAGCATTAGAGTCTTTTTTAGAGAACGTTGAGAAATCTCTTAAAAAAGGTGATAGAGTATCATTAGTAGGATTCGGATCTTGGTCTGTATCTAAAAGAGCGGCTCGTGAAGGAAGAAACCCACAAACCGGAAAAACAATTAAGATTGCTGCTAAGAATGTAGTGAAATTTAAGGCCGGAGCTGATTTGCAAAAAGCTGTAAACTAATAATTTGTATTAGTAAATTAGAAAGCCTTCCACCCGGGAGGCTTTTTTTATTCAAAATTTTTGCAATTGTATTGCATTTTTTACAGGAAATATTTAGATTAGTTCAAAAGACTGCTACAATGATCGCGTTAAAACCAACCAAGGGCCATCTTTTAGTCGCAGAACCATCCATTATTGGAGATGTCTCTTTTAATCGCTCTGTCGTTCTTCTGGCCGACCATTCTGAAAATGGCTCGGTAGGATTTATATTGAATAAAATCCTGGATTTTACATTAAAAGATCTTATTCCGGAATTAAAGGGAGATTTTAACGTGTACAACGGTGGACCCGTAGAACAGGATAACCTTTATTTTATTCATAAAATACCAGATCTTATCCCAGACAGTATTGAGATAGCCAATGGAATTTACTGGGGCGGTAATTTTGAAGTAGTCATGGAGCTTATCTCCAAAGATCTTATAGATGATAAACAGATCAAATTTTTCCTTGGATATTCAGGATGGGATGCCAACCAGCTTGATGAAGAGCTGAACGCCCACTCCTGGATTATAACAGTTAACGAAGATCATAAAGACCTGCTTGAAAAGCCTTATTCTTCTTTTTGGAAAGACAAAATGCTGGAACTGGGTGGAGAATACATGTTATGGTCTAATTCCCCTGAAAATCCTACCTATAATTAACCTAAGCGCGCTTTTACGTTAAGCTTACTTAAAAGATCCTTCGCAACCTTGTGCTTGAATTCTTTTTTCCTGTATTTACTTATAGGCTGTATTCCCATAGCCACGTTCGTTATAAATAACTCATCAGCTTTTTGAAGTTCAAAAGGAGAAATAGAAGCTTCTTCAAAAGTATAATCTTCGGTTTTATTTAAAATATTTATAAGCTGTTTACGAATTACTCCATTAATGGCACCGTCAGCCAATGGTGGCGTTTTTACAGTATTTCCTTTAACCAGAAAAATATTTCCATTCAGCGCTTCTACAACACTCTTTTTCTCGTTAAGCAAAAGGCAGTTGTCATAAGAATTTTCCGAAGCATAAATACTTCCAAGAACATTCACCGCGCGATTATTCGATTTAATGGTGGAAAGCAATCCACTCGTTACGTAATGATCTTTAAATAATTCCACTTCATAAGGCTTAGCATTGAAAAGATAAAATGCATCCTCCATCTTTTCTGCCGTTAGCACATAACCAATTTCACGGGTAGCCGGTGTGTAATATCCACCCTGCTGGCGATATACAGCAAATCGAATACGGGAAGGACTGGCAGAATAGCCATTAGCTTCAATGATGGCTTTGATCTCATCTTCAAGAAATTCCGGAGAAAAATTAGCAGGAATCTCCATTCTCATGATCCTCATAGATGCCATTAAGCGGAAATAATGGTCTTCCCAGAACATTATTTTTCCATTAATTACTCTAATTGTCTCAAATACTGAATCTCCATAGGCGAAACCACGGTTTAGAACCGGAAGAGTAGCCTCATTCTCTTTTACAATTTTTCCGTTTAAATTGATCATAAAAAAACCCCGTTTATAAAACGGGGCTAAGGTAATATTATATTAAGACTTTTATGCAGATCCAAGGATCTGTTTAAGGTCTGAAACCATATTTTCCCACAGCATTTTACCTTCGTCTATCTCATCTTCTTCAGCAAAATCTGTGATCATCAAAGAGACATCTTTGGTAATATCATCTACCTGGATCCTTAATTCGAAATAATAAGGAGTATCTTCATCATCAATCCACTTGAACTTAATACGTTCATCGCTTTTCTTACTCAACAATTTTGCTTTTTCCTCACTGCCTTCCCATATAAAAGTGAAAAATTCCCCTCGGGAATTTACATTATCTGCATACCACTCACTTAATCCTGAGGGTGTTGATATATATTGGTATAATAGCGAAGGAGAAGCTTGAATAGGAAACTCCATTTCGTATTTTGTCTTTTCTTCCATTCTAGATTAATTAGTTTCGGGCAATATAGATATTAATTGGAAAGATTAAAAGAAATCAAAATAAATATTTTAGAAAATAAAGTTTGCACCAATACAAATTGTTTTTATATTTGCACCCGCATTAAGGAAATCACGTGAGGCCTTTTACAATAAGGCTTTTCAAAGAATCTAAAAATGCAAAATACTTAA
>NZ_JBLVTL010000003.1:339603-349998 GCF_048285835.1 Christiangramia aquimixticola
AAAAAAAATCCCTTCAATTTTGAAGGGATTTTTTTATTTTATTTCCTGAAATTCCAGCAATCGAGAACTTACTAACTGAGCCTGATTGATTTAAAAATTATAATTCAGGATCAAATCCACATGGAACATATCTGCTTTGTTAAGGTAAAAATTTGGATTGTCAGGGAAATCTCCATTCGCGAATTTACCTACCAGGAGAAGTTCCGGCTTTAAATTCTTTAATTTTTCGAAAGAAAAAAATAGATCAAGATTTACATTATTAACACTGGATTTATATCATATCTATTCTATTTACTGAAGATCAATTCTCCTTATTTCCAATGCCGGAAAAGTGCACCCTCCTCTTTACGGCTTCAAAAATCCCTGATACAGAATAAACTTAAATTTAAACTTGCTCTATCAGGGCCGTCTAATATTCAGTTTTTATCTTTATCAATCTAAGATTGAAAGAGAAAATTATGATCAAAAAACAACTTGGAAGTACCGATCTATATACTCCTCCTATTGTTTTTGGAGGAAACGTTATTGGCTGGACCCTGAATGAAAAGGAATCCTTCAGGATGCTGGACGAGATCCTGGAGCTTGGTTTTAACGTGATAGATACCGCTGATGTTTATTCCCGCTGGGCACCGGGTAACCCGGGAGGTGAATCTGAAAGGATCCTTGGGAAATGGATGAAAGAACGCAATGTTAGGGACAGGATCTGCCTTATTACCAAAGGCGGCTCCAGCATGCAGCAGGGTGGCCCGGCAGATATTTCGCCTTCCTATCTTCTTAAAGCTACAGAAGATTCCTTAAAGCGTCTCCAAACCGACTATATCGATCTATATTTCACTCATAAAGATGATAACCAAACTCCGGTAGAGGAAACTCTTGAAGCTTATCAGCAATTGATAAAGGAAGGAAAAGTAAGATATATTGGCGCATCAAATTTATCTGCCGAAAGACTTCAGGCTTCCCTTGAGGCTTCACGGAATAATAGCTTACCAAAATATGAAGTTTTTCAACCCGAATACAGCCTGGTAGAAAGACAGAAATTCGAAAAAGATATTCGGGAGATCTGCTTAAAAAACAAACTTGGAGTTATAAGTTACTTTTCGTTGGCCAGCGGTTTCCTTACCGGAAAATATAAATACCAGAATGATATTACCGGTAATGAAAGAGAACGGTTTTTAAAAAATTATGCTACCGAGAAAAGCTTTAAAATTTTAAAGGTACTGGAAGAAGTTGCACATAATCATAATATTTCTCAAGCAGGTGCGGCCCTCGCCTGGATCTTAAAAAAACCGGGAATTACCGCCCCCATTGCAAGCGCAACCAAACTATCACATTTACAAAGTTTCAGGGAAGCAATCGAAGTGAAATTAACTTCTGAAGAAATGAACCTACTCGATAAAGTAAGTGATTAAAAAAAGCCGCTCGAGGCGGCTTTTTTTATTCTATATTAGGCGAGTGCCCTTTTTAGTTTTTCTAAATCCAAGGTTTGCTGCTCTCCGGATTTCATATGCTTTAAAGTAAATTCTCCATTTTCCATTTCAGCTTCTCCTGCCAGAACCACAAAAGGGATCTGTCTCTTATCTGCATACTTCATCTGTTTTCCCATTTTTGCATTATCGGGATAAAGTTCAGCAATAATGCCCGCATTTCTTAGCTCACGAACGGTTTTCATGGTATACAGGGATTCTTTATCTCCAAAGTTTATAAACAGTACTTTGGTGTTTTGAGTAACGGTTTCAGGGAATAATCCCAATTCTTCCAGAACAAGATAAATACGATCTAACCCGAAAGAAATACCAATTCCACTCATATTCTTTAAACCAAAAATTCCGGTTAGATCGTCATAACGACCTCCGCCTCCAATTGAGCCCATCTTTACCGTTGCAGGAGCAGCAACTTCAAAAATAGCTCCGGTATAATAATTTAATCCGCGGGCCAGAGTTACATCAAGATCCAGTTTAGCAGTTTTTAAAGGCATAGCTTCAATAGCGTCCTGTATAAACTGCAATTCTTCAATCCCCTTTAGTCCCGTTTCTGAAGTTTGAAGTATGCTTTTAATCCCGGCAACTTTTTCAGCAAAATTACCTTCTAATGAGAATATTGGCTGAATTTTGGAAATTGCTTCTTCAGAAATTCCTTTTTCACGCATTTCCTTTTTTACACCCTCCTCACCTATTTTATCCAGTTTATCCAGCGCTACCGTAAAATCAATCAGCCGGTCTTTTTCTCCAATTACCTCAGCAAAACCAGAAAGCACTTTACGGTTATTGATCTTTATAGTTACCCCTTCCAGATTTAAACCTGAAAAAACAGCATCATATAATTGTATAAATTCCACTTCCTGCCATAGGCTGTTACTACCTACAACATCTGCATCACATTGGTAAAACTCTCTAAATCTTCCCTTTTGTGGCCTGTCTGCTCTCCAAACCGGCTGTATCTGATACCTCTTGAAGGGAAATTCAATTTCATTTTGATGCTGAACCACATATCTCGCGAAAGGCACGGTTAGATCATATCTCAGGGCTTTTTCACTAATTGCCGGCGTTAGCTTCAAACTATCTTTTTCTACAAGTATCTTTTCATCTGCCTTCTTCAGAAAATCTCCCGAATTAAGGATCTTAAAGATCAACCTATCACCTTCATCACCATATTTTCCCATAAGGGTTGAAGAATTTTCGAAACTTGGAGTTTCAATTGGTTGAAATCCGAAGCCTTTGAACTGCTCCTGAATTTTTCCAAAAATATAATTCCTCTTTGCAACTTCTTCCGGAGAAAAGTCTCTGGTACCTTTTGGAATGGATGGTTTTTGTGCCATGATATAGTTTGAGCTAATTTGATATTAAGGATTGCAAATATCTTAATTTTTAACCGAACCCAAACAAAATTGAAATTTTAAGTAACAAACTCTTCTGTTTTTAGTCTAACTGAATAGATCGAAAATTATATCTATGTTTTCACTCCTGCGGGAAAATATAAGAATTGCCTTAAATTCTATAAAGAGTCAGTCACTTAGAACCATATTAACGGTATTAATAATTGCTATAGGGATTACCGCCCTGGTAGGGATATTAAGTGCTGTAGCAGCCTTAGAGAATACCATAAGCAAGGATTTTGCCTCTATGGGTGCTAATACATTCAATCTCCAGCGATATGAATTTCGTACCCGTGGCTCCAATAATGAAGATCAAAAAATAAACCCGATTATAAGTTACAGGGAAGTAACCGAATTCAAGGAAAAGTTCAAATTCCCTTATGCTGAAACTGCCATTTCATTTACCGGAACACGTTCAGCTGAGATAAAATATCAGAATGAAAAAACCGATCCGGAAATTAACGTGGTGGGAGTAAATGAATTCTATCTTCAGAATTCAGGTCTGGAAGTAGAAGAAGGAAGGGAATTCAATGTATTTGATATTGAAAACAATAATAATGTAGCCGTAATTGGCGCTGATTATAAAGACGGAATTTTCAAGGGGCTGGACCCCATAAATCGAACAATTAGCATTAGAGGTGCGAAATTTAAAGTAATAGGAATTTTAAAGTCAAAAGGAAGCACCTTTGGCAACAATCAGGATTTACAAATATTCATTCCTATACAACACGCAAGATCCATTTTCTCTCAGCCTAACATCAATTATAGCTTAAGTGTAAAGGTTAAAGATAAAGAGATCCTTGACGCCGCGATGGATGAAGCCATTATCACTTTTAGAAATATACGTGGTCTTAATCCTAAAGAAGAAAACAACTTTGGACTTGAACGAAGTGATGACCTTATCAACCGAATTCTTCAGATCACCGGCGCACTTAATATAGCAGCTTGGATCATATCTATAATCACCATTTTTGGATCCTCGATCGCTTTGATGAACATTATGCTGGTATCTGTAACAGAAAGAACCCGTGAAATTGGAGTAAGAAAAGCACTTGGAGCTAAAAAGAATACCATTGCCATGCAATTCTTCCTTGAAACCCTGGTAATTGGCCAGATTGGTGGCTTGCTGGGAATTCTACTGGGAATTGGAATAGGTTATGCCGTAGCAACTTCCCTTGATTTCGCATTTACCACTCCATGGAAGGCGATGTTCTGGGCGACCGGTATCACAATTATTGTGGCGATCCTGGCAGGTAGTTATCCAGCTGCCAAGGCTGCCAAACAAGATCCAATAGAATCTTTACGCTACGAATAGATTATTCTTCAGCGTTTACTATTTCCTGAAAATACCCATAAAGCTCACCTTTGGTGATATTTGCGCCTTGTTTTATAAGTGCAAAAATATCCTTATTGCGGTCATCGCTTAGTTCTTTTGAAGAAGTATAGATATTCACCATCTCATTCATCAGGTTGGTTTGCAACCATTGGTAACCTTCTCTGGTAGTAATATCCACAGCCTCATTCTCTACTTTGATGGCGATAAGGTTAATGGAAACTTCAGTTATATGGAATAGAAATATCTGGTTAGGAGAAAAATGCTCCAGGTATTCCACTTTATTTAAAACCCCTTCCCAAACCAGGTCACTAAAAATATCCATTTCTTCCTCTGCAACCTTTGGTTTTTCAGCTTTAATTTTTGCCCATTCATCGGCGGTGATAGACTGAGTTGCCAGGAAATTAATGAATTCCTGATGCATTTCTTCAAACTGCTCTTTAGTTAATCTGGCGTATTTCATGGTATTTCAGATTAAATATCCGTATTCTACTAAAAGTAAAACAGATAAATTATAAACTTGTTTATGCTAAAAAGAAAAGCCCGCTCAAGTTGATGAGCAGGCTTTTTTTTATGAGAAAAATAAATTATGCTTCTCCTACCACGTCAAAGGTAAAATTAGAAACTACCTCACGGTGAAAACGCAAAGTTGCTTCGTATTGACCTAAACGCTTGATGTTACCACCGGCGATGCTAATATATTTCTTTTCGATCTCCACACCTTCTTTGGCAAGAGCATCAGCAAGATCTCCATTTGTAATGGATCCAAAAAGCTTATCACCTGCTCCTGCCTTAGCAGTCATCTTGATTTCAAGGTTGTTAAGTTTTTCGGCTTGCTTCTTAGCCTCGTCAATATGCTTTTGTTCTTTATAGGCACGCTGCTTCAAAGTTTCAGATAAAACCTTTCTTGCAGATGGAGTAGCCAATTCAGCATATCCATGTGGAATAAGATAATTTCTACCGTAACCGTTTTTTACAGCTACTACATCATCTTTAAAACCTAAATTATCTACGTCTTTTTTAAGTATCACTTCCATAACTGCCTCTTTTTATTTTAATAAATCACCTACGTAAGGCATTAATGCTAAGTGACGTGCACGTTTTACCGCAGTAGCCACTTTTCTCTGAAACTTCAAAGAAGTACCGGTCAAACGACGAGGTAACAATTTACCTTGCTCGTTTACAAAGCCCATAAGAAAATCAGGATCTTTGTAATCTACGTACTTAATACCAGATCTTTTAAATCTACAGTATTTTTTAGCTTTGGTAGTCTCTATATTAAGCGGAGTAAGATACCTGATCTCTCCGTCTTTTTTTCCTTTTGCTTGTTGTTCAATAGATGTTGCCATGATTACGCTTTTTCCTTGTTACGTTTTCTTCTCTTTTCAGCCCAGGCTACAGCATGCTTATCTAACTTAACAGTTAAATAACGCATCATGCGCTCGTCTCTTCTAAATTCCAACTCTAAAGGTTCAATTGCTTCACCCGGAGCTTGAAATTCAAATAAATGGTAAAAACCACTCTTTTTGTGTTGGATTGGGTAAGCCAGTTTTCTTAGGCCCCAATCTTCTTTCGCTACCATCTCAGCCCCTTTAGAAACAAGAAAATCTTCGTATTTCTTAACTGTCTCCTTTATCTGCTCATCAGATAAAACGGGATTCAAGATGAAAACAGTTTCATAATTGTTCATAAAATATTTCTTTAAATTAAATCGGCTGCAAAAATAGAATTAATTATTCATAATTCAAAGCTATTTAAGAAGGATAAAATACTATTTTTGACGCTGAATATATAATTACCCTTGTATTTCTTATATATAATGAGTAATATTGTTATTGACTAACCTATTAATTGTGGAAGAAGTTTTACTTAAATGTGCTGTCGTGGACGATTCCAGCCTGCAAAGGCTCTCGATCGTTAAATTAATCAAAGACCACCCTAATTTAAAACTGGTTGCAGAATACAATAATGCAATTGAAACTAAGAATGGTCTCTTAGATACAGAAACCGACCTTATTTTCCTGGATATCGAAATGCCGATACTTTCCGGTTTTGAATTATTGGACAACCTTCCAAATAAACCGCAAATTATATTCGTAACCGGTAAAACCAAGTATGCGTTTAAAGCTTTCGATTATAATGCAGTGGATTACATCCACAAACCGGTAACAAAAGAAAGATTCAATAACGCTGTAAATAAAGCGGTCAACCTGCATAAATTAAAGCATCAAGCTCCTATCCCGGAAGATGATGATTTTATCTTTGTAAAAAGCAATCTTAAAAATCGTAAAGTATTTTTAAGCAAGCTAAAGTACATTCAGGCTCTTGGGGATTACGTGAAATTTGTAACGGAGAAAGATAACTTTGTTGTGCTTGCCACAATGAAGTCCTTTGAACAGCAATTGCCAAGTGACCGATTTTTACGTACTCACAAGTCTTACATTGTTAATCTTGATAAGATAGAGAGATATAACAGTAAGAATATAGAGATAGACAAAGAAAAGCTACCTCTTAGCAGGCACAAAAAAGCCAATCTTGTAGAGGCTTTAAGCGCAATTCAATAATAAAGAAATCACACCATTATATTTAAAAGCCATTTTCGAATGGCTTTTTTTATTGAGGGTCAACATTCACAATTACCCTGGCCGACCTGAATGCTCCAATTGCTTTGTAACTGTTCAACACCCTATGGATAACCTGTTTGGTTTTCCCCAGCGATTGCTTTACGGGAATCTTGATCAATATATTCTTATAATATTCGTTACGTATTCTGGCAACCGGCGGAAATTCAGGACCTAATACATTCCTGTCAAAAACATTTTCTAAAGCCATGGCAAGCCACTGAGCTGCTTCATTAGTTTTGGAAAAATCACGACATTTTACAGTCAACCGTATGAGCCTGTAATAAGGTGGATATTGATATTGATATCTCTCCTCCAGCTGTTCCTTATACATGGCTTCATAATCCCCCGTAGAAACCTGCTGAATTATTTGATGATTAGGATTATAGGACTGTATAAGTACTTTCCCTCTTTTTTGAGTTCGCCCTGCCCTCCCCGCAACCTGTAACATTAACTGAAAGCTTCTTTCATGCGCCCGGAAATCCGGAAAGTTCAAAAGGTTATCGGCATTCATTATTCCCACTAAACTCACTTTCCTAAAGTCAAGACCCTTGGTTAACATTTGAGTCCCTACAAGAATATCTGTTTCGTGATTTTCAAAAGCCTCGATAATTTTTTCATAAGCATGCTTGCCACGAGTGGTATCCTGATCCATTCTGGCGATCTTATGCTTGGGAAACAAAGCTTTTAATTCAGCTTCCACCTGCTCTGTCCCAAACCCTTTCGTGGAGATCTCTGAACTGCTACAGGCCATGCATTGATGCTGCATCGCTATATGATAGCCACAATAATGGCAGCGCAATTGATTATTATGACTGTGATAGGTTAAACTCACGTCGCAATTGGGACATTGCGGAGAATGTCCACAAGTATTACATTCAAGAATTGGTGAAAACCCTCTTCTATTCTGAAACAGGATTACCTGCTCCTGCTCCATCAAACTTGCTCTTATTTCTTCAATAAGTCTTTCAGAAAAATGCCCTTTCATTTTCTTTTTGCGGTGCGCCGTTTTAATATCGACCACTTCAACCTCCGGCATATGAACATTTCCAAAGCGGCGTTTTAATTCCACTAAAGCATACTTACTGTGATTGGCATTAAAATAAGACTCAATTGAAGGAGTGGCTGAACCAAGAATAATTTGGGCCTGAAATAAATTAGCAAGAACCACAGCGGCATCGCGGGCATGATACCTTGGAGCTGGATCAAATTGTTTAAATGTGGATTCATGCTCCTCATCAACCACAATCAGCCCTAAATTTTTAAAAGGAAGAAAGATACAGGATCTCGCTCCAATTACTATTTTCCCCTTTTGATCATTTTCCCTTACATGTTTAAAAACCTCCACCCGCTCATTCACCGAATATTTACTGTGATAGACAACTACTTTTTCTCCAAAATAATCCTGAAGTCGGCGGATTAATTGAGTTGTTAAAGCAATTTCCGGAAGCAGATACAAAGCCTGTTTGCCCTGATTGACAACTTCCTCAATAAGCCTGATGTAGATCTCCGTTTTTCCGGAGCTGGTTACTCCATGTAAAAGACAGACTTTATCTTCTTCAAAATTTGTTTTGACCTCTTCAAAAGTTTTTTGCTGAAACTCATTAAGTTTTATTTCATGATTTCCAATATCTCCCTGGAATTGAACCCTGTCGATTTCTTCATAAAACTCCACCAAAATCTTTTTATTCAAAAGGCCTTTTACTATTGCTGAAGAAGCCCCTGCTTCTTTTACTAATGTCTTAACCTTGAGTGGTTTTTTTGAACGGGCGGTCAGCGAAAAATAGGTTAATAAAACCTCACGCTGTTTTGGAGCCCTTGATAACTCATCCAGGATACGATGCATTTCACTCTCCGCCTCATAAGCCGGATTCAGCTTCACATATCTTTCCTCTTTAGGCTTAAATTGCTCATAAATTTCCTGGTTAAGATCTACAAGTTGCTTTTCTACCAGCTTATTGATTACCGGCAACACTTTCTTGCGATCAAGTAAAGATTCTATTTCCTGGATTTTCATGGAAGACTGTCGCTGCAATGCTTCAATCACCAGATATTCTTCATCATTTAAAATAACATCTTCAATATCAACATCCTTACTCAATTTTACCACACTCTCACTTTCCAGTAAAAATGCTCCCGGCAGTGCTGCCCGCATTACATCACCTTCAGCACACAAATAATATTGAGAGATCCATTCCCAGAATTTTAATTGCTCTCTGGTAATTAAGGGTTTTTCATCAAGGATCTGATGGATGGGTTTAGCTTCATAGACCTCGGGTGGGTTTTGATGAATATCTGCTACGATCCCTGTATATATCCGGTTTTTACCAAATTGCACCGCAAGTCGCATCCCTTTCTTAATAAACTGAGCTTCTTCATAGGTAATACTATAGGTGAACCTTTTCTCCAAAGGCAATGGTAAAATAAGATCTACAAAATGAGACATGAAGCTTAGTGACTTAAATATTAAAAAAGCTGCTTATACAGCAACTTACTTTTAATTCAGATTCCAAAAATATTAAGAATATTAAGGAATATGAAAGTAAGTAAAACTATAAAAACAGCTTTTACTTTATTTT
Source organism: Christiangramia aquimixticola (assembly GCF_048285835.1). Taxonomy (NCBI): domain Bacteria; kingdom Pseudomonadati; phylum Bacteroidota; class Flavobacteriia; order Flavobacteriales; family Flavobacteriaceae; genus Christiangramia; species Christiangramia aquimixticola. The sequence continues at coordinate 349,009 of NZ_JBLVTL010000003.1, forward strand.
GTTATTCTGCCCGGCGCCAGGTTTTAGTCTTAAAGAAAAAAGAAATATAACCTCTCACTTTTAAAATATCGGGATTATTATTGTCCAGCCAGATTTTGCAGCGATATTCTTTTCCGGTTTTAGGATCTACAATAGTGCCATCAACATACTCATTACCTTCCCTTTTCAAGCCTTTCATAAGCTCCATCCCTTCTACAGGCTGGTTCTTTAAATCTCCCTCACATTCAGTGCAAATCCTGTTCCGGTCTTCTTCCTTGAGGATACGATCTACTTTACCATAGATCTCCCCTTCTTTTTCGTAAATCTTAATTATGGAGTTAACCTTTCCCTCTTCATTACGATTCTCCCACTTCCCGGTAACATCCTGAGCCTCTGCCTGAGATAGCGAAGTGATGATCAGGATGATCAATAACGCTATTTTTCTCATATTACTTTCCTAACATTGCTTCTTTAAGATCGTCATCTGCTGGCCTGTTAGACAACCAAATCCCGAATAAAGCTTTTTTAAATTCCAAACCTTCAATAGTACCAACCTCTTTATCGTTTTTGTATACGGTTACACCTGACTGAGGCAAATAAACGATATCAAAAATTTCATTCTTTTTAATCTCCTGGCTAAAGAAACTTTTAAATTTTTCAATTTTATCGGCAAGAGGCTTAGTATTACCTTTTGTTGAATTTTCGAAACCATCATTAACGGCCTCAATCATTTTATCACTGGTAATTAGCTTGGATACAATGTGCAGTTTTATGCTCATTGGCTCATTTGCGGCCACGATAGAAGCTGCATTCGATGATTTATTGGTCAAATACAAGCCACCGGCATAAAGATCTATCCATAGTTTTTCCCGAACTCCGGCACCGTTAAGCTGTAATGTTTGCCCCTGGTAAGTTTCGCTGTTTGGCAAAGTAACCCCTGCAACTGATGTTTGAGCATTTGTAAGTCCAACGCTCAATACTGCCATTATTATTAAAGCTATTTTTTTCATC
>NZ_JBLVTL010000003.1:350039-403375 GCF_048285835.1 Christiangramia aquimixticola
CCTAAGTTTTATAAGTGATGCATTCAGTTCAAAGCCTAATAACAACATATTCGAGTTGAGCCAGATATAGAACATCAATATTAATAACGCTCCAATAGATCCATACAACTCATTATAATTTGAAAAGTTAGTTATATACAGACTAAACAAATAAGTAGTAATTAATATTAGCAGGGTCGTAAAAGAAGCTCCCACCGAAAAAAATCTGGCTTTTCTGGCTTCCCGGGTTCCAAAATAATACAAAATTGCAACAGATGTATAGATCAGGATAACAAATCCCACATATTTAATTAACTCTGCACTGGTTCCTTCAGCATTTACAAGACCCAGATCATTAAGATCATCTATTGCATACGCCATATAAACTGCACCTATTACAGAAATAAGCAACAACAGTGCCAATATAAGTGAAACTCCCACAGCCACAGCATATTGTCTTGCAATAGGTCTTTTTGCATTGGTATGGTAACTATGCTCGAAGCCAGTGAAAATTGCATTTATCCCATTTGTCATTAGAAATATGGACAATACAAAGGCAACAGACAAAAGACCTCCGCGAGGTGTACTGGCGATATCTTCAAAAATATTTCCGAAGAATTCTGAAGTTTCCGGCGGCAGCAAACTGTCCATGAAAACTAGAAACTCTATCTGAAAGTCATCGATAAACGTGATGTACGGGATAAGATTCAGTACAAATAATAAAAATGGAAAGATGGCCATAAAAAAGCTGAAAGCAATAGAACTGGCTCTTGTAGAAAAAGTTCCTTTAACTATACCGCCCCAGTAAATAATCCAGAGATTATAAAGCGACAAACCATCAAGCCCCGGAAGTATTACCTGCTTGGAGGTTCTTTTCCACCATACAGCAAGTTCCTTGAGTTTTGAATTGATCGCCTTTTGCGGGGCCATGCTAAACTGCTTTTAAGCTAAGATCCAGATTGTGCACAGAATGGGTAAGAGCTCCGCTCGAAATATAATCTACTCCACATTCAGCATAGCTTCTTGCAGTTTCAAGGGTTATACCACCGCTGGATTCTGTAAGACATTTTCCATTTATTAAGTCAACAGCTTTTTTTGTTTCCTCAAAATTGAAGTTATCGATAAGAATTCTGTAAACCCCATCGGTTTTTAAGATTTCCCGAATCTCTTCCATATTTCTGGCCTCTACAATAATTTTAAGGTCCAGGTCATTACGCTTCAAATAGCTTTTAGTCTTTTCAATGGCCTTGCCTACACCACCGGCAAAATCAATATGATTATCCTTGAGCATAATCATATCATACAGAGCAAAACGATGATTTTCACCTCCCCCAATTTTAACAGCCCATTTTTCCAGCGCACGAATTCCAGGCGTGGTTTTTCTGGTGTCTAAAATTTTGGTTTTTGTGCCTTCAAGTTTTTTCACAAATGCATTAGTCTTGGTAGCAATGGCGCTCATTCGCTGCACTGCATTTAAGACAAGCCTTTCAGCTTTTAAAATAGATTGAGAAGAACCTTCTACATATAAAACCACATCACCACGGGTCATTTCTTCACCATCCTTCATTCTAACACTTACTTCAAGATCTGGATCCACATAGGCAAAAACCTTTTTAGCAAACTCAACACCTGCAAGTATCCCCTGATCCTTTACCAGCAACTTAGCTTTCCCAACAGCGCTTTTAGGAATACAGGCTAAGGAGCTATGGTCCCCTTCCCCAACATCTTCACGAATAGCATTCTCAATAATTAGTTCAATTTCTTTTTCGAATTGTTTCGATGAGATCATTTTCTCTGCTTATTTTTGTAAATGTAGTAAAGTCTGTACTAAAATCACGGGATGACCATAAAATTAGTGTGTATCGGTAAGACCGATAATAAGGAACTTGAATCTTTGATCGAAATTTATAAAAACCGGCTTCAGCATTATATCAGGTTCGAACTTGAGATAATTCCCGACCTTAAAAAGGTGAAAAATCTGGATGAGAATCAGCAGAAGACCAAAGAAGGAGAACTGATTCTAAATGGCATACAAAATTCAGATTTCGTGGTTCTACTGGATGAAAACGGAAAACAGTTCAGCTCTGAAACCTTTTCTGATTATCTTCAGAAGAGAATGAACACAGGACTAAAGAAGCTAATATTTGTTATAGGTGGACCCTATGGTTTTTCTGAAGATGTTTACTCCAGAGCCGATTCAAAGATTTCTTTATCAAAAATGACTTTCTCACATCAAATGGTTAGGTTATTTTTCACGGAACAGCTTTACAGAGCCTTTACGATTTTAAAAAATGAACCCTATCATCACAGATAAAATTGAATTATGGAATTAGTTTTCGCCACTCATAACCTGAATAAACTGAAGGAGATAAAAAGTATGCTTCCTTCCTATATTAAATTATTATCACTGGATGATATTGGATGTACTGAAGATATCCCTGAAACAGGCCACACCATTGATGAGAATGCAATAATCAAAGCCGAATACGTAAGTAGCCGCTATGGATATAATTGTTTTGCTGATGATACCGGACTGGAAGTTAAATCCCTCGCCGGTGCCCCGGGAGTTTATTCAGCGCGATATGCAGGGGAAGAAAAAAATGACGAGGCCAATCAGGAGAAACTTTTAAGACAATTAGAGGAACGAGTAGATCGTTCTGCCAGATTTAAAACGGTTATCGCCCTAAAGCTGGATGGAAATGAAAATTTGTTCACCGGTATTTGCGAAGGCAGTATCGTTAATGAAAAACGCGGCACAAATGGGTTTGGTTATGACCCTATATTTCAACCAAAAGGTTATGATAAGACCTTCGCAGAGATGGATTTAAGTGAGAAATCAAAAATTAGTCATCGGGCCAAAGCTTTTAACGAATTGATGGATTACCTTTCTCAGTAATTAATCTTTATCTTTGAAATTAAAACCGTAAAACATTGTATTACAGTGATTTATTTTTGATCACTAAAAATTAGGTTGTGTGAGATAATTATGTATCTTTGCAGCTTGAAATTCCTCAGGGTGAGGATGTGTTACGGAAGTTTAGGTTTAAGTATGTCGATTCGCTTCTTATGTAACACTTACATAATATAATCGAATACTTACATAGACGAATGAACGCATTCCAAAAACTTGGACTGGACGCAGATTTGCTACAGGCCATTAACGACATGGGCTTTGAAACCCCAAGTGAAGTACAGGAAAAATCAATCCCAATTTTATTAGAACAGGAAACCGACCTTGTGTCTTTGGCACAAACAGGAACAGGTAAAACTGCCGCTTTTGGTTTTCCGCTAATCCAGAAAATTGACTCCAATTCCAAAAAAACTCAGGCATTAATTCTTTCACCAACCCGTGAACTGTGTTTACAGATCACGAATGAACTTAAGAACTACTCGAAGTATAAAAAATCTTTGAACGTAGTTGCAGTTTATGGTGGAGCAAGCATTACAGATCAGGCAAAATCCATTGAAAGAGGAGCTCAGATCATCGTTGCTACTCCGGGAAGAATGCAGGATATGATTAGAAGAAGACTGGCTAACATCTCTTCTATTGGTTACTGTGTACTGGATGAGGCAGATGAAATGCTTAACATGGGATTCTATGAGGATATAAAAAGTATCCTTTCCCATACTCCTAAAGAAAAGAAGACCTGGTTGTTCTCTGCAACCATGCCTAAAGAAGTTGCTAAGATCGCTCAAAAATTCATGAGTAACCCGGTTGAAATTACTGTTGGTTCCAAGAATATGGGTACATCTAATGTAGCTCACGAATATTACCTGGTAAATCACCGTAACAGATACGATGCATTAAAAAGGCTTGCTGATGCGAATCCTGATATATTTTCTGTAATCTTCTGTAGAACCAAAAGAGATACTCAAAAGGTTGCTGAGAAGCTTATTGAAGATGGATATAACGCTGCAGCGCTACATGGAGATCTAAGCCAGAACCAGAGAGACCTGGTTATGAAAAGTTTTAGATCCCGTCAAATTCAAATGCTGGTTGCAACAGATGTTGCTGCCCGTGGAATTGATGTAGATGATATTACTCACGTAATCAACTATCAGTTACCAGACGAAATAGAGACTTATACTCACCGTAGTGGTAGAACAGGTAGAGCTGGTAAAAGTGGTGTTTCTATGGTCATCATCTCTAAAAGTGAAGTTCGAAAGATCAGAACTATTGAGAAGATCATTCAGCAGAAATTCGAAGAAAAAGAAATTCCTGACGGAATGGAAATTTGTAAAACGCAACTTTTCCATTTAGCCAATGATATAAGCAAGACGGAGATCAATCATGAAATTGATCCTTATCTTCCTACAATTAACGAAGCGCTTGAAGACTTCACGAAAGAAGAATTGATCAAGAAATTTTTCTCTGTTGAATTCACCCGTTTTTTTAACTACTACCAAAAGGCTCCGGACCTTAGTGCGGAATCTGCCGGAGGTAGACCAGAAGTTTCAGAAGGAAATACCAGATACTTTATTAATGTTGGAACCAAGGATGGTTATGACTGGAAAAGCCTGAAAGATTTCCTTACCGAAGAACTTAATCTGGACAGGGATGATGTATTTAAAGTTGATGTTAAAGCGAGTTTCTCTTTCTTTAATACAGATGAAAAACATACTGACCTTATTTTAAAGACCTTTACAGAGTACAAACAAAATGGAAGGTTTGTAAATGTTGAAGTTACCAAAGACCAGAAGTCTGAAAAAGGCGGCGGTAGACGAAGAGAACGTTCCGGCGGCGGAGGCGGTGGAGGAAGAAGAAACTCCAAAAGCTTCGACGACAATAAAGGCAGCAAATTTGGAGGTCGAAAAAGATCTGAAAGAAGAGGAGATGATAAAGGACCACGAAAAGGTAGTCGCAATAAAAACATCGAGAATTCTATAAAAAGAAGAAGGTCTAAAGCCTAAATCATAAAGATGCCAAACTTAACTTTTAAGTTTGGCATTGTTTTTTATAAGGATTTTATACTTTTAGGCCCAATTGTTATGAAGAACACTTTACTTTTTATTTTTATCCTTATCACAGGAGTGGGCCTTGCACAGGAAATAGATTTCGTTTCGGGGACAGTGATGAACGCCGCAAACGATAAACCTATCGAGAATGTACATATTGTAAACCTTAATCAGGTTAAAGGATCGGTCACCAAAGAAGATGGAAAATTTGAATTACAGGCTACTGTAAATGATACTTTATACTTCTCCTATCTTGGTTTTAGATCCATTAGAGTTAGAGTTACTAACGACTGGCTAAAGTATGGCAATGTCAAGGTTAAAATGACCGAGCTTGGCTTCGCTTTGGAAGAAGTAACGGTAAACTCTAACAATCTTACAGGTTACCTGGAAATAGACGCTAAAAACATTCCTATTTACGATAATTACAGGTATAGTATTTCGGGACTTAATTCCGGATACGAAGGAGGCGACAAATCACCCGGTGCTGTTACCAAGGCATTAAGATCTCTGTCTAATCCTGCAGATCTGGTTTATAATATTTTCGGGGCACGACCAAAGCAAATGCGTAAGCTAAGGGAAATGAAGAAGGATGACAATATTAAAGAATTGCTTCGGAATAAATTCGATCGTGAAACTTTAATGGCCTTACTTCAGGTAAATCGCGCTGAAATTGATGAGATCCTTAACAATTGCAATTATTCTGAAGACTTCATGAAAACAGCGAACGATCTTCAAATCCTGAATGCGATCAATAGCTGTTACGAGGAGTACAAGGTATTGAAGAAAAACTAATTAGTTTCCAAAATCTTTTTTAGATCCTTTAAACCCTGGTCAAACTTTTCACCCAAAGCCTTTTCCGGAGAATAGAACAAACTGATAATGGTTAATGGAAATGCCAGATTACCTCTGGTTCCCCATACCATTTTACTTTTTTCATCTTCAATCTCCTTAACCCCCATATAAGTAAGTGCATTCACTTTGATGGGTTTTATGAACAGAATTCGGGTTTCGAAAACCCTCCCCTGTTTAGCCTTTACAATTTTTTGAACCCCTTCACCTACTCTATTGTTTCCTTTCCAGTAAAAACTAGCACCTTCTCTTCCGTCGTGTCCTTTGTATTTCATAATGGCATTAGGATCCCTTTGGAACCACGGATTCCATAGAGGCTGATTTCTTAATTGTCGGACAAAATTATAAATTTCCTCTCGGGACTTGTTAATTACAACAGTCCGGCTTACATCATAATCTTTTTTAGCCCATGCATGTAAAAAAGCAAAAAAGGTGATGGCAGCAATTATCAGATAAAAAAATAGGGTCATTAATAAACTTTAAGGCGTTGAAAAGTTACAAATATTTACTGACTCAAAAAACGTTCTATAATTTCTTCAGAATTTTTTATTGTTTTCTTCGTCCAGCTCATCCTGATCTCGTGTTTTTCCATTTCACTGTACTGCCAGGGAATATTGGAAGAGTCTAATCTCGATCTCAAACTTTGGAGAATAATAGCCGCAGCTACTGAAATATTCAGGCTTTCAGTGAACCCATACATTGGGATAGTAATGCTTTCATCGGCCGCATTTAATACTTCCTCTGAAAGCCCATCCTTTTCCGTTCCAAAAAATATTGCCGCTGGTTTGCTTAGGTCAAATTTTTCCAGTGTTGTGGAATTTCCATGCGGGCTGGTAGCCACTATTCTGTATCCTTTGGCTTTTAGATTCGAAATACATTCTTTCGTGGAATTATAGCGATGAACATCCACCCATTTCTGCGCCCCCATAGCGATCTCCTTATCAATTCTACGAGGTAGATTTTCTTCTATGATATGCAAATTTTGAATTCCGAAAACATCACAACTTCTAACCACAGCACTTGTATTATGAAGTTGATATACATCCTGAACTGCTACGGTTAAATGATCTGTTCTTTGAGACAGCACTTTTTCAAAAAGTTCTTTTCTACGTGGTGTCAAATATTCCTGAAGGTGTTCTAGTAAATCTTTATTTTCCATTTCGGGCTTAAAATTATAAAACCCATCTTCAGGAGAAACCTCTTTTTTAATTTAATTTTTAAAAGAATGAAGTTTTTATTATTTCAAATTCACCCTTTCGCTTAAAATTTTTTATCCTCATTCAACATTAAATCTGTACTTTCACAATGGATTGACTTAATTACAGAGTCTAATCTGCAAAATTTCCTAATCCCTAAAAGGAATCTAGATTTTAAATAGTAAAGAATGTCTCGAATAGTAATATTAACCGGCGCCGGTATAAGTGCCGAAAGTGGAATTAAAACATTCAGGGATGCTGATGGATTATGGGAGGGATATGATGTGATGGAAGTCGCCTCGCCCATGGGATGGAAAAAAGACATGGATCTTGTTTTGGATTTTTATAATCAAAGAAGAAGGCAATTGTTGCAGGTTGAGCCTAATGACGCTCATTTTGCTCTGGCCAGATTGGAAAAGAAATTTGAGGTTGAGATCATTACCCAGAATATTGATGATCTTCACGAACGCGCGGGAAGCTCAAGAGTTACACATCTTCATGGAGAACTCCTGAAAGTACGCAGCACTTTTGATGAAAATCTTATTATGGACTGGAAAAAAGATCTTAATCCGGGAGATTTTTGCGAGCATAATTTTCAGTTAAGACCACACGTAGTTTGGTTTGGCGAAGCTGTTCCCATGTTTGAAAAAGCAGCCGAAATCTGTGAGAATGCAGATATTCTTATTGTAATTGGAACATCTTTACAGGTTTATCCCGCAGCCGGCCTTTTGGATTTTATTCCTCATACCTGCCCGGTTTATTTTGTAGATCCTAAACCGAATATCCAGAATACCGGCCGTATCGAAATTATTCAGGAAAAGGCGGTTAAAGGAGTTCCCGCATTAGTGGATAAATTGCTATCTCAGGATTAAATATACCAAGGTCTTATTTTAGAAATTCAATTATAGAATTGATCTTAAGGAAAATGCTTAAGTTATTTTCTGATAAAAATTGAAGCGGTATCTTTAGCCTTTTAATTTTTAAAACTATAAAATGACATCCCTAACTGCAATTTCACCGATTGATGGACGATATAGATCCAAAACAAAAGAACTTTCGACTTACTTCAGTGAAGAAGCATTAATAAAATATAGAATTCTTGTAGAAGTAGAATACTTCATTGCGCTCTACGAGGCAGATTTACCACAGTTAAGGGATGTGGATTCTTCAAATTTCGAAAAGCTTCGTGCCTTATACAAGAACTTTACAAGTATAGATGCTCAGGCTATTAAAAATATCGAGAAGATTACCAACCATGATGTCAAAGCGGTTGAGTATTATTTAAAAGAGGAGTTCGATAAATTAGGAATGCAGGATTCCAAAGAATTCATTCATTTTGGACTTACTTCCCAGGATATCAACAATACAGCCATTCCCCTTAGCATGAAAGATGCTATTGAGCAGGTTTATATTCCAGAGATCAATAAGGTTATCCAAAAACTTGAATCTTTAGTTGAAGATTGGAAAGATATCCCACTCCTGGCACGAACTCATGGCCAGCCCGCTTCACCCACCAGATTAGGAAAAGAGATAGATGTTTTTGTGGTGAGAATTAAAGAGCAATTAAAATTTTTAAAGAACATCCCTCATGCAGCCAAATTTGGCGGTGCCACAGGAAATTATAATGCTCATAAAGTTGCGTATCCGGATACCGACTGGCAAAATTTCGGAAAGAATTTTGTTGAAAATAAGCTTGGTTTACATCACTCCTTCCCTACCACTCAAATTGAACATTACGATCATGCTGCTTCTTTATTTGATGCCTTAAAACGTATCAATAGTATTTTAATTGATCTGGATCGCGACATCTGGACCTACATTTCCATGGATTACTTTAAGCAGAAAATCAAAAAAGGTGAAATTGGCTCTTCAGCCATGCCTCACAAGGTAAACCCTATAGATTTTGAAAATTCTGAAGGAAACCTTGGAATAGCCAATGCGATATTTGAACACCTTTCGGCTAAATTACCAATTAGTAGATTACAAAGAGATCTAACAGACAGTACAGTATTAAGAAATATAGGTGTCCCGGTTGGCCACACCATCATTGGTTTTAAGTCTACGCTAAAAGGTTTAAACAAATTATTGCTGAATGAAGAGAAACTTAATGCCGACCTTGAAAATAACTGGGCGGTGGCAGCTGAAGCGATACAAACCATTCTAAGACGTGAAGGATATAAAAATCCTTACGAAGCTTTAAAAGGACTTACCAGAACCAATGAAAGGATCACTAAGAAGAGTATCGGAGAATTTATAGATCAGCTTGATGTATCTGATTCTATTAAAGAAGAATTACACCAGATAACGCCTCAAAATTATACAGGTATATAAATTAAAAAGCCCCGGCACAACCGGGGCTTTTTAATTTTCACTGATAATCTAAATTTATTCCTGAGACATCAAGGAGTCGGCAGGTTTTTCATTTTCAATTTTTGCAGAATCATTCTTGTGTGAAGTATGCCCAAAAATATCTATTATACCTTTAATACCATTGGTATTTACATCTTCCTCATGCAGGGATCTCATCATTTTCATGATCTTATCCGGATTCATATTTTCACCTAAAACTCTGGCGATTCCCAATCCCTGGTTGTCATCGTAACCGTACACAATTAGCTCGTCTATAGCACCTTCCTCACCTATAAAGTAAAGTTCTGCCTTTCTCCCGGAACCACCATATTTCATCAATAACTGATATTTTTCATCAGTAAAAATATCATTGAGCTTCTCTTTTTCCGCCTCAAATTTTGCAGGGTTAACCTCTTTTTTAAGCGCCAGTACATTTATCTTTTTAATGGTCTCCAACGTTTCTTTTTGATCAGATTCCAGAGTTTCACTGTTGGTAAACAAACTGGTTGGAACATCCAGGGCCAGGAAATCTGTATCCTGCTGGTTCTCTACATAATATTTCTGAATGGATTTATCATTCTCACAGGCTACCATAACAGCTAATACGAAGAGAATTAATATAGATTTAAATACTTTCATAATTAAGATTTTTTATTGGCTTTTTTAAGCTGTTCAGCTCCCGGAACTTTAAGGTCGGCTGTTAATTTAGATAATTGAGACAGGTCGATCTCGCCAGTGATGCTTAGGATGATACTCATAGGTTCAGCTCCTTCCCCACCTTCCAGATACATGAATAATTCTTTCACATAATTATCATTTTTCCCAGGTAACGAATAGAACTTGATATTTTTTCCATTCTCTGTCACTCTCATAAGTTCTTCCAGGGAACCTTTAGCAAGGTACGACTTAACATCTGAAGCCATTTGCGTCATCACTTTTGGATTGGAAGATTTATATATCTGGATCCGGTCCAGGTTTTCTATTAGCTTCATATATTCCCTGGCTTCAGGATCATTTTCACTAAGATCTACTTTGGCAAGCATTTTAAACATCTTGCTGGTCATTACCATGGCATCCACTTCTTTCATATTCTCATATTTTTCAAAATTCTGAGACTGACTTAAAAATGGCGCGAGGCTTAAAAGAAAGGCAATTATTAATTTATTCATGATTTCTGGTTTTATCTATTTCTATTATTTTACTGGCTGTTTTATTAAACTCTTTTAAATAAACAAGGTCTGCTTTCCCCTCATTCATATAGCTGGAAACCATTTTCAAGGTCTCTTTGGTTTTTTGAAGTGCTAACTCTTTATCACTAATTGTTCCCAAATCATTTTTTGATAAACTTCGGAACGGGTTTTCACTATAGAAAAATAAGCCAATGGCTACCAATATTACAGCGGCGATAGAAGTCCACGCATAATTATATTTTGGTTTTTCCCGGGGTAAATGAAATTCTTTAGAAGCTGTTATCCTCCTTTGATTATCTATATAACTGAATAAGCTCTTATAGTGCACCAACGAAGCAGGAACATTATCACTTTTAAAATATTCTAATAAAAGTTTTTCCTCCTCTCTGCTGGTTTCCCCATTCTCAAATCGGGTTAATAATTCTTTGATCTTATTTAATTCCATAATTGTGTTTCTTAATTAAGTTCTCCCTTATACTTTTGCGTGCCCTTGAAAGTGCTACTCTAATCGCTGCGGGGCTCATCTCCATTATTTCAGATATTTCCTTATAATCATACTGTTCTACATCCCTTAATTGAAAAATCATCTTTTGTTGAGCAGGCAAAGTATTTACAATACCATTTAAAAGTTGCATTTCATCATTAACTTCCACTTTAGCCTGAAGGGATTGATTGGTGCTTTCATAATTTTGATGCACGATCCGGAGATTATTATTCTGCTTGGATTTTAACTGATCCAGACAATAATTTTTGGTGACGGTTATTGCAAAGGCCTCAATACTGGCATAATGCTTGATTCTATTCTTTCGGCTCCATAGTTTTAAAATCACTTCCTGAGTAGCATCTTCGGCCGCTTCTCTTGAAGTCAAGAGTCTTAAGGCCATCCGGAATATATTATCCTTAACCGGATTTATAATTTTTAGGAAGGTTTGTTCTTTCATTTGGTTTTGGTCGGTTATGATGCCTTCTCAACCTTATGACGAATGTATAAGACTTTTGTTACAATTAATTTTTTAATTCTAAATATGTGAGTATTTTTAGCAAAAAATGTTAAGAAAATATTAACCTTATCTTTATTATGAAATTAAATAAGTATTTACTACTTCTTGTGGCAGCAGGAAGTATTTTAACCTCATGTTCCTCAGAGGAAGAAATTCCGAAGACGGATGGTGATGCAGACCTTCAGGAGAAATCAATTGAAGGAAATTTAGAACGTGAGATCAAAGATTTTGTGTGGAAAGGCCTTAATTTTTGGTATCTATACAAAGCAGAAGTCCCTAAACTTCAGGACGATGCATTTGCAACTCAAAATGAATATATAGACTTTATGGATAGCTATTCGTCTCCAGAAAGTTTCTTCAACAATGGTTTACTATATGAAGGAGACCGTTTTAGCTGGATAGTTGACAATTACGAAGATCTAGAAAATTCATTCGCCGGCGTTAGAACCACAACCGGTATCAATTATGGTTTATCATATATAAGCTCAGATTCCAATGATCTGGTAGGTATAATTAGATATGTGGTACCTGGTTCACCGGCAGATAACGAGAATCTTAAAAGAGGAATGTTATTTACCGAAATTGATGGTCAACAACTTACTGTTGAGAATTACAGGTCTTTACTAGGAGGTGAATCTCTTACTTTTGGATTTGCAGATTATACGGCTAATGGAATTGTTACTAATGGGAATGTTGCCACGGTTTCAAAAGTGCAGTTAAACGAAAATCCTATTCTTGTTGCAAAAACACTTGATGTTGACGGTATCAAAGTTGGATATTTAATGTACAATAGTTTTGTACATGATTATGATGGAGAATTAAATGATGCTTTTGGTCAATTTAAAAATGACGGAATTACAGAACTTGTTCTTGACCTTCGATATAATGGTGGTGGACGTGTTTCTTCTGCGGTAGATCTTGCAAGTATGATTACAGGCCAGTTCAATGGAGAAGTAATTATTCGTACTCGGTATAATCCAACCATTGATGTTCAGTTAAGCGAGGCCAGTAAAGTCACCAAGTTTGATAATATGATCTTTGACGGGAACGAAAGTGATCATCCTGGTCATACTCCAACTGCTATTAACAGCCTTAACCTTGATAAGGTATATGTGATCGCGACAAGATCTTCAGCCTCTGCAAGTGAGCTTATAATAAATGGTTTAGCTCCTTATATCGATGTGGTACATGTTGGACAAAAAACTGTTGGTAAAGTTCAGGCTTCTATCACGCTATATGATGCTAATCCTCCATATTATGAGAAAACCGGTTTAAACACTAAGCATAAATATGCCATGCAGCCTCTTATCTCAACTTCGGTTAACGCCAGTGGAGAAGCTTATCCAGAAGGATTAATTCCGGATATTGAAAAAGTTGAAAAGTGGGATAATTTTGGAACCCTTGGTGAAATGGATGAACCTCTTTTAGCTACGGCTTTAAATGAGATCAAAAGCAACAGAAGCTTTGAAAGAACCATTAAGGCAGGTAAATTTATTCCTACTTACGTTGGAGAGAGTTTAGAAGATGAAGATGCTTACCAGAACATGTATATCGATGTTCCTTCTGAAGATTCAGAAATTAAAAAATTGAAGACTACTACTTTTAAGGATTAATTAGTTCTTCATAGAAAATAAAAAACCCGCAATATTGCGGGTTTTTTTATGTTTAAAATTCTTAGTTAAAATAGATGGAATTGGGATTGATTCCGGCGGAATAACTATTCAGTAAATTTCCGGACACTGCATCATATACATTTAGTTTTCCATTTCCTGTAAAATCTGAATTAGGGGAAGCTATATATAAACGCTCGTCTTTAACTTCCAGCCCATATAAAACATCCACATCATTTAATACAAACTGGGGTGCTGATGGTAAGCTCTCCCCTATTTTATAGGTGTATACAGCTTTATCAACATTAAAGTAATAACTGCCATTCGAAAAAATAAGATTTGCAGGGTGAGTACTAATAGATTGGAAAGTTTTTGTTTCCATAAGTTCGTTGGTACTAAGGTTTATAAAAGAAAGACTCCCCGCGGTTTCTTCATCTGCATAAGCCGGTTTCCCGGATGAAAGCACAAAAAGGTTAGAACCTTCTATAACCATGGAATTTGGAAGATAACCCACCTCAATTTCTTTTGCTACTTCTTTAGAACTGCTATCCAGAACCGATATGATATTATTGTATCCAAACCCGCCTTTGTGAGCAACATATAAATTCTGATTGTAAGCCATGACTTTTTCAGGCCCTTCAGCTACTGCCACCTTCTCCTTAAAAGAAAAATCACTTAAATTATATATAGCCACGAAATCATCGTCTTTATTCATTCCATCTCCCCAGTTAGTAACATAGATCTCGTCTCCAACAACTTCAACATAACGCGGATTATCCAAATTTGAATTGATAGTTCCAAGATTTTTAAAAGTAAAACGATTTACAACTTCAATTTTATTGGAAACATTCACTACAATAAAGGCAAGTTCTTCATGAATTTCAATACTCTGTGCGGTATCACCAAGGTCTATTCCATTAACACTTACATATATCGCATTATTAATGGTCCCGGTATCAGTATTTAAGAAAGAAACCGAGGCATTTCCAGATCCAAAATTACCTTCATTTAAAACAATAATCCCTTTTTCATAATCGCTCTCTGGTACAGACACGGGACAACAATCATCATCACTACTGCAGGAGAATAATAACGTAGATGCCATAAAAAGGCTAAATAATCTTTTTTTCATGTTTAAAATTTAAAAGTTAGATGAGTATTAAATGATCTTCCGGGCATAATCCGGCCGGGAAGGCTTTGATATTTGGTATTGAAAATATTATTAATCTCTGCCCCCAATTCCAGAGATGGCTCTTTTAGTAACCTGTATGAAATTTCTAAGCCTGCGATCGAATAGTCTTCCAGATAGTATTGGTTGTCTGAAGATGTATAAATCGATCCATGATAAAGGGATTTAAGAGAGAATATAAATCTATCTAATTCATAAGCAGCAGTAAGATTTGCTTTGTGTAAAGGAGTATAAATTAGCTGATTCCCGGAACTTTGGTCAATTGACTTTGTAAAAGCATAATTTCCACTAATTCTTAAGTGCCGTTGCCCAATCACAGGCTGAGCAGTTAAAAAGACCTCTACGCCATAATTATATACTTCCGCTGTATTTTCAGGGGTCCAGACTCCCGCATTATTTGGAGTCCATCGAATAATTTGATCCAGATCAATATAAAAAGTAGTAAATCCAAACTCCAAATTCTTGAGTTGGATCACATTGCTTATTTCTGCCTGATAAGACTTCTCCGGTTTTAGGTCCGGATTCCCACCTTGCACCCAGAACAGGTCATTCATAGATGGAAGGCGATAATTACGGGAAATATTTAAACCTATGGAATATTGATCTAAAACCAGGTAATCCATCCCTGCTGAAAAAAGCAAAGGGGAATCATAATCTTTATTTAATTCCTGCCTAAGACTAAATTCATAATTTAATTTAGGCAATTCTTGCTTCCAGAATACTGAAAACCCGGTATTAACTCTATCGTCCTGGGAAATTTCTGAACCTTTCCCCGATATTTTTGTAATGTCTGCGATAAAATTAAGAGAACGTGATTTATCTAATTTATACTTTAGCTCATACTTCCCTATTAAAGAATTTGCTTTCCCGACGGAATGATCTTTCGTCTCCCGGTTTTCAAAATACCTGTAAGATTCATTAAGTTGTGCAAGTTTTAGACTGCTCACCAAATCACCATGAAAAGCCTTCCATTCCAGTAGATTTTTAAAATTTTCATCTACAAACTTACTTTTAGACTCAATATTTAAAGTTCCAGAAAATCCTCGTGCTCCCTTATAAAAATTAGAATAGAACTTTATTAAATTCTTATCATTAAACCACCGGCCCGCAGCTATATTGAAACTAAAATTCTTAAAATCACCATTTTGATTTTTTAAATCTTCTCCAGGGTATTTATAATCATTGTTGGAGGCGATTCCACCAAAACCAAAATTTAAACTGTTTTCATTATTTGAAAATGCCCCTTTATACACAGCTTCATAAGTATCAAAACTTCCGTAGCCTGCTTGAATTAACTGAGAATTCCCCGGTGTAAAAGACATTTCATTATTCAGGTGGATAGAACCTCCAATAGCTCCGCTTCCATATACCACACTACCACCGCCGGATTTTAATTTAACGTTGTTATATAATTTCCCATTAACAGCATTAAAATCTGTTTGACCGGTTAATTGAGAGTTGATATTGATCCCATTCCAAACTACGGCGGTATGAGCTGCCCCTGTACCTCTTGACGAAGCGGAAGACACCATTCCATTACCGTTCTCACGAAAGAATAGTGGTGAGTTGAATTTTAATAATTGGGTTAGTGAAGGTTGATTTTTGTTTATAACCGAATCATTAAGCTCCTTTACAATTTGTCCGCCGGAATGTGTTTTGAGCATTACATCGCTAAGCCGGACTTCCTGAAGCCAGTTTATGGAATCTACCTGTGCCGTAACAGAAATGTTACAGACCAATAATACCAGTAAAATGAGAAAGTTTTTTTTCATAATCCATAGACCTTTATCCCGAAAGTCACTCGATATTCGTTGAAATTCAGGCAGGTCTCCTGGCTCGCGTACTACAATTTACCTTCCCGTCTTAAAAGACAGTGGTTTGAAGAATTATTGCAGCCACCCATACGGGCAAAGCTCACAGTTGCGGGAACAGCTCAGGCTTGTAACTTGAAAATTAAAGACTTAAAAAAGTTTTCTGAATTTTCTTTTTTCCTGATTCCCTTTTAATCCACGCAGAAATAAATCGGCGCTGAACCAAAATTTCAATGCGAAAATAAACAAATAAGCTTGTAGGCAGGTTGAAAAATTGAAATAATCTTACTTTTGAAAACCAAACCACTGTTTTGAAAAGTAAAATTCTCCTTTTCTGTTTAATTATTTTTTGTTCCTGTAAGGACAAAGACCAGCAACC
Organism: Christiangramia aquimixticola; assembly: GCF_048285835.1. Classification (NCBI taxonomy): domain Bacteria; kingdom Pseudomonadati; phylum Bacteroidota; class Flavobacteriia; order Flavobacteriales; family Flavobacteriaceae; genus Christiangramia; species Christiangramia aquimixticola. The sequence goes on from NZ_JBLVTL010000003.1 coordinate 366,549, forward strand.
TGTGCCTTCCAATATGGAAGGCTCTGAAGTTATAGTTTCAGATGCAGAAGGATTTAAAATAACGGAGTTTGAAGGATATAAAATACTGAGTGTCAAATCACCCTGGCCGCAAGCTAAAGCACCTTTCAAATATCTTCTTAAAGAAAAAGATATTGAAGTACCCGGCAATATTAAATTTGATCAGGTGATTAACATACCTGTTGAAAGTCTTGTAGTAACATCCACTACTCATATTCCGGCTCTTGAAGCATTGGGTGTGGAAAATAAACTGGTTGGTTTCCCCGGCACCCATTACATTTCTTCAGAAATCACCCGCGACCTTATTGATACAGGTGAAATTAAAGAACTGGGTCAAAACGAAAATATTAATACTGAAGTTCTTATAAACCTTTCACCGGATGTTGTGATAGGTTTTGCGATAAATGCTTCAAATAAGGGTTATGAAACCATTCAGGAAACCGGAATTCCCGTTTTATACAATGGAGACTGGACCGAAAAAACTCCATTAGGAAAAGCTGAATGGATCAAGTTTTTTGGAGTTCTTTTAGATAAGCAAAAAGAAGCTGATTCTATCTACGGTCAAATAAAATCTGAATATATTTCTGCTAAAAAATTAGCCAAATCTGCTACAGAAATTCCCAAAGTTTTAAGCGGATCTATGTTCAATGACAAATGGTATTTACCTCATGGAAATTCCTGGCAGGCACAATTTATAAAAGATGCGAATGCGCATTATATCTATGAAAATACTGAAGGTGATGGAAGTTTAGCCCTGGCTTTTGAAAGTGTACTGGAAAAATCTGAAAATGTAGAAATATGGATAAGCTCCGGGCAATATGAATCTTACGAACAACTATTCAATGAATCTGAGCACTATAAAAGGTTTAAAGCGGTAAAAGACCAGGAAGTTTATAGCGTAAGTCTTACCAAAGGAGCTACGGGAGGAATTTTGTTTTATGAACTGGGACCGCAAAGGCCGGATATTATACTAAAAGACCTGATCTCAATTTTTCATCCGGATCTATTAAACAATTACCAACCCGTATTTTATAAGCCATTGCAATAATGTTGATACACAGGAAATTTACATTACCAATTGTCTTTCTATTCGTGGCTGTGATTATTACCTCCTTATTCAACATTAGTCTTGGGTCTGTAAATATTCCCGTTTCTGAGGTTATCGCCTCATTATTAGGGTTGGAAGTCAAGAATGACACCTGGAAATATATCGTTTTGGATTACAGGCTACCAAAAGCAATTACCGCAATTATTACCGGCTCCGGACTTGCAGTAAGCGGATTATTAATGCAGACCCTGTTTAGAAATCCTTTGGCAGGGCCATATGTTCTTGGTTTAAGTAGTGGTGCAAGTCTGGGCGTTGCAATAGTTTTTATGGGAGCTTCCCTGTTTGGTGCGTCAATGGCCGGTTTCCTTCTTTCTGAATGGAGTTTAGTGATCGCATCCAGTCTGGGAAGTTTACTGGTACTATTTGCTGTAATTTTAGCTTCCATTCGGTTAAGAGATACTATGGCTATTCTGGTAATAGGACTAATGTTTGCAAGTCTCACAGCTGCTATTGTAAGTGTTCTAGCCTACTTTAGTCCCGCCGCGCAACTACAGCAATATGTTTTCTGGTCCTATGGCAGCCTGGGAAATCTTAGCTGGAGCGAGGTTTGGATTTTAAGTTTATTCTGGATCACCGGGATCCTGATCGCCATAGGAAGCATTAAAAATTTAAATTCACTGCTATTAGGTGAACATTATGCCAGAAGTTTAGGTACCAATATTAAGAGAAACAGGTTATTGATCATCGTTGCTACGAGTATTCTTGCAGGGAGTATAACCGCATTTGCCGGACCTATTGCTTTTGTTGGATTGGCTGTTCCCCATTTAATCAGGCAGATCATCCCCTCTGCAAATCATATTACGCTGGTTCCTGCGGTAATATTCGGTGGAGCCATCCTTATGCTTTTATGTGATATAATTGCTCAGTTCCCGGGCAGTGAATTTAGCTTACCTATAAACGCTGTAACTTCACTAATTGGAGCACCGGTGGTTATCTGGTTACTTGTAAGAAAAAGAAGATTCAATTTTTAATGAATAAAGATTCTGCTAATATTATTTTAGAAACCAGGAACCTGGAAATAGGCTACAGAAAAAAGAAATCAACTGTATGCGTGGCCAGTGAGATCAATTTAAACATTGAACCCGGAGAACTCACCGCGGTTATTGGTATAAATGGCGCAGGCAAATCTACTTTATTAAAAACTTTAAGCGGAGTTATCCAAAATATTAAAGGTCAGGTTATTATAAAAAATAAAAACATTTTCACCCTTACTCCTTCTGAACTTTCAAAACATATTGGACTGGTACTTACCGAACAGGCAGTTTCAAAAAATTTAAGCGTTATAGAACTGGTAGCTTTAGGCCGGCAACCTTACACTAACTGGATAGGCACATTATCAAGAAAGGACCTTAAAAGGATATCCCAGGCGCTTGATATGGTTAATATCGAAAGCCTGAAGAATAAAAAATGCCACGAATTAAGTGACGGTCAGTTTCAAAAGGTAATGATCGCCAGAGCCATTGCACAGGACACCTCTATTATTATACTTGATGAACCCACGACTCACCTGGACATGTATCATACCGCCTATGTATTGAAATTACTTAAAAAGCTTAGCAGTAAAACCGGCAAAGCAATCCTGTTTGCAACTCACGAGATCAATCTTGCCCTCCAATTGTGCGATAAACTGGTTATTATTAAAGATAAAAAGACGTTGTTTGGAAAACCTGCAGATCTAATTGCTTCAGGTAATTTGAACGACCTGTTTCCTGATGAATTAATAGAGTTCGATAAAAACTCTTCAAGCTTTAGAATAAAGAAATAGTTTCCTTATTTTCATATTTTATTTCCCGGCAAAAGCGCTAACCTAAATGAACGACTATTTCATAATTGCAATTATTTCAATTTTTACTCTGGTTGCCGGTATATTGATTGGCTATTTTATTTCCCGTTTAAAATCACAATCTAAACAGGAAATATTAAAAGAAAAAATTGATCAATTAACTCTACAGATCAACGAACATAAAGAGCTTTTAAACAACACTTTAAGCGAAAACAAGATTGCAATTTCAGAATTAAAAAATGAAGCTAACAGAGAGATAGAGAACTATAAGAATGAATTAAAATCTCTTAGGCTGGAAAAAGAAAACATAAGTCTGGATCTGGTTAAAAAATCTGCCGATTTTGATAATCTGCTTCAGCAAAGTACTGAACAAAAATTAGAGGTTGAGAAGCTTCAGGAAAAATTCAGTAAAGAATTTGAGAATCTGGCTAATAAGATCCTTGAGCAAAAGTCAGAAAAATTCACGAGCTTAAACAAACAGAATATTGAAAATATTCTTGATCCCTTAAATAAGAGAATTAAAGAATTCGAAGAGAAGGTAAGTCTTACCAATATTGAATCTGTTAAACGTCATGCTGAACTTGGAGAAAAATTAAAGATTCTGAACGAACAAAACATCAAGATTAGTGAAGAGGCTACCAATCTAACCCGTGCTTTAAAAGGCAACATCAAAATGCAAGGGAACTGGGGAGAAATGGTACTGGAGAGGGTTCTTGAAAGAAGCGGACTTCAGAAAGACAGTGAATATTTTCTTCAGCAAAATTACAACACTTCAGAAGGTAAAAGGATAATCCCCGATGTGGTGATCCACCTGCCGGGAAACAAGAAAATGATCATCGATTCTAAAGTCTCACTTAACGCCTATGAACGTTATGTAAATGAGGAAGAGGTAACAGAGAAGTCAGGTCACCTTAAAAACCATTTGATCGCCGTACGAAACAGGGTAACAGAATTAAGTCAAAAAGACTACCATGCCCTGCATCAAACAGATAGTCCCGATTTTGTACTTCTTTTCATTCCTATTGAAGCAGCATTTGCCGTAGCTTCTAATGAGTATCCGGGCTTATACAATGAAGCTTTTGACAAGAACATCATTATCGTTACTCCAACTACTTTGCTTGCTGTATTAAAAACGATCGATAGTATGTGGCAGAATGAAAAACAAAAGCAAAATGCCATTGAGATCGCAACCCAGGCGGGAAATTTATATGATGCTTTCACCAATTTAACCACTGAATTACTAAAGGTTGGAAAACAGATAGAAACTGTGCAAAACTCCTACGACGGAGCGATGAAAAAATTGACCGGAAAAGGCAACCTTATTAGAAGAGTTGAAAAATTAAAGAAACTTGGTGCCAAGGCGAGTAAGCAAATTGACAGTAACTTAATAAAGGAAAATAACGAGTAAATTTGAGAGGAATATAGATTTTTGAATAACGAAGAAAGACTTGATCTTCCCCCTTTTTACATCATACAGAACAATTAAAAACATTCAATGAAAAAAACACTATTATATATATTTGGCGGAATTTTTATCCTTTGGCTTTTTTATTACGCCTTCATTCTTTTTGTCCCTTATAGCCAGGGAACCCGAAGCGGTGAACTTATCAAATTCAGTAGAAAAGGTGTAATCGTTAAAACCTGGGAAGGAGAAATAAGCCAGGGAATTAGCGGCGCTCAGATCTTCCAGTTTTCAGTTCTTGATAAGAATGAAGAGGTAATCGAAAACCTTAAGGAATTTGAAGGAAATTATGTGAAACTTACTTATGTAGAACGTTTTGCAACATTTTTCTTTTGGGGTGACACCAAATATTTTATTACAGAAGTAGAAAAGTCTGAAAGTCCACATTTTAGAAGATAATATGCAAGAAGAATTTAAAAACGTAGCCGAAAGTCAGGTTGTAATTTCAGAATTAATGCTTCCCTCCCATTCAAATTTTGGAGGAAAGATACATGGTGGATACATACTTTCCCTATTGGACCAGATCGCATTCGCCTGCGCGTCAAAACACTCAAGAGCTTATTGTGTGACTGCAAGTGTAGATACGGTCGATTTTCTTAGCCCAATTGAGATTGGGGAATTGGTAACAATGAAGGCTTCTGTAAATTATGTAGGGCGCAGTTCTATGGTAATTGGAATTAGAGTAGAAGCCGAAAATATTCAAACCGGAGTGGTAAAACACTGTAATTCCTCGTATTTCACTATGGTAGCAAAGGATAAGGAAGGTAATTCCATTTCGGTTCCCGGTCTTATCTTGAAAACAGATGATCAAATAAGGAGGTTTGCTAAAAGTATCAAACGTAAGGATATGAAGAAGAATCGTTCCCGGGAATTTCATGAAACCGATTTCTCGTCACAAAAATACCTTCATATCGTGGAAAACCATAAAGCTAAAATTGAAATGGAGCATTGAGATCCCACGGCTTTATATTAACCATCTTCCTTGCTATTATAGCGGCTTACCTTTTCCCGGGCGGCACAGAATTGCTTCCATTAAAGTCAATTACCGATGTTGGGATTGGATTAATTTTCTTTTTTTATGGTTTAAAACTGTCTCCGGCGGAGTTTAAGCAAGGCTTTATGAATTATAAAGTTCATATTATAATTCATTTAACCACATTTATAGTTTTTCCACTTCTCTGCCTTTTATGCCTACCTTTATTTAAAGATGGCCTGGAATCTGAATTATGGATTGCCCTATTCATTTTAGGAACTTTGCCTTCAACAGTATCGTCGTCTGTAGTAATGGTAGCGCTGGCAAAAGGAAATTTACCAACCGCAATATTCAATGCAAGCTTATCGGGGTTAATTGGTATTATTGCTACTCCTTTGTGGCTAAGCTTCGTTTTAGAAAAATCTACCGATTTTGACTTTTTAATCGTCCTGCAAAAACTATTCATTCAAATTATAGCTCCATTGATCCTTGGATTAATTTTGCAGAGATATTTGGGAAATATTGCCAGGAAGTATGGTAAACAACTAAGTCTCTTCGATAAAACCACAATCCTTCTTATTATTTATTCAAGCTTTAGCAACTCCTTTTCGTCTGATATTTTTTCAAGCATTGCCTGGATTGATATTCTTAAAATGTCAGCGATAGTTTTTATACTGTTTTTCGTTGTTTATTTTAGTTTAGAAGGGATCAGCAATTTATTAAAATTGAATACTGAAGATAAGATCACCGCACAATTTTGCGGAACAAAAAAATCACTGGTCCACGGGACTGTTATGCTCAGAGTGGTTTTTGGAGCCTCGGCTAACTCAGGCCTCATGTTGCTTCCCATCATGCTCTATCACTCGGCACAGCTAATCCTTATTGCCTGGTTTGCTGAAAAATACAGTAAAAGGGAGTTAAAGATTTAGGATTTTATTCTATTTTTAAAGAAAAAGAAATGAGATCTTTTTTAATTCCTGCCATCATATTTCTAAGTATCCTTCACTCCTGTGATAAAAACAGAAAAACCACCACCGAAAATGAGATTCAGAAATTTTCTGAATTTAAAAACATCGAGCGTATTGAGTGTTATGGCTATTTGAAGGATAGAGACACCATTTATATGGCCTTACATATTAAAAATGACACTTTGATTGAAGGAGACCTATCTTATTCTCTTAATGAGAAAGATTCCCAAAAAGGCTCAATACGTGGAAGGTTAAAAGGCGACAGTCTGTTTGCCGATTATACCTTTTCTGCCGAAGGGAAAAACAGTATTAGAGAAGTATTCTTTTTACGTACAGGGAAAGGATTTATGGAAGGTTCTACTGCATCTATTCAGAAAAAAAACAGAATGGTTTTTACTAACAAAGACTTTGACATTCACAGCGATTTTCCATTGATCAGAATGGATTGCCGATAGTTCACATTTACAGGTACGCTGAAATCTTTACTAATTGATAAGTAAACAAAATCCATCCTGCAATAAGAAACAAACCTCCTATTGGAGTCACCGGACCAAGGATTTTTAGTTTCTTCCCTCTTGAACTGCTATAGGTTAACCCATAAATACTAAAGGAGAACAATACCACGCCAATGATAAAACACCAGGCGGCCATATTCTGCCCACCTTCAGTGAATGGAAAAACAATTCCGCAAATAATTAATACTATAGAGTGGTACATTTGATATTTTACTCCTGTTTCAAAACTTTGCAGCTGATCATCATTAAAAGACCTCTTTAAAATATGGGCTCCAAACGCTCCCAGAATAACCGAAAGAGCTCCAAGTGATCCTCCGGCGATCAAGACTATTTCCTTCATAAATTAAGCGTATAAAAAAAAGTCATTCCAAATATAAAATATTCAGAATGACCTTTATAAATGCAGTTATTTGTTATTTACTCAAATACATTTTACGTCTTGAATAAAGATCGTAGAAATCATCATCTTTCAAACTATCAATAAACAGGATACTTTCCCCGGTACTTTTCATTTCCGGCCCCAGTTGCTTGTTCACATTATAAAACTTATTAAATGAGAACACCGGTTGCTTAATTGCATAGCCTTCCAGTTTAGGATTAAATTTAAAATCTTTCACCTTCTTCTCTCCTAGCATTACCTTGGTTGCATAGTTTACATAAGGCTCTTTATAAGCCTTGGCAATAAAAGGCACCGTTCTCGAAGCACGTGGGTTGGCTTCAATAATAAACACTTTATCATCTTTTATGGCAAACTGTATATTTATAAGGCCAACTGTATTAAGAGCCAGTGCTATCTTTTTAGTATGATCTTTAATTTGCTGCATCACCAGATCCCCAAGGTTAAATGGAGGTAACAACGCATTTGAATCTCCGGAATGTATTCCACAAGGTTCTATATGCTCCATGATCCCGATGATGTAAACATCTTCTCCGTCACAAATCGCATCGGCCTCAGCTTCAATAGCTCCGTCAAGATAATGATCCAGCAATAATTTGTTATTAGGTATCTTCCTTAACAGGTCTACTACATGAGCTTCAAGCTCATCTTTGTTAATTACGATCTTCATTCCCTGACCTCCCAAAACATAGGAAGGACGTACGAGAATTGGAAAATCAAGTTCGTCTGCCAGTTTTAATGCTTCTTCAGCTGTCTCAGCTGTTCCAAAATCAGGATAAGGGATATCATTTTCCTGTAGCAGTTTAGAGAAACTTCCGCGATCTTCAGCAAGATCCAGAGCTTCGAAACTTGTTCCCATGATCTTTATACCATACCTATCCAGCTTTTCAGCAAGTTTAAGAGCAGTTTGCCCTCCAAGTTGCACAATCACCCCTTCAGGCTTCTCATGCTGAATAATGTCATATATATGCTCCCAGAAGACTGGTTCAAAATATAATTTATCGGCAATATCGAAATCTGTAGAAACAGTTTCCGGGTTACAGTTGATCATTATGGTTTCATAACCACATTCTGAAGCAGCAAGTACTCCGTGAACACAGCTATAATCAAACTCAATTCCCTGACCAATCCTGTTAGGTCCGGATCCAAGAACAACGATCTTTTTCTTATCAGAAACTGTACTTTCATTCGAAGTATAGAACTCCCCTTCTTTAGAACGGATTCCTTCTTCGAAAGTAGAATAGTAATATGGAGTTTCGGCTTTAAATTCTGCCGCACAGGTATCTACTAATTTGTATACACGGTTAATGCCTAGTTCTGCTCGTTTTTTATAGACCTCACTTTCATAACAATCAAGCATGTGTGCGATCTGCCTGTCTGCAAAACCTTTTTGTTTTGCCTCCAGCATTAGATCTTTTGGCAAAGAATTTATATCATATCCGCTTATCTCAACTTCAAGGGCATTAAGCTCTTCATATTGTTTAAGAAACCACATATCGATCTTGGTGATCTCGTGGATTCGGCTTAATGGGATTCCCATTTGAATCGCATCATAAATCACAAAGACCCTGTCCCAACTTGGATTTGTAAGCTTATCTATAATCTGGTCATAATCCTTGTATCCTTTTCCATCTGCTCCCAGCCCATTTCTTTTTATCTCCAGAGACTGAGTTGCTTTGTGCAAAGCTTCCTGGAAAGACCTACCAATTCCCATTACTTCACCTACAGATTTCATTTGAAGACCTAAAGTCCTGTCAGACCCCTCAAACTTATCGAAGTTCCAGCGTGGAATTTTTACGATCACATAATCCAGTGATGGCTCAAATAATGCAGAAGTAGATTTCGTAATCTGGTTATCTAGTTCATCCAGGTTATAACCAAGAGCTAATTTGGTAGCGATTTTAGCGATAGGATACCCGGTAGCTTTTGAGGCAAGTGCAGATGATCGCGAAACCCTTGGGTTAATTTCGATTGCTACAATGTCTTCTTTTTCATCCGGGCTTACCGCGAACTGTACATTACAACCACCGGCAAAATCACCAATGCTGCGCATCATCTTGATTGCAAGATCACGCATCTTCTGGAATGTCTTATCACTTAAAGTCATTGCCGGAGCCACTGTTATGGAGTCACCGGTATGGATACCCATTGGATCCATATTTTCTATGGTACATATAATTACCACATTATCATTACGATCCCTTAAAAGCTCCAGCTCGTATTCTTTCCAGCCAAGTAGTGCTTTATCTATAAGTACCTCATGGATTGGAGAAGCCTCCAAACCTCTGGAAAGCATTTCGTCAAAATCTTCAGCTCTATGAACAAAACTTGCTCCTCCTCCACCAAGAGTAAAAGATGCACGAATTACCAAAGGAAAACCAAACTCCTGAGCCACTTCTTTTCCCTGAAGGTAAGAGGTAACCGTTTTGGCAGGTGCGACAGGCACTCCTAATTTCCCCATTAATTGTTTGAACTGCTCTCTGTCTTCGCAAATATTAATTGCGTCGATATCAACACCAATCAATTTTACATTAAAGTCGTTCCAGATTCCTTTTTCATCGGCTTCGATACACAAGTTTAATGCTGTTTGCCCTCCCATGGTAGGCAGTACAGCGTCAATTTCGGGATGATTCTTTAGAATCTCCACTATAGACTTGGTAGTAAGAGGTTTTAAATAAACATGATCTGCCATCGATGGATCGGTCATGATCGTGGCAGGGTTAGAGTTTATAAGGATTGTTTTGATCCCATCTTCTCTAAGAGAACGTAGAGATTGAGTTCCTGAATAGTCGAATTCACAGGCCTGGCCAATTATAATCGGTCCTGAACCTATAATTAAAACGCACTTGATGTTGTTGTTTTTAGGCATGATTATGTGTTGTATTCGCGTTAAGTTGTGTTCGCAATAAAAGTAAGAAGCGTTAGGGTATAAAAAAAGGCGTTACTCAAAAAGTAACACCTTTAATATTTCAATTAATGAGAATCATTAATGTTTATGTCTGTTTTCAGAAGATACAGATAACTTTTTTCTTCCTTTAGCCCTTCTTCTGGCCAGGACTTTTCTACCGTTTGCACTAGCCATACGCTCCCTAAAGCCGTGCTTATTTTTTCTTTTCCTCTTAGATGGTTGAAACGTTCTTTTCATTGTGTGTATCTTTTATCTTCTGTAAATTCGTTTTGGCTGTCTTTAAAACTGCGTGCAAATATACAAAGCTTTTTAAGTACTACAAATACTAAATTGAAAATATTTTTAATTGTTTTTCTTACCTTTGCCGCTCGAAAATCAAGATCCCTATGTTCAATAAGAATATTAAGTTAGTTTTAGCCGGTTTAATAATAGCTGTAGCTATATGGCAGTTTATAGAAGGTAAGATTGGAAACGGTATATTTTTACTATTGCTGTCTGGTATATTTATCTTCCTTTATTTTAAGAATGAAATTTTACTTCTGGCATTCCTAAGACTTAGAAAGCAGGATTTTGAAGGAGCAAAAAAGTGGTTAAATAAAATCAAGGATCCTGAAAAAGCTCTTATTACAAAGCAGCAGGGTTACTTTTGGTATCTTCATGGACTAATGGTTTCTCAAACCAATATCACTCAGGCTGAAAAATTCTTTAAACGAGCGATCAAATTAGGTCTTTCTATGGATCATGATCTGGCCATGGCAAAACTTAATCTTGCAGGAATAGCCATGACAAAAAGAAGAAAACGTGAAGCTACAACTCTGTTGAACGAAGCTAAAAAGCTGGATAAGCATGGGATGATGAACGATCAAATTAGAATGATGAAGGAGCAAATGAAAAAAATATAGCTCAAATTTTTTGTAAAATTATCATAATGCCCTTCTTTAACTAATATCCAAGTACTTTATCGAATAAATTTCTGAACCACTGATATCGAGCGTATTTTCGCGGTGTATACCCCAATACACCTATGAAGAGATATTTACTGGTACTAATATTGCTACTTATCAATAACCATATTTTCTCCCAGCAAAATATGGAAGAAAAGTATTTTTTCTCTGAAGCGCTCTTCGAACACCTTTCCGACTACAACAAAAAAGCCGATCTCGCATATAGATTTAACGACTACGAAAAAGGAAAAGAATTATTCCAGGAATTTACCAGCAATCATCTGGAAGGCTCCTATATGGATAATTTCAAATTTCGAAGGCTCAACAAAAAAGAGGTCAATTTATATGATTATGACAAGCCTGTTTTCCTTATTACCTATGCGAGCTGGATTATTCCTGCAAAAGGAGAAATCCCTGCGTTAAATAAACTCGCCCAGGAATATAAAGGCAAAATAGATTTTGTGGTACTTTTTTGGGACAAACGCGAAACTGTTAAAAAACTGGCAGATCAATTCTCTAAGAATATCTCCATAGTATATGTTGATGAATCTCAGAATAACGGCGCTTACGTAGTAAAACAGCTTAAACACTCTTTAGGTCTTCCTACCTGCTTTCTACTTTCAGAAGACAAACAGATAAGAGACATACGCAGAAGTGTTTTCACAGCGGCTTCAACAGACGAAGAAACCGCTTACAGGGAAAACTACATCGCTTTGGAAAGTTCGATCTCTAAAAATCTGATCTCAGATTATAATGAGGTTTATGCTGAAAATGTTACAAATCAGGAATAGAACCTCCTATTTAACCTCCGGATAGAATCCTTTTTCCGGGATATCTATATAATATAGTTTTCTGGTAGAATTTTTAAGGTGATCATCTCGTAACCACGGATTATGGATCTTCAGAATCTTATAATTGATCCCGAATTTTTTGGCGAAATCTGGAAAATCGGTTACCGCAGTATCCACTTTCACCTTTTTAACCGGGATATATTCATATAGATCTTCCTTGGTATAATCAAATCCATATTTTTCAGGGTTATTCATGATCTCTTTTAAAGCTACAATCCGGAATACATAACGACCCGTTTCTTCGCCCAATAATAAATCATAATACTCCTCCACTTTCTGTCTGTCTAATTGCTTATCAACACCATACTGCCCGGCATTATAAGAGGCCGCAGCCAGAGTCCAGGACCCAAATCTCGCTTTAGCTTTCTTAAGATAATCGGCAGCTACCCTGGTAGATTTTTCAATATGATATCTTTCATCAACATTTGCATTGATCTCCAAACCATACTCTTTTCCTGTTCCTTCCAGGATCTGCCAGAAACCAACAGCCTTGGCCGGAGAAACCGCCTGAGTCAAACCACTTTCTATAACCGCCAGATATTTAAAATCATCCGGCACTCCTTCTTCCTTAAGTATAGGCTCAATGATGGGGAAAAATTTACTGGCGCGCTTCATCAATAATAAAGCATTAGATTGCCAGTAAGTGTTCACAAGCAGCTCCCTGTCCATTCTTTCGTACACATCAGGATCTTTTAAAGGCACTTTTTCACCCGCAAATTCAAGATTTTCTGGCATTGGTAATGCTTTTACCCGGTAACTTTCAGCAACACTTCTATCCTTATCGAGTGAATTAGCTTTTGCTCCATTCCCTCCGCCATCTTCCTGCTGAATAACCGCATTGATACTTAACCCACAAACAGTAAGAAGTCCCACGATTATAAGTACACTCTTCAAAAAATTCATATTAACTGATTTAAATTGTTTTAATTTCTTTTGTAATCTTTCCGGTTTTGATCAGATTCGGTAAATTTTCATTAAACCAACGGAACCTGTTCACGATCATTATATGAGTACCATCTTTTACAATGATGGCATTTTTAATATTTTTAATTGGAAACACTTCATCTTTATCCCCATGAATATGCACCACCTGATCATCTGCTTTCTCACAATCCCAGGTTAGCATCTCTCTAATAGCCCAATCCAGATATTGTTTATCTGTAATTGAAATATATTGCTTGTATAATTTCGCTCTCGTCTTTAAAAAACTCCCAAAGGCAAACTTGTCAAAATGATCTACATAACTTACCAGGCTTGTAGGTAATATTTTAAATAATCCAGTTTTAGAGGCAAATTTCATTCGGGAAGGCAACTCATCATTACATTTAATACTGGAAATGATAATTACTCTTTTCACTTTCAGGATTTTTGACATTTCCTGAACAATAACCCCTCCAAAAGAGACCCCTATAAGAACGATATCCTCGTGATGAACGTATTTAGCCATTCTTTTTGAATACTCCTTTAAACTTTCATCGGCTTCCGGAATTTCCCATTCAAGATGATGAACATCAAATTCTGAAGCGGGTAGTTTTACATTTTCAAAAATCGAAGAACCTGCGGCCATTCCCGGCATGAAATATACGTGGATTGGCTTATTCACATTTCCCATTTTAACATGTATATAACAAGGAGTGCTCGCATAATATTGTAAATTTAACAATCAAAATTACTGCTAAAAACAGGACTTTCAAATTTCCTAAGCACAAATAATGGATAAAGTATTACACCCGGCAAATACTCGGGGTCGAGCAGATCATGGTTGGTTAAATGCCAATTTCTCCTTTAGTTTCGCAAATTTTTATGATCCGGAAAAAGTCCAATTTGGATTGCTTCGGGTTTTAAATGATGATTATGTAAAATCCGGCACCGGATTCGGCAAACATCCGCATCAGGATATGGAAATAATATCCATCCCATTAAAAGGCGCTATCAAGCATATGGATTCCATGAAACATTCCGCCGTTATAAGCGCAGGGGAAGTTCAGGTAATGAGTGCAGGTACAGGGATAGAACACAGCGAAATAAACTCTTCCGGTGAAGAACTCAACATGTTACAAATATGGATTCTACCGGATGCAAGCGGACACGAACCTCGATATGATCAAAAAGATTTTACTGAAGCGATTAAATCTGGCGAGCTGGTGAACATTGTTTCACCAATTTCAAATCCAAGCCCAAATTCTTTAACCATTAATCAGAATGCCTATTTACACCTTGGTGAATTTGAAACTGGCAGGGAAATTGAGTATAATTTAAAAAGTGAGAATAACGGAACTTATGTCTTTCTAATTGAAGGCGCCGCAGAAATTTGTGGTGAACACATAAAACGTCGGGATGCCATAGGAATTTGGAATACCAGAAATTTCACTTTGAAATTCACAAATGAATCGAAAGTACTTCTTATAGAAGTACCCATGAACTAATAAATTGAGGTATGAATAATGAAGATTTAAAGATTACAGATAATGAATTTTTAAGACAGTTTGAAACTACGATTAACGGCGAACTTGCTGTTATAGAATATTCACAACAGGATAGAAAAATATTTCTTACAAAACTAAGATTACCTGAAACTGCTAAAGACCATCAGGAGGATTTCATCAAAGCTGTTTTAACTGAAATAGTGGAGACCAGAAATACAAGAGTGGTGCCTACAAGTCCCGAAATTGCCAGTTATATACGTAGAAACCGCCGCAAATACAAAGACCTGCTGCCGGTAGGAATAAATATCTAAACACTTACGGGCTCAGGTAACTCTTCGAACCTTACCAGTCCATCTTCGGCAATTTCAGTTAATTTAATTGTTTGAAGAGTATTTACTTTATCAGGATTCCATGGAGCTTTTACTTTAACGTAATTCTCCGTGAATCCATGGATATACCCTTCTTTATTCTCACCTTCAAAAAGGACTTTAAGGGTATTCCCAAGCTGACTTTCGTAAAAAGCTCTACGTTTCTTAGCTGATAAACCACGGAGCATTTTACTGCGCTTTTTTCTGACTTTTAAAGGCACTACGCCCTCCATGTCAGCGGCCGGAGTATTATCCCTTTCTGAATATGTGAAAACGTGCAGATAGGAAATATCCAGATCATTCAGAAAATTATAGGTTTCAAGAAAATGCTCTTCTGTTTCACCGGGAAATCCAACAATAACATCAACGCCAATACAGGCATCTGGCATAACCTCCTTAATTCTCGCTACTCTGTCCACATAAAGGTCGCTCATATACCTGCGACGCATAAGCTTTAGAATCGCATCGCTCCCACTCTGCAATGGAATATGAAAGTGAGGAACAAATGTTCTGCTTTGAGCTACAAAATCGATGGTCTCATTTTTAAGCAGGTTAGGCTCGATAGAAGAAATTCTTAATCTTTCTATTCCCTGCACCTCGTCTAAGGCTTTTACAAGATCCAGAAAAGTATGCTCGTGTTTTTTATTTCCAAATTCACCTTTCCCATAATCCCCGATATTTACACCGGTTAAAACGATTTCCTTAATTCCCTGTTCAGAAATTTCAGCGGCATTCTGCAAAACATTTTCCAGTTTATCACTTCGGGAGATTCCACGAGCCAGAGGAATTGTACAATAGGTACATTTATAATCACATCCATCCTGAACTTTTAGAAAAGCTCTGGTTCTATCCCCTATGGAATAAGAACCAACATAAAAATCGGCTTCAGTAATTTCACAGGAATGAACTTCCCCGTGATCATTTTTGGTAAGATCGTTAAGGTAATCTGTGATTTTGAATTTTTCAGTAGCTCCTAATACCAGATCCACACCATCAACAGCAGCAAGTTCTTCAGGTTTCAACTGAGCATAACATCCAACCGCGATCATAAACGCATCTTCGTTACTTTTTTGCGCCTGCTTTACTATGGTTTTAAAACGTTTGTCAGCATTTTCAGTAACCGAACAAGTGTTAATCACATATATATCGGCTTTTTCATCAAATTCAACACGCTCCAATCCTTCGTTTTCAAAAGACCTGGCAATGGTGGATGTTTCTGAAAAATTCAGTTTACATCCAAGTGTATAAAATGCTACTTTCTTTGCTTCCATAATCCACAGTAAATTCCCAATCGATATTTGGGGTTGCAAAGATACCAACTAAAAATGTTTCTGTAAAATGATTCGGGATTTGTAATAATCTAAATTCCTGAGCTTTAAATAATAGTAGAGTTCGCCCCTTCTTTTTAAACAACAGAAACTTAAAAATTTAATAAACAAAACACCATAACTTAGAAAGCTATGGTGCCTGATATGTATCCCGCTTTTAAAAAGTATTATTTAATTCTTTCTCCATTTAGCGGAACTTTCAAAGACGTGGCTGAGGATCTTCTCATCTTCTTCAGTAAGCTCTTCTCCCCTGCGTTGCATAACCAGTCTTGAAGTTTCAAATACCTTCGCCAGTTTATACGTACTCGTTCCGGCACTACCACCCCAGCTAAAACTTGGGATAAAATTTCTTGGGAATCCGCTGCCAAATATATTTGCACTCACCCCAACAACAGTTCCTGTATTGAACATGGTATTAATCCCACATTTACTATGATCCCCCATGATCAAACCACAAAATTGAAGTCCGGTTTTTGCGAAATTTTCAGTGTTATAATTCCAGAGTCTAACTTCAGCGTAATTATTCTTAAGATTGGAATTATTAGAATCTGCTCCAATATTACACCACTCCCCTAAAACTGAATTACCTAAAAAGCCATCATGGCCCTTATTGCTATTCTGGAAAAGCACAGAATTGCTAATCTCCCCACCAGCTTTACAGGCTGGCCCAATAGTCGTAGGACCATAGATCTTAGCACCAAGCTTAATGGTTGCACCTTCACATAAGGCAAGCGGCCCACGAATTAAGGATCCTTCCATAATAGTAGCATTTTTACCAATATAGATAAGACCTGAAGATGCATTAAGAGAACAGTTCTCCACACTTGCCCCCTCTTCTATAAAAATATTTTCAGGTGATTTTACAAAGTTGGAAGTATCTATGGGCTGAGATTTTCGATTTTGAGTTAAAAAATCAAAATCAAGCTTTATAGCCTTATCATTTTTTGAGAAAATATCCCAGGTTTTTGCTATCTGTGTAACTTCTTCGTCAAATTGAATGGATTTAAAATCTTCAATATCCGCATCCTTTTCATTTTGATAATAAGCTATTACCAGCTCATCTTCTACCAGTTTTTCACCTACCTGAAGTTTATTAACTGCCGCCACCATTCCTGGAGTTGGCAAAATCGAAGAATTAATGAAAACATTGTTTTCGTCAAATTTTATCGGCCATTTACCGCTTAGATAATCTTCAGTTTTAGTAGAAGTTTCCTGTTGCAAATATGCTTCCCATTTCTCACGGATAGTTAGAACACCTACTCTTATATCGGCGACAGGACGGGTATAGGTAAACGGCAAAAGATCGTTACGAACCGGACCGTCAAAAAGAATGTAATTCATATTGAAAATTTTTCCAAAATTAATGGTTCCTGAAGAACAGCAAAGAAATTAACTAAAATAGCGCACAAAAAAAGCCGCTAATAGCGGCTCAATATATTTGAAAAGACAGGAAAAATTACTTTTTCTTGAATTTTGAGTATTTGTTTTTGAACTTGTCAATTCTACCTGCACTATCCACAAGCTTAGTTTGCCCAGTGTAATATGGGTGAGAAGTTCTGGAAATTTCCAGTTTTACCAACGGGTATTCAGTTCCGTCAACTTCGATAGTTTCTTTTGTTTTTGCGGTAGACTTAGTAATAAATACATCTTCATTTGACATATCTTTAAAAGCTACCAGTCTATAATTTTCCGGATGGATTCCCTGCTTCATCGCTTTGATCTTTTAATTTTCGAGGTGCAAATTTAATTAATAACTCCTTAACTGCAAATAAAAATGCAAAAACTTTTTATTAATTAAGGATTGTAACGTTTTCCTATATTTGATAACTAACTGCTAAACTAATCAATCTTCAATTAACAATGGAACAATCTTCTAAAAAATTAGCAACCAGCTACGGGGTGTATCTTGGTATTTCTTTAATTCTTATTACGGTACTTATTTACGCTTTCGACATTTCCTTAATGACCGAATGGTATTTAATGGTACTAAACCTTATTCTAATACTGGTATTGGGAACTATGGCTGTTAAGAAAGCAAAAACCGCCAGCACTACTCTCTTTACTTTTAAAAATGCTTTTTCAGCTTATTTTTTAACGGTAGTAACAGGATTGTTCATTGCAACCATTTTCAGCCTTATTCTTTTTAATTTAATTGACCCTGAAGCTGCAGAGACCTTGAAGGAACTTAGCATGGAAAAACAAGTGGAAATGCTTGAAAACTTTGGAATGACAGAAGCTCAAATAAATGAAGCTATGATTAAAATGCAGGAAGAAGAAACCTTTTCCATTAAAAATGTAACTATTAGCTTTGCATCTCAATTGATATTCTTTTCTATTATAGGTTTAATAATTGCATTGATCTTTAGAGAGAAGGATAAAACTAACGCATAATAAATGCAGATATCGGTAGTCATACCATTACTCAACGAAGAGCAATCTTTGGTTGAATTATATAATTGGATCGCAAAAGTAATGCGATCCAATTCCTTTTCCTATGAAATCATTTTTATCGATGATGGCAGCACCGATGGATCCTGGGATACCATTGAAGCCCTGGCCGATCTTGATGAAAATGTAAAGGGAATTAGATTTAACCGGAACTACGGTAAATCTCAGGCCTTACATGCCGGCTTTTTAAAAGCTGAAGGTGACGTGGTAATTACCATGGATGCCGACCTACAGGACAACCCCGAAGAAATCCCGGAGCTATATGCCATGGTCGCAAAAGAAGATTTTGATCTGGTATCCGGCTGGAAGAAGAAAAGGTATGACAATGTCATTACCAAAAACCTTCCCTCCAAATTATTCAATGCGGCGGCAAGAAAAACATCCGGGGTGAAACTTCATGATTTCAATTGCGGATTAAAGGCCTACAAAAATTCGGTCATTAAGAATATTGACGTTTATGGCGAGATGCACAGGTACATCCCGGTATTGGCTAAAAACGCCGGTTTTTATAATATTACCGAAAAAGAAGTAAAACACCAGGCCAGAAAGTACGGAAAGACCAAATTTGGCGTTAACCGCTTTATTAATGGATTTCTGGATCTTATTAGTATCTGGTTCTTATCCAAATTTGGAAGACGTCCCATGCACCTTTTTGGAGCCGTGGGCGTTATTATGTTCATTATAGGATTCCTCTCTGCAGGATGGATAGGAATTTCTAAATTATACAAGCTATATCACGGCTTACCCAATGTTTTGGTTGCACAAAATCCATGGTTCTACATTTCACTTACGGTGATGATGCTGGGAACTCAGTTTTTTCTGGCTGGATTTTTAGGAGAATTGATTCTCCGCTCCAAACGGGACAAAGAGAGGTATTTAATCAAGAAAACGACTCCTAATATTTAGGAACAATCATAGTATAATCATTATTTTTGCCAAGTAAAAAATTAATTATGTCTACAAACAAACCAGAAATACTCCAAAAGGCGGAAGCCTGGCTAACTGATACTTTTGATGCTGATACAAAAAAAGAGATCAATCGCTTAATAAAAGACGATCCCAAAGAATTGGAAGAGTGTTTTTATAAGAATGCCGAATTTGGAACTGGTGGAATGCGTGGCGTAATGGGTGTGGGAACTAACCGCATCAATAGATATACCCTTGGAAAGAATACTCAGGGATTATCAAATTACCTGAAAACATCTTTTCCGGGAGAAGATCTAAAAGTTGCGATCGCTTATGATTGCCGGAATAACAGTCAGGAATTGGCAAAAGTTGTTGCCGATGTATTTTCAGCAAACGGAATTAAGGTTTTTCTTTTTTCGGAATTAAGACCAACTCCCGAGCTTTCTTTCGCAGTTAAGAAACTAAATTGTCACTGTGGAATCGTGCTTACTGCCAGCCATAATCCCCCGGAATATAATGGTTATAAAGTATACTGGCAGGATGGTGGTCAATTGGTTCCGCCACAGGATAAAGATCTTATTACAATTATCAACGAATTGGAATACGATGCTGTTAAATTCGATGCTAACGAAGATTTAATTGAAAAGATTGATATAGAAGTAGATAAGGCTTTTGCTGAAGCTTCTGTAAAAAATGGAAGTTTTGATACTCCTGCATCTGCTAGAGAGGACCTTAAAATTGTTTTCACTTCCCTTCATGGAACTTCAATTACGATGATCCCTGAAGTACTTGAAAAAGCAGGATTCTCCAATGTTCATATTGTTGAAGAGCAAAGAGAACCGGATGGTAATTTCCCAACCGTAAAATCTCCTAATCCCGAAGAGCCTGAAGCTCTTAAAATGGCTTTGGAAAAAGCGGCTGAAATTGATGGTGATATTGTAATTGGAACAGATCCCGATTGTGACCGTCTTGGAGTTGCCGTAAAAGATCTTAATGGTGAGATGATCCTTCTTAATGGAAATCAAACCATGCTTGTTATGACATGGTTCCTGCTGGAAGAATGGAAAAAACAGGGAAGATTAAAAGGAAAAGAATTTGTAGCTTCTACAATTGTTTCCACTCCAATGCTTAAAAATCTTACTGAAGCCTACAACGTAAAATACATGGAAGTCCTTACCGGATTTAAATGGATCGCCAAGCTTATAAAAGATCATCCGGAGATGGATTTTATTGGTGGTGGAGAAGAAAGTTTTGGTTATATGGTGGGTGAGTTTGTAAGAGATAAGGATGCTGTTACCGCTACCCTACTTGCATGCGAGATTTCTGCGAAAATGAAAGCTGAAGGAAAATCTTTCTATGAAAAACTTCTTGAATTATATGTAGAACATGGACTTTACCGCGAAGAGCTGATCTCTTTAGTGAAAAAAGGTATACAGGGAGAAAAGGAGATCAAACAAATGCTTATCGACCTAAGAGAAAATCCATGGCAGGAAATTGATGGTGAAAAAGTGGTGCTTATTGAAGACTACAACACCTCCATAGCTAAAAATTTACAGGATCGTACTGAAAATAAGATTGACATTCCAAAATCGAATGTATTGATCTATTATACTGAAAACGGAACTAAAATAGCTGCCCGCCCAAGTGGTACAGAGCCTAAGATCAAATTCTACATTAGCGTGAATTCGCAATTGGATTCCATTTCTAATTTTAACGAAGAAGATCAAAAATTAAGCGACAAAATTGCCCGAATCAAAGAAGAACTAAAACTGGGCTAACAAACTATAAATGACATATTTCCGTAAAATACTTCAATTCGCAAAACCTTATAAGAACTTTGCGATACTGAATATTATTTGCAATATTTTTTATGCGATCTTTAGTACCCTTTCCTTTATAGCCCTTATTCCGGTTATTCAGGTTTTGTTCGATAAAACAAAAAGGGTTTCAAAACAGCCGGTCTGGGACGGACTGTCCGGAGCTAAAGATTATGTAACAGATTATTTTAATTATGAGGTTACCCAAAGAGTAAATGAGGATGAAGTTTCGGCTCTTATTTTCATTTGCGGTATTGTAGTTCTTTTGTTCTTTTTAAAGAACATGTTTGGATACTTAAGTTCATTTTTCCTAACATTTCTTCGGAATGGAGTATTAAGGGATGTAAGGGATGCCATGTATAAAAAGATCCTGGAACTTCCTGTCGCCTACTTTTCAGAAAAGAAAAAAGGGGATACGATTTCACGGATTACTGCCGACGTTAATGAAGTCCAGACTTCCTTTCTATCCATACTTGAACTAATTGTAAGAGAACCACTTACCATATTGTTCACCATTATCGCAATGTTGTTAATGAGTGCGAAACTTACGCTTTTCGTATTCATATTTCTTCCTGTTGCCGGTTTTGTGATCTCTCTTATTGGAAAACAATTAAAAAGAAAATCCAATTTAGCTCAGGAAGAGAACGGACATTTTTTAAGCATAGTAGAAGAAACACTTTCCAGCCTTAAGATCGTGAAAGGCTTTAATGCTGAGCAAAAGTTCTATTCCCGTTTTCAGGAATCAACAAACAGACTCAACGGAATCTTAAACAGTTTGGTAAACAGGCAGAATCTTGCTTCGCCAACCAGTGAGTTTTTAGGGATTTTTGTTATTGTGATCATCCTCTGGTTTGGAGGGCATATGGTACTTGTAGACGGAACTCTGGATGCTGCTACTTTTATAGCTTTTCTTGGTCTTGCCTATAATATACTTACACCTGCAAAACAGATTTCCAAAGCTTCCTACAGCGTTAAGAAGGGAAATGCTGCGGCCGAAAGGATCTTAAGCGTACTTGAAACACCATCTACTATAACCGATGCTCCGGATGCAATTGACAAGAAGTCTTTTGAAAAAGAGATCAGCATTAAAAAAGTGAATTTCGCCTATGAAGATGAAACGGTTTTAAAAGATTTTTCGGTTACTGTTCCCAAAGGTCAAACCGTTGCATTGGTTGGACAATCCGGATCAGGGAAGTCGACCATTGCCAATTTGATCACCAGATTTTATGACGTAAATTCTGGAGAGATAGAACTGGATGAAACCGATATTCGAAAAATTAAGAAAGCTTCCTTAAGAGATCTTATGGGACTGGTTACTCAGGATTCCATTTTATTTAATGACAGCATTAGGAATAATATTGGAATGGGTAAGGATAATGCAACCGATGAAGAAATTATAGATGCTCTTAAGATCGCCAATGCCTGGGAATTTGTAAAAGATCTTCCAAAAGGGCTGGACACCAATATTGGTGATAGCGGAAATAAATTAAGTGGTGGTCAAAAACAACGATTATCAATCGCCCGTGCCGTTTTAAAGAATCCACCAATCATGATCCTGGACGAAGCAACTTCAGCATTAGATACGGAAAGTGAGAAATTGGTTCAAAAAGCACTGGAAAACATGATGAAGAACAGAACCTCTATCGTAATTGCGCATAGACTATCTACTATTCAGAATGCAGATAAGATCGTAGTGATGCAGAAAGGTGAGATCGTGGAACAAGGAAAACATCAGGAATTGATCGATGTCAATGGTACTTATAAGAAGCTTGTAGACATGCAATCTTTTGAATAAGGCGGATTATTATAAAGTGATTTTGAGGTGTTATCCGGATTCGGTTAGGAAAGGCTATTTATACTTTACACTTTTTGGATGAGACTTTAATTAAAAAGAAAATGGATGACCTATAGTAGGGATCATCCATTTTTCAAAAATTACATCCACCTTGGGGCAGGTGAAGATAATTTAGATTCAATTCAATTTTTAAGGGGCAAAAAAAGGATTAAATCATTTTTCTTGTAGTAAATATACGACTAAATATGTTTCAAACAAGAAAAAAATGCTTTTTAGCAGAAATTTATGCTGTTTGGCGATAGAATCACCATAATTTGTTTGAAATTTCTTACATAATATTAAATTACACTGTAAGAAAATAGCTTGATTAATTTTATACTTTTAATACGGTTCAACCGGTTTATATTTTGCAGAGTACTGAAGAGCAATTACTTAAAAAACTAAAGGATAGTGCTACTTCCCATGAGGCCTTCCGTGAACTTATAAGTTTATATAAGGAACGTCTCTATTGGCATATTCGAAATATTACAAAAGATCATCAGGATACAGATGATATCCTGCAAAATACTTTTATTAAGATATATAAGAATATAGGTCAGTTTAAAGGTGACAGTAAGCTTTATAGCTGGATGTACAGGATCGCCACCAATGAATCTATCACCTTTATTAATAAAAAGGCTAAAAGGCTTAAGATTTCATCTTCAGAACTGCAGGATCAAATAATTGACAATCTGGAAAGTGATGTTTACTTCGAAGGGAGTGAAATTCAGCTTAAATTACAAAAGGCGATCGCCACGCTTCCTCAAAAACAACAACAGGTATTTAACATGAAGTATTTTCAGGAATTAAAATACCGGGAAATGGCCGAAATTTTAGACACAAGCGAAGGAGCCCTGAAAGCCTCCTTTCACATAGCTTCCAAAAAGATAGAAGAATATTTAAAGTCAAATTAAACCATTTACAATAATAGCAGTCAAATAAATAATGAAACCAAATAGATCTAAATATTGCAAAAATTCCGGCTTCAAGACCCCTGAAAATTATTTCAGTACTCTTGAAGATCGGGTTATGCATGCTATCGATCCTGAAGGAGTAGATCTGGAAGGACAGGTCGATTCTGGTTTCAAGGTTCCGGAAGCTTATTTCGATACATTGGAAAGCAGTATTCTTAAAAAGATCGAAAATGATAATAGACCGGTACGTCGAATTTTCAGAAAAGAATTTATTTATTATGCTGCTGCAGCTGCTGTAATCGCATTCTTAATGCTGGGAAATTTCTTCACTCCTTCTCCAAGTACAACGCCAGGATGGGATGATATTGAAGTTTCTGCCATGGAATCCTATCTGGATGAAGGTTACGAAATGGATTATCTGGATCTAAGCAGTTCAGATTATGCTGAATTTTTTAATAGTGGTAAACTTTTTGAAGAGTCAGATCTGGATCAACTCACATCAGAAGCAGTTATTCAATACCTGGATGAAAATGTTGAAGATCCTTTATATATAATGGAATGATAATGAAAAAATATATTTTTATAGTACTATTCTTATTCTCTGCTACTTTATCCTTTGCTCAGGAGGATTCAGGCGAGAGAGATGCTCAGCGTGAACGAATCAAAGCGCTTAAGGTCGCTTACTTCACTCAGGAAATGAACTTCACCGATAAGGTTGCCCAGAAATTCTGGCCAATTTATAATGAATATGAGAGTAAACGCCGGGAATTGCATAGGCGCGAACACATTGAACTTGACAATATAAGTTGTTATAATGAAGATCAGGCCGATGAACTTTTAGACGAATTCCTTTCTATAGAAAGTGAAGAATACAAGATCAAGAAGCAACTCTTTAAGGAACTTAAACAAATAATCTCAGCCCGGGATATTATAAAATTACATAAGCTTGAAAAGGAATTTCATAAAAAGCTTATAAAGGAATATCGTTCCAAGAGAGACAAGGATATTTCAAATGGTAATGGATAGAAGTAGTGAGCTATTCATAATTAGTTTTTTGGTTAGTTAGTAGTAAATACTCCGGTTATTGAATTCGCCGGAGTATTTTTTTTATCTGAAATTCAATTTGGAGATCCTTCCTTTCCCTGCTGCATAAGCCACACTGTCATTTAAAAATCTTAAAGTATAGAAACCTTCATCAGAAAGTTTTTCCCAGGTCTCACCGCCATCTTTACTATAGTGAATTCCCGTAAATCCGGTAGCAATAAGCTCTTTACCGTTAGTACCGGGAACATATCTAACAGAACTTTTATACCCTGGCTCCTGCCCTTCTGCTACTAAATTCCAGGTTTTCCCACCATCTTTGGTAACTGCTTTATTTCCGGTATTGCCTTCAGGATTTGTATAATCACCTCCAATAATAAATCCGGTTTTTTCATCATAAAAATCCAGGCTATAACCTCCACCGGTTGGAGTTCCCTGAGTTAATGGGATATCGAATACTTCCCAGGTTTTCCCCTTATCAGGTGAAAATAATATGCGTGAGCTCATTCCTCCCGTTAAGATCCAGGTTTTACTTCCCTGAATAGCAATATTGGAATTACTTGCCGCAAATGCAGCTTCTCCTTCATTCACTTTTGGAAGGTCCTTACAATTTAGTTTCGACCAGGAATTTCCTCCGTTACGGGTTATAATTACAGACATACAACCATCTGTTGGGTCACCAATTGCAATCCCTTCATTATCGTTCCAAAAAGCCATTGCATCATAAAAGACCTTTTCGTGCTCCTCTTTATAAACCAGTTCCATTGCACCAGAATCACCCGTTTTATATAAAAGTGCCGGAGTACCTACACTTAGCATGAAAAAATCATTGGAAGTACTTCCTACAGCTCTAAATTCCGGAGATAAAGTATCATGCTTTTGTTTTCCGGTTTTCCAGGAATCATTTACCGGATCATATAAACCATAGCTACCGTTATTTGCAGCAAAAGCTAGGTTGTTTCCCATAAGTTCAATGGCACGGATACTTAAAGAATCATCTTTTAAAAGGTTTTCCACCTCCATATTCGTAAATGCAACTCTCTCCTTTTTTTCAGAAGAAAACTCTTTGCTTTCATCTTTATCTCCCTTACAGGCTATTATCAACAGAATTAGTAAAATGCTTAATTTTTTCATATTTTGAATTTGAACCAAATATAAATTTTTCCGAATCAAAAAACCGTAACTTTGCGGCCTTAAAGAAGAAATATGCGCCTACACAGAAACCTTGTTTTTGCAACTATTGATGCCCTATCCGAAATATTTAATGAAGGAAGTTATGCCGATAAGGTAATCGAAAAGACCCTGAAGCGAGACAAGCGATGGGGATCCAGAGACAGAAGTTTTATTGCTGAAACCACCTATGATATTGTAAGATGGAAGAGATTATATGCTGAAATTGCTGAAGTAAAAGAACCTTACAAAAGAGAGGATCTATTCAGGATGTTCGCAGTATGGTGTGTTTTACGTGGAGTCACAATTCCGGAATGGCCACAGTTCGAAAAAACACCTGAAAGACGAATTAAAGGAAGATTTGATGAACTTAGCCGTACCCGAAAATTCAGAGAATCTGTGCCGGACTGGCTGGACGAACTGGGAGCCAAAGAACTTGGTGAAAAGGTATGGACTAAGGAGCTAAGCGCTCTAAACCAACAGGCTCCTGTAGTAATAAGAGCTAATAAATTAAAGACCAACCCTCAAAAATTAGCCGCAATTCTAGCCGAAGAAGGCATTGAAACGAAAGATCTTAGAAACTATCCGGAAGCTCTTGAGCTAAAGGAGCGTGCAAATATTTTTAGAACCAAAGCATTTCAGGATGGGTTATTTGAAGTCCAGGATGCGAGTTCCCAAAGAGTAGCAGAATTTCTGGATGTACAACCGGGAATGCGCGTAGTGGATACTTGCGCCGGAGCCGGTGGTAAAACGCTTCATCTGGCTGCTTTAATGGAAAATAAAGGTCAGATCATTGCTCTGGACATTTATGGAAATAAATTAAAGGAACTTAAAAGAAGAGCAAAAAGAGCCGGTGCTCATAATGTAGAAACCCGTAGCATTGAAACTACGAAGGTTATCAAAAAATTATATAATAGTGCCGACAGAGTTTTGATCGATGCACCATGTAGCGGATTGGGAGTTCTAAGCCGTAATCCAGATGCTAAATGGAAGTTACAGCCGGAGTTTTTGGAAAAGATCAGAAATACTCAGTCTAAAATTTTGGAACAATATTCTAAAATCGTAAAAAAAGGCGGGAAATTGGTTTATGCTACCTGCTCTGTCCTTCCTTCTGAAAATGATAAACAGGTTCAGAAATTCCTTAAAACCGAATCGGGCAAAGAATTCCGTTTACTTCGCGAAAAGAAAATTCTTTCCAGTGAAAGTGGTTATGATGGTTTTTACATGGCTTTACTGGAAAAAGAATAATTCTGTTTCCTAAAAAAGTTGTTTTAATATAAGTGAGGAACTCTCACCGTGTTCAAAGATGCCGGTGAGTTTTTCTTCATTTTCCAGCCCCTCTATCATATTTTCGCAGAGGGTTTCACAATCGATTGCATATTGATCAAGTAAGGAAAACTGAACTGCATCTCCGGTCACAAAATTGTTTCCATGTAACTTTAGTTCAATTTCGAATTGAGTATTGTTAGGGACTTTATTTTGGGACTTAACATTTACAAGAATGTATTTAATGGAAGATCCATCTGCAGGAGGATTTTCAAGTTGTACTTTTCGAACCCTTAGATCATAAACATAACCTGGGAAAAATTCAAAACCGTCGATATCTGCTCCCAAAGTAGACCACTCTTCCCCTCCTATTTTATCATTTTCCTGTACCTGTAGCGAAAGATACATCCCCTCGCCGATACCGGTCTTTTTAAAATGATTTACCCTCATTTCTACCATCTCTCCTTTTCCTCCTGAAAAACCGGAAGGGGAACAGGAGAATAAAATAATTAATAATCCTATAATTGGAAGAATGGATTTATAAAGCATTGAACAACAATTTGAAGTTTAACCGATCCTCGTTTTATATAAGATTCGGTACTTCTATAAAGATAATTAATCTTCCTAAGTCTGCAGGTAATTTCCTTATATAAAAACCATTAAGATTCCTGAGTATTAATTTCCTGAATTAACCGCAAAAAAGTAAATTTGTGCCTTGCTCATAACAACACAAACACAACATACATGATCCTTTTCTTCGGAAATCAAACTACTAAGATATTTGCGGTAGAAACGCATTCTAATCTTTCAGCTCAGGAAATCACTAAACTAAACTGGCTTTTTGGAAATACACAACAAATCAATAAATCTGCTCTGGCAGATTTTTTTGTTGGGCCACGTGCCGCCATGATTACTCCCTGGAGTACCAATGCTGTTGAAATTACCCAAAACATGGGAATCAAGGGCATCATTAGGATTGAGGAATTCCTTAGAGTTGATGAACATTTTCACGATTTTGACCCAATGTTATCTCAAAAATATGAAGGTCTTGATCAGGATATTTTTGATATTCATGTAAATCCCGCTCCTATTATTGAAGTTGATGATATCTCCGCTTATAATAAACAGGAAGGGCTGGCACTTAGTGACGATGAAGTTAAATATCTGGAAGATCTTTCAGATAAATTAGGACGTAAATTAACCGATTCTGAAGTTTTTGGTTTTTCTCAGGTCAACTCGGAACACTGCAGGCATAAGATCTTCAATGGAACATTTGTAATTGACGGGGAAGAAAAACCGGTTTCATTATTCAAGCTTATCAGAAAAACTTCCGAAGAAAACCCGAACGATATAATTTCGGCATATAAAGATAATGTGGCCTTTGTGAAAGGTCCAAAGGTGGAGCAATTTGCACCAAAGTCACCAGACGTGCCGGACTACTATGAAACAAAAGATTTCAATTCTGTAATTTCAATTAAAGCAGAGACTCACAATTTCCCGACTACCGTTGAACCTTTTAACGGAGCAGCCACCGGAAGTGGTGGTGAGATTAGAGACAGGCTGGCTGGTGGAAAAGGTTCTCTTCCGCTTGCCGGAACAGCCGTTTACATGACTTCCTATTCCCGATTGGATAAAGATCGTAACTGGGAAAACGGAATGAAGGAAAGAGATTGGCTTTATCAAACACCAATGGATATCTTGATCAAAGCTTCTAACGGAGCTTCAGATTTTGGAAATAAGTTTGGACAACCATTGATTTCAGGATCTGTTCTAACCTTTGAACATACCGAACATGACCGCATGTTGGGTTATGATAAAGTGATCATGCTTGCCGGAGGAATTGGATATGGCAAACAGGAACAGGCTTTAAAAGACACTCCAGAAAATGGAGATAAAATTGTAGTGCTTGGAGGAGAGAATTACCGGATTGGAATGGGTGGAGCTGCTGTTTCTTCAGCCGATACCGGAGCTGTTAGCAGCGGAATTGAATTAAATGCCATTCAAAGATCCAATCCCGAAATGCAAAAGCGTGCCGCGAATGCCGTACGGGGAATGGTAGAAAGTGAAGAGAATCCAATTGTATCCATTCATGATCATGGAGCCGGCGGACACCTTAACTGCCTGAGTGAGCTGGTGGAAGAAAAAGGTGGAAAGATAGACCTGGATAGTTTACCGGTTGGAGATCCTACCCTTTCTGCAAAAGAAATTATAGGGAACGAATCTCAGGAACGAATGGGATTGGTAATTGGTCAAAAAAATATCGATAAACTTAAAAGAGTTGCAGATAGAGAACGCTCTCCAATGTATGAAGTTGGTGAGGTAACCGGGGATCATAGATTTACTTTTGAAGGAGAACGTTCGGGACAAAAGCCTATGGACCTTGCTTTAACCGATATGTTTGGCAGCTCTCCTAAAACTATTATGAAAGATAAAACCTTGCATAGAAAATATGACAAGGTTAACTACCAACAGGAGAAAGTGCATGAATATCTGCATCAGGTTTTACAACTGGAAGCCGTTGCCTGTAAGGACTGGCTAACGAACAAAGTTGACCGTTGCGTTTCCGGTCGTGTTGCCAAACAGCAAACCGCCGGCCCATTGCAATTGCCTTTAAATAATTGCGGTGTAATGGCTTTGGATTATAAAGGAAAAGAAGGAGTGGCAACTTCTATAGGGCACTCCCCTGTTTCAGCACTTGTAGATCCGGTTGCAGGATCAAAGAATTCAATTGCCGAAGCATTATCAAATTTAATTTGGGCTCCTCTTGAAAATGGGCTTAAATCGGTTTCCCTTTCTGCAAACTGGATGTGGCCTTGTAATAATGAAGGTGAAGACGCTCGTTTATATGAGGCGGTGAAAGGAATTTCAGATTTCGCCATCAACCTTGGGATAAATGTACCAACCGGAAAGGATTCACTTTCCATGAAACAAAAATATAAAGATTCTGAAGTGCTTTCACCCGGAACTGTTATTATTTCGGCAGCCGGTCATTGTGATGATATCACGATTGTTGTGGAACCTGTTTTGAATAGAAATGGTGGAGATATCTATTATATCAATATGTCTCAGGACCACTTTAAATTGGGAGGCTCCTCTTTCGCACAGATTCTTAACAAAGTTGGAGATGAAGTTCCAACTATTAAAAATGATTCAGATTTCGCGAAGACTTTCAACGCCATCCAGTCCATGATCAAAAATAACATGATTATCGCCGGTCATGATGTTGCTTCCGGAGGTTTGATCACCACTCTATTGGAAATGTGTTTTGCAGATGTGGAACTTGGTGCAGACCTGGATTTTTCCGCGCTTGGAGAAAATGACCTTATTAAGCTTCTTTTTAATGAAAACTGCGGAATTGTATTTCAATCGGTAAACGATAATGCTGAAAGATTCCTGAAAGAAGTTGGGGTCGAATTTTATAAAATTGGACAGGCCACAACCAGCAATGCTCTTAATATTAAAAATGGTAAGGAAAACCTGAGTTTCCATATTCCTGAATTAAGAGATATTTGGTACAAAACCTCCTTTTTACTTGATGAAAAGCAAAGCGGAATTGATAAAGCCACAGAGCGATTTCACAATTATAAAGAACAACCCCTGGAATTTAAATTTCCGGCACATTTCACCGGAAAACTTCCTGAATTAGATAAAAACAAACCACGAATCAAAGCTGCCATAATTCGTGAAAAGGGATCAAATTCTGAAAGAGAGATGGCACGCGCCATGTATCTTGCCGGTTTTGATGTGAAAGACGTTCATATGACCGATCTTATCACAGGTAGAGAAACTCTGGAGGACATACAGTTTATTGCGGCTGTTGGAGGATTCTCCAATTCAGATGTTTTGGGAAGCGCCAAAGGCTGGGCCGGAGCATTTTTATATAATGAAAAAGCTAAAACAGCTCTGGACAATTTCTTTGCCCGTGAAGATACCTTATCATTAGGAGTTTGTAATGGCTGCCAGTTATTCATTGAATTAGGCCTGATCAATCCTAATCACGATCAAAAGCCTAAAATGCTTCATAACGAATCCCACAAATTCGAATGTAATTTTACTTCAGTAGAAATACAGGAAAACAATTCTGTTATGCTTTCCAGCCTAGCGGGAAGTAAACTTGGAATCTGGGCTGCTCACGGAGAAGGTAAATTCAGTTTTCCATATGAAGAGGAGAAATATAATATTGTAGGTAAATATGGTTATGAAGGTTATCCTGCAAACCCAAACGGATCTCATTATAATACTGCTGTTTTAACTGATGATTCCGGACGTCACCTGGTGATGATGCCGCATTTGGAGCGATCTACCTTCCAATGGAATTGGGCACACTATCCATCTAATCGAAAAGATGAAGTATCTCCATGGTTAGAAGGTTTTGTAAATGCAAGAAAATGGCTGGAAAACAAACAATAAGCTTATTTTTTTAAACAATAAATTAAAGGGATGTTAAAAACATCCCTTATTTTTTGAATTATCCATTTGTTATAGCTTGCTTTTTTCCTATTTTGCAAGGTATATATCTAATAATTCTTTTTCATGAAGGAAATTAAACGTCTCTTTGACTTTCCATATTACCAGTTAGAAAACCATCCCTTAGATGTAGCCTTTGCTACAAAATACGACGGTTCCTGGAAAACTTTATCTACCAAACAATATATAGATCAGGCAAATGCGGTTAGTCGCGGACTTTTGAGACTAGGCATAAAACCTAACGATAAGATCGCTGTTATTTCCTCTTCTAACAGAACGGAATGGAATGTGATGGACATTGGGATCATGCAATTAGGAGCTCAAAACGTTCCGGTTTACCCAACAATCTCAGAAGAAGATTATGAATATGTATTAAATCATAGCGAAGCAACTTTCTGCTTTGTTTCAGACGAAGAAGTTTTAGGCAAGGTTAACCGTATAAAGAATACGACCAGCATTAAAGAGGTTTTTAGCTTCGACAACATTCCCGGGTGCAAGCACTGGACAGATGTTGTAAAAGAAGGAGAAGATAAAAGTAATCAGGCTGAAGTTGATAAATTAAAGGATGCAGTAACACCGCAAGACCTTGCTACCCTGATCTATACCTCGGGAACTACAGGGAGACCTAAAGGGGTAATGTTAACCCATGAGAATATTGTTAGCAATGTTCTGGGAAGTGCGCCACGTGTCCCGTTTGATACGGGAACCTATGTAGCACTTAGTTTCCTTCCTGTTTGTCACATTTTTGAGAGAATGATCCTTTATCTATATCAGTATTATTCGGTATCGGTTTATTTCGCTGAATCTATTGAGAAGATCAGTGACAACCTAAAGGAGGTGAAACCACATGTGATCACGGCTGTTCCAAGATTACTGGAAAAAGTGTACGATAAAATTATAGCCAAGGGAACTGCGCTTGGAGGAATAAAACAAAAATTGTTCTATTGGGCTGTTGAACTGGGTCTGGAATATGAGCCATACGGGCAAAATGGATGGTGGTACGAAACAAAACTTAATCTGGCCAGAAAACTTATTTTCTCAAAATGGAAAGAAGGTCTTGGCGGGAATATAGAATTGATCGTTTCAGGAAGTGCTGCTTTACAACCTCGTTTGGCACGAGTTTTTGCCGCTGCTCAAATTCCGGTTATGGAAGGATATGGTCTAACCGAAACTTCACCGGTTATTGCAGTTAACGATGAAAGAAACCATGGTTTCAGAATCGGCACAGTTGGAAAGGTCCTGGATAATGTAGAAGTTAAGATTGCTGAAGACGGAGAAATACTTACCAAAGGTCCTAATGTGATGAAGGGCTATTATAAGGACGAGGAAAAAACACGTGAAGTATTAAACGGTGATGGATATTTCCATACCGGAGATATAGGGAATATTGACAAAGATGGTTTCCTTAAGATTACGGACCGTAAGAAGGAAATGTTTAAAACATCCGGTGGAAAATATGTAGCTCCTCAACTAATTGAGAATACTATGAAACAGTCTCGTTTCATAGAACAGATCATGGTTGTAGGAGATGGAGAAAAAATGCCTTCGGCATTAATTCAGCCTAATTTTGAGTTTATTGAAGAATGGGCAGAACGAAAAAATATAGACATAGGTGATAAATCACATGCCGCGATTGCCAGAAACGCTGCCGTTATTGATAGAATTCAGGAGGAAGTAGAATTTTACAATGAGAAATTCGGGAAGTGGGAAAGAGTAAAAACTTTTGAACTTACTCCGGACGCCTGGACCATAGATGATGGTCACCTCACTCCTACTATGAAATTAAAAAGACGAGTTATTAGAGAAAAATATAAAGACCTATACGAAAAACTGTATAGCCGTTTTTAATATTTATTATCAAATCAACAATAAAAACTCCTCCAGATGCGGGGAGTTTTTTCGTTTTAAGAATTTAACAGATACATAATCAAGATTTTAATAATTTTAAATCAATTTTATTATGCATGCATAGTATTTTTTCCTAACTTTGGGTTCAACCCAAAATCCCTATGAAGGAAAAAACAATTGATTATGTTTTGCGTGCCACATGGATGGCCGTTTCCAAAATGTATAATGAGGAAGCAGGTAAAGCTGGCAGCACTATGGCAACGGGGTTTGCCCTGCTTAGTATAGATCCTGAAGAAGGCACTCCTTCTACTTCCCTTGGACCTAAAATGGGAATGGAAGCCACAAGCCTTTCCAGGATCCTTAAGAATATGGAAGAGAAAGGATTAATTGAAAGAAAAAGGAATCCTCATGATGGCCGCAGCGTTCTTATCCATCTTACCAAATTTGGAAAAGAAATGCGGGATTATTCCAAGAGGGTTGTTTTAAGGTTTGACGAAGCTGTAAAGGAAAATGTATCTGAAAAAGATCTCAAAACCTTTATTGCTGTTGCACAAACCATTACTGACTTAATAAGTGATAAGAAAATATATACTGAAGAAATCAGTGTAAAATAAATTTAGACCAGCTCCTTTAAAGGATATGGACTATCTAACCTATAAATTTTAAATAATGAAAAGAAGGATTAATAAAGTTGCAGTTATCGGCTCCGGAATTATGGGAAGCGGTATAGCATGTCATTTCGCCAATATTGGTGTGGAGGTGTTATTGCTCGATATTGTTCCCCGGGAACTAAATGATAAGGAAAAGAAAAAAGGTTTAAGCCTCGAAGATAAAGTTGTAAGAAACAGGATTGTGAATGATGCCTTACAGGCTTCAGTTAAATCTAAACCTTCTCCTATCTATCACCTTGACTTTGTAAACCGAATTACGACAGGGAATCTTGAGGATGATATTCATAAGGTAGCCGAAGTTGATTGGATCATTGAGGTTGTAGTAGAAAGACTTGATATTAAAAAGCAGGTCTTTGAGAATCTTGAGAAACATAGAAAACCGGGTACTCTTATTACCACTAACACTTCGGGTATTCCAATCAATTTTATGACCGAAGGTAGAAGTGAGGATTTCAAGAAACATTTCTGCGGAACCCATTTCTTTAATCCACCACGTTATTTAAGATTATTTGAAATTATCCCGGGAAAAGAAACTTCATCAGAAGTTCTTGATTTTCTGGTAATGTATGGTGAAAAATTCCTTGGTAAGAAAGCGGTGCTTGCTAAAGACACTCCTGCTTTTATTGGTAACCGAATTGGAATTTTTTCCATCATGAGCCTTTTCCATACGGTAAAGGATATGGGTATGACCATTGAAGAGGTTGATAAATTAACCGGACCCGTAATTGGTCGCCAGAAATCGGCCACCTTTAGAACGGTTGACGTTGTTGGTTTAGACACCCTAGTTCACGTTGCGAATGGATTACATGAAAATGTACCTAAAGATGAGCAGCATGATCTTTTTGCCCTTCCGGATTTCATCAATAACATGATGGATAAAAAATGGCTGGGTAGCAAGACCGGACAGGGATTCTATAAAAAGTTAAAAAATAAGGATGGCTCCAGTGAAATTCAGTCTCTGGACCTTGACACACTTGAATACCGCGGAAGAAAAAGCGCCTCTTTCGCTACGCTTGAAATGACCAAGTCAATTGATAATGTAGCCGATCGTTTTAAAGTTCTTGTAAAAGGAAAAGACAAAGCAGGTGATTTCTATAGAAAGAGTTTTTCTGCTCTTTTCGCGTATGTTTCTAACAGGATTCCTGAAATTTCAGATGAGCTTTACAAGATCGATGATGCCATGAAAGCCGGTTTTGGCTGGGAACATGGACCATTCCAGATCTGGGATGCCATTGGTGTTGAAAAAGGTATCGAAATGATGAAGGCGGAAGGTTACGAACCTGCAGCCTGGGTTAACGAAATGCTTGAGAACGGCAGTAATAGTTTCTACACCGTAAAAGAAGGTAATACCTATTATTATGATATTCAGGACAAGAAACAAGCGAAAGTTCCCGGACAGGATGCTTTTATCATTCTGGACAATATCAGAGAATCTAAAGAAGTCTTCAAAAATAGCGGTGTTGTTGTAGAAGATCTGGGAGATGGAATCCTGAACGTTGAGTTCCGCAGCAAAATGAATTCCATTGGTGGAGACGTCCTGGATGGATTGAATAAAGCCATTGATATGGCTGAAAAAGATTACCAGGGACTTGTAGTGGCCAATGATGGAAAGAACTTCTCGGTTGGTGCCAATATTGGGATGATCTTTATGATGGCCGTGGAGCAGGAATATGACGAATTGAATATGGCTATCAAATATTTCCAGGATACCATGATGAGAATGCGCTACTCCTCTATTCCAACCGTCGCTGCACCTCATGGAATGACGCTTGGAGGTGGATGCGAACTATCCCTGCATGCAGATAAAATAGTAGCTGCGGCTGAAACCTATATAGGATTAGTTGAATTTGGAGTTGGTGTGATCCCCGGAGGTGGTGGAACCAAGGAAATGACGGTTAGAGCTGCAGATACTTTCCAGAAAGATGATGTGGAGTTGAACAGATTAAGAGAACATTTCCTCACTATTGGAATGGCGAAAGTTTCAACTTCGGCTCATGAAGCTTATGACCTGAACATCCTGCAAAAAGGAAAAGATATAGTGGTGGTAAATCCAGACCGTCAACTGGCAATTGCTAAAAAGCATGCGTTATTGATGGCTGAAAATGGATATACCCAACCTATAAAACGAAGAGACATTAAAGTACTGGGTAAACAGGCTTTAGGAGCTTTCCTTGTGGGAACAGATCAAATGGCCGCCGGAAAATACATCAGTGAACATGATAAGAAAATCGCTAATAAACTGGCTTATGTAATGGCCGGTGGTGACCTTTCAGAAAATCAACTGGTAAGTGAACAATATTTACTGGATCTGGAAAGAGAAGCTTTCCTATCGCTAACAGGAGAACGAAAAACCCTGGAGCGTTTACAGCACATGTTGAAGAAGGGGAAACCACTAC
>NZ_JBLVTL010000003.1:403415-417981 GCF_048285835.1 Christiangramia aquimixticola
GCACAAATTGGAGGAATTAAAGGTTTGGAATAAAGCAATGAAAGTTGCTGAGGATATTTATGTTCTGAGTTCTGAATTTCCATCTACTGAAAAATTTGGCTTGACTAGCCAGATTCGCAGAAGTGCTATTTCTATTGCTTCTAATATTGCCGAAGGAGCGGGAAGAAACACAAAAGGTGAATTCAAAAATTTTTTAAGTATAGCCAGTGGTTCTTCCTATGAACTTTTTACCCAATTGACATTAGCCTATAAATTAAAACTTACTTCTAAGAATTTGGTAACACCAATTTTGGATGAAGTTGTAGAGATTCAGAAAATGAATTACTCTTTAATAAAATCTTTAGTGTAATGTTTATCTCAATACTCATTACTAAATTCTAAATACTAGAAAGATGAAAACAGCATACATAGTAAAAGCATATCGAACTGCAGTGGGAAAAGCTCCAAGAGGGGTGTTCCGTTTTAAGCGACCAGATGAACTGGCGGCTGAAACTATCCAGTACATGATGGATAAACTGCCGGAATTTGATAAAAAACGAATTGACGACGTCATGGTAGGTAATGCCATGCCGGAAGCAGAACAAGGACTGAACGTAGGTAGATTGATCTCACTTATGGGATTAAAGATCGAAGACGTTCCGGGAATGACCGTGAACAGATATTGTGCTTCAGGATTGGAAACAATTTCTATTGCCACTGCAAAGATCCAGAATGGAATGGCAGATTGTATCATTGCCGGAGGAGCTGAGAGCATGAGTTATATTCCGATGGGTGGGTATAAACCTGTACCGGATTATGAGGTTGCCAAAGCAGGTAACGAAGATTATTACTGGGGAATGGGATTAACTGCTGAAGCGGTTGCCAATAAATATAATGTTTCCCGTGAAGATCAGGATGAGTTTGCCTATGCTTCCCATCAAAAAGCGATTAAGGCTCAGGCAGAAGATCGTTTCCAGGATCAGATCGTTCCAATTACCATCGACGAAACGTATGTTGACGAAAATGGTAAAAAGCAAACAAGATCCTATACCGTTAATAAAGATGAAGGTCCAAGAAAAGATACTTCCATTGAAGTATTAAATAAGCTAAGACCTGTTTTTGCTGAAGGTGGTAGCGTTACCGCAGGTAACTCTTCACAAATGAGTGACGGTGCAGCCTTTGTAATGGTGATGAGCGAGGAAATGGTTAAAGAATTAAATCTGGAGCCAATAGCGCGAATGGT
The DNA here is from genome assembly GCF_048285835.1 of Christiangramia aquimixticola. Taxonomy (NCBI): domain Bacteria; kingdom Pseudomonadati; phylum Bacteroidota; class Flavobacteriia; order Flavobacteriales; family Flavobacteriaceae; genus Christiangramia; species Christiangramia aquimixticola. Next base: position 404,638 of record NZ_JBLVTL010000003.1, read on the forward strand.
TAGTTATTCCGCTGTGGGTGTAGATCCCCGAATTATGGGAATAGGACCGGTTTATGCCATCCCGAAAGCTTTGAAACAAGCCGGTCTTAAAAAAGAAGATCTTGAACTTATAGAACTTAATGAAGCTTTCGCTTCCCAGTCGCTGGCAGTGATCAGGGAACTTGATTTGGATAAGGAGAAGATCAACGTAAATGGTGGAGCCATTTCCATGGGTCACCCTCTTGGATGTACCGGAGCAAAATTATCAGTTCAGGTGTTTGACGAAATGCGTAAACGCGATTTAAAGAACAAACATTGTATGGTAACCATGTGCGTGGGTACCGGACAGGGTGCAGCCGGAGTCTTCGAATTTTTAAATTAAAAACAAGATCAGAGGTCAGCCTAAATGGCCATTTAAAAAAATAAAAAATTATTAAGCGGGATTTTCTTTAGTGAAATCTCGCTTCTAAATACCAAAAAAATGAGTACTGAAACAACTAACAAGGATATTTTACGCGGAGGTCAGTTCCTGGTAAAGGAAACTAAAAGCGAAGATATATTTACGCCGGAAGATTTTAATGAAGAGCAGAAGATGATGCGTGATTCTGTAAAGGAATTTGTAGAACGCGAAATCTGGCCAAATAAGGAACGTTTTGAGCATAAAGATTATGCTTTGACCGAAGAGGTAATGCGCAAGGCGGGCGAGCTTGGCTTTTTAGGGGTTGCCGTTCCTGAAGAATACGATGGTCTTGGAATGGGATTCGTTTCCACTATGCTCGTATGTGATTACATCTCTGGTGCTACAGGATCTGTAGCAACTGCCTTTGGTGCACATACAGGAATTGGTACCATGCCAATCACCCTTTACGGAACTGAGGAACAGAAAAAGAAATATGTCCCTAAACTTGCTACCGGTGAGTGGTTTGGTGCCTATTGTTTAACCGAACCTGGAGCAGGTAGTGATGCAAATTCCGGGAAGACCAAAGCTGTTCTTTCTGAAGATGGGAAGTATTACAATATTACCGGGCAGAAGATGTGGATCTCCAATGCAGGTTTTGCAAGCGTATTTATAGTATTCGCAAGAATCGAGGATGATAAGAATATCACCGGATTTATTGTAGAAAATGATCCTGAAAATGGAATCACTTTTGGAGAAGAAGAGAAAAAATTGGGAATTCACTCCTCCTCTACCCGTCAGGTTTTCTTCAACGAAACCAAAGTACCTGTAGAGAATATGCTTTCTGAGCGTGGAAACGGATTTAAGATCGCGATGAACGCTCTTAACGTAGGTCGTATTAAACTTGCTGCCGCTTCCCTTGATGCGCAGAGAAGAGTTACAGATCTTTCTGTAAAATACGCCAATGACCGTGTACAGTTTAAAACACCTATTTCGCAGTTTGGAGCTATAAAATCTAAACTGGCAGAGATGGCAACTTCGGCTTATGTTGGTGAAGCTGCAACCTACCGTGCTGGTAAAAATATTGAAGACAGGATTAATATTCGTCTTGAAGAAGGAGCTTCACATTCTGAAGCGGAACTTAAAGGTGTTGAAGAATATGCTATAGAGTGTTCTATTCTTAAAGTAGCATGTTCAGAAGATGTACAAAACTGTAGTGATGAAGGTATTCAGGTTTACGGCGGAATGGGCTTCTCTGCAGATACTCCAATTGAATCTGCCTGGAGAGATGCCAGAATTGCAAGAATTTACGAGGGAACCAATGAGATCAACAGAATGTTGGCTGTTGGAATGCTTGTAAAAAAAGCGATGAAGGGACATGTAGACCTTTTAGGTCCGGCTATGAAAGTAGCAGATGAGTTGACCGGCATCCCATCTATGGATAAACCGGACTATTCTGAATTATTCGCTGAAGAGAAGGAAATGATCGCCAAATTGAAGAAGGTTTTTCTTATGGTTGCTGGAAGCGCAGTGCAAAAATTCGGTCCAAAATTGGAAGAGCATCAGCAATTATTACTTGCAGCTTCAGATATCCTGATAGAGATCTATATGGCTGAATCTGGAATTTTAAGAGCTGAGAAAAATGCAAAAAGATTTGGTGCAGATGCTCAAAAGGAACAGATTGCCATGGCCAAACTTTATCTATATCATGCGGTAGACACTGCTATTGTTAAGGCTAAAGAAGGAATCAGTTCTTTTGCTGAAGGTGATGAACAACGAATGATGATGATGGGGCTTAAGAGATTTACGAAATATACCAATCAACCAAACGTGGTGGAATTGAGAAATATTATTGCTGAAAAACTGACTTCAGAAAATAAATATTGTTTTTAAATTAATGTTCTGTTTAAACTGAAAAAAGCCATCCAATACGGATGGCTTTTTTTATTTTTTTCATAAAATATTTGAATTGTGTTATTAAAAATTACATTTAGAGTTAAAAAACCTAAAATATTTAGATATATTGGGCCCAAATCAAACATAAACCAAACTATTATGAAAAAAGTTTTTCTAGGAATGGCTGCTCTGGCCTTCCTTTTTGCTTCTTGTGAGCAAGACCCTACAGAAACAATTGCTGAGCAGCAGGAAGCTCAGGTTGACATGAGCGACTTCTACCTTTACACAGATGCTGAGGCTGATGGGAAAAGGTCAGAAAATGACAATGCAAAATGTTACAGTATGAGGAACCTTAACCGACTCCTTAACGAAAATGAAGGCCTGCATAAAAAAATGTATGATATTGAAAAGAACACAAGGTCAATCCTTGCTAAATCCTCTAATGCCAAAGGAAAACCGGGCTCAGGTGGCGGCGGTGGTACTGAACCACCAGTTACAGATAATTTAGGTGTGGTAAACATTCCGGTTGTGGTGCATGTGGTGTACAGTAACTCTCAGCAAAATATTTCAGATGCTCAGATAGCTTCCCAGATCGCGGTTTTAAATGCCGATTTCAATGCTACAAACAATGATGCATCTAATACTCCTTCAGAATTTGCTGGTTTAGTGGCAGATTCAGATATTTCTTTTACACTATTAGAAACACAAAGACATAGTGACTCCAGAACTGAATGGGGAACCAGAGACGATGTAAAATACGCTTACCCTCCGGTATCACCTTCAAATACACTTAATATCTGGGTAGCTAACATTGGTGGTGGTATTCTTGGATATGCTCAATTTCCTGGAGGCCCTGCAGCAACTGACGGTGTAGTTATCGCTCCTCAGTTCTTTGGTACTACAGGGTATGTATCTGCTCCATTTGACAAAGGTAGAACTGCTACACATGAGGTAGGTCACTATTTAAACCTACGTCACATCTGGGGAGATGGTAGATGTAGACAAGATGATTTCGTAGCTGACACTCCATCATCTGATGGACCTAACTACGACTGTCCATCTTATCCTACTGTAAACTGTAAAAGCAATGACATGACCATGAACTACATGGATTATACAAACGATGCATGTATGTACATGTTCTCTGAAGGTCAAAAAGCTCGTATGAGAACAGTATTTATGGAAAGTGGACCAAGAACTGGTTTCGTGAACTAAGATTCTATAAACACATAAAAAAAGCCACCTTAACCAGGTGGCTTTTTTTATTTCCCATTAATAAGTATCTTCCAATTACCTTACTAAAAAATCGATAATGACCAGATATTTAAAGAAGTCAAAACTTACATTTCTACTCTTCTTTCTGATATTTCAGTATAACCACGCACAGATCTTCGATTCTATTGGAAAAAAAACAGAAGGGCCTCCTTCCAAAGACTTTATAATTCAGGATAGTACCAGGTTGGATCAAAATCCTCTGGAAGAATATTCAGAAAGTTATTATATGGTCAACCAGCTTAATGAGGCTATTGGTTATCCTCCGGAAAAATTCAACTTAACTACCCCTCAGGCTACTCTGGAACATTTTATCGTTAAATCACGTAACAAGAATTTTAAGGATGCGGCTTATGCGCTAAACTTAAATTTATTACCAAACAATATAAGCCTTGAAGATGCGGCCATCCTGGCGGAGAAGTTATATTTTATAATGGATCAGCGAATAGGTATAGCATGGGATGGAATTTCAGACAGGCCGGACGGTCAGGTAGATATTAGCACCTCAACCAATAAGGCTATTGCCGGGAAACCACGAAGAAGTATCAATTTTGGTCAGATTGAAATGGATGATCGTGATGTGGTATTCCGCGTGCAAAGACTTAAGTACAAAGATCGGGGCCCGGTTTGGTTAATATCATCACAGACCGTTGAAAATATTGAACCATTATATGAGGTTTATGGCCCTCGGGAACTGGATAAAATCATTCCCTCATGGATTGGATTTAAATTATTTGATGTTCCTTTTTGGAAATTTGTAGGCACCTTTATTCTACTGTTTTTATCCTGGCTGGTAGCACGCGGGGTTGCCTTTATCCTTAGGAAAGTTTTTCTCAACTCCAAAACTCATTGGGTCCATAATATTGCCAATACCCTGAGTTCTCCTGCCGGTGCTGCCGTGGGAATTCTATTTTTCTATATTCTGCTTAATAACCTCATCTCGTTTTCGGGACCACTGGCCAGAGGGATCTATGCAGTATTACTTATGGCCGTTATAGGAACATTCACATGGCTTATTATGCGTGTCATAGACTATACCATGGACTTTTTTACGAATAAGAAAATAGGTGATATTAGTTTTGAAGAGAACAAACAGTCACGGAAAATGCTTACCTATGTTTCGGTTGGCCGGAGATTATTCATCTTCGTTATTTTTATAATTGCAGTTTCAACCATTATATCCCAGTTCCCTTCCCTTGAAAAAGTGGGAATTTCCTTAATGGCTTCTGCAGGGATTGCTACAGTCATCGTCGGGATTGCAGCCCAGAGTACCCTGGGTAATATAATTGCCGGGGTGCAGATCGCCTTAACCAGACCTGTAAAGATTGGAGATGCTGTAATCATAAAAGATACCTATGGATATGTTGAAGACCTACGATTTACCTATATGGTGGTTAGAACATGGGATCTTCGCCGGAAGGTGATTCCTTTAACCGAAGTGATCTCTGAAAGTTTCGATAATCTCTCTATGACAGATTCTGAAAGTTTACTCGAGATAGAAGTTCATGCAGATTACCGGATTGATGTCACCAAACTTCGCCGAAAATTTATTGAACTGGTTAAAAATTCTGAAGACTGGAATGGCAAAACAGAACCTACAGTACAGGTTGAAGGAATGAACGATACCACACTTCATATCAGGTGTTTATGTCCCGGAAAAGATTATTTGACTGCCTGGAATTTGCATTGTGAAGTAAGAGAAAAATTGATGGCTTATATTGCTGAATTAGAGGATGGAATATATCTTTCCCGCAAACGAATTGACCTGAGAAAGTCCGGTAATCAAGACGACAATATTCAAAACTAAGCGAAAAGGTTATAGGTTAATCTTTTGTGAGAGCTCCCAGAATCTGGCGGTTATTTTTATAAATTGAAATGAAAACAAGCCGAAAGTCATGTTAGATTTTATTCTAAAGAATAACCTTACTCTAATTTTATCAGCAATTGTAATCCTGGTCATTACTTTTTCGATCGCTTTTTATATCATTAAAAGGCTCGGAAAAAATCCCAGAAATTTACTACCCATTGATTTTGCGAACAGAATCAAGGTGCCCTTACTTGTTTTTCTGGCTTCCATCCTGGCGCAATTTGCATTAATTGCCAGAGTATTCCATTTTGAAGCTACTTATACCATCCTTGGACATTTAAGTGTTATAGGGATCATCTTTAGCATAGCCTGGTTTTTAATTGTCTTTTTTAAGGTTTTTAAAAAGCGAATGCTTAAGAAGTATGACGTGGGAAGCGAAGACAACCTGAAGGCGAGAAAGGTTTATACTCAGTATATGATCCTGGAAAATATTATCATTTTTATAATTGTGGTACTTGCCCTGGGAATCGCTTTAATGAGTTTTGAAAGTATACGATCTGTAGGAGTAAGTGTACTTACCTCAGCAGGGATCGCAGGAATTATTATTGGTTTGGCCGCTCAAAAAGCTATTGCCACACTACTTGCAGGTATTCAAATTGCAATTACCCAGCCTATAAGGGTTGATGATGTGGTGATCGTTGAAGGTGAATGGGGTTGGATCGAAGAAATAAACCTCACCTATATTGTAGTTAGGATATGGGATAAGCGGCGTCTGGTAGTACCTACGACCTATTTTATTGAAAAGACCTTCCAGAACTGGACCAGGAATTCTGCCGATATCTTAGGAACCATTTTCATTTATGCCGACTATGGATTACCTATCAATGCAGTTAGAGAAGAGTTGACCAGACTCCTTAACAGTACGAATCTTTGGGATGGTAATGTAAATGTACTTCAGGTAACTAATACTTCAGAAAAAACAGTAGAATTAAGAGCGCTGGTAAGTGCAAGAAATTCACCTACTGCTTGGGATCTTCGTGTTTTTCTGCGGGAAAAACTACTTCAGTTTATACAAGAAAAATACCCGGAACATCTTCCGAAGTCCCGGGTATCTATAGAAAAAGATTCAGATTTAAATTAGTCGTGAAACACAGGATTTTCAGTAGATATTCCTTTACTGAAATTTGCTGCGGTTTCAATTAAAGCCAGGTGAGAATATGCCTGCGGGAAATTACCCAGTAACCTTTTTGTTTTGAAATCTATGTCTTCACTAAACAATCCTAAGTGGTTACTATAAGACAAGAGTTGATCAAACATATCTTTGGCCTTTTTACGTTCTCCTATTTTAAAGAGACTATCTATTAACCAGAATGTACAAATGGTAAATGAAGAAGTTGGTTTTCCAAAATCATCATTATTCTTATACCTGTACATCAACCCATCCTCACAAAGGTCTCTTTCTGTTGCCTGAACAGTTTTAATGAATCTTGGATCGTCGGCTTCAATAAATCCGTATGGTTCCATCAATAAGGTAGAAGCGTCAAGATCTGTCGAACCATAAGATTGGGTATATGCCTGCTTCTCTTCATTCCATCCGTTATCATAGATGTCCTGATAGATCTCTTCTCTTAGAGCGATCCATTTAGTATCATTGATTCCCATTCTAAGCACCTCTCCTATCTTAATGGCACGATCGACAGCTACCCAGCATAGAAGTTTAGAAAATACAAAGTGCCTATCCTCAGTACGTAATTCCCAGATTCCCTTATCTGGTTTTTGCCAGTTCTCTTCTACGATTCGTACGATCCCGCGTACAATGGTCCACAGAGCTTCAGAATTTTCAAGGGATGTTTCAAACATGAGGAATTGCTGATAGATCACCTCCATCAAAATCCCATAAATATCATTCTGTTTTTGAATATAGGCTGCATTACCTGTCCTAACCGGACTTGAACCTTTATATCCGTTCAAATGACTTAGTATATGTTCAGTAAGTTCTTTTTCACCATTAATACCATACATGATCTGTATTTTCTCATCCTTATGCGGAATGATATCAATAATGAACTGCAGAAAATCTTTAGCTGACTGGACATGGCCTAATCCTGCCATTACCTTAATAACCATAGATGCATCCCGGATCCAGCAAAATCTATAATCCCAGTTTCGTTCTTCCCCAATGGTTTCCGGCAAGGATGTGGTAGCCGCAGCTAACACCGCTCCGGATTTACTGTAACTAAGAGCCTTTAAAACAAGAGCACTTCTCATGATCTCATTGCGGTAATGAGTATATCTGGTAGTTTTTTCACTCCAGTTCATCCAGTAAACCTTTGTTCGCTGAAATTTTAAGTAAGACCTGTCCAGGGTTTGTTCAACCAGTTTTTCATGGTATCCCAGTAAACAATAAGCGTTTTCGGTAAGAGTGATCTCATTTTGCTCAAGAATATCGTCAAGGTTAAAACTTGAATAAAGGAAGGTAGTATCATATTTCCCCTCCTGGGTATAACTTTTAATGTATTCCCCTTTATTCTCATTGTAGGTCTTTTCCTTGGCGTAATCCAGTTTTGGATCAAATAAAATCTTAAACTTTGGTTCACCTTTAATCAGTCGAAAAAATCGGATAATATCCGGTGGTGAATAATACGATCCATCCTCCTTTGGATATCGGGGCATGAAATCTATTAACTGAAAAGCATCAGTCCCGTTGTCAAAAACCGTACTTAAAATATTGGTTTCCCACAGGTATTCCTGAGTTATATCGTAATCTTCTGAAATATCAATAGCGAAGCTTCCTCCTATTTCTTCATCAAGAATTTTGGCAAATACTGCCGATGAATCAAAATTTGGCAAACAGCACCAATCCAAAGAACCGGTTTTGGATATTAATGCTGCGCTATTACAATTGCTTATTATACCGTAATCAAGGTTATCCATATCTCTTAAAAATCTTATAAATCAATGGCTGTCTAAAATGATTTTCGGAAATTTAATAAAAATCAAAAACGTCACCACAGCTTTTATACTTTATTATGAGTAAAACAATCATTATTTCCAACCGATTACCCCTGCAAATTTCAATCAAAGACAATAAACTGGAAGTCTCTCCCAGCGTAGGAGGTCTTGCAACCGGCTTAAAATCATTCCATAAGGATGGCGATAGTGTTTGGATAGGTTGGCCCGGCATCACCAAAGAAGAAATTCCAGATGAACTATTAGACGAGGTCCAGACTAAAGCAAAAGAAGAAAACTGCGTAGCCGTTAATTTAACATCAGAAGAAATTGACGGTTTTTATTATGGATTCAGTAACCGAACCATCTGGCCGTTATTCCATTATTTTATGGAGTATACTGAATCTAAAGAAGAATACTGGCAGTCCTATAAAAAGGTAAACCAAAAATATGCCGATGAGATCCTTCGTCATTATGAAGAAGGGGATGTTATCTGGGTTCACGATTATCAATTATTACTGGTTCCAAATATGATCCGGGAACAACAGCCGGAAGCGGTTATAGGTTTCTTTAACCATATCCCTTTCCCATCTTATGAAGTTTTCCGAACTCTGCCCTGGAGAGATGAAGTGCTTAAAGGTGTCCTGGGTGCAGATCTTATAGGATTCCATACTTATGATTATGAACGACACTTTTTAAGTTCAGTTAGTCGTATTCTGCGTTACCAGGTAGATTTTAATGAAATCACCTTACCGGACAGAATGGTGAAGGTTGACTCCTTCCCTATGGGAATAGATTATAAAAAGTTCGAACAGGCAGCTCTGGATCATTTTGAAAGCACCTCTGAAGATCAATCAGAGTTGCAAAGACGACTTAATCATCATCTGGAATCCACTCCTGATGCCAAACTTATTTTAAGTATAGACAGGTTGGATTATTCCAAAGGTATTGCCCACCGGATTAGAGCCTATGAATATTTCCTGGATAGGAACCCGGAATATATAGAAAAGGTAAGGTTAGTAATGCTGGCTGTGCCTTCGAGGTCTAATGTTCCGCAATACCGAAGATTAAAAAGAGAGATAGATGAACTTGTTGGAAGAATTAACGGAAAGTTCTCTACAGTAAGCTGGACGCCTATCTGGTATTTTTACAGGTCTATGCCATTTGAAAACCTGATCGATCTCTATACAACCTGTGAAATTGCACTGCTTACGCCAATTAGAGATGGAATGAACCTGGTTGCTAAAGAATATATCGCCACCAGGACAGATCATACCGGAGTATTGATCTTAAGTGAAATGGCCGGAGCAGCTCATGAAATGAATGAAGCTCTTATTATCAATCCTAATAATTTTGAACAGGTAACCGAAGCATTAAAAACCGCATTCGATATGCCTCGTGAAGAGCAGATCGAACGCAATAAAATGATGCAGAAGCGACTGAGAAGGTACAGCGTTGAAAAGTGGGCTCAGGATTTCATGAAATCACTTAGAATGACTAAAGAAAATCGGGATTCCTTTAAATCCATTCGAATCACTTCAGATATCTCCAATGAGCTTATGCAACAGTTCAAAAATGCAGAGAAACGGATCCTTTTTATAGATTATGATGGTACTCTGGTGAATTTTACCGATAAGCCTGAAAATGCAAAACCAGATGCAGAACTAAAAGAACTTATCCGTACTCTTAATAGTGATGAAAATACAGATGTGATTTTGATTAGCGGACGGGATAAGAACACATTAGGCGCCTGGTGGAAAGATGTTCCAGTGGAACTAATTTCTGAACACGGAGTATGGATGAGACAGATAGATGGTGAATGGGAACTTTCAGAAAATGTGAAAAGCGAATGGATGGATGCAGTTCGACCTGTAATAGAAAATTTTGTGGATAGAACTCCCGGTACATTTATAGAAGAAAAGAATTACTCTCTGGCCTGGCATTATCGCAAAGCCGATCCGGAATTAGGAGAGATAAGAGCAAATGAATTAAGCAACACTTTAAAGGAACTTATCTCTAACCGGGGTCTTAGTGTTTTGGAAGGAAATAAAGTTCTGGAAATAAAAAGCAGTGGAGTAAATAAGGGGAAAGCATCCTCTAAAAAACTTGTAGGAAAAGATTATGATTTCATTTTCGCAATTGGTGACGACTGGACAGATGAGTATATGTTCCAGGACCTTCCGGAAGACAGTCATACTGTGAAAGTAGGGATAAAAAAGACCAGCGCGAGATATTTTGTGGAAGGCACGAAAAAGGTTCGGGATTTATTAAATCAATTCAGAGATAATCTTTAAGAATTTTCCTTGTTAAATAATTTGTGAATTCTTGTAAAAGTTTAATTATACATTAACTCAGGACTTATTGTAAGGCTCTCTTTTCTGCTTAATTTTACACCAGAATTTAAATCGAACCAATTTAAAACCAAATTCTATGAAATCAGGAAAAATTTTGCTGGGATTAATTTCTGGCGCAGCTGCAGGAGCAGTACTTGGACTTTTATACGCACCTAACAAAGGAACTGATACGAGAAAGGCGATTTCTCAAAAAGGTGATGATTACCTTAAAGGAGCGAATAAAGGATTCAACGATTTTACAAACTCTTTGAACCATAAGGTGGAAGCTTTAAAATCTAAAACTAAAGCAAACCTTGCAAGTTCAAAATCTGATGAAAAAATTAATAAAGCCAAAGCAGAAATGCACAACATGGCAAGTTAATATTGCATAGTTCAGATTGACTAAATTATAAACCCTGGGATTTCCCGGGGTTTTGTATTTTTTAGATAAAAACTTCCTATTTTAGACGGTTTAAAACAATTTTATAAAGCCCATGAAGATATTCCGACTCCTCTTTTCAATAATTAGTCTTTCACTTTTTTCTCATTCCTTTGCACAAAATACCGATTCCAGGATCTATGAAATAATAGATAAAATTTCTGCCGATAGTATCGAAAATGATATTCGCAAACTGGCCGGCTTCGGCACGCGCAATACTTTTAGTGATACTGTTTCCACTACCCGCGGAATTGGAGCTGCCCGAAGATTTATAAAATCAGATTTTGATAAGATCTCCACTGCTTGCATTAATTGTCTTGATGTATTTTATCAAAAAGATTTTGTAACACCAGAAGATGGAGAACGAATTCCCAAAGAAGCCTGGATAGTAAACGTGGTTGCGATCCAGAAAGGAACTAAGTATCCTAACCGTTATATCATCATGAGTGGCGACATAGATTCCCGGGCAAGTAATACCATGGACTATACTACAGATGCTCCCGGCGCGAATGATAATGCCAGTGGAATGGCCGGTACGATGGAAGCTGCCAGAGTACTGTCCCAATACAAATTTGAAAATAGTATTGTCTATGTTGGCCTATCGGGTGAAGAACAGGGTCTTTTTGGTGGTAAGGGATTAGCTGAATATGCTAAAAAGAATAAGTGGGAAATTATTGGAATCCTTAACAATGATATGATTGGAAATATCGAAGGGGTAGATGGGGTTATAGACAACCGCAGTTTCCGGATATTTTCTGAACCTGTGCCGCCAACAGAAAGTGAACGGGAACGTAATATGAGAAGATTCTATGGTGGTGAGGTCGATGGAAATTCCAGGCAACTTGCCAGATACATCCATAAAAATGTAAAAACCTATATGCCCGAAATGAACCCAATGATGATCTATCGTCTGGACAGGTTTGGCCGTGGTGGCCATCACCGGCCTTTTAATGATCTAGGTTTCGCCGGGGTGCGAATTATGGAGGCACACGAGAATTACAACAGGCAACACCAGGACATCCGTACAGAGAATGGGATCGCTTATGGTGATGTGGTAGAAGGAGTGAATTTTAACTATGCTAAAAAACTAACGGCAGTAAATGCCATTAATCTGGCCAGCCTGGCGTGGGCTCCTCCTGCTCCCGGTAAAGTTGAAATTGGCGGCATTGTTGAACCCAGCACTAAACTTAAATGGGAACCCGTTAATGGTGACATTGCAGGATATAAAATATATTGGCGAGACACTACCTCCCCGTATTGGCAATACTCAATATTCGTAGGGAATGTTACTCAATTTACCCTCGAAGGGATCGTAATAGATAATTACCTGTTTGGAGTGGCAGCTGTAGGTAAAAATGGCCATGAAAGCTTAGTGGTATTCCCTTCAGGAACCTTCAGATAAAACTAATTCAAATTTATTTTTAAAGCCGGACTATTGATCCGGCTTTTTTATTTTACCACTCTAATTAACAATACTTTACCTAAATTTTAAATCGATATTCTTTTCTTCTGAAGTAAATTAGAACTGACCAACAAATAAAATACAATGGCAGAAATCAGAATTAAAAAGAAGCGACCAGTCTGGCCGTGGATATTATTACTAGTAATAGTTGGAGCACTGGTGTTTCTGTATATCTATGGAAGTACTGAAGATGAGGAAGAAATTAAATTTGAAAGAACTGAGGAGGTGACTTTCAAACTTCCCGGGTCACAAGCTTCTAGAAACAACATAATCGTCTAATTTAAAAAACCATATCATGGCGACTCAGGAAAAGCACTTATATTATTTAAGTGAACTAAAGGATTATAAAGTAGATCATCACGATCACGACATTAGAGGGTGGACGGTCAAAGACCGCGATTATAGAACAGTAGGTAAAGTAGATAATTTACTGGTGAATAAAGAGCTGCAAAAAGTGGTGTATGTAGATGTGGAGGTTGACCAAAGTATCCTTGATCGAAATTATGATCCATATTCAGCAAAAGCTGATAAGGATTTAAAGGAATTCATCAATAAAGATGGAGAAAATCACATTATCATCCCCATTGGACTGGTTGAGATCAATGACAAGGAAAAGTATATCTATACGGCAAGTATAGATCATCAAACTTTTTCTGAAACCAAAAGGTACAGATCTGGTACCGAAATCAGCAGAAATTATGAACATCATGTCTTAGGTTCCTATAACCGTGGATTTGAAGATGATGTGGAACCTCATAAAAACAAGCCAAGGGAAACTGATGAATATACCCGTAATGATCAAGTTCAGTC
>NZ_JBLVTL010000003.1:418025-444120 GCF_048285835.1 Christiangramia aquimixticola
CAGAAGATTGCAGAAAGCCAATTGATGACCACAACCGTGTATTTGACCACATGGAAAAACATCAGGGCTTACATCCGGAAAAATCCATAGATGAAGATCCGGAATGGGCTCATGAAGACCGAAATCTTGAAGATATCGCTGATCCCCACAGGAAATACGATAGTAAAAAATCTGATTTCTACGATAGGCGGGAATTTCATAAAAGAAGATAAATAAATAAAGGAGGCTAAAAACCTCCTTTATTATTTCTCCCCCCTCCTACTTTTCTTCTAAAATTGTATCTTGAAACATTTTAAAATTCTAACCACTTCAGTTTATATTTATATGAATAAAAGAGTTCTGCAGCTGCTGTTAGTGATATTCACTATCAGCGCTTCTTCACAAACTATTGATTTAAATCTTCTTAAAAATAAAACCCCGCGAAATATTGGTCCTGCCGGGATGAGTGGACGGGTAACTTCCATTGATGTAGTTACTTCTAATCCGGATATTATGTTTGTAGGAACTGCCTCCGGCGGATTATGGAAATCTACCAGCGGCGGGATCAAATGGGATCCGGTATTTGATGATCAGGTAACCGCTTCTATTGGGGCGGTGGCCATACAACAATCCAATCCCTCTGTGATCTGGGTAGGAACGGGAGAAGGAAATCCCCGAAATAGTTTAAATGGCGGTTACGGGATCTTTCGTTCCCTTGATGGCGGAAGATCCTGGAAAAACATGGGACTGGAAAAGACGAGACACATTCACAGAGTAATTATACATCCCGATAATCCTGATATAGTATATGTAGCAGCCATTGGATCTCCCTGGGGAGCACATGAAGAAAGAGGAGTTTATAAAACTACTGATGGTGGAAAAACCTGGAAAAAAACACTATATCAAAATAAGTTAACCGGTGCTGCCGACCTGGTAATGGATCCAAACAATCCCAATAAATTAATCGCTGCCATGTGGGAGCATAAAAGAGAACCATGGTTCTTTAACTCCGGAGGTGAAGGCTCCGGGATGTTTATTACTCACGATGGTGGTGAAACCTGGCAAGAAAAAACTGCAAAAGATGGACTCCCTAAAGGAGAATTGGGTAGAATAGGACTGGCAATTTCAGCATCTAATTCAGATATAGTTTATGCACTGGTTGAAGCCAAAAAGAATGCGCTTTATAAATCTGAAGATGGCGGATTTTCATGGGAAATGATCAATGACAAGCCTGAAATAGGTAATCGCCCCTTTTATTACAGCGATATTTTTGTAGATCCAGAAAATTCCAACAGGCTATATTCAGTCTTTACTTATGTACATGTTTCAGAAGATGGAGGTAAAAGTTTTGAAGAACTCATGCCGGCTTATGGAGTTGATAATGGTATTCATCCAGACCATCATGCCTGGTGGATACATCCTACTGATGGTAGTTTTATGATGGATGGTAACGATGGCGGATTAAATATTACCCACGATTACGGTAAAAGCTGGAGGTTTGTTGCGAACCTGCCTGTTGCTCAATTCTATCATATTGCAGTTGATAATGAGTTTCCATACAATGTTTATGGAGGAATGCAGGATAATGGTAGCTGGAGAGGTCCGGCTTATGTGTGGAAAGACCAGGGAATCAGAAATTCTTACTGGCAGGAAATAAGTTTTGGGGATGGTTTTGATGTGGTACCAGATAAGGATGACAGCAGATATGGCTGGAGCATGAGTCAGCAGGGATATGTTAGCAGGTATGATCATGTTACCGGTAACAACTATACGGTACGTCCAACGCATCCTGATCCTAAAACCGACCTTAGGTTTAACTGGAATTCGGCGATCAATGACGACCCTTTTGATAATAATACGCTCTACTTCGGAAGTCAGTTCGTTCACAAAAGCACCGATAAAGGTCTTACCTGGAAAGTAATTTCGCCAGACCTGACCACCAACGATACTCTCAAACAAAAACAGATGGATAGCGGTGGTTTGACCATCGATGCCACAGGTGCTGAAAATTATACCACTATTCTGGTCATTGAACCATCTCCGGTTGAAAAAGGAATGTTGTGGGTTGGAACAGATGATGGCAAGGTACACTATACCAGAGATGGAGGAAATACCTGGAACGATGTTTCAAATAATCTTCCGGGTTTACCTGATGGTTCATGGATCGTACAAATAAAAGCAAGTAAAAGCAATAAAGAAGAGGCATTACTGGTAGCGAATGATTACCGACGTTTTAACTATGAACCTTATGCGTACAGAACTAAAAATTACGGAAAGACCTGGGAAAGAATAGTTGATTCCAAAGATGCTCAAAGTTACGCTTTAAGCATTATTGAAGATCCTGAAGTAAAGGAACTAATGTTTCTGGGAACCGACGATGGTTTATATGTATCATTCAATGCCGGGAAAAACTGGCAGAAATATACCAATGGATTCCCAACTGTTCCTGTCAAAGACCTTGTAATTCATCCCAGAGAAAATGATCTTGTAATTGGAACGTTTGGTAGGTCGGCCTGGGTGTTGGATGACCTTAGACCCTTCAGGGAGCTTGCAACCAATAATAATTTATTCGAAAAGAAATTAGAATTATTCACCCCTCCTACTGCGTACCATGCAGCCATTCAGCAGCCAACCGGTAGCAGATTTGGTGGTGATGCCTTATTTCAGGGAGCCAACAGATCAACAGGAGCGCGAATTAGTTATTATATCAATATCTCTAATGATCCTAAAGCGGAGAATAAGTCTAAAGGTAAAATCAAAGAGATCACTAAGCCTACTGAAAAGGAGCTAAAAAAAGATGAAAAGGACTCACTTACTTTAAAGATTTTCGATGGAGAGAGACTTATAAGAACCCTGAAACAGAAAGCCCCGGACAGTTCAGGAATTTATACTTTAAAATGGAACCTGGACCAAAAAGGAGCTGACAGGCCGTCCCGAGAGATTAAGGAAAATAAGTCTGAACCGGGAGGCGTATTAGTTAAACCAGGTTCATACAGGCTGTTACTTGAATATGAGGAGGTCACTTCAGAAGAATCTATAACCGTAAAATCTGATCCACGTTTAGATGTCTCAGAGAAGTATATCGATGAGGTGTATACAACTTCGAAAAAGCTCGAGAACATGCAACAAATCGCTGCAGATGCCGTAAAACAGCTAGTTGAAAGCAAAGATATTGCCGAAAAATTTGAAGCAGATCTTAAAAAACTTCCGGAGGCTGAGAGTGAATACGAGTCAGAGCTTAAGGATATTGAAGAGATCAAAAAAGAAATCGAGGAGCTTATCGCATTGTATCTTGGAAAAGAGGACGATCGCCAGGGAATCACTCGGAATAAAGAAACTAGTGTCCTTACCAGATTAAGAACTGCTCAGGGTTATGTGCAAAGCAGGCCTGCGGGAATTACTTCTACCGAGCATACTCTTATAAAGCACGCAGAAGATGAGTTAAGCGATGCGTTAAAGGCTACCAATGAGTTTTACAAAGAGAAGTGGCCAGATTTCCAAAATGAATTGGAGAAAGTAAAATTACCGAGATTTAAGGATATAAAAAGTTTTAGTCTGGAATAAACAAAAAGAAAGCCCTTCGATTGAAGGGCTTTTTTATTTCTGATCTTCACATTTCTAAATTATACCTATTTGCTCAGAATGGGAAATCGCTTTATCACTATTCGCAAAATAGCAGGTAGCAACATTCATACTTTCAATATTTTTCAAAACTTCCTGAACTTTTGGCTTAGGGCTTTTACCTGTTTGCCGTATGTAAATTGCCTGCACATTCATTGGAAAGGTTTTACAAATACGTTCATATAAAAATGGATCATGCTGAGAGTCGTCTCCAAGCAACACATATTGCAAATGCGGGTAAAATGAAATAATATCTTTGATCTTTATAAATTTATGGTCGTGATTTCCCCTCCCCGTTTGCAGAAAATCCCTTAAGCCGGTTTTGATGTTTTTCAATTTTATGACTGCTTCCGGCAATCCATGCATATCGGCAAATTCCGTGATAAAATCGTATAAATTCCATTCACTACTCGATACATAAAAAAACGAGTTAAACGCGTCTTTTTTATCCTGGCCTGAGTTGCTCAGGCGCTGATAATGCCTAACCACATCATTAAAAATTTTACGCTTCTCAATGTTCTTGGAAAGCATTACATAGAGTTTTTTAAAAAAACTGTTGCTATGGGAGACCAGGAAGGTGTCATCTATATCTGAAATAATGGCGAATTTCCCAGGATAAGGTTTTAATAATTTACCTTTTTCGATCATCCCAAAATCGAACATCTTACAGGTAACTTGATATTCGTGCCAGCCGGGTTCCAGATCATCTGTATACGGAACCGTAAACCGGAAGTATCCATCTTTCTGGGTTTTAGTGGTCACCTCCAGATCCCTGAATTTCAGCTTTACTTCATAATTTGGTAAAGGCTTTATCCTGAACTTATGGATGATCGCATAAGTGTGTTTGATCCCTCGCCTATCGATCCTGTATTTATCAGGGGCCCAGGATTCAAAGAGATGACCAAACACTACAAGTTCCTCTTTATTAACATATCCACGGTATAACTTAAGATCCAGTTTCAAAATATTGGCCTTTTTTTAAAATTCCTTCTCTTCCAAAATACTTAATTTTAAACATCCAATAAAAAGCTTTATATGAATTTTAAGGAAGTTCTGCTGGTAGTAAATCCCATTTCGGGAGATTCTAACAAAAAATATATTATAAATACCACTCAGGAAAAGGTGAAGGAGCAAGGAGCAAATTTCCACCTTTTTACAACTACCGGGACTAATGATATTGAAAAAATTCGCCAGCGAATCGCTGAAAATAATATAGAAAGAGTTTTGGTGGCGGGCGGTGATGGCACCATTAATCTGGTGGCAGAAGCTATCAAGGACATGGATATCTCTATGGGAATTATCCCGGCCGGTTCGGCAAACGGGCTTGCCGTAAACTTGCAGTTGCCAGAGAATGTTGAGGACCAGGTAAATATTGCGCTGGGAGATAAATCCATAAAAATGGATCTTGTGTGTTTAAACGATATCATTTGTTTGCACATTAGCGATCTGGGAATCAATGCAGAACTTATAAAAAATTACGACGAATCTTCTATTCGAGGTAAAATGGGGTATCTTATCCAATCTATTCCAACCCTCATAAAAAGCAATTATCCTTTTCATTTTAATATTCGAACCCCTGAGGGCACTAAAGAAACTGAAGGTATACTTTTAGGAATTGCGAATGCACAGAAATACGGTACCGGAGCAAACGTAAATCCCGGCGGAAAAGTTACCGATGGAAAATTTGAGATCCTGATCTTCAAAAAGTTTAGTTTCTCAGAAATTTTAAAAACGCTGAGAAATGAAACTGATTTCGACCCGGAGGTTATCGAGATATTTTCAACAGACGAAGCAGTTATAACCTGTAAGAAACCGGTTGCTTTTCAAATAGACGGGGAATACATTGGAGAAAGTACAGAAGTAAAGGTTAACATCCTGCCTCAAAAATTACAAATATTGGTGCCGGAAAATTTTATTGAGTAGTTACAACCGGCAAATAAACTTCCGCCTTCCAGCTAGGTGCATTGATATCACTCTTAGGATTATTGAAGAAAATTTCCAGAGGCAGTCCGCTTGTAGTAAATCCTTCTTTCTCGGCTTTGTTCATAAGATCATACCAGGCAAAATCTGAACTGCGATAGTTCCCGTTATAGATCGCTTTTAAAGAAGTTGTTGCCTTATATTGCTGGAAATTCACCCTATGATCGGGTTTAATATCCTGAGCCAGATTAACCGGAAAACAAAAATCAAAATCTATTATGTTTTCATCCCGGTCCCAGCGGGTGATCTTTACAAAAGGATAGCCATTAAGCTTCAAATCATGGTCCAGTAAAAAATCTTCCAGAGGCACGATATCGTTCACCATTTGGGAGGCTTTTTGGGAAACCTTGATATTGGAGGCAGATCTGCAAATACAATCCAGAGATGGAGAGTAAACAATACTATCCAAAAGCTGCACCTTGTAATCCTGTTGCTTTGTTCTTAATTTCTTACCAAAGTCGGTGAATATTCCACTTAAAGAATCAACAAATTCCCCTTTTGAAAAAGGATTTAAAACAGCCAGTCTATTCTTTATTCGATCGTTGGACCTCACATATAAATAAACATCTGTTGTGCTATCATTCAGTCTTTCCAGTTCCCAATGCAAATCCAGCTCATCCTTTTCAAAATCTATTTCCTGATCCAGGATTTGATAAGGTTCAGATTGCAAATTTTTAATATCGGGAGAGCTATTGAAAACTGAGAATTCTCCAAGAGATTTTAATTCATGATAGACCACTCCTGGGCCATATTTTGCTTGAAAATGAAACCGGTAATCGTATTTTTTTATAAAAAGAAACCAGACCAGACCAAGCACGAGTAGGAATAGCACTGTACTTAAAACTTTCTTCATAGAATTATTTGGAAGCTATTTCAGTTTGTGATGACTCGGCGGTCATATCCAGTTTATTCACTACATAATTACCAAGATCCTTACCTTGGTCCAACCCTACTTCTATAGCCGATCTGTAGTGAATTCCTCCATATAATCTGCTGTTCGCAGCTTCTTCAGAAGCATGTTTGAAAGATTTGAACGATCTAACGGGAAGCCCGTATTCAACTTCAGTATCATCATCAAAAGCGAAATCATCTCCAAAAATATCTGTTAGTGCAATTGCTGCTGCCCCGGATACTACCGAGTGTCCACTGGTATATTCAGGAAAAGGAGGAGTTTGAAGGACAGAGGTCCAGTTTTCATCAATGTATTTATTGATCAGCGTTTCCGGTCTTACCAGGCTGCTACGGTATTTTTCATCCCAGCAACTAATAAAACCATCGGCAAGAGCAATAGCTGTTTTAGAATATGCATAGACAGATTTGTTGAAGTCGGCATTATCTTTTTTGCAGGCAATCTTTACTATTCCCATCCAGTGACCTCCAGGAGTGATCTTTTTGGTGGCAAACATCAAATGGCCTCTAAGAATAGATACATAAGGATTACAATCCCAGAATTTCGCGATCTCAAGTTTTTCACTATTGGCTTCATCTGCCGCGATCTCTTCCCTGATATTATAAACCTCCATCAATTCGGTATGAAATCTTGACCCTTCTTCCAGTGAAAATTCCGGTGGAGGAACAGGTTTAAACTGGTTTGCCGATTCGATAGCAAATGGCCTTATCTTCATCCAATGCGGCTCAATCCCATCCATATAAGAAGGAGGGGTTGGTTGCCAGCGACTTTCATCATCGGTAATAATGGAAAATTTAGGCATGGTACGCGTCTCGGCATAATTATCCTTTTTCAGCCAATTTCTTATGTGAGCAGCCACTTCCTGTCCATAAGCTTCAGAAGCAAGGAACTGGTCTTCATTAATATTTTTCCATTTATTGAATAAGCTGTCGCGCTTAACCGTCATTTTATTTTCAGAAAAAACCAGATTGGTTCCTATCTCATAAAACGCCACAAGAGCGGCAACTTTTGGATTAATGTTTTCTGAAGCTGCTGGCGCAGGAATTTTTTCAAGATCGGTTAACTGGCCTGCAAGTGATTTGTAGCTCTCGTCGAACTGAGCCATTACCTCGTAGGCTGCAATATTGGAATAGGCATACACCCTACTGGCCACCGGCGGGGAGAAAATATCATGAACCATTGTTTTGCTAACATTATCGTTAGCAGCATGAAAATCTTCCGCAGTGACTACGATTTCTTCTTTCTTCGAATTACAGGATTGGATAGTTAATCCAATAAAGAAAATAAAAAAGTATTTAAAATTTGAATTCATAGACTTCAGCCTTTGCATCATTATAAGTGATCAATAAATAAGGTTTGTCACCAACATGAATTATAGAAAAATCTTTAACAGATTTTTGTGATAAATTTAAATCAATTTCATCAGAATGAAGAATTTTACCCGGGTTTAACATCAAAGCCCCTCCAAATGAATCGAAACGTCCGTGGTAAGGGGTGACTCCGAAATAATTCCCTCCTAAGAGCACTTCATTTTTTCCATCCTTATTAAAATCAAAAGCAAGCATTGCCCGAATGGGCGCAAGTTGTAATTCTGATTCAAATTCCCTGAAGGAAAAGCCATTGCCGGTATTTTTGAGATAACCAGAAGCCAGAGTATGAACCTTGAATAATTTGGCCGAATCCAGTTCCTCTTTACTAAAGATCTCTTCCACGCTTTTACCTGCAAAATCGCTGTACTGCGTGAATCTTTTTCTTATGAGATCATTAAGCTGGGAAGCCAGTTCATCCAGACCATACAGAAAATAATACTTCTCCCCTTTCTTTGTTGCCAGTAAGGTTTCCGTAAGTCCGTTCTTATCGAAATCTTTATAATACATCAAAAGCGGACTCTCTGCCGAAGCTTTTAGTTTAGTATTCAGACCCCAGTTTCCTAATAAATAATCTGGATCACCATCCTGGTTTATATCAAATTCAATGACCTTTTGCCAGAGTCCGTTAAGTTGACTCCCATTTTGAATTGTATTTTTTCTTTTATAAACAGCATTTTCATTTTCCAGAAATACAGGCTCCATCCACTCTCCGACTACGATCATATCCATATCGCCATCAGCATCAAAATCTGTCCAGATCATATCGTTTACCATCCCTAATTGAGAAAACAGATCTTTCTGAACTTCGGTAAATCTTCCATTTTCATTTAGAAGAAGATGTGAAGCAGGGATCGCCCCGTAATTATAATTCTTTGCATTGGAACCAATAAAGACATCCAGGTCACCATCTCCATCGAAATCCTCTGCCTTTAAAACAGACGAGTTATCATAAAATTCTGGAAATAAACTGTCTCTGGAAAATTCTCGGTTTTCATTGGTGCTATATAATCTTTCCGGTAAGTACTGGCTCTTACCAACAGATTCCCCTCCACCGGAAGCGATAAGAATATCCGGAAAGGAATCATTATTAAAATCGGCGATCTCAACACTAACATCCTCGGTCAGGGAGTCGGCAGCTATATTTTTAATTTGCTTCTTTTCAAACCTGCCCTGTCTCTGATAATAAATTACAGCAGGTTTAAAGCGTGAACCTCCAAAGAATATGTCGTCTTTCCCATCATTATCTATATCTGCAACCTTAACCGCAGGTCCAAGATCTGATAATTTATGTGGAATCAATTTTTGAGCATTAAAATCATTATACAGATTTTCCTCGTGAGTAAAATCAATTCCAAGGTCATTTTCTACCCTCACAAAATTTCCGCCTTTCTTGGCATGAAATAGTTTTTTAAGATCGGCATTCTCATTGGCATCTTTTAAATAAAGCGTGAGAGTTTGATTGCTCTTAAGTGCAGAAAGCTTTTGCATTTTGCCATTGGGCCAGATCAATTTTAAAGAGTCTATCCTGTTTCCCTTTTTTAAGCCGAAATGCAAAACAGGTTCTGAGGATGACTGGTAACTTTTTGTGGTATATAACTGACGAAACTGCGGCCCATCTGAAGTATACAGAATTGCTTTGGCTCCAATTCCATGAGTGTTAGCAGTCGCAGATTTAAGTTTGATCTTTAGATAATCCCCTTCAGCATAATTATTTACATAGATATGCGCAGGACTATTCAGGTTATTGGTTATGATGTCCAGATCCCCATCATTATCAAGATCTCCGTAGGCAACTCCTGTAGAAATGATAGAGTCATTTTTTATCCAATCCAGAGACCGGTTTGTAAAACTTCCATTTCCTGAACCTTTGAAAACATAATTCGTAACTGCGCCGGATGGCATTTTTTCAAGCACCTCATTATCTACCAAAGTAGTTTTATCCAGCTTATTCTGAATTTGCTCATTGGAAGTATACTTTACATAATCCAGATCGTTAGGTCTTTTAGGGATACCATTGCTAATAAAAAGATCCTGCACTCCATCCAGATCAAGATCGGCAAAAAGAGGTCCCCAGCTCCAGTCTGTAGCAGCGACTCCGCTCATTAAGGCAGTTTCGGCAAAATACTCACCTCCTTTATTGATCTGAAGCATATTCCGGGTATACTGCGGATGGTATCCTAATTTCTCAATTCGAAACTTATCAAGGTTCACATTATCGTCCCCGGCAGAAGATTTTAAAACCTTTTCATCTTCGGGAAGCATGTCCAGTGAAATCAGGTCCATGAAACCGTCATTATTAACATCGGCAGCATCATTACCCATGGAAAATCTCGAGGTATGTCCAAATTTATCTTTTAAGCTTTCTGTAAAGGTTCCATCCCCATTATTCAGGTAGTAGTAATCATCTTCATGAAAATCGTTCCCTATATAGATATCTGTAAATCCATCATTATTAAAATCGGCAGTACTTAGTCCTAAACCATATGAATTTGCACCCCCGTAGATCCCGGCTTTTTCACTGATGTCGATAAACTTCCCACCTTCGTTCAGCAATAACTTATCTCCACTTTCATAAACCCGGTTGTTGCGAATACTTGCGGGACCAAAAGATTCGGTAGTATGTACGGCATGATTTAAAATATAAACATCAAGGTCCCCATCGTTTTCAAGATCGAAGAATGCAGCCTGAGAAGAATAGGTATCAAGGTCTAAACCATATTTAGCGGCACTTTCAGTAAAAGTATTATCGCCGTTATTGATAAATAATTCGTTATGACCACGGAAGCCGTTTACTCCAACAACTGCTGAAACATAAATATCCAGGAATCCATCTCCATTCACATCGGCCATAGTAGTCCCGGTATTCCAGGTGCTATTTCCCTCAACCCCGGCAGTAGCCGTGATATCCTCAAATTTAAGCCCGCCTTTATTCAGAAATAATTTGTTCTTGACCTGATTGCCCGTGAAGTAAACATCCGGCAGGCCATCATTATTTATATCTCCAATACTAACGCCACCTCCATTATAATAATAGAGATAATCAAGTATGTTCTGATCCCGGGTTTCGGTTAACTGATTGGTGAAATTAAGCCCGGAACTGGCCGGCTCCGGATTATCAAAAAAGGTATTTTCTTCCTTTTCTTCACAGGACAGCAGCATCAGGATCGAAGAAAAAAGTAAAAATTTAAGGCTTGCTGACTGCAAAAATTCGGGGTTTTTCATCGTTAATAGCGGCAATTATAAAGGTCTTACCATTTTTGTTCTTTATTTTCTCAAGGAACTTTACCTCGCTTTTTACATGGAATCCACTTTGCGCAAAATCCTGCCATTCAAAGTTCATCTTTCCATCTCCCAGAAGTACACTTCCATAGCCGGCATCCAGTCTTGAAAACTGAGGTTTGAATTCAAAATCATTCCCACCCATTACGAGGTCAAGGTTTCCATCATTATTAACATCTGCACAGGTAATTCCACAAACACAGGAAAATTGTATTCTCCCGGGAAGTTTTTTGATCTCAAATGAACCATTCCCATTATTAATAGCGATCACAGTTTTTGAGATACTGGCTTCCTTGACAATGGAATTTTGAATTTTTTGTTTCGGCATCAATTCCTGAATGGTCTTTTTTGCATATTCTGATGCTTTGAGGTTCTCCTTCTTTAAGAATACAAGTTGTGAGATCATTTCCTTTTTCATGTGAATAGGATAATCCTTGCCATCTCTTTGCTGAGTAACAATCTGTTCGATAGTCCCATTATCATCAAAATCGTTCACCCACATTTTCATAGGGTTTTCAAATGATGTCTCGTAAGAAACATTCGCTCCTTTATTCCCCAGAATAAGATCCATATCCCCATCGTTATCCAGATCTGCAGCTTCCAGAGTATTCCACCATCCGGTATATTTATCCAGGGCATTTTTTAAAGCGCTGAGCCTTCTTCCGGAATTGGTATAAATTTTTGGAGCACCCCAATCTGATACAGTGATAAGATCTTTTTTACCATTCCCATCTATATCTTCCCAGATAGCATCTGTGATCATTCCGGCATATTTTACATCATAGGCAATTCTTTCAGTCGAATTAACAAATTCCCCATTCCCGCGATTTTCAAGAAACAAATGCTGCGGATCAATTCCATAATTTACGGCTACACTTCTGGAACCAACAAAAACATCTATATCTCCATCATCATCAAAGTCGTGAGGAGCTATTACAGCGACATTTTGGTTTACAGATGGTAAAATGGTCGTGGAAGGAGTAAACTTCCCGTTACCATCGTTTAAATATAAACGAGGGCGATAATTCTTTTCTTCTCCAACCTCATTCCCTCCGGAACCAATCATGAGATCAATATCACCGTCCCCATCGGCATCAAAGAATGCGGCAGAAGTATCCTCAAACATAAAATCTGAATCCAGCGCCGGCTGAGCTTTCTTTTCCAGATTTCCATTGCCTTTGTTCAAGTAAATGATTCCCGGCTGTTGCTTGGCTCCACCAATAAAAACATCTTCATTTCCATCATTATTTATATCTCCAACTGCCATTGCCGGGCCTTCCTGAGATAACTTTTTATAGATCATTCCTTCATAATCGAAATCGGTATATGGATTCTCCATGTGTTTTTCCATGGATTTATTCGGAATTTCGGTGAGAAAAGTTTTAGGGGCTTTCGGCTTCTTTGGAATAAATGTTTCTAAAGCAGCTTTATGTTCCAGCACCAGGGTCTGGTTTACTTTTACATCTTTTAAAAGCTGAGTTTTATTATCTGGCCAGATCACACGTAAGGAATCCAGTTTTTTAACTTCTCCCAATCCTACACTCAGCACATAATCCATAGAAGACTGGAATCCTCGTGAAGGATTCTCTTCCTGCAGGATGATCTTATCATCCACATACATTTTCAAAGTAGTTCCAATACCAAACTGATTCTTTTCACTACCATTCAGTTTTACTCTCAGGTAATTCCGGCTTTCCAGTTTTTCAGCATTGTTACGGTATATGAAAGACGGCATATTCACATTATTTACCACCAGATCAAGGTCTCCGTCGTTATCAAGATCTCCATAAGCACAACCATTAGAGAGACTTGGCATTCCCAGACCCCATTCTTTAGCCATGTCTTTGAATTTCAGGTTTCCCTGATTTTGGAAAGCATAATTTGGTAAAGGTGTTACCGGCATTTTATTGATAATAGAGTCTATTGCCTCTTTCTTTCCCGTAAGGGCCATTTTTTGAATGATCTCGTTCGCAAAAAATTCAACGAAATCCAGATCGGTTAGATCGTGATTTATTCCATTGGTAACAAAAATATCGCGGTTTCCATCATTATCCATATCAAAGATAAGTCCAGCCCAGCTCCAGTCTGTACTTTCAACTCCACTAAAATGTGCTATTTCAGAAAAGGTATTATTCCCATTGTTTAGCTGAAGTGTGTTATGAATATACTGCTGAAAAAAATCTTTACTCTGCTTCAGTTTAAAAACATTATAACCTTCAAATTCCATTACAGATTTTACCCGCTCTTCAGTATCCGGCAACATATCTGTAATAAAGATATCGGCCAGGCCGTCATTATTGATATCCGCCATATCCACACCCATCGCCGAAAGGCACAGATGCTGAGTCCAGTTCTCAATGTCTTCAGTAAAAGTTCCGTCCTGATTATTGATATAGAGATAATCCCTTTCGTAAAAATCATTGGAAACATAGATATCGGGATAGAGATCATTATTAAAATCACTAACCATAACCCCAAGCCCAAAGCCAATCAAACTTCCGTAGATATTGGCCTCTTCGCTAACATCTACAAATTTTCCATCATCATTACGAAGTAACATGTCTCCAACGCCTCTGAATATCTTAGGAACACCTTCCCAATCCTGAGCTCTTACGTTACGCTGTTCTGCAAATCCAAGACTACTAACGGGGATGTTACTGTTATTCAAAATATAGGCATCCAGGTCACCATCCTTATCATAATCAAAAAATGTAGCGTGGGTACTAAAACCTGTTTCGGCTAGGTTGTATTCTTTAGCCTGTTCAGTAAAAGTGAGGTCCCCGTTGTTGATATAAAGGTCGTTATCATGGTTATCCCCTTCCATATTCCCGGCATTACTCACATAAATATCCAGTAAACCGTCATTATTGATATCCACCATATTCACCCCGGTAGACCATGGTTTATTTCCCTGTACTCCTGCAGTTTCACTTATATCTTCAAATTTGAAGTTCCCTTTATTCAGGTAAAGTTTATTGGGTTTCATATTGGCTGTTAGATAGATATCCGGCAAGCCGTCATTATTGATATCCCCAATGGCTACTCCTCCACCATTATAGAAATTACGGTATTTGAAAATATTAAAATCAGGCTGATTTTGAACTTCATTAATAAAGTCAATTCCGGTTTCTTCTGCACTCATTTCTGAAAACAAGGCATTCTCCGGACTGTTATAGGCCGAATTATTTTCCGGTTCTACTTTATCGTCAGACTTACAGGAAAATATGACTGAAGCAGCCACAAATCCAATAATATTCAAGTATGATCTTTTTTTCATCATTTGATCACTTATTACTTTTTAGTAGCAATGGTTTCCCATTGTTAAAGGTTACAATAAAATGTTGTTGATTATTGATACAGATCTTTTTAATATCCCGGGCTGGTCCCTGGATATTTGGCAAGTCTTGAGAAGGATAAAAACTACCTTTTCCATCATTTAATAACAGACTCCCATGAGAAGCATCTAATCTACCCAATTGAGTACTAATTTCATAGTTATTTCCTGCCAAAAGGATATCTTCGAATCCATCCCCGTTAAAATCATATTTTTGAATTGCGAAAATCGCAGAAGCCTGAGCTTCCATTGGAAGAACATGTTTTTTAAATTCTCCGTTGCCAAGATTTTCAAAATAGCAACTGGCCAGTTCTGTTACCTTTTTCCGTAAAGATTTTTCAAGCTTATCCTTTGGAAATATTTCAGAAAACTCTGCATTGGCAAAAGCTTTATATGTATTGAACTTTTTCTTTAAACCGGGCATTTGTTGATCGAGCTCATCTTTGGAAGAAAATACCGTTTCTTCTCCTTTATAAAAATAGGAGATTACCGGTTCTTCAGTACCATTATCATCAAAATCATTGAGATACAAATTTATTGGCTCTTGTGATGTTGCGGTTAAACGAGTATTAAATCCCCAGTTCCCGGCTATAACATCGAGATCACCGTCATTATCAAAGTCCGAGATTTCAAGACTGTTCCACCAACCTGAATTATCATCCAGATTACTTACCAGTTTTTTAAATTCCTGCCCTATAATATTTAGATAAATTTGCGGGGAGATCCAATGTCCTGTCACAACCAGATCTTCATATCCATCGGCATTATAATCTGTCCATTTAACATCCTGCACCATCCCTAAAGAATCTTTGAACAGATCTGCAGTTACATCTGTAAAATTACCCTTTCCGTTATTTTTAAACAGATAGGAAACTGGATCTTTCCCAACCTCACCGGGAACTATATTGGCAGCTATAAAAATGTCCGGGTATCCGTCTTTATTAAAATCAACTTTTGAAACATTTGAGGCATTCAGACTAACATTTTTAAAATTTAGACTATCCAGAATAAAACCATCTACTGTATTCAAATATAATTTAGGTTGCAGGGCTGGTCCCTGCTTAAATTCATTCCCTCCACTTACCACAAGCAGATCAAGATCGCCATCCTGTTCTACATCCAATAGTAACTGAGATGTATTTTCCGAAATAGCATCCTTTTCAAAAATCTGATCGGTGTTTGTAATAAATGTTCCACTTTTAGACTGATACCATACTTGTAATGGCTGTGATTTACCACCTCCAAAAACTAAATCTTCCAAACCATCAGCATTTAAATCGCCCACACATAGCCGGGGCCCAAGATTGGAATAGGCGAAAGGAGCCAGTATTTGCCGGTTAAAATCAAGAGTACTTTGCTCGGTATGCGTATAAGAAATATCAAAATTTTCAACTTTAAGTAATGCCTTTGTGCCGGACGGCTTATTTGCAATGTTTGATGTTTTCCCATCATACTCCACTTCCAGAATTGAGCTAGCCTTTATGTTCTTTACGGTGGTATATTTTTTATTCCCCCAATTTATTTGAACCGAATCAACTTTTTTATAATTCCCTAATCCAAAATGAAGTCCCGGCGCCAACGAGGACAGGTATCCCCTGCTCAGGTAATGCTCCTGCATTTGAAGTTCACCATCTTTAAATACCGTGACTTTCGCACCAATTCCAAATCTGTTCTTTTCCGGACCTTTCAATAGAACCTTCAAATAATTTGAAGTTTTCTTTTCTTTATTAAGTGTGTTTTCAAAAATTCCAGCTGGTGCGTCGGTATTATTTACTACCAGATCAAGGTCTCCATCATTATCCAGATCAACATATATACTTCCGTGGCTAAAACCCGCTTCATCGTTTAACCAGGTGTTGCTTTTATCCTCAAAGCCCTGAACTCCTGAATTCCGATAAATAAAATTCTTTACTTTCTTTTCCGGAAGTTCCCGGGTAAGGTTGGTTAAATCTACATCTTCCCCTTTACTCAATTGAGCCTGTATCTTATCATTGGATATGAATTTAATATAGTCCATATCGTTGGTGGCACCCTTGATCCCATTGCTGATAAATAGATCCTTTAGGCCATCATTATCAAAATCGGCAAAAAGAGGACTCCACGACCATTCGGTGGCGGCAATGCCTTTTAAAAAGGCAGTTTCTGAAAAAATTAGATCCCCTCGATTTTCATGAAGGGTATTTTGCATGTATTGCGGAGAAAAACCATTTCGTAAAAAGTTGGAGTAAGTCTGAAATGGGAATTCCAAGCCTGAAGTTTTATAGGTCTTTAGATCTGCGGGCAGCATATCCAGAGAAACAATATCTGTAAAACCATCATTATTAAAGTCGGCAATATCATTCCCCATTGAATAATGGGTGGTATGTCCAAGACTTTCAGGATTGGTGGTGATAAGGTCTTTAAAACTACCGTCCTGTTGATTTATATACAGATAATCATTTTCAAAAAAGTCGTTCCCTACAAAAATATCCGGATACCCGTCATTATTAAAATCACCAACTCCCACTCCTAAACCATAACCAATTATGCCTTGAAAGATTCCGGTTCCTTTGGAAACGTCTATAAATTTACCGTCTTCATTTCTGAATAATCTGTCCCCGGCTTTTGGGTCGAAACTTTTCCGTTTGTTCCCATTCCCATAATTTTTATTGGGATGTATGGAATGGTTTAGCAAAAACATATCAAGGTCTCCATCCTGATCGTAATCCAGAAAAACCGACTGAGTGGAGAATCCACTGAAATCTAGTCCATATCGTTCAGCACTTTCCTGGAACTGTGGAATTCCGCTGGCATCTACCCCCTTATTAACAAACAGCAGATTATGCCCTTCCAATCCCAGAATCCCGGAAACTTTGGATACATAAAGATCCATAAGGCCGTCATTATTGATATCAACATTACTCACCCCGGTGGTCCACCCGGTTTTATTATGTATTCCGGCAGATCCGATAATCTCTTTAAATTTAAAATCACCCTGATTAAGATACATTTTATCCTCTCCTTCATTCGACGTAAAATATAAGTCGGTTAACCCATCCTGATTATAATCGGCTGCAGCCACCCCGGCGCCATTGTAGTAGTACAGGTAATTAAGAATATTCAAATTGGAATCCTCATCCAGCTGGTTGGAAAAGTCAATATTTGTCGTGTTGCTGTGATGCTGAACAAACAATGTATCGGGTTCATGATCACATGCAGATAATAGAAGAATAAGTACCTGTAAATATGTGAGCCTAATGGCTTTAATCATGGTTAAATTCCTTGTAGAGCTGTGCGGAAAGATAAATATTTTTTAACAATTATATAACAAAAAAAGAGGACTAAATAGCCCTCTTTTTTTGTTGAAAAATTCAAGTATTAGTAGCCCGGATTCTGAGTTAAATTCGGGTTCAAAATAAGTTGACTTGAAGGAATTGGAAATTTATTTCTGGTTTCATCACCCACCGCAGACGGAGACTTTAAAGTCCAGTCTCTGGTAAACTCACCAAAACGAATTAAATCGTTTCTTCTCCAGAATTCCATATATAATTCTCTACCACGCTCTTCAAGAAGATCACTTTCAGTAACCGTAGCTAATGGAGTAGCTTTTCTTAAAGTTCTAAGTTCATTAACCATAGAAGTAGCGTCCCCACCAGATCTCATAATTGCTTCCGCTTTCATAAGGTAAGCATCAGAGAATCTGAAGAAAATTTCATGCTCGGTGAATGCACCGTAGCGAGGGTTATATTTGATTGTTCTAATTCCAGTGGTCTCACTGTTATTGATCAAACTTACTTCCCCATCAAGGTTAGTGAATTGCTTTTTGAAAGTTAACGGATTACCACTTCTGTCGTTTAACGGTGTTCCATCATAAGCATATTGCTGGTTAATTAAGAATCCAAATCCAACACTTGAACCATCTGCGTATCCATCATTATTAGCATCTACTGCTCCATCGAAAGATCCGGCAGCCAATCCAGAAGGAGGAACAAATCCTCTTCTTTCTTCCTGACCATCTAAAGGCTCTCCTTCTGCAGTTCCACGGTTACTGTTTGGATCTCCCTCGAACATATTATAAAAATCGGCTAAGGTTGAGAATCCATTCCATCCCCCACCTGTTTGATCTGGAGCCTGGTTGTAGTGTAAACCATTCCAGATTCTGTTTCCAACAGCAGTAGGGATAAACCAGATAGTTTCTCTGTCTAATTCTCTTCTGAAGATATCGAAATAACCTTCTTCAAGCCCGTAACCTTCAGCACTAATTTCATCAACAAGTGTAACTACACGACTCATATCAGCATTATCTGGTGCAGTTTCCAAGTACACATGCTTATTCAAAAGAACTTTTGCCAATAAATACTTGGCAGCTGCTTTTCCTGGTCTGGAATTCGCAGCAGAAGCATCTCCAATTCCGGATCCCGGACCTACAGTTGGTAAGCCAGAAATCGCAGCATTAAGATCTGCTACAATTTGATCTACAGCTTCCTGACCTGTAAGTACAATAGGATCTTCAAAAAGCGGTGCTTCAGGATCTCTTACCGGTACCTGACCAAAATTGTCTAAAATTACCCACATACCAAGAGCACGTAAAAAATGAGCATTTGCTTCCTGCTCCGGCGTGCTGTTAGTCATATCAGAAAGGATTTGAGCTCCCTGAAAATGCAATGTGTTCCATTGATTCCATACATTCAAAATGAAGGAGTGATCTGGTCTCCAATCATGTTGATGTAATTGACGCCATATACCGTTATCACCCCAGTCTGAACCACGGGTTGGTACTACAGCCTCATCTGTTGTTACTTCACTAAGGGCATACAAGTTTGCCTGATCACCTATATAACCTCTTAAGCTGTTATAAGCGTTATCCAGGAAGGATTCCGGATCACTAACTCCCTGAAATCCTGTTTCACTTGCATCTTTTATTATCGAATCAGTTCCCTCAATTTCCAAGTCGCTACATGATACCACGGTACCACCCATCAGAACAATTCCGAGAAGCAACTTCAACATATTTTTAGGTTTCCTAATATTATTCATTGTCAATTTTATTTAATTAAAAACTTGCGTTAAGTCCGATTGATATAGTTCTCGGTCTTGGATAAGACGCATAATCTATACCTGCAGTAGGTATAGCTGAAGCATTTAACGATCCGGTATTCGTTGAAATTTCCGGATCTAAACCACTATAATCTGTGATAAGGAAAAGATTCTGTCCTATTAAACTAAGACGTAAAGACTTTAGGAAACCATCTCTATTAACATCCATATTATATCCTATAGACGCAGATGTTAACCTTACGAAATCTCCACTTTCAAGGAATCTTGTTGAAACCGCTACAGATGATGCAGGGTTCTCATTTGTTGCAATCACATCCTGGGTTACGTTCTTACCAATAAGCAATGCACTTTTAGTATAGAAGGCATTTTTGGTCGCATTATATACGTGGTAATCAAATTGTCCATTAAAATAAGCTGCAAAATCAAAATTCTTATAACGAGAATTAAGAGAAAGACCAGCATTCCAATCTGGAACTGCATCTTTACCTACAAAGAATTTATCAGCATCAGGATCTCCTACACCGTTTCCATCGAAATCGAAATAGGTTGGATTTCCATCCTGATCAAATCCTGTAAACTCGGCCATGTAATATGAAAATAAAGGCTGACCTGCAGTTAGCTGCTGAGCAAAAGCTCCCGTTAAACCATTACCTCTAATAGCTCCGGTTGGAATAGTAAAAGGTGTATCCTGAACTTCGTTGTGGTTATAAGCAACATTGAAACTTGCTGAGAAACCAAAATCCTCTGTTTTTACGAAATCATAATCCAGAGAGAATTCCATACCCTGATTCACTACTTTACCTTCTGTAAGGTTACTAAATACTACTTCACCATTACTTGGAGCTGCAGTTTGTCTAGCTAGTAATAAATCATTGGTGATTTTACGGTATAGGTTAAAAGAACCTGATAAACGATCATCGTTAAATCCAAAATCTATTCCTAAGTTAAGATCTGTTGTTTCTTCCCATTTAAGGTCCGGGTTTGGATCACCTACGATGAAAGTACCTGGTGCAGGTAAAACATTTAGGTCATTACTAATTCCACCACCAGCAGCTCTTTCACGCTGTACAAATCGTCCATATCCTAAACCTTCCTGGTTACCAACAATACCAGCTCCTAAACGTAGTTTAAGAAGGGAAATATTGTCACCAATAAAGTCTTCTTTATGTAATTGCCAAGCAAATGCTCCTGAAGGGAAATAACCATAACGATTATTTTCTCCAAACGTAGAAGAACCATCGGCTCTAAATGTTCCGGTGAATAAGTACTTCTTAGCTAGAGTATAATTTGCACGAACAAAATATGATTGTAATTCGTCATAATTGTCAAAGAAGTTATTCAGAACAAATGCCGGAATTGGTCTTTCAAAGTTTGAAGGCAATTCTGTAGAAGAGAAGTTCGGGAAAATCTGGTTTAAGTAAGTACCATCTGCTCCATATCCAAATGCAGCATAATTATCCACAACTCCAGTAACGTTTTTGTAAGCCTGGCGAAGTTGCCCTGCCATTCCACCTAAATCTGTTGTATTAAATCCAGCACCGGCGGTACCAAATCCATCTCTCTGGAATTTCTGGTACGAATACCCGGCAATAACATCAAGAACTGAATTATCAAAATCTTTTAGATAATTAAGTGTAGCCTCGAATAAAGTGTTTTGCTGATTATAGGTGCTATAACTACCTCTACCAATTCCAGAAACACCGTTAAGACCAATTACATCTGAACTAAAAACAGAAGTCGTTTCTGAGTTCAAATCGTCAAAACCAAAAGTTCCTTTGGCTGTAAGGTCATCTGTTAGCTTATATTCAGCTGAAAAATTTGCTAGAAATCTGTCTGATTCAGAAAGACCTTGGAAATTATTCAATAAACTAACCGGGTTTAACACATTCCCTCCAGGATTAAAATCTGCATCTAAAGGAGCAGTTGGGTTCTGAGTAATAGAAGCACCAATTAAATCTCCGGTAGAACCAGCTACCCCAGAAATTGGAGCTCTTTCTTCATCTACTCCTGAAATCGATAATTGTGCACTTAAAGTTAGTTTATCATCAAACAATCGATGTTGTGCATTAAGTCTACCAGATAAACGTTCAAGTGAAGTATTTTCAACAATACCTTCCTGATCTGTATATCCAAAAGAAGCTCTTACGTTTCCTGAGTTATAACTTTTAGAGTAACTAACATCTGTGGTATTTGAAAAAGAAGAACGCGTGTAGAAATCCTGAAAATCTGAATTAGCTCCAAAGTCTAATTCTGAAGGATTTCCTCCTACACTTTGAATAGCGTTCAAATAAGCCTCTCTGTCTAAAAGATCATATTCACTTGCCGGAGAAGCAAAACTAAAAGTAGTGTTTAATTCAAATACACCTTTTCTACCTCTACCTCCTTTAGTTTGAATAATTACTACCCCATTAGCACCTCTGGAACCATAAATAGCAGTTGCAGACGCATCTTTAAGGATAGATATACTTTCAATATCATTCGGGTTAAGGAAGTTTAATGGGTTCTTTTGTCCTGAACCACCAATTCCTGCAACATCTGTTTCTGGAGCTGCACCACTTGTTAATGGCACTCCATCCACTACGAATAACGGATTGTTTCCCGAACGTATAGAGTTAGTACCACGAATTCTAATATTTACTCCTGCACCTGGTTCTCCCGAAGTTTGAGAAATTTGTACCCCGGCTGTTTTACCCTGAATAAGTTCTTCAGGAGATGCAATCACCCCTTTGTTGAACTCTTCTGAAGTAACCGATGATACTGCTCCGGTTGCATCCTGAACAGTAGTGGTACCGTAACCAATCAATACGACCTCTTCAAGCTCTGAAGCATCAGATTCCATATTAACATTTATCACAGATCTACCATTCACCCCAATTTCCTGAGTAACATACCCAATGAAACTATAAATCAACACCCCATCTTCTGGGACATTGTTTAAAGTATAATTTCCGTCAAAATCTGTTGTTGTACCGTTGTTCGTTCCTTTTACAGCAACGGTGGCGCCCGGTAGCGGACCACTTTCATCTGTGATTGTTCCAGACACAGTTTGCGCTTCTGCCATACCGAAGGAAATAAGTGCTCCGATAAACAAAAGGCTCCTGAAAATCATTTTTCTCATAAGATTATAGTTTTAGTTGGAATCTATTTAGCTCGCGCTAAACGCAGCTAAATTTATGCAAAATATAGTTAACACAGTAACTTAACTTTTGAAAACACCTTATTTTACGGTAGCTTAAATCCTTTTTACCTGAATTTTTTGACCTATTTTTTAATTATTCCGTAAAATTTTATAAATCTGTTAACAAAAAATATGAATCAATAGAAATATTACATATTTCATAATTGATAATTTTTTACTAACAATTGTTGATAAATCTTGTTTTTTAAGGGTTTTAAAGAGAATATTATAAAGACATAGCCTTTCCGTTCCCTAATTCATCCACTGGTCCACAAGGGATATATTGTCCAGGAATTGGATCATACCATAAGACATTTTCACCAACCTGCTCACTGGTCTTCCATGCCCATATTCCCATTTGTCTAACATTCGACAAATAAGCATAAGCTCCGGCATCATCATCTATTTTCACCTCAGACTCGGCGTCCTGAGCATCCTGCGTCTCTGAATTTCGTTTCATATATTCCTGCTGTACCGCGGGAGTTGCCTTCAAATATTTTTTGACGATATTCTCAAAATCTTCTTTTTTCCCTTCCTCTGGCGATTTATCAAATTCTTTCTGAAAAGCCCTTGTAAACGCATCTGCCGAATGACGGAATTTCTCTGCTCTCTCAGGATCTGCGACCTTATCCATATATTCATCAATAAACTGAGCGATATTTAAATCTGAAGCTCCCGGGGTATCGGTAGCGGGTAAAATCACATCAAGAATCTGTTTTAAAGCAAAACCATGGGATGCGCTTAAATAAGTTGGCTGCCAGTCGTATTCATGTTCATTTTTGCAACTTTGCAGTAAACTGAAGGCTGAAGGGCCTACTATAAAAAGTCCTGCACCAAGACCAATATTCTTTAAAGCCTGTCTCCTTTTCATATCAATATTTTTAAGCGTTTGATTTTTTAAAATTTTTCGCAGCATGGTCTGCAGCTCTCGCGGTCATGGCCATATAGGTTAATGAAGGGTTCTGGCAACCTGCAGAAGTCATAAATGATCCATCTGTAACATACACGTTTTTCGCTTCGTGAACCTGGTTATTCCCATTAAGGACAGATGTTTTAGGATCTCTTCCCATTCTGGCCATTCCCATTTCGTGGATTCCAAGTCCAGGAGCACCAATATCATCGTATCCCTGCACATCTTTGAAACCTGCTTTTTCAAGCATTTCCACAGCCTGGTTCACCATATCCCTACGCATTTTTAATTCGTTCTCTTTGAACTCAGCATCAAAAGTTACTGTTGGTAATCCCCATTCGTCTTTCTTATTATAATCCAGAGTCATTTTATTCTCATGATATGGCAATGTTTCACCAAATCCCATAAGTCCCATGTTCCATCCTCCGGGTTTTGTAATCGCTTCTTTCAATTCCTGCCCATAAGCTGCTTCCGCAATACTTTCAGACCAGTTAGTTCTGCTGGCTCCTCCCTGATATCCATAACCTCTCAAGAAATCCACTTCGCTTTTGCCATTTAGATTTCTAAATCTTGGTAAATATATACCGTTAGGTTTACGGCCTTTATAATAGGAATCATGAAATCCATCATAGTTTCCGGAAGCCCCGGCTTTAAAATGGTGGTCCATTACATTATGTCCCAGTTCCCCGGAATCGTTTCCTAATCCATCAGGAAATCTATCAGATTTTGATTGCATTAAAATGCTGGTAGAAGCCACGGCAGAAGCACATAAGAAAACAACATTAGCTTTAAACTCCATGGTTTCCTTGGTTTCAGCATCAATAACCTTAACCCCGGTAGCTAGTTTGGTATCGGGATCGTATAAAACCTCACTAACAATGGAGTTTGGCCTTAAGGTCATGTTCCCGGTTCTTTCAGCAGCAGGCAAAGTAGAAGAATTACTACTAAAATATCCTCCATAAGGACACCCACGAATACACCTGTTTCTAAATTGACATTTAGAACGTCCCTCAAATTTTTTATCTCCGGTAATATGAGCTACCCTTCCGGAAGTCATTACCCTCCCATCAAATTTTTCAGCTATGCTTTGACGTAAATGATCCTC
This sequence comes from Christiangramia aquimixticola, assembly GCF_048285835.1. Lineage (NCBI taxonomy): Bacteria > Pseudomonadati > Bacteroidota > Flavobacteriia > Flavobacteriales > Flavobacteriaceae > Christiangramia > Christiangramia aquimixticola. Next base: position 442,729 of record NZ_JBLVTL010000003.1, read on the forward strand.
AACACAGTTCAGTTCCATAGGAGGCAGAAAATTACCATCAGGCAGCTGACTTAATCCTAGCTTTTCACCACATACACCTATGTAAGATTCTACATAATCGTACCATGGCGCGATATCTTTATATCGAATAGGCCAGTCTACGGCGATTCCCTCTTTTTTATTCGCTTCGAAATCAAGGTCGCTTAACCGGTAACTGTGACGCCCCCACATGATGGATCTACCTCCAACATGGTAGCCGCGCATCCAGTCGAAACGCTTGGTTTCATTATAAGGATGTTTTATATCATCAACAAACCAGTGTTTACTGGGTTCTGATACAGTATAACCGGTTCGTGCCTGCTTGTACTGGCGCTTTTTTTCTTCTTTGGGAACTTCACCTTTAAACTTATAATCCCATGGATCATCATTCATTGTTGGATAATCCTTAACATGCTCCACCATTCTCCCACGTTCCAGAACCAGAGTTTTAAAACCTTTTTCTGTCAACTCCTTTGCTGCCCAGCCGCCGCTGATACCGGTACCTACAACTATAGCGTCATAAGTATCATTTTCGTAATAATTACTCAAAATATATGCTGTTTTAATTTGAATTTAGCTCCTATTCCATCAAATATATAAATATATGGGTAGAATTTTACATCTTTAAAAAAAAGCATACATTTAAATTTCAAATTTTATAACCACCAAAAATCTTAACTGTAACGTCTGTTATGAACCGAAAAATTTTCAGGGCTTTTAGCCTACTCCTCGTTATTTCATTCACCCTATCGTTTACGTCCTGCAAAGAAAACACTGGAAATCAGGAGTCCAATATTGAAGCTGAAGCAAGCAACAAGGAAAAAGATTCCCTTTTCTTTGAAATTTCACTCGCACAATGGTCGCTTCACAAGCTTATTTATGATGGTGAACTTGATGCGATGGATTTTGCGAAAAAAGCAAACAGCATGGGCTTTACAGGAATCGAATATGTAACAGGATTTTATGCTGAACGAATCAATAATGCAAAAGACCCGCAAAAGGAAATGCAGATCGTACTTGACAGCTTAAAAAGTAAAAGTGAAAGATATAATGTGGAGAATCTTTTGCTCATGATTGATGGAGAGGGTGACCTTGCCGTTACCGATTCGGTTGCCAGGAACACAGCAGTAGAAAATCATAAAAAGTGGATAGATGCTGCCGCTTATTTGGGATGTCATTCCATTAGAGTAAACTTATTTGGTAGTGATAACCGGGAGGAGTGGAAAAACAGTTCTGTGGATGCTTTATCCAAATTAGCGAAATATGCCGCAGATAAGAACGTGAATGTACTGGTAGAGAATCACGGTTACCTTTCTTCTGATGCCGACCTCCTGGTGAACGTTATGAAAGAAGTTAATATGGAGAACTGTGGAA
>NZ_JBLVTL010000003.1:444175-445460 GCF_048285835.1 Christiangramia aquimixticola
TGCGGAATGTATAGAAGAATTCCCTCGATACGAAGGTGTGGAAAAATTAATGCAGTATGCTAAAGCGGTAAGTGCGAAATCTTATACATTCAATAAGACCGGCGAAGAAGAAGTGATAGACTACAAAAAAATGCTTCAAATCGTCAAAGAAAACGGTTATACGGGATATATAGGAATCGAATACGAAGGAGAAGATCTTTCTCCTGAAGAAGGTATTAATGCTACCCGGGACCTACTAATTAAAGCAGGAACTCAACTTTAACCATCAAACAAATCAACCTAAAATCACATGAATAAATTAGTACGTTTTCAACTTTCCTTAATGATGTTTCTGGAATTCTTCATTTGGGGAGGATGGTTTGTAACCCTTGGAACTTATCTTGGCTATAACCTTAATGCCACAGATGTTCAAATTTCAACCGCTTTTTCAACTCAATCCTGGGGAGCCATCATAGCTCCTTTTATTATCGGAATGGTTGCCGACAGGTTTTTTAATGCGGAAAGGATCCTGGGAATTTTACATCTGGTGGGTGCAGTCCTTCTTTATTTGATGTATCAATCAACAGATTTTGCTACTTTTTACCCATTGGTACTGGGATATATGATCGCATACATGCCAACACTGGCCCTGGTTAATTCTGTAAGTTTTAATCAAATGAAAGATCCCGCAAAGGAGTTTTCATATATAAGGGTGTTTGGAACCATCGGTTGGATCGTGGCAGGACTGGTAATAAGCTACGTTTTCTTTTGGGATGCCCCATCAGCGAGACAGGAAGGCTTATTAAAATATACTTTCCTTATGGTTAGTATCGCATCGGCATTCTTAGGCTTGTTTAGTTTTACCCTTCCAAAAACTCCGCCTACGGCTGACAAATCCAAAAAAGTTAGTATTGTGGAAACTCTTGGCCTGGATGCTCTTGGACTGCTAAAAGACAGAAACTTTCTAATGTTCTTTTTAGCATCTGTTCTAATTTGTATTCCACTGGCATTCTATTATCAAAATACCAATCCGTTTCTTTCAGAAATCGGGGTGGAAAATCCAACCGGTTTAATGACTATAGGGCAGGTTTCTGAAGTTCTCTTTATGCTTCTCCTCCCCTTCTTTTTTAAACGCTTCGGATTTAAAATGACCATAATCGCCGGAATGCTTGCCTGGACATTAAGATATGTTCTCTTCGCTTACGGAAACTCCGGAGAGCTTATTTTCATGCTACTAACGGGAATTGCCTTACATGGAATTTGTTATGATTTCTTCTTTGTTTCCGGACAGATCTATACCGATTTT
>NZ_JBLVTL010000003.1:445520-487345 GCF_048285835.1 Christiangramia aquimixticola
GTGGGAATGCTGGTAGGTTTTTATGTAGCAGGTTTGATCACCAATGCCTATGTTACCGGGGATAAAATGCATGACTGGGAAACCATCTGGATCTATCCGGCAGTATTTGCATTTGGAGTAATGCTACTTTTCGCCTTATTTTTCAAGAACGAAAAGATCGATAAAAAAGATATTGAAATTTAAAAGCATATAATTTTATGAGTAAAATCAAACTTGGAATACTTGGCGGAGGGGAAGATTCTCTTATAGGAATTCTTCATCGTGTTGCCGCCAATATGTTTGATCAATTTGAGATCACCGGTGGAGTGTTTGATGTAAGCCATGAGAAAAGTCTGAATTTTGGAAAAAAACTTCAGTTAGATCCAGGCAGGATTTATAAGGACCTGGATGATCTGGTTGCCAAAGAGGCTGCCCTTCCCGAAGATGAAAGAATGCAGGTGGTTTCTGTGCTTACCCCAAATTTCCTTCACTTCCCTATGGCTAAAAAGCTATTGGAAAACGGTTTTAATGTGATCTGTGAAAAACCTTTGACCACAACTTATGAAGAAGCGAAAATTCTGAATAAACTTCAGAAGGAAAAAAACACGGTATTCGCGGTAACTTATACTTATACAGGTTACCCAATGATACGCCAAATGAAGACCATGATCGCCAATGGTGAAATTGGGAAAATTCAGAAGGTGGATGTACAGTATTATCAGGGCTGGATCAATCCGCTTATCCATGATAAGGAAAAAAGAGGAGCCACCTGGAGGCTCGATCCTGAGAAATCGGGAATAAGCTGCTGTATAGGAGATATTGGTACTCACGCCTTTAATATGGCCGAATTTGTAACCGGTATTGAGGTCAGAGAAATCCTTTCAGACCTTAATTATCTTTACGAAGACAATCCAATGGATATTGACGGGACCGTCCTGCTTCGTTTTTCTGAAAAGGTAAAAGGAGTTTTACGTGCCAGCCAGATCGCTACGGGTGAAGAAAATAGTTTTACCGTCCAGATCTATGGTGATAAAGGTGGTTTGAAATGGGAACAGGAAAATCCTAACTATCTTTATCTGTTAACAGAAGGTAAACCTATGCAGGTGTTAAAGCCCGGCCACGAATACAATAGTGAATTTTCTCTGGAAGGAACCAAATTACCTCCGGGACATCCGGAAGGGATTTTCGATTCCATGGGTAATATTTACTATGGAGTAGCTATGGTTATTAAAGACAAATCAAAATTCAAAGGAGCTTATCCGCAATTAAATGACGGGATGCGCGGGATGCAATTCATAGAAAAAACAGTTGCTTCTCACAAAAACGGAAACGTTTGGACGAAAATGGAAGATTAATCTAAAAGATTATAAATGAAGACAATCAAAGGCCCGGCAGTTTTTTTAGCGCAATTCATCGATGACAAGGAACCTTTCAATTCTTTGGATGGCTTATGTAAATGGGCATCTGGCTTAGGATATAAAGGAATACAGATCCCAACCTGGGAAACGAGGCTTATAGATCTAAAAAAGGCTGCGGAAAGCAAAACTTATTGTGACGAATTAAAAGGAAAAGTGGAATCCTACGGACTCCAAATAACCGAATTAAGCACGCATTTACAGGGGCAACTGGTTGCTGTGCATCCTGCTTACGATATCATGTTCGATAATTTTGCTCCAGACGCATATAAAAATAACCCGGCCGAAAGAACCAAATGGGCGGTTGATCAGTTAATGTATGCCGCCAAAGCAAGTCGAAATTTGGGAATTGATGTACATGGAACATTTAGTGGGGCTTTATTATGGCACACCTTTCACCCCTGGCCACAAAGACCTGAAGGCCTTGTTGAAGCCGGTTTTAGCGAACTCGCCAAAAGATGGATGCCTATTTTGAATGAATTCGATGAACAGGGTGTAGATGTTTGTTACGAGATACATCCTGGGGAAGACCTGCATGATGGAGTCACTTTTGAGCGATTTTTAGAAGCTACCAATAATCATAAAAGGGTGAATATTCTATACGACCCCAGCCATTTTGTGTTGCAGCAACTGGATTACCTTGAGTATATAGACCATTATCATGAATTTATAAAGATGTTCCATGTCAAGGATGCGGAATTCAAACCTAACGGCAAAAAAGGAATGTTTGGTGGATATGGAGACTGGAGAGACAGGGCCGGAAGGTATAGACATCCCGGAGATGGGCAGGTGGATTTCAAAACTGCTTTTTCCAAATTAACCGAATATGGATGTGATGTCTGGGCGGTATTGGAATGGGAATGTTGCATAAAATCACCTGAGCAGGGAGCTCGTGAAGGCGTAGATTTTATTCAGAAACATATTATTGAAGCAACCGAAAAACGCTTTGATGATTTCGCAGGATCAGAAATAGATGAAAATAAATTAAAACGAATTTTAGGAATATAAACCAACGAATATAATGAAGAAAATAGTATTAATAGGCTGTTCTATCCTTGCATTCTCTGCATGTAAAAATGAAGAAAAGGAAACTGAAACACAGGTAGCTGCCTCTGAAGAAATAGAAGTGCAGCAGGAAGAATCACAGAGTGAATGGAAGGAAATTTTCAACGGCAAGAACCTTGATGGATGGAAGGCTTACAACAAGGATTCTGTTTCACACTGGAAAGTAGAAGACGGAGCTATAGCATTTGTACCTTCTAAGGATCAGAAAGCTTCAGAAAATCTTATTACCGAAGAAGAATTTGGTGATTTTGAAATGAGTTTTGAATGGAAAATTTCTGAAGGCGGAAACAGCGGAGTTATGTGGGCCGTACAGGAAGATGAAAAATTCAGTGAACCTTATCTAACCGGACCCGAAATACAGGTATTGGACAATCAGAAACATCCTGATGCCAAGAATGGACTAAACCGTACAGCCGGAGCTTTATACGACATGGTTCCTCCTTCCAAAGACGTAACCAAACCTGCCGGAGAATGGAACAAAGAAGTAATCCATATAGACCATAAAGAAAATAAAGGCTGGGTTGAACTTAACGGCACCAAAGTGGTAGAATTCCCTCTTCATGGAGAGAAATGGGAAGAAATGGTTAAAAAATCCAAATTTGCAGATTGGGAAGGATTTGGAAAACACCGTAAAGGTCATATCGCCCTTCAGGATCATAGCGATAAGGTTTGGTACCGCAACATCAAGATCAAAAGTTTGTAATCAAACTTAAAGTTTATTTAAAGCTGCCTACCGGGCAGCTTTTTTTTTATACTTTCTTTTTCTGAATTCATTTAAGAGACAAAAATCCAACTATGAAAAAGATAGATGTAAGTTTTAAGAATTCCGAGGGAAAGGAGTTACAGGGAGTTTTGGAATTACCTGTCAATAATTCTCCGGAACATTTTGCAATATTCGCACATTGTTTTACCTGTAATAAGAATTTCCATGCGCCCACCAATATAAGCCGAAGTCTTGCTTCTCATGGATTTGGAGTGCTTCGCTTCGATTTTACAGGATTAGGTGAAAGTGAAGGAGATTTCGAGGATACCAATTTCTCGGGAAATGTTGAAGATCTAATTTCTGCAGCAGATTTTTTAAAAGAGAATTACTCCTCACCCAGCCTGATCGTGGGACATTCGCTGGGCGGTGCAGCTGCTCTTTTTGCTTCGAAAAAAATTGAAAGTATCAAGTGTATGGCGACAATAAATTCGCCATCCAATCTATCCCATATCAAACAACATTTTGAATCAAGTTTAGATCAAATTAAAAAAGACGGATTTGCCAATATAAATATTGGAGGCAGGGGTTTTAAGATAAAGAAGCAATTCGTTGAAGATCTTGAAAAGAATAATGATTCCAATGCGCTAAAGGAAATTAAGAAAGCCTTGCTCATTCTTCATTCACCACAAGATAATATAGTATCTGTAGATCATGCCGAAGATTTATATCGCTCCGCGTGGCATCCCAAAAGTTTTATAAGTCTTGACGGGGCAGATCATTTGTTAAGTGACAAAAAAGATTCAGAATATACCGGTAACATTATCGCAGCCTGGTCTTCAAGATATATTGAGAGTGCGACAATTGAGGAAACCGATACCGATCATAAAGTGACTGCTAACCTTGGGAAAGAAGGATTTACTACTCAGATCAAAGCCGGCAACCATAATTTAATCGCCGATGAACCTCCGAAAGTCGGGGGTGCTGACCTTGGTCCTACTCCGTACGAGTTTTTATCCACCGGACTGGCTGCCTGTACTTCAATGACCATACAAATGTATGCCCGAAGAAAAAAATGGGTGATAGATAACGTAGAAACTCAGGTAAATTATTCCAAGAAACATTCTACAGATGGGGAGAATTGTGAAGATAAAGATGCTAAGATCGATACCTTCGAAAGAGAGATCACTTTTAAAGGAGAGCTTGATGAAAAGAAAATTAAAAGATTAATGGAAATCGCAGATAAATGCCCTGTGCATAAAACCCTCTCGGCCGGTGCGAACATACATACTAAACTATCTGATGAATCGTAGGGGCAGCGCATTGTTAAGCTATCCTTAAAACTTTGGCTAAAGTGAGCAATAACTTTAATTTAGAACTAATAATTCAATTTAAACCAATTAGAAAATTATGAAGCGTATTAGTTTATCCCTGATTCTGTGTGCCGGTTTAGTATTTACCGGATGTAAGAATGATAAAAAGGAGAAGGAAATGGACGATCAGCAAGAGACTGAAGTATCCAAAGAAATGGAGAAAGAAGTAAATGAAGAAGTTCGTAAAGTCAAAGTTAACCTTCAACCTGTAAGTGATTCAAAACTTAGCGGAAACGTTGTTTTTACAGACGAAAACGGTAAAGTTTCAATGACCGCAATTATTAGCGGTCTTGCTGAAGGAACTCATGCCATTCATTTGCACGAGAAAGGTGATTGCTCTGCAGCCGATGGAAAATCTGCGGGAGGTCACTGGAATCCTACCGGAGCTGATCATGGAAAATGGGGTGATGACAAAGGTTTTCATAAAGGTGACATAGGTAATTTTAAGGTAGATGCCAATGGAAACGGTACTGTTAACTTAACTACAGACGAGTGGTGTATAGGTTGTGGGGACATGAACAAAGATATTCTTGGTAAAGCCGTTATTGTACATGACGGAGTTGATGACTATACTTCTCAACCATCTGGTGCAGCAGGAACCCGTGTTGGATGTGGTGTTATTAGCAAATAATACATATTGATATAAAAGATTATAAAGCGGCTATCCTGCCGCTTTTTTTATACTTATTTTAAATATATTTAGTTCTTCAATTATAATTTATGCAGCAGGACGGATTAATCCTTGAATTACAGAATGGTAATCAAAGGGCTTTTGAGAGAATCTATGAACTTTATTCAGAAAGTGTTTATGGAATAATCTATAGCATTGTCAATGAAAAAGATGTGGCAGAAGAGATTCTGCAGGATGTTTTCCTTAAGATCTGGAACAATGCTTCTTCTTATAATTCAGAAAAAGGAAGATTTTTCACCTGGATCCTGAATATTGCAAGGAATGCATCTATAGATCAACTAAGGTCAAAATCTCACAGGAACAGCAAAAAAAACCTTGCAGCCGATAATTTCGTAGATATTCTGGAAAGTAAAAGTAATTTTATCGGTACTGCAGATGCTATCGGAATTCAGAAATATATCAAAGTATTAAAACCGGTTTGTAAAAAGCTTATTGACCTTTTATTTTTTAAAGGATTTACTCAAAAAGAAACAGCCGAAGAACTTGAAATTCCCCTGGGGACAGTGAAAACCAGAAACAGGGCATGTATTAATCAACTTCGGGAATTGTTAGCAGATTAATTTATGGAAATAAAAGAATACATATCATCCGGAATACTTGAACTCTATGTTTATGGGGCTCTGCCTGAAGCTGAAAGTCGTGAGGTTACAATAAAATTGAAGGAACACCCTGAAATTAGAAAAGAGGTTGAAGAAATTGAAAATGCCCTATTAAAATTATCCTCTTCTGCAGCACCTTATAATCCGGAAGCGGTTTTAAGCAGGATCAAACAGAAAATAGGTGATAAGGATAACAACGAGGTTATTCAACTGGAAAAGGAATCTGGAACTCCCTGGGTCTCCTATATTGGCTGGGCAGCGAGTATTGCTCTATTGGTGGGCCTTTTCTTCCTTTACCAAACCAATAATGATCTAAAAGAACAATTAATTGCTGAACGAGTTCGCGCTTTACAACTGGAACAACAAATTGCCGATATACGGGATAATGCCGAAAATGCAGAGGAATTACTGGCAGTGCTAAGAGATAAAAATATATCCAGAATTTCGTTACAGGGACAAAATGTAGCTCCGGAAGCTTTTGCAGCAGTTTACTGGAATAAGGAGAAAAACAAGGCCTATGTGGATGCCAAGGAATTACCGGCCCCACCACGGGGAAAAGTATACCAGGTATGGTCTTTAAAACTTGACCCCCTCACCCCCACCAGTATTGGGTTACTGGAAGATTATGCAGTTGACGATAATCTAATTTTCGAATTGGAGAATGCCAACGAATCTCAGGCATTTGGAATCACTCTTGAACCAGAAGGTGGCAGCGATTCACCAAGCATGGATCAACTCTATGTATTGGGAGCGGTATCTGCACCTTAAAATAATAGCTTACCAATAAAATTAACAAAGCCCCGGGAGTCCGGGGCTTTGTATTTTACCATAGATCATTAAATCCATGGCATCTAACCAACCAAAACAATTTCCTGACCTTATAGGGGGAAGTCAGGTAAAATGTAGAATTATATTAATATATACGCAGATTAGATGAATACGGTTTTATCCTTTTAAAAAAATTACAAATTAAGATTCATTAAGCCAGTTTTTAAAGTCTTTTACCCGCTCTCTGCTTACTATTAACTGAAATTCTGAAAAATTTTCAAGCTTTACTTCCAGTCGGGAATTGGTATAAGAAAGTATGTCTTTAATAGCCCTAATATTCAGAATGCATTTACGGTTGATCCTAAAGAATTTAGAAGGATCCAGTTCTCCTTCCAGTTGTTCCAAAGGAATATCTAATGGGTAATTCCGGTTATTATTACAATGAATAAATGTTGCTTTATTTTCAGAATAAAAACAAGCAATATCACCAGTTTCAATAAGTTTTAAATGTTGCCCAACCTGAGCGGTAAATCTGGTTTTGTAGGATCGGTTTTGATTCTGGGAGATGAGAATGGAACGCAACGCCTCCATATTTAACCCCTCATCCAAAGGCTGATTATCCCGGTATTTTTTAACCGCTGCTTCAAGCTCTTCTTCATCTATTGGCTTAAGTAAATAATCGATACTGTTTAGTTTAAAAGCCTGCAAAGCATATTCATCATAAGCCGTAGTGAATATAATAGCGCTCCTGGTTTCTACATGCTCAAAGATCTCAAATGATATCCCATCACTAAGCTGAATATCCAGAAATATAAGATCTGGATGAGGATTGGCATTCAACCAGTCCACCGAGCTCACGACGGAATGTAGTAAGACATCAACTTTGAGTCCCAGTTTTGATATCATTCGTTCTAAACGACGCGCAGCTGGTTTCTCATCTTCAATTATTATAACTTTAATCACTATCTGAATTTAGATTAATATTATTTCCACAATTGTTTTTTGTCCTTCTCCATTATCTCCTTGATCTTCTTTTCTTCCCAATTCTTCCCAAAGAATAACCCGGTACCAAATACACTTACCCAATGGGCCAGCAAGCCAATACCCCAGAAAAAAATAGTAGAGTAATTAGATAATTGGGTTAAACCTTCCATGATCCCTTCCTGCCTGGTTCCTACAATAAAGATGGCGATATTGATCACAATGTAAACCAGCAGGTGTGTGTAAAAGCCTTTGATATCTTTGATCCGTTTCCGCGCATTTTCGTAACGAATGTTTTCTGTATGCTTTTCATCAAAATTTTCCATTATTTCCAGGTTTTTATGTTTTCACGATCCTTTTCCATTAATTCTCTGATTTTTCTTTCCTCCCAGTCTGCTCCATATCCAAATACTGAAAAGCCATGAAAGGTCAATCCTATCCCCCAACCTAAAAGCGGGAACCAGAACCATTGAAAATCCCAATAAGTCCTGTAATTAATAAAGATCAAAAATGGGATAACGATACAATAGGCCACCAAATTAGTATAAAACTCTTTGATCTCCTTTACCCTTTGTTTTGCTTTATAATAAGCGTTTTCCTGATTGTTGTCTACTTTTTCCATGATTGCTATTTGTTTGGTGAGCACCGGTAATTTCACCCTAAAATGATCTTCGGTTTGCTCTATTAAAACTTTCCTTTTGGTTACAAGATTATAACGGTTTACTATATTTTGAAGCCCCACACCTTTTCTGTTTCCCAGCACTTCTTTTTTCTGATAATTATTCTCCACGACCAGATAACCGTCTCTTTCAAAAATGCTGATCTTTAAAGGATGGGCATCGCTAACAATATTATGTTTTATGGTGTTTTCTAAAAGTAGCTGAAGCGATAAGGGAACAACTTTAGCTTCTTCAGAAGATATGGTATCCGGCAGGTCAAAAAAGATGCTGTCTTCAAACCTCATCTTTAATAACTTCATATAAGTACGAGCAAAATTAAGTTCTTCTTCCAGGCTAATAAGTTCCTTATCCTTCTGTTCCAATACATATCTGTAAACCTTGGAAAGCGAGGTGGTGAAGCGTTGCGCCTGTTCGGGATTCTCATCAATTAACGCTGCCAGTACATTTAAACTATTAAAAAGGAAATGAGGATCCAGCTGGTTGCGCAAAGCATCGAACTTTGCAGATGCCGTCCCGGCAATTATCTTCTGCTCCTTAACTTTCTTTTCCTGTAAGGCCCTATAGAAATATATTAGATGGAACAATAGAGAAACTACGGTTGTAAAAAGTAAGGGAAATAAGTAATAGCTTAAATTCTCATTTTTTAAAAACACATCAACCGGAACTTCCCGAAACATGGTTTGATCGACAAACCGACAAAAGAAAAACCCAATCAGAGTCAATATTATAGATCCACCGGAAGCTATCAAAACCCTGGTTAAACCCGCATTTCTCCATCCAATTTTCTTACTGAAATAGGAGAAATACAAAGCGTTTATCGCAGTTAGAACAAACGAATAGAAATAATAAACTGCCCAATACTCCAGGTTTGTCAGCCTCTCATAACTAAATCCATTAAAAAGATTTACCAGTAGGATGATCACTACACAAATGATGGCGCTGATCCTGAATATTTTTAAAAGAGTCTTCATTATTTGTTTTCTTAAGGTAAAGATGCCGGCAATCTCCCTTTTTGCAAAAAGGAATTTACCGAACTGTATAAAATGGCTGCCGAATTGTTTTTGGTCAATTTTGGCATTCCCGTTTGAAAATTAAATAATCTTTAACATTTAATTGAATAACTTGAAAATAATTACAAAAATCAAACAATGACTATTTTCGAAGCGCTGCGACAGGAACACGAAATTCAAAGAGATCTAATAGATAAACTCATAAAGACAGAAGGAAAGACTGAAGAACGCCAAAAAGTATTTAAGGAGTTAAAGCATGAACTCAAGATCCACGAAGATGCTGAAGAACGGCATTTCTATATTCCATTAATGGAAAAGGATATGACTCAGGAGAAGGCGCGACATAGCGTGGCAGAGCATCATGAAATGGACGAATTGGTAGAGAAACTTGATGATACAGAGATGGACGCTTCTAACTGGCTTAAAATTGCAAAAGACCTGGAAGAGCAATTAATTCATCACCTCGATGAAGAGGAGCATGAAGTATTCCAAATGGCAGGAAAGGTATTGACCGAAAAACAAAAAACTCAACTGGCTGAAGATTATAACAAGGCCATTAAGGAAAACCGATAAATTAAAAAGGCTGTCCAACCCAGACAGCCTTTTCTTTTATACTTTATCCCTTTCCCCGGCCATGCTTTCCTCATGACCCTTAAAGGGTCTAATAATAAGCCGGGCTGCTTTATCATAATTCACGTAATTATATATCCAATTAAAAAAGGTTACAGTCCTGTTTCTGAATCCAACCAGGAACCAAAGATGGACAAACATCCATACGAACCAGGCGAAAAATCCCGAGAACTTCCATTTATGTAAATCTACTACTGCCTTATTACGTCCAACGGTAGCCATCGCCCCTTTGTCAAAATAATCAAAGGCCTTCAGTTTTTGACCACGTATCAATCGCTTAAGATTCCCCGCCAGGTGTTTTCCCTGCTGTATTGCCGGTTGAGCTACCATGGGATGACCTTTCGGAAAATCTTCAGTCTGCATCAGGGCAATATCCCCAATGGCAAAAATATTTTCATAACCTTCAACCTGATTAAAGCCATTGACTTTATATCTATTAGCTTTCTCAACCATGGCAGATGCATTCAAACCTTCAACCGGAGCACCGGTCACCCCGGCAGACCAGATAAAGGTTTCAGTTTTAATACGCAAATCGGTATTGGTTTCTACCATATGCCCATCATAATTTTGTACCATGGTATTAAGATGGATCTTTACTCCAAGGTCTTCCAGCATTTTATGGGCTTTTCGCGAAGCATGTTCACTCATTGGAGGCAATACTCTGTCCATCCCTTCCAGCAAATGTATATTCATCTCATTCGGGTCCAGATCTGGATAATCTTTGGGTACTATATGATTTTTAAGTTCAGCTATCGCACCGCTTAATTCAACCCCGGTTGGTCCTGCCCCTGCCAGAACGAAATTCATCAATGCTTTTCTACGTTCCGGGTCATTTGTAATTGTTGCCTGTTCAAGATTCTCCAGAATTAGACTCCGGATATTCAGGGCCTGTGGTACGGTTTTCATCCACATCCCGTGTTCTTCTATACTATCATTCCCAAAGAAATTGGTTTTTGAACCCGTGGCAATCACCAAATAATCATAAACCAGATCCCCTATATTGGTATGTACTGTATTTTCCTGAGCTGAAATTGATTGAACTTCAGCTAATCTAAAAAAACATTTTTTACTTTCCCTGGTGATCTTTCTAAGAGGATAAGCTATTGAATCCGGTTCCAGCCCGGAAGTGGAAACCTGATATAGTAAAGGTTGAAAAGTATGGTAATTATGTCTGTCCAGAAGAACCATCTGTATGTCTTCCTTTAGCAGCTTTCTGGCAAGGGACAATCCTGCGAAACCACCTCCTATTATTACAACCCGGGGTAAATTCGTACGTGGAATATTCATAAACTGGTAGGTTTTACCCAAATTTACCAATTATAGATAGAAAGGAAACCTGATTAACTTTATATTAAAGTTTTTGTAACGTATAAGCCGTTTTTACTACTTATTAGCGCTAACCTACATTTCGTGAACAAAGAATTAGAACATCAGTTTGTAACCAATCTGGAGAAACACCAGAATATTGCGCACAAGATCTGTCGTATCTATACCAATGATCAGGATTCACATAATGATCTGTTTCAGGAAATTACCATTCAATTGTGGAAGGCCTATCCCAAGTTTAGAGGAGAAGCTAAATTTAGCACCTGGATGTACCGAGTTGCCCTGAATACCGCCATTACCTTATACCGTAAAAAGAAAAAATCCCTTAAAACTCAGGATTTTGACACGGTACACTTTAAGATCAAGTCTGAAGAATACGATCCGGCAGCAGAGCAACATCTCAAACTTATGTACGATGCAATCAAGCAGTTAAATGATATTGATAAAGCTCTGGTCTTTCTATATCTTGAAGATAAGAATTATGCCGAGATATCGTATACCCTGGGAATTACTGAGGTGAATGCGCGAGTAAAAATGAACAGGGTGAAATCAAAACTGAAGAAAATAATTAATCCTTAACTGTTATGGACGATCTGGATTTATTAAAACAAGACTGGAAGAAGCAGGAGAAAAATCTCCCGCACCTTTCCTATGATGAATTATATGGACTGATTTGGAAAAGGTCCTCCTCCATTGTTCGATGGATATTTATAATTAGCCTGGTTGAATTTGGCCTGGCTACCCTTTTAAATATCTTCCTTGCCGATGATGAATACTGGAGCGAAATAAAAAAATATGATCTAACTGAATATACCATAGCGGTATATATTATATCCTATGCATTTACCTTCTACTTCATCTATAGGTTCTACAGAAATTACCGGGCCATAAATAGTACCGACAGTGCAGTGGTTCTGATGAAAAATATTATAAGAACAAGGAAAACCGTAAAGTACTATATCGCATATGTGCTCATTTCCACTGCAGTGGTTTTTATGACCACTATCGTGCTAATGCTACGTCAACACGCCTTAACACAAACCGGTGACAGCGATATGGCTTTTGACACCACAAACTGGATACTTTTTATTGGAGGAATACTATTGATCCTTATTGTATTACTTGGTTTGATCTGGCTTATTTATCGCCTGGTCTACGGAATATTACTGCGAAGGTTGAATAAGAATTATAAGGAATTAAAAAAGCTGGAAATGGAATAGGAAAGCTATTGGAAATAAGGCTTTGTGGTTATAATTGGAGTGATTAAAATCCAGTTTTTAAAAGTGGACTTATATATTGCTATACCTGAATTAATAACCCCAGCGTCTTTCCTCATTAAGCTCCTCCATAACCTTGATCTCTTCTTCCGGAATTACCTTTAAAAAGGATGGATGTTGCTCTATGGCATATTCCAGTTTACATACGATATCTTCGATAGAATCGTTATCGTAATCTATGTCTAAAGGTTCTTTGATCTGGAAGCTTTGTAAGATGCCTCTCTTTTTCATGCGAAGGCCTTTCTTATCAAACGATCTTCTAAACCCATCAATTACTATTGGGATAACTATTGGACGGTGATTTTTGATGATATGGGCTGTTCCCTTTCTAATAGGTTTGAAAGGTTTAGTAGTCCCTTGCGGAAATGTAATTACCCAACCATCGTCAAGTGCTTTCCCAATATTTTCGGTATCATTCGGGTTTACCTTCCTTTTCACTTCCTGGCCTTTGGCTCTCCAGGTGCGTTCTACTGTAATGGCCCCGGCGTAAGCCATGATCCTGGCTAAAAGCCCTGCTCTCATGGTCTCCTTAGCTGCTACATAATAAATGTTGAGCTTGGGTTGCCAAATATATCCTACATTCTTAATACTGTCTACTCTCCCACTAAGGCTCGCATTGAAAACATGGAACATAGCTGTAACATCTGCAAAATAAGTTTGATGGTTTGATACAAAAAGTACCTTATTGTCTGGAAGATTGGTGATAATTTCAGATCCTTCTATCTGTAACTCATTAAATCCACGATATCTTCTATGGGTAAGCACCCCAAAGATACGGATCAACCATTTCTTGATATATAGATAATGTCCAAATGGATTCTTCTTAAATAATCCCATTACAGATCGGTTTTATTTTGTTTTAACCACTTTGCAGCTATTAGCAGATCTTCAGCAAATATAGCAATTACTTCATTTAAATTTTCAGGAGGAGCTCCCTTACTTCGGCCAACATCATGCCGGTTGCTCCCCAAACTACATGACCATTCAGCTTATATGCCGGTACTTCAATATTCTCTGCATAGGAGGTGGTAAGATTTTCTGTGATAAGGCTGGACTCATCCAGAAAATCTGCAAGCCTCACTTCCAGAATTTTCTCCACCTCAGATTCCTGCGGAATAAGGATTGGAGTTTTATGCATAATTCCCATATATGGTTGCACCCAAAAATTAGACGGAGGAATATAAAGTCTGGTCAGTTTTTTTAAAACTTCAATTTCCTGTTGGGGAATTCCAACTTCTTCTTCAGTTTCCCGCAATGCAGTTTCTTCCAGATCCCTGTCTTCCAGTTCCAATCTTCCACCGGGAAAGCCCACCTGATTAGAGTGTACACCTTTATAGGTCTTCCGCAGAATGAGCACCAATTTGGTATGCTGCTCCAGATCCGGATAAAAAAGCGCCATCACTCCGGCATGCTGAGGCTTCCTCTTCTCGATATTCAAATTCTCCAGTTCCTGAACTCTCATAAGTGGAGCCAGTTTTCTGTGAGCTTGTTCTCCGGGAAGCGGCATTTTTTTTAACTTTGAAATCCTGTTTCGAAAAATTTCAAATTCCATGCTTAGAAAGCTTTCTTTATTAGCAATTTTTACTGTATTCCTTTTCGCAAGCTGTGAAGATAAGGAAACTTCCAGAGAAAAAAGCAAAACCCATAGCCCTGAACAACTTAAAAAGAAGCGCATGGAAGATTCCATACAAAGGGCCAGAGACAGTATTTTTGAGTTAAGAAAAAGAGAACTGGCAAAGCAGGATATTGAGACGAAAATTGAAAAAAATCCCATGTTCCCAATATCTCAGGAAGAGCTGATCCCTACCCTAAAGGAGTATGGAAATAACAATCCGGAAAACAGCGTTCGCATCAAGACGAAATTTGGAAATATTGAAGTGGAACTTTACCGGGATACTTTTCTGCACCGGGCTAACTTTATTATGCTGGTGAAAAACGACTACTTTAATGACACATTTTTTCATCGGGTGGCTCCGGGATTCGTGATACAGGGAGGAAATGCAGATAACCAAATTACCGCCAGCAATCGTGGTGATGTTGGAAACTATTTAATCCCCAGTGAATTTGAAGCAGGGCATAAACATCACTACGGCGCATTTTCTGCAGCTAAATATGCAGAACAAAATGTGAGCAAAGCTTCCTCTCCTTTTGAATTTTTTATAGTGATGGATAAGGAAGGAACTCCTCATTTAGATAACGACCATACTGTATTTGGCCGGGTGATTAGCGGGATGGACGTTGCTGAAAAGATCGCAAAAGTAAAGACCGGAAATTCTGAATGGCCAATTGACAATGTGGAAATGGATATTGAAATTATAGATTAACTACCTGCCGGTATAATAATTATAATCCTTCAGGACCCGTTCTATAAATACCATAGGCCTTTCCTCGAATTTCACATCCAACAGGCTGGACACCTTTTCGCTTAAGGATAAAATAAGGTGGTGATGGCCTTCCTGTTTAGCCTTGAAATATAAATTTTTAATTTCCTGAATGTCTTTATCGTTCAAAACGGTAACCTGGGAATATTTTGGACGATAATCCGGAGCTACTTCCATGCTCAGGGTACTGTCAATACTATATTTTTTCTTTTCAGAAATAACCGTGGTCCCGGCAGCGATATCACCAAGACGTTGTCCTTTTCCATTAAATAAAATGGTTACTACTGCAACCCCACCACTACTCAAACTAATATCAATAATACGCAGCAGCCACCTTACCAGATAATTTGACAATCCTGGCCTGGTACCGTCAATTTTTACCACCCTGATATTCATAATGGCTTTCCCGGGTGTTTGTCCATTCCACAAGGATTCCCAGAGCAAATAATATAGAAATGCTGGGAGTCCAAGCACCAAATAGTACATCATTCCACTGCCATTTCCAGCGGTGATCCCGGCCATTACAATTCCCGCAAAGATCATATAGACCACTATTATGGCCAGATCTATAAGGAAAGCGAGCATTCTCTCGCCTACTCCTGCCACATTATGTTGAATACTTATATTTTGAGCAGTTTCAACTTGAAAATTATCCATTTAATCAGTTTCTTTGGGTTATATACTTCTAAAAATGCGCGAGGCTGCTTTTGTCAGGCAAAATAAAGATAAATGGGTTAAGTATGAAAAGCTGATCCAGAATAATGAACTGAGTCCCGATCTAATTTCCAATATCTATGTGGACCTGAGTGATGATCTTAGTTATTCCAGGACATTTTACCCCCAAAGCAATACTTCAAAATATTTGAATGGCATTACCTCTGCAGCCCATCAGAAAATTTTCAAATCGAAAAAAGAAAGCGGGAACAGATTTATCAGCTTTTTTACTGAAGATTTTCCTTTAGAGTTCTATAAATATCAGAAACAATTGCTTTTAAGCTTTTTAATATTTGCGCTCTTTAGCTTGATTGGAGCCTACAGCGCGGCTACAGATGGAGCTTTTGTAAGATCTATCCTGGGCGATGCCTATGTGAACATGACCCTGGAAAACATTGCCAATAATGATCCCATGGCGGTTTACAAAAAAGCTTCCGAATTAGATATGTTTCTGGGTATAACCATAAATAACATCCGGGTTTCCCTCATGGCATTTGTCTTTGGGGTTCTGGCGGGAGTGGGTACAGTCTTTCTACTTATGCAGAATGCCGTAATGCTGGGCAGTTTTCAGTATTTCTTTTTCGAACAGGGACTGCTCTGGGAATCGGCACGCACTATCTGGATTCATGGAACCATAGAAATTTCGGTGATTATCATTGCCGGTTGTGCGGGGCTGGTAGTAGGTAAAAGCATATTATTCCCGGGGACTTTCTCCCGGTTAAAGTCCTTTACCATGGGGATCAAGCAAGGGCTAAAAATTGTAATTAGCACAGTACCATTTTTTATAATCGCCGGATTCCTGGAGGGATTCGTAACCAGGATCACAGGAATGCCGGACTGGCTTGCCATTTTGATCATAAGCATATCGCTTGCTTTGATTTTGTTTTATTATGTTTACTACCCAATTTATCTAACCCAAAAATCTAAGAATGGATAACCAGTACATTGAGTTCAAAAGAGAAAGAGAGCTCGGAGAGATCATAAGTATAACTTTTAAGTTTATAAGAGAGAATTATAAAACTGCTTTTAAATTATTCATCAGGCTTGTTGGACCTGCTTTTTTACTACTCATTGCAGCTATAAGCTATTATTCGTGGACTACTCTGGGTAGTTCTTTTCTTGAGGCGGGCGGCTTGAATATGTCTAATTTTATAATTTCCGGAGCAACCTTATTTATTGCTTATCTGTTGTATTATACCTCGATGACCGGAACCATTAACCACATGATCCAGTCTTACATCAACAATAATGGAAAAATTATAGACGCCGAAGTTAGGGCCGGACTTAAAGAAGATTTCGGGAAAATATTCTTACTTACCTTATTATCGGGAATATTGATTTTTGCGGGATTCATTTTTTTTGTGATCCCGGGGATCTATCTAATGGTACCACTTAGCTTAGTAACTGCAATACTTGTGTTTAGAAGAAAAGGAGTTATGGATAGTATTGGAGATAGCTTCCAGCTTATAAAAGACAACTGGTGGATCACATTTGCCAGTATCCTGGTGATCTCTTTGATCGTTTATCTGGTAGGCCTTATATTCCAATTACCTGCCCTTTTCTATATTTTTATAAAAGGGATTACAATGGCAACAGAAGGAGCTGCTAATGACCCATCTCAAGTGTTTGGTACCGGATATGTTATCATTAATACGATAAGTTCTGCAATACAATATATCATCTATAGCATTACTCCAATTGGGCTGGCTTTCGTTTATTTTAATCTGAATGAGAAAAAGAACTTCACGGGAGCACATGAGACCATTCAAAATCTGGGAAATAACCACTAAAAATTGAAAACGCTTTATTTCCTTCTTCTTTTATTAAGCTGCTATTCTGGGTATTCTCAGGTTTCTGAGGCTGATGCATTGCCTCTACGGGTAAAAACCGATGAATCACAGGGCTTACTACCGTTAACTTTTGACAGAAATAAGCTTGAGGAATATAAAAGCAGAGAGGAATTTCAGTATTTACAAATTGAAGAAAAAGCAAACTGGTGGACCAGATTCAAATCCTGGTTAAATCATAAATACAACCAGTTATTATCCTGGATCTTTGGCGAATATGAAGCCAAAGGATTTCTGGCTATGTTAATTTCCATTCTCCCATTCTTATTGATTTTGGGGCTGCTGATATTAATTATCTGGTTATTCTCTAAACTGGATCCAGGAGGAAAAATTCTTCAGAAACCCGCTGCTATGGAAGTTTTTTTAAGCGATGAAGAAGAACTTATAAAAAATGAGGATCTGGATTCACTCATTAAAAATGCAGTTAAGAACCAGAATTACAGGTTAGCGGTTAGATATCACTATTTAAAGGAATTACGTAGGCTGGATGAACTGAATATAATTGAATATCAGTATCAAAAAACAAATAAGGAATATGTACTGGAAATAGTGGATCTGGAGCTACGGAATCTATTTTTAGATATCACCAAACTGTATGAATTTATATGGTATGGAAACTTCAGGGTATCTGAAGGAGATTATCATTTAGCAGAAGCCGGATTTAATAATTTGGATCACAGACTAAATTCTGCCGGGAATGAATAAGACTTATAAAATAGCCTCGGCTTTATTCCTGATACTCGTTATTGGACTAACCTGGCTGGAAAGTTCAGAACCCGATCCAATTAACTGGACTCCCAGCTATACGTCGAACGATGCTCTGCCGTTAGGCGCAAAAGTTTTTTTTAAATCATGGCAGGATTCGAGAGAAGATGAAATTGTAAAATTGAAAGTCCCTCCTTATGAGTTCTTAAATGACCTCTCCCCCAATGGCACTTATTTTTTCCTGAACGATCACATTGGATTTGACGATAAGGAATTAGATCATCTCCTGGAATGGGTCTCGAAAGGAAATACTCTTTTTATCTCGGCCTATGGTTTTGGATCTAATCTTCAGGATACCCTTAACGTAGAACTAAAATCCTTTATAAATTCGAAGGGCTTTACCTCTACACAACAGTTGAATCTCGCTAATCCATTATTAAATACAGATAGAAGTTTTGAATTTGATCAGGATCTGCCGGCAGTATATTTCAGTAAAATTGACACTTTAAATCAAACAGTTTTAGGTTTCTCAAGCTTTGATGTAAAGAAAGATGCTAAAAAAGTTAATTTCATCAAGTCTCCATTTGGAAAAGGAGAGATCTATTTGCATACGGTACCTCAATCTTTCGGCAACTATTTTTTACTGAAGGATAATAATTATGCGTATGCTGAAAATTTGCTGGCATATTTTAAAAATGACGAGATTTTATGGGATGCCTATTATAAATCCGGAAAAAGCTTTTTTTCATCACCACTATATATTTTATTAAATAACCGACCTTTAAAATGGTCTTATTATTTTGTTTTGATAGGCGCAGTTCTTTTTATAATTTTTGAAGGAAAACGAAAACAAAGGCCAATTCCGGTAGTAGAACCTTTAAAAAATAAATCATTTGAGTACACAGGGACCATTGCCAATTTATACCTTGAACAACAAAGGTATCGCGAACTGGGATTAAAGAAGATCATGTTATTTCTGGAATATATAAGACTGGAATACCGACTGGAAACTCAAAATCCTGATAAGGAATTTATTCAAAACCTTTCAGCAAGAAGTGGTAATGATCCAATAACTACGGAAGCACTTTTCAAGCAGATCAAAGCTTACCCGGAGCAACAGAGACACTCCAAAAAA
The DNA here is from genome assembly GCF_048285835.1 of Christiangramia aquimixticola. Lineage (NCBI taxonomy): Bacteria > Pseudomonadati > Bacteroidota > Flavobacteriia > Flavobacteriales > Flavobacteriaceae > Christiangramia > Christiangramia aquimixticola. Next base: position 464,797 of record NZ_JBLVTL010000003.1, read on the forward strand.
GATTTTATGCAATTAAGCGAACGCATCAATTCATTTAAAAATAAAGATGGAAAATAAAGAACATTCAACCAATCCGGACCAGTTAAAATTCGAAAACCGAATTCCTCTGGAAGGCTTAAAGAATTCAGTAGAAAAACTGATGAAACAACTCTCCGGCATCATCGTAGGTCAGGAAAATTTTGTAGAGCTATTGATCGTTGGTTTGTTATCTAATGGACATGTTTTAATTGAAGGGGTACCCGGAGTGGCAAAAACGGTAACTGCAAAATTATTTGCTAAAAGTCTGGACACCAACTTTAGCAGAATACAATTTACCCCGGACCTTATGCCGAGTGACGTTTTGGGAACTTCGGTTTTTAATATGAAAACCTCAGAATTTGAATTCAAGAAAGGGCCTGTATTTTCTAATATCATACTAATTGATGAAATTAACCGGGCACCGGCTAAAACCCAGTCGGCTTTGTTTGAAGTTATGGAAGAAAGACAGGTGACCATCGACGGGAATTTGTATAAAATGCAACCTCCTTTTATGGTGCTCGCCACTCAAAATCCAATTGAACAGGAAGGAACCTATGCTCTGCCTGAGGCTCAGCTCGACCGATTCCTTTTTAAAATAAAAGTTGATTATCCAAAGCTTGAGGACGAGGTTGAAATTTTAAGGTCGCATCATGAGAGGAAAGGGAAATTACCCGAAACCGGGATCGAACCGGTAATTAGTCCGCAGCAAATAGAAGAATTTCGGGAACAGATACATGAGATCGTGGTGGAAGAAAAACTGATGAATTATATAGCAGAACTTGTCCATAAAACCAGAAATCACCCACACCTTTATCTGGGTGCAAGTCCGCGGGCTTCCATTGCGGTAATGAATGCTTCCAAAGCTTTTGCTGCCATCAACGGTAGAGATTTCGTGATCCCGGAGGATATTAAAAATGCGTTGAAACCGGTATTAAGTCATAGATTGATCCTGTCTCCTGACAGGGAGATGGAAGGAATGACGGCAGATAATGTTGTAGACATGATAACCCAATCCATCGAAATCCCGAGATAGTGATCGCATTCTTCAGGAACTTATACTTTAATTCCAGGCTGTTTTACCTGATCTTTGGCCTCGCTTTGCTATTTCTTTTATCCTACTGGCAGGAATGGCTGTATAGTATTACCTGGATCCTTAGTATGATTCTGGTGCTGTTGGTTCTAATTGATATCATTAGCCTATTCAGAGTTGATGCGATACAGGCCAAAAGGAAAGTCCCTGAGAAATTTTCAAATTCAGATCTCAACGAAGTAATCATAAAACTTAAAAACGGCTATAAGTTTCTGGTCAATCTCGAAATTATAGATGAAATACCCGTTCAATTTCAGAAAAGGGATTTTTTAAAGTCCATTTATTTAAGATCCGGGGAGAAAGAAGTTTTTACATATACCCTTTTACCCAAAGAGCGTGGAGAATACCGTTTTGGGAATCTAAATGTGTATGCTTCTACTTTCTTTAAGCTCGTCAGAAAGCGCTATACTTTTAGTTACGACCAGCCGGTGAAGGTCTACCCTTCATTCATCCAAATGAAGAAACTTGATTTCCTGGCTTTGCACCAGAAGACGAGTATGCATGGGATCAAAAAAATCAGACGGATTGGGCATACTCTGGAGTTTGAGCAGATCAAGGAATACGTGCGGGGGGATGATGTTAGAACGATAAACTGGAAAACTACCGCCAAACACAATCGTTTAATGGTGAACCAGTTTCAGGATGAGAAATCACAACCGGTATATTCTGTAATTGATTCGGGAAGGGTGATGAAGATGCCTTTTGATGGCTTGAGTTTGCTGGATTATGCAATTAATAGTTCTCTGGCTTTCTCTAATGTAGCTCTTCGGAAAAAAGATAAAGTGGGATTGCTTAATTTCTCCAATGAGGTGCATCATTTCCTCAAAGCAAATTCCAGATTAAGTCAGCTTAACCGGATTCTTGAATCATTATATAAGGTTAACACCCAGCATTACGAAAGTGATTTTGGCATATTGTATTCCAGGATTCGGAAACACTTAACGCAAAGAAGTTTAGTCATGCTCTACACAAATTTTGAGCATATGTCCGGACTTAAACGGCAACTCCCCTATCTAAAGGCTATTAATAAAAATCATCTTCTGGTAGTGATTTTCTTTGAAAATACTGAAGTCACCAAATTAATTAAAGAAGAGCCTGAGACTATTAAGGAAGCGGCTCACCAAACCGTCGCTGAACAATTTGTGCACGATAAACACATGATGGCGAAAGAACTTCAGAAATACGGTATCCAAACCATTCTTACCCCTCCCGGGGAGCTGAGCATTAGCACTATCAATAAATACCTGGAAATTAAATCCAGAGGGCTTATTTAATACAATTCAGTTTTAAATTTCAACAGTTCAGCCAGATGGTTTTTTAAATCGAATGATCCGGTGATAAGTTTGTTTCATAATCTTAAAACGAACAATTATGAAAACTATCTTATTCTTACTCGCAATTTTAGCTACAAATCTGGTAAACGCTCAGGACACGGAATCAGGAAACATTGAGGTAAAAGTACCCAATGTATCTTCAAGCACCGGGGAGGTTCTTTTCGCCTTGTATACAGAAGACAATTTTATGCAGGCACCTGTGGCAAGTTTAAAAGCTGAAATTATTGAAGGAGAAGCTTCCGCTAACTTTAAAAATTTAAAAGAGGGAAACTACGCCATTTTGGTTATGCATGATGTTAACATGAATATGCAAATGGATTTTGATATCGATGGTCTACCTCTGGAGGATTATGGGAGCAGTAACAATGTGTACGAGATGGGACCACCAACCTGGGGAAATTCCAATTTTAAATTTACCGGAAAGAATACAAAAATGGAAATCAGGTTTTAGGATCTAGAGCCATTAACATCAAAATGGTTCGCGATAAACTCCTAAAATGAGCATGTTTCTAAAACTAAATGGAATGAAGAAATGCATGAAAACTCTCCCCTAAAGGAGAGTTTTTCTTATAGATAAAACTAAGTTAAATCATTTTTAATATAAGAAAAACTTATACATTTGTAAGACAAAATTTACAACATGACCATCACCCAGCTTCATTATGTACTTGCTGTTGCCGAGCACCAGAATTTCACCAAAGCAGCACAAAAGGTATTCGTTACACAGCCAACGCTTAGTATGCAAATACAAAAGCTGGAAGATGAACTGGAAGTCACCATTTTTGATCGTACCAAAAAACCCATTCAGTTAACTGAAGTTGGTGAAAAGATCGTACAACAGGCCAGAAATATTGTAAACGAAAGCGACAGGATCCAGGATATAGTAGATCAGCAAAAAGGATTTATAGGTGGTATTTTTCGTTTGGGAGTGATCCCTACAATCATGCCTACGTTGTTGCCTATGTTCATTGGGAATTTTATGAAAAAATACCCTAAGGTCAAGCTTAAGATCGAGGAATTACATACTGAAGCAATTCTGGAGAAATTAAAGGAAGGCCACCTTGATGCTGCAATTGCGGCTACGCCTTTAAAAATGGACGGAATCAAAGAATACGTACTGTACTACGAACCCTTTGTGCCATATATTCCATCAAGTGTAAATGCCGAGGTTTCTGAAAAAATAGATGTGGACGACCTTGATATCAACAAAATGTTGCTGCTTGAAGACGGACATTGTTTCAAGGATGGGATATTAAACCTTTGTAATGCATCGAGAGATTATGAAGGGGATCAACTTCAATTGGAAAGCGGAAGTTTTGAAACTTTGATCAAACTGGCGAATGATGGACTTGGAATGACCTTATTACCTTACCTCCATACTCTGGAACTCAAAGAAGAGGAAAAGAAGCATTTAAAAATGTTTAAGGACCCTGTTCCTGCGCGGGAAGTAAGTTTGATCTATAACCGAAGTGAATTAAAGATGCAGATCATCGAGGCACTGCGGAGTACCATTGCCGGAGTAGTGAAAGGTGCAATTACCTTCCAGAATGTCAAAATAATAAGTCCGCTTAGCAAGAAGAAAGAGAACCAGAATAACTAAAAATAAAAGCGGCTAAAAAGCCGCTTTTTTATTAAGTTTTTAAATAAATCAAACATTGATTTAATTCCGGGTTCTGCCTTGTTAACGAAATTATCCAGAGACGTAACTCTTCGATCTCGTGAGGAAGCAATCTATCGATCGCTTTTTCTACCTCTTTGCAGAATAGGCTTGCATCAAAGCTCACCTTATTCAATACAGTTTTAGTGTATTCAAACATCGCTCTCGCCATAATTTGAAATAATTTAAATTTAGGTTAGTATAAAAAAGTAGAATTTTAAACTATATGTGGTTATTTTTTGATATCCCAATATACTAAATTGAATTTTAACATAGTGATTTTCTTAAAATTTTAACAATTTTAAAATCTGTTATCTCCACTCAAAACATCTCCAATTCCTCCCAGAATACTTCCTTCACCTTTATCTTTTCCTCCTCCCTGCGGAGCTGCCTGATGAATTCTGCTGGCTAGTCTGCTAAACGGTAGGGACTGAATATATACTGTACCTGGACCGGTTAAGCTTGCAAAAAACAAACCTTCTCCTCCAAAAATGGTATTCCTTATTCCGCCAACAAATTCAATATCATAATTCACCGTTTGAGTAAAACCAATAATACAACCGGTATCAACTTTTAGTTTTTCCCCCGGCATCAATTCTTTTTTTGCCATGGTTCCTCCGGAATGAACAAAGGCCATTCCATCACCTTCGAGTTTCTGCATTATAAATCCTTCTCCTCCAAAGAAACCACGTCCCAGTTTACGGCTAAACTCGATACCTACCGAAACTCCTTTAGCAGCACATAGGAATGCGTCCTTCTGGCAAATGAACTTACCATTAAACTCTGTAAGATCTATGGGAATGATCTTTCCCGGATAGGGCGATGCAAAGCTAATTTTCTTTTTACCTGATAACTCGTTGGAGAAAATGGTCATGAATAAACTTTCTCCTGTAAGCAGGCGTTTTCCCGCCCCCAGAACCTTCCCTAAAAAGCCTTCATTTTGTTTGGACCCGTCACCAAAGATGGTATCCATCTTTATCCCATCGTCCATCATCATAAAGTTGCCGGCCTCGGCGATCACTGCCTCCCGTGGGTCAAGCTCCAGCTCCACATACTGCATTTCTTCCCCGAAAATTTCAAAATCGATTTCGTGTGCATTCATAATTTAAAAATTTTGATTGATGTAATGTCTTATCAATAGGTAGGAAAAATGCCGGGATTGTTACTTCTATTATTTAAGTTTTATAGACCATTCAAATTCGAAGGTGGAAACATCTTCTCCTTTTTCATTGATTCCAATAGATTTCATCCAGAAGGTTTGCCCCTCCCCGGTTGCAATGGCTCGGGTAAGAGCTTCGTTAACCACATTCCCATCATAACAGGTAAAACTTATTTTGCCGGTAGCTTTTTTTGAAAAAACCGATTTGTTTTGAGCCACCAGCATGGAAACCTTTTTATTGGATTGCTGAATTTTGCTCATCACCAATGCTCCGGTACTAAGTTCTGCCGCCATTGCCTGTACTGCAAAATACATTGAGTTGAATGGATTCTGATTGATCCATGAATGTTTAACCTTAACCTGACATTCGGTTTGATCCAAATGTTTAACCCTAACTCCGCTTAACCAGGCACTTGGTAATTTAAACATTAAAAAGGAGTTAAGTTTTTTAGGGGACAGCTTCATTAGATAGGATTTATAAAGATTTCTATAAAAGTAGGAAATATGTTTTACTTGGTTCATCTTAATTTTTTGTTAAATTTAAGTACTTTGTTTTGCATAATACCTTCTTTTAGACATATATTTGTATAAGATCATAATAGGTTATATAATTGTCAATCAAAATTCATCATGAAAAATTCAGTTAATCATCAGTCAGTTAAGGTAGAAAGCAGGCTAATTTCGGAGAAAACCGGGATCTATTTAATAATAGCTTTGATCTACTCTTACGTTATAATCACCATCATCTTTTAATCAAACTAATCATCAAATCAAAATGACAAAAAAATCAAACGATATCAATCAAACCCTGGCAGCCGTGCTTCATCTCTCGGTTTTCACCAAGTACTTTATCCCATTAGGGAATTTCATCTTCCCCTTATTATTATGGATGGGTAAAAGGAAAGATTCATTTGTAGATCAACATGGGCGGAATGCCTTAAACTTTCAAATAAGCACATTCCTTTACATGGTATTTTTACTAACGGTTGGGGTTGCTTCTTTCATCTACTACGGAGTACAACTTAGTATGGGAGAAGATTTCTATTTTATCAATGAACCTTTTCAAATAGAAACTTTTTCTGAAGCATTTCCCTTCTTTGTGATAGCGGCAACCATCATTACGCTCTTACTGGGATTATTTGTACTTGAAATATTTGCAGTAATCTCGGCAAGTATGAAAGCAAGTGAAGGGAAAGCTTATAAATACCCTTTAACCATCAATTTTTTAGGTTCGGCAAAACCGAACGATCATCATCATCAATTTAATCAATCAAAAAATGAACAGTTTAATGACACCCAAAAACAAACACTATGAAGATTGAAAATACCAAAGCCCAAATGCGTAAGGGTGTTCTGGAATATTGCATCCTCTCCGTTCTTAAAGACGAAGACGCCTATGTTGCGGAGATTCTGGACACCTTGAAAGATGCAAAGCTACTGGTTGTAGAAGGAACTATTTATCCCCTACTAACCAGATTAAAAAACGCCGGACTTCTTAACTATCGCTGGGAAGAATCCACCAGTGGGCCGCCAAGAAAATATTACGGCCTTACCGAAACCGGAAAGATCTTTTTACGGGAACTAACCAGCACCTGGGAAGATCTTCAAACAGCAGTAAATATCGTAACCACTCAAAAAAATAAAAACCATGAATAAGACAGTAAATATAAACCTTGCCGGTATCTTCTTCCATATAGATGAGGATGCATATGCCAGACTTCAGCGTTACCTGGAGACCATACGGCAATCTTTTTCGAATACTCAGGGCCGTGAGGAGATCCTTTCAGATATCGAAGCACGTATTGCTGAATTATTCAATGAAAAGGTAAGCAGTGAGCGGCAGGTAATAGGTATTAAAGAAGTTGAAGAAGTGATCACTATCATGGGACAACCTGAAGATTATATGGTAGATGAAGAAATCTTTGAAGATGAACCAAAACGCACGCAGAGATTAAAAAGCATAGGGAAACAACTCTTCCGTGATACCGAGAGCGGTTATGTTGGAGGCGTTTCTTCTGGGCTTGGACATTACCTGGGAATAGAAGCCATTTGGGTAAGACTGTTGTGGGTTTTATTGACCATCTTTTCAAGTGGAGGATTTGTCCTTATCTATATCGCCTTCTGGATCTTTGTTCCGGAAGCTAAATCAACTGCAGATAAACTTGCAATGCGTGGAGAGGAGGTCACCGTAAGTAATATCGAGAAAAAAATTCGCGAGGGTTTTAACGATGTTTCAGACAGTATAAAAAATGTAGACTATGAAAGATATGGCAAAAAGGCTTCTGCCGGTGCCAGCTCAGCGGCTACAAGTCTTGGTAGTATTATCAAGTTCTGTCTGAAACTTATTGTGAAATTTATTGGAGTTATGGTGTTATTATTTGCAGGTTCTGCCCTAATAATGCTATTTGTTGGACTATTTGCGGTGGGCACATTTGGGATCATTGAAGCCCCGTGGGCAGAATATGTGAATGTGTTAAGCAGTGAAACTCCGCTTTGGCTCATATTTTTACTTGGTTTCTTAGCTTTTGGTATTCCTTTCTTCTTCCTTTTTGTTCTTGGATTGAAGATCCTGGTTAAAAACCTTAAATCCATGGGTAGAATTGCCAAACTGTCTTTACTGGGCATCTGGATCATTTCAGTTTTAGGTCTCAGCGTAATTGGAATAACTCAAATCACGCACAGAGCATTTGACGGGGAATATACCGCATTGGAAACCCTACCCGTAAGAGCATCAGACACCCTGTTTTTAAAGATGAAACACAACTCTGAACTTACCGGCAAAAAATGGAGGTCTTCAGATTTTAGAATCGCTTACGAAAATGGTGAAAAAATGATCGTGGGTAACGACATCAGGCTTATTGTAAAGTCCACCAGAGATTCTTTAGCTAAGATTGAAGTCACCAGATATGCTCAGGGAAAGGATTATACAGATGCCAGAAACCGGGCAGAGAACATTAAATATTCTCATACCATCCAGGGAAATGAATTGTTATTGAACAGTTATTATTACACTCCGGCAACATATGGATACCGTGACCAGAATATAAAGATCACTTTGTTTTTACCTGAAGGCTCCACCCTGTTTGCCGATAATAATATTTCCTCTTTTCATATGAATGAAGACTGGTACGGCGACATCATCATTAGTGGGCAGGAAGAACATTATCTAAAAATTATGGCCAATGAAACGCTATGTGCCGACTGCCCCGATAACGACAGCTGGGATGATGAGGATGATGATTTCTGGGAAGAAGACGAAGATGAAGACCACGACCCTACAGATGATTTTGACAATGAAGAAATAAAGATCAAGGTAGACAGTAACGGGATCGAAGTTCGTGAAGGAAAAAAGAATCGTGTAAAAATTGATGACGACGGGATAGAAATCAACGGTTAGTTAAAAATGAATATTTCCAAAAAGTGTCTTGATTTACCTCTGATTTTTAAAGGATAAGATAAAAAAGCCTCCAAATGGAGGCTTTTTGTATATTTTAGTATTCTAAACAATTTATATGATAAAAAAATCACCCATTCTCTTACTGTTTATTTTCGCTTCCGGTCTTGCACAGGATAAGGTTAAAGGCAGTAGAAATGTCAAAACTGAACAACACGAACTTGCCCCCTTCCATACCATTGAAATGACGGGAGAGTTCAAAATAGGAATTTTGAAAGGCCGGCAGCCGCAGGTGGAAATAAAAGCAGATGATAATGTTCATGATTTAATTCTAACCGATGTTAGAGACGGCGTGCTATACATAAAACCTATCAAGCAACTTGTAAGGACCAAAGCACTGGAACTTAAGGTAACATTTGCCGATACTTTAAGAAGCTTACTCGTTGGCGGAGAAGTAGAAATGGAGTCACTTCAGGATATCTATGTGAAGGACTTTACTCTGGAAACTTCCAATGATGCGAAGGTTTATTTGACCATCACTTCCAATAAATTTAAATTAGTGAACGGAGACGGCGCCAAAGCTCAATTAAATGTAACCGCACAGGAAATAGTTTGTCAATTGAATCAGTCCTCCAAGGTAGAAGCACTTTTTAATGCCCCTTTAATGGACATTGATTTATATGAAAAGGCATCCGGAAAAATTGAAGGTGAAACTGCAGAACTTCAGCTAAGGTTAGATCAATCTTCCAAATTTGAAGGGGAGAATCTAGCGGCATTAAAAGCCAATGTGCTGGCGCAGGGAAATTCTGAAGCCAAAGTAAATGCCAAGGATTCCATCAATGTTTCCCTATCCGGTAAAAGTGAACTGGAAATTTATAACCAGCCGCATATAGTCCTGGACAAGTTTACAGATGAAGCCAAACTTGCCAAAAAGGAATTCAGCAGGGGTTTATTCAAGTAACCAAGTGCTAAAGTTTTCCGAAGCCCGGAATCAAATTATTAACAATTGGTTAGTTTTACATTGATAACCAAATTCAATTAAACATGAAAAAATTAATCAGCTACGGCTTACTAGTGATTTTTTTATCCACCGCTATTATTTCCTGCCGAAATGAGCAGAAAGAAGAAGAGGCTGAAAAAACCGAGGTGGAGCGCATGATGAGCGATCCAGATAATAAAGTTGAAGTTAAAGATGGTGGTGATAAGATCAAGATCGAAACACCTGAAGGTGACGAGATCAAGATAAAAAAGGATGACGGTGAATACAAGAAAAAGGTTGACCGTGCTGATGGCAGTGAAACCAAAGTAAAGATCGATGACGGAGAGGTTAAAGTAAAAACCGATAATTAAATCGAAATACTCTAAACAAAAAAAGTCCCGCCAAAGGCGGGACTTTTTGCTTTATAGAACTCAATCCTTAAACAGTTTCAGGTCTTGTTTGAGGTTTTTGAATATCATCTTCATTTTCAATTTCAGCAAGATATCTTTCTGCATCTAAAGCAGCCATACAACCGGTTCCTGCAGCGGTCACTGCCTGGCGATAGATTTTATCCTGAACATCTCCGGAGGCAAATACACCCGGGATATTGGTTTTGGTTGATTTCCCCTGAGTTACAATATAACCGGTATCATCCATATCTATCCAATTCTTGAAAATATCGGTATTAGGTTTATGTCCAATAGCCACAAAGAATCCGGTGATTTTGATCTCTTCCTTCTCCCCTGTTTGATTATTTACCATTCGTAAACCTTCCACTACCTGTTCTCCCAGGATTTCGTCAACTTCAGTATTATATTTAAGATCAATATTTTTAGTATTCTCCACCCTATGCTGCATTGCCTTGGATGCTTTCATGTAATCCTTACGCACCAGCATGGTCACTTTATTACAGATATTGGCAAGATAAGTTGCCTCTTCCGCAGCGGTATCCCCACCTCCAACTATCGCAACATCCTGGCCTTTATAAAAGAATCCGTCACAAACGGCACAGGCAGAAACTCCTCCACCTCTTAAACGCTGTTCACTTGGAAGTCCAAGATATTTCGCCGTAGCTCCTGTAGAAATGATCACAGATTCTGCTTCGATCCAGGTCTTGTTATCTACTTTGGCTTTGTGAATTCCACCAACTTCTTTAGAAAAATCCACTTCGGTGATCATTCCAATTCTCACTTCAGTACCAAAACGTTCAGCCTGTTGCTGAAGATCCATCATCATTTTTGGACCATCGATACCTTCTGGATATCCCGGAAAATTATCAACTTCTGTGGTTGTGGTTAATTGTCCACCCGGCTCAAGACCAGTATACATAACCGGTTTCATATCAGCTCTGGCGGCATATATTGCAGCGGTATATCCGGCAGGACCGGACCCAATAATCAAACATTTTACTCTTTCTATAGTTTCGCTCATCTTAGTTGATTTTCAATGGTATAAAAGTAGGTAGTTTGCTTCGAAACTTACACTTATAATGATTAATAAAGTCTATATGTTAATAAAGCTGAAAAATAAGGAGTTATCTCAACCTCTATTGAACAAATTTAAAAGATAAAATTACCTTTGCCAAGAATGGAATTGAGTTTATTCAACATACTTGATATACTGGGGACCATCGCTTTTGCGATTTCCGGAGCATTATCTGCAATGAACAGGCGCCTGGATCTTTTCGGGATCTTTATTATTGCTTTTGTAACGGCAATTGGAGGCGGAACCGTACGTGATATCCTTATTGGAAATACACCTGTTGCCTGGATGGAAAATACAGTGTATGTCTATCTAATTGGGGTTGTGACCATCTTTGCCATCGTTTTCAGGAATAAATTGGATTATTTAAAAAAATCGCTTTTTTTATTCGATACTATTGGCCTTGGGGTATTTACCATTACCGGGGTTGAAACAGGGATCATGAATGGGCTGGATCCCATTATTTCTGTTGCACTGGGCGCCATGACCGGTACTTTTGGTGGAGTTATACGTGATATTTTATGTAATGAGATCCCGGTGATTTTTAGAAAAGAGATCTATGCGACTGCTTGTTTAATAGGGGCACTTGCGTATGTTACATTATATGACTGGGGTGTGGATGCAGATATCATATATGTTGTTACCTCCTTAACCGTTATTAGCATCAGGCTGGTGGTAGTTAAATATCATCTTACTTTACCTTCGTTCTACCCCACCTCTCCCAAAAGTTCGAAAATACAGTAAAACATCTATAATACTGATTTTCAATACTTTCAGTATATTTATTAAAATTTACTGAATGTACGGGCGGGAGAAAATAATAATTGTTGAAAATGATATTCCCTTAGCTGCAAGGTTATCCCTGGAGCTTAACAGGCTTGGGTATAATATAACCGGGATCTTTTCCAGGACCAAAGATGCGCTTCATTTTATTGAACAGGAATTTCCTGACCTTATTCTGTTGGACGAAAGTTTAAAAGGTGAATTAAATGGTATAGAATCTGAAAATCCCAAAAGCAGTAAATTCGCATCACCAATTATTTATTTTAATAAATCCAATCCCGGAATAATTGATAAACTTTTACCGGAAACAGTCGTTAATGGAAAGAAGAAACTAAAAAAAGGCCTTACAGATTCATTTAGGAAACTTCAAAAAAAAGCCGGTAAATCTAAAGTTAAAAATAAGGAGCATTGTTTTCTAAAAGACCGGATTTTTATCCGGAATCGTGATAAGATGCTGAAATTATCCCTGGACGACATTAGGTATATAGAAGCTGATAGAAATTACTGCCGGGTTTTTACAAAAGATCGTAATTATTTGATCGTAACCACGCTTAAGGAAGTCGATGAAAAATTAACGGATAAGCGCTTTTTAAGGATACACAGATCTTATATTGTCAACATATCCCATATAGATGAAATCGGGAATAATTTTGTGGTTATCTCAGCACATTCACTTCCTATAAGCAAAAATATGCGGCAGGAACTATTCACTCATCTTCAGGTGATCTAAACTTCTTTTATTCAGAGGACTTTATAGCCTTAGGAAAGTAGATCTGCCTTCCTGCTAAAAATTTGGACCACTTCGTCCTTAATTCAATTTATCTCCCGGCTTTGATTGCTAACTTGATAGGTCATTAACCATAAATTTTAAACCAAATGAAATCAAACCAATCAATTACGGTCTTGTTGCTCTTTGTATTCCTTTCCACAATGGCCTGGGCGCAGAGCGACAGATATCAGATGTATGTAGTACACGAAGACCGGGTAAAAGCCGATATGCTGGAAAAGCATAAACAATTAGATAAAGACATTCTAAAAGCTGCGAAGGATCATAAGATGAAAGACATGAGCTGGTTAACCTTTGTAGGGGAAAATAACAGATTCATGTATCTCACGCCCATTAAAAATATAGCCGATTTGGATAAAAATCCTTTTGAAGAGCTTAAAAACAGCATGGGAGAAGAAGCCTATGGTAAATTGTTTGAATCATATGGAGAGACCTTTACAGAGCATGGTGATTATGTAATAAGGTTAGATAAAGAGCTCTCTTATATGCCGGAAGGTATCACGCAAGCTCCCGAAAGCCAGAATTACCGGGAACTAGTGTATTACCATATTCCTCCGGGAAAATGGGAGAAAGCAGAAGAACTTGCCATGGCCGTAAAAGAACTTTATACCAGTAAAGACGCGAAATTGTATTACAGAGTTTATAAAAGTGGATTTGGGACCATGGGAAGTTACTTTCTTGTAGCAGTAGCCGCTGAGAATCCGGAAGCACTGGAAAAACTTCGCACAGAGACACAACAGTTAATTGGAGAAGAAGGAAAATCAATCTTTGACAAGATCGAAAAAACCATTTCTAAAAAGGAAACTGTAAAAGGACATGTAAGCCCGGAGTTATCTTATATGAATAAGTAAGAAACGACCGGATCGAAAATCTTCCACTTAAAAATTATTAGGGGAAACATTCCCGGCAACTCGCTAAATAAATTACAGTATGAAAAAATATAATATCGTATTCCTGTATATCCTAGGGCTATTGCTCATACCCGTTCCGGAATTACTAGCTCAGGATGCTGCAAAAATAGATCCTGAACATTATAAGGTTGAATTAGAAAATGACCAGGTAAGGGTGCTGAGAATTCAATATAAACCTGGTGAAAAATCAAAGATGCATAGTCATCCTGAAGGGGTGGTAGTCTTTCTCACCGATTCTAAAGGCAAAATGAAAACGCCGGATGGGAAAGTTCATGATCTGGACGAAAAAGCCGGAAAAGTACTATGGACGGGACCATCCAGTCACGAGCCGGCAAATGCAGGTGATAATGCTTTTGAAATTATTCAGGTGGAATTGAAGCAAGCCGTCCCAAGTAAAAAAAGTTTGCATTTATTCGAACTTCCCGAAGAGGTAACTGAAAAGGAGCTGAGCGACTTTCTAAAGGAAATGAATCAGGCCATAAGCGAGGAAGGATTTACCAATGCAGGTTATCATTTATATAAGATCCCCGGAGATAATAGCGAAAACTATCAATACTTTATGGAAGGTGTCTGGCCGGATGCAGCCACTTATGATAAGGTGCATAATTCTGAAAAGTGGAAAGCTATGGCCGAAAAAGGAAAGACGATGATCGATAAGATCAGGGCTAATGAATTATATCTAAAAGCTGAAAAAGTAGAATAATAACGGCCTTGAAGTATTCTCAAATCCTTAAACCAAAAGATCCTGAAATTCGATAATTCCAGGATCTTTATTTTGTTGAAAATTATGCGTTTAATGAGGAAGTTTGTCTCTCAATAATCCGTAAATGTAAGTTCCTAATAAAGCAGCAAGCAATACCACGATCACTGAAACATAACCTGCACCTATCAAGGTGTAGATAGGACCGGGACAAGCACCTGCAAGCGCCCAGCCAAGACCAAAAATTATCCCACCAAACATATACCTGCTAAAGCTTTTTTCTTTTGGTGCGAAACTGATGGTTTCACCATTAAGATCTTTGGCTCCTTTTTTCTTGATCAATTGTACTCCAATTATTCCCAGGATCAATGCAGACCCTATAATTCCATACATGTGAAACGCCTGGAACTGGAACATTTCATAAATCCTGAACCATGAAGCGGCTTCAGATTTAAACATTACGATCCCGAAAAATATACCTATAAATAAATAACCTATTACTCTCATCTTCTAAAATATTAAAGGAAATAATACATGTACCATAAACAATCCGCCAAGGAAAAATCCTATTACCGCTATTAGCGAAGGCAATTGCAGGTTACTAAGTCCGGAGATGGCATGTCCGGAAGTACATCCTCCTGCCCATCTTGCTCCAAAACCTATCAATAAACCTCCTATAATCAATATACTAAGCGCTTTCCAGTCGGTTAAAGCTTCAAGGCTGTATAGTTCGTCCGGCAAATATGCATTTCCGGCACTATTAAAACCAAGCTCTTTCAAGTTGGAAACGGTATCCGGGTTAATGGCTACGGCAGCTTCAGCAGTTAGAAAGTTCATGGCGATAAATCCCCCAAGAGCTGCTCCAATAACTACTACCAGATTCCATTTCTGGGCTTTCCAGTTAAAATCGAAAAATCCGGCTGTTTTACCTGCACCACACATGGTACACATGGTTCTTAAATTGGAAGACATTCCAAACTGTTTACCCATAAAGATCAGCATAAACATGATCAGGGCGATTAACGGTCCGGCAACATACCAGGGCCAGGGTTGTAATATTAAATCCATAGTTTTAATTTGAGATACAAATAAACAATAACAAACAGCTGTTCACAGTAACAATAGTTACATTACTGCTGGTTTTCCTTACAAAACTCACTTAGGTTTTGTAGTACTTTTTGTGAAAGCCTTACATGAGTTTGAGCTGACCAGCCGGCACTTTTTTTAGAGGCTAAAACCTGAGGCAAATTCAGGACCTCATCTTTCAAGTCACTTTTTCCATCGGCATCAAAAATTGCATAATTCCCTTCTATTTGCACCCATTCAACAAAAGCTTCAGGTTCAAAGGGTAAACCCAGGGAGGTATTGATCAGGATCTTAGGTTGGTTAAATGCTTTGAAATGATCTTCTTCCATTACACAGGTGTTCTTGGGAAGATGAAAACTCAGCACCTCACATTTTTGCAGCAGATCTTCAAATTTCAGGAACTTTACTCCTTTCGCTTCAAAGTCTTTTTTCCTGGTGCGGCTATGGTAATAAAGATCGGCGCCGAAAGGTAGTAGACAATCTGCCAGCAATTTCCCCGTAACTCCAAGTCCTGTAATTCCAATTTTTAAATCGGTTAACTCCAGCGGGGTTTCTTTCCATTGAGGGCCTTTATAACCGTTAAGAAATTGAATGAGTTCAGAAATAATGAATTCTGCTACTCCGGGATCTCCATAATCAAAAATACCTTTTACCGTAATCCCTTTCTCCCGAGCGTGTTTTACAGCAACATTCGCAGATTCATCATCAAATAAACTGCAAGCCATGCCAATATATTTAAGCTTTGGACAGGCATCGATAATTTCTTTATGGAGCTGAGTTCTCCAGGAAACGATCACGGCTTCAGCATCTTCAATCCGCCTGATTATTTCCTCGTCGGTTTCCGGGTAATCTGAATAAACCTCAACTTTAGTATCGCTATATTGATCGAGCTGCTTAATGGTTTTATCATTAAGCTTGGCATGATCCACACAAACGATCCTGTTGAATTTCATAAATCGGCATTTATATAAAGAAAGGAAAAAGGATGCTGAAGACTTTTCAGCATCCTATAATTAATATTATAATGGAATATTCCCGTGCTTTCGGTTAGGCCTTAAAACCGATTTATTTTCCAGTGCACTAAATGCTTTGATCAGCTTTCTTCTGGTATCCTTCGGCATGATGACTTCATCAATAAAACCTCTTTTAGCGGCTTCGAATGGAGTGGCAAATTTTTCAGCATATTCCGCTTCTTTTTCTGCCAGTTTTTGTTCAGGATCATCAGCCTGGGAAATCTCTTTTCTAAAAATGATCTCAGATGCTCCTTTTGCTCCCATTACCGCAATTTCGGCAGTTGGCCACGCATAGTTAAAGTCGGCACCAATATGTTTAGAATTCATCACATCATAAGCACCACCATAGGCTTTTCTGGTGATCACCGTAACTTTTGGAACGGTTGCCTCACTCAGGGCATAAAGTAGCTTAGCACCATGTAAAATGATCCCGTTCCACTCCTGATCTGTCCCCGGAAGGAATCCCGGAACATCTACCAGCACCAGTAACGGAATATTGAAACAGTCACAGAATCTGGTGAACCTCGCTGCTTTTTTAGAAGAATCCACATCCAGAACGCCCGCCAAACTCATGGGCTGATTGGCAATTACACCAACACTGCGGCCGCCAATTCTCGCAAATCCCACGATGATATTATCGGCATAATTCTTATGAATTTCAAAGAATGAATCTTCATCTATGATCCCCTGGATCACCTCATGCATGTCGTAAGGCTTATTAGAACTATCCGGCACTATATTTTCCAGAACTTCTCTATGTTCATCACCAAGTTCGAACGGAAGCTTATCTGGTGCGGTTTTATTATTCTGCGGCATGTAACTTATCAACTGCTTGATGTTCTCAAGGCAGATGATATCATTCGCAGCAGTTATATGAGTAACTCCAGATTTTGTAGAGTGCGTGCTCGCACCTCCTAATTCTTCTGAAGTCACCTCTTCATTAGTCACAGTTTTCACAACGTTAGGTCCCGTCACGAACATATAGGAAGTATCTTCCACCATCAGCGTGAAATCTGTCATCGCCGGAGAATAAACCGCTCCCCCGGCACATGGTCCCATGATCGCTGAAATTTGAGGTACAACCCCAGAAGCTTTTACATTTCTGTGAAAAATATCGGCATAACCACCCAGTGATTTTACACCTTCCTGAATTCTGGCTCCCCCGGAATCATTTAAACCAATTATTGGCGCACCTACTTTCACCGCCATGTCCATGATCTTACAGATCTTTTCGGCGTGAGTTTCAGAAAGCGAACCTCCAAAAACAGTAAAATCCTGAGCAAACACATAAACCAGTCGGCCATTAATGGTTCCATAACCGGTCACCACCCCGTCTCCGTAGAATTGTTGTTTCTCCATCCCAAAGTCGGTAGTTCGATGGGTTACCAGAATACCTATTTCTTCGAAAGAATTTTCGTCAAGCAGGTATTCCACCCTTTCCCGCGCGGTAAGCTTCTTCTTTTCGTGTTGCTTCGCTATTCTCTTCTCGCCTCCACCCTTATGGGCTTCTGCGATCATTTCTTTTAATTTATGTATATTCTGACTCATGTCTATGATTCTGAATTTTCTGGAATTAGTTTAAAGGAATTCTAAGTTGTTCCTTGTCTTTTAAATATTGCTTTAAAGCCATCAAAGCTGCCAGTTTCGCCTCTTTTTCGGTTTCTTCCTTAAGGGCATCCGGCGAATAATACTTCTTTACAAAATGAGTATCAAAATCCCCGCTTCTAAAGGCTTCATGCTGAAAAACAAATTTTCCGAAGGCAAGAGTAGTGCTTACACCTTCTACAATATAATCGTCAATAGCTTTGATCATCATTTGAATCGCTTCCTCACGGGTTTTCCCGTAAGTGATAAGCTTGGCCAGCATAGGGTCGTAATAGATAGGAACTTCCATCCCTTCTTCAAAACCATTATCCATACGAATGCCTTCCCCTGCAGGAATTTTGTATTTTTCAAGAGTTCCGGTACTTGGCATAAAGTCTTCCAGAGGATCTTCAGCATAAACCCTTAATTCCAGCGCGTGGCCGGAAATTTTAAGATCATCCTGAGAAAAACTTATTTTTTCACCTCGGGCAATCAGGATTTGTTGTTCTACCAGATCCACTCCGGTAATATATTCGGTTACCGGGTGCTCTACCTGCAAACGGGTATTCATTTCCAGGAAGTAGAAATTACGGTTCTCATCGAATAAGAATTCCACAGTCCCCGCTCCAACATAATCACAGGCTTTGGCAACTTTTACAGCAGCTTCACCCATTTGTTTTCTTAAGGTATCATCCAGCACGACAGACGGTGCTTCTTCCACCACTTTTTGATGTCTCCGCTGCACGCTACATTCTCTTTCAAAGAGGTGTAAGTGATTTCCATGGGTATCTGATAATACCTGAATCTCAATATGACGAGGAGAAGAAACATATTTTTCTATAAAAACAGATCCGTCACCAAATGCCGATTCGGCTTCGCTGATGGCTCGTTTCATCTGGTCTTCAAGATCCTTTTCCTGCTCTACCACTCTCATTCCCTTTCCACCACCACCGGCAGAAGCTTTTATAAGAATTGGGAAACCAATATCCCGGGCAATGGCTTTAGCTTTCTCCACATCGGTAATAGCCTCATCGATTCCGGGTACCATGGGGATGTCGTATTTTTTTACCGCATCCTTGGCCGCCAGTTTACTACCCATCACTTTGATAGCTTTAGAGCCAGGACCAATCCAGGTGATTCCGTTTTTTTCCACCGCTTCGGCAAAAGAGGCATTTTCACTTAAGAAACCATAGCCGGGATGAATCCCGTCCACGTTTAGTTCTTTGGCTACTTCAATTATTTTATCTCCTCTAAGGTAAGATTCACTTGAAGGCGCTGCACCTATACAAACAGCTTCATCGGCAAATTTTACGTGAGGAGCATTTCTATCGGCTGTAGAATAAACCGCAACCGTTTGAATTCCCATTCGCTTCACGGTTTTCATCACGCGTAATGCGATCTCTCCCCGGTTTGCTACTAATATTTTTTTCATGCTGTAATTTTAATAAGACCTCCCCATTAGGCGAGGTGACTTCTCATTAATATTAAATTCTTTATGTTTTGCTGAATTCACAGAAGGATTACTCCATCTCGATCAACAACTGATTTTTTTCAACGGTATCACTTTTTGATACAGTAACAGATTTCACTACTCCGCCGCGAGGTGCGGTTAGGGTGTTTTCCATTTTCATGGCTTCCAGAACCAGCAAATAATCGCCTTCTTTCACCTCATCACCTTCCTTTACGTTTACTTCAAGGATAAGTCCGGGCATTGGAGCTTTGATATCGTTGATCTGCTGGGAGGTTCCAAGAGAAAGTCCCATTTCATCTATTAGCAAGTCCAGATCGTTATTGATCTTGACTGAATAGATATTGGAATTGATGTGAACCTCATAAGAACGGGCATGGAAATCTGCCCCTGTTAGCGCTGCTTTAAAGGATCTATTGTTCTTTAAGATATGATAATTAGAATCTGAAGTTTTTTGAGTGTCAAGAGCCTCGATCTCGCTTTCAGAGAATTCGAAATCGAAATTATTATTTACTCTGACTTTGTATTTTTTATCCATAAATACGTGAGTATTTGATTGTTTTTAACCGTAGCGGTGTAAATATAGAAAATTTAGGAAGTATCCGGTGTTGCAGAAATCTCAAATTATGAAGTAATGGATGGTATTTTCATGGAAACTTTTTAGGTAAAAGGAAAATGGATTGAGAATTTGATGAAATTTTCCTGATTTCCGGTTCATACTTGTTCTCCCCTCCTATCGTGAGATTGCTTCGTTTCACTCGCAATGACGGAGCTAAAAGAGGTTCGATTGCAAGTTGCTTTAAAATGATTAATGACTGCTACTTCTCTGCCACCGTCACTGCGAAGGAGGGTAGCGACTGAAGCAGTCTGCGTGTTGGTTGATGGATCACTGTTTTAGGTTCATACATGTTTCCTGCTTCCATCGTGAGATTGCTTCGCTTCCCTCGCAATGACGGAGCTAAGTTTTCACCGTCACTGCGAAGGAGGGTAGCGACTGAAGCAGTCTGCCTGTTGGTTTACGAATCAACTTTTCTGGTTCCTACATGTTTCCTACTCCTATCGTGAGATTGCTTCGCTGCGCTCGCAATGACGGAGCGTTTGGTGGTTGGTAAAACCCAGGAATTCATAAGAAAATTGCTTTAAAAAGGTAAATGACCGCTACCACCCAGTCACCGTCACTGCGAAGGAGTGGAATGGCTGAAGCAGTCTGCCTGTTGGTTTATGAATCATTGTTTTAGGTTCGTACTTGTTTTCTGCTCATTTGGTGAGATTGCTTCGCTGCGCTCGCAATGACGGAGCTAACTTTTCACCGTCACTGCGAAGGAGGGTAACGACTGAAGCAGTCTGCCGGTTGGTTTACGAATCAACTTTTCTGGTTCCTACGTGTTTCCTACTCCTGTCGTGAGATTGCTTCGTTTCACTCGCAATGACGGAGCGTATGTGGGTAGGTGAAACCCAGAAACACACGGAAGATTGCTTCGCTGCGCTCGCAATGACGGAGCGTATGATGGTTGATGCAGTCATTAATTACCCAGATTGCTTCGTTTCACTTGCAATGACGGTCGCAACAAAGGTCGATAGAAAGGTGACTTCTGGTCCAATCAAAAGATTGCTTCGCTGCGCTCGCAATGACGGAGTTAACATAGAGTCAGTTCAACCATGGTCACTATAACAAATAATGCACGTTACTACCCATAAAAAAACCCCGGATGCGAGATCCGGGGTTTTGGTTTGATAGAGAACTAAGCTTATATTATTTGAAGTCCTTAATGGCTTCACTTAGATCGTACACTTTAGTGTCCTTATAGATCTTATCCAGAATACTACTTCCGGCAGCAGATCTGTATCCACCTGCACAGTGAACAACGATTGGTTTGCTTGATGAAATCTTATCTGCTTCATCTCTTAGTTCGTTTAAAGGAACTGCGATGGCATCTTCAAAGATCTTACCTTCAGCAACCTCATTATTGTTTCTAATGTCCACAATAGTATAGTTGTCCTTGTTTGCCTTAAAGTCTTCAAGATCGAACTCATCTGACTTTTTAGATACTTCCTGACTTAAAGTAAGTACGGCTTTCACTTGTTTCTCGTAACCTATCTTAGCGGTTCTTTCCAATAATTCCTCAAGATTATCAACTGAATCTATTACAAGGTAGAAAGCTTCTTCAGGCTTAATGATTGCTCCCAGCCAGGTTTCATATTTATCACTTTCAGATCTTGCCATAATGTTGATACTGTTTGGCAAGTGACCTGCTTTAAAAGAAGCTTCATCTCTGGTATCTACTACCACCACATCTTTTAATGCAACCTCATCAACATTCACCTTGAGTGAAGTCGCCCATTTAGTTCTCTGAACATTTTCCGGTCCCTGCTTATTGATATCTACATTGAAGCCGAAATATGCCGGAATAAATGGCTGATCTTTCAGGATCTCTTCCACGAATTCCTCTTCTGTCTGCTCTTTAAAAGCCCAGTTACCCTGACGCTCATTTCCAAGAGTACTTGAAGAAGCATCGCTCATGTTCTTTCCACAAAGGGAACCGGCACCATGGGCAGGATATACCAAAGCATCATCAGGAAGATCTGTAAACTTGGTTTTAATGGTATTATACATTGCGCTGGCAAGTTCTTTTCTCTTTGCAGTCATATTCCCAGCTTTCTCTCTAAGATCTGGTCTACCAACATTCCCAATGAAAAGTGTATCACCGGTGAACAAAGCGGTTTCACCATCTTCTTTAGCCACTATGGTTATACTATCCGGTGAATGTCCGGGAGTATTGATCGCTTTAAATTCGGCGTTTCCTATTTTAAGAGCATCACCATCATCAAATCCTTTATGAGGATAATCTGCGCCAACCAGTTTACTTACGTAAATAGTAGCTCCGGTTTCTTCATGAATCTGCATATGGCTACTAACAAAATCGGCATGCGGGTGAGTTTCAAATACCGCTACAATCTTTGCTTTTTGCTCTTCAGCATACTTATAATAATCCAGCGGATTTCTTGAAGGGTCTACCAGGGCCATTTCTCCATTACTTACAATAGCGTAAGAATAATGGGCCAATGGGCTATCTTTAAATTGTTTTATAATCATAATTTCAGAT
>NZ_JBLVTL010000003.1:487373-499365 GCF_048285835.1 Christiangramia aquimixticola
TCCTTCTGAAAGGAAGTAAGGTTTGATTCTTAAAATCTTCAGGAAAATTTTCATCTCCTTTAAAACCAATTTCAATATTTTTTCCGTTTTCAGGAACATAGGCTGTTCCAAAGATATAATCCCAAATGCTCAAACTCAAACCGAAATTCATACCATGAGGATGTTCAGGTGGCAATTGTTTACTATGATGCCAAATGTGCATTCTGGGGTTATTAAAAATATATCCTAAAGGTCCATAATTCCAGCCTAGATTAGCATGATTAAGATGCCCCACCAGTACGGCGAACATATGCACCACAAAGAATTCTTTAATTCCAAAACCTATCATGGCGAGTGGAATGTATTGAATTGTCTTATATATGATCGTTTCCATAAAGTGAAAACGAAACTGAGCGGCAAAGCCCATTTCCTTAACACTGTGATGCACTTTATGGAATTCCCACAACCAGGATCTGCGATGTAATTGCCGGTGAACATTCCACTGAATAAAATCGGCAACAAAGAACATGATCAATAACTGACCCCAGGCCGGGAAACTGTCAATTTTTATCGCTACTAAATTATCTATTCCAAACAGAGCCAGAAAATCATTGAACAGCTCTACTCCCACATTGCTTAAGGCATTATAGCCAATTAGGGAAAACAGAAAGAAATTAAATAGGATATAAAAAGTATCCAGCCAAAATCCTTTCCTTATGATCTTTTGATCCTTTCTCCATGGAATCAAGATCTCTAAGATCCATACGATTAAAGAAAGTGCCAGTAACCAATAGAAATAATTTGTCCATCCGGGATGGGCAATTTCATTTATAAGGTAATTAAAGTACCCTGTAAATGAATTTATAATTATGTCTATATACTTTTCCAAACTTTAAACTTAAGGCACAAAAATATGAATAAAGAAACGTTAGGGCAGTAACTTTTGTTACAGAATTTCCCCGGGAGCGCCGCAAGATTTGAGAGTGAAATTAATTCAACCTCAGATTATTGAACGTAACATAGGTTACATCCATTACAAAACCACCTTAATATATTCGTGGCCATGTATTTTCACAGAATCATAGCACTTTCTCTGATATCTATTCTGGCATGTAAAGCTTTACTGCCGGGGATACATACCGACGTTTTTGGAAGTGATGAGAACCCCATACAGGTCATCAAAGCTTCCTGCGAAAAACGAATACCCGGCATCTCCAAGAACACCGAATTTAAGCAGCTGGATAATTCCAATATAATTTTTAACAGTTTATACTGTTTCTGGAATATGGAGGTTACGGAATATGACCTGGAAGAACCCATACTCCTGACCACACGGCAGGCGTTTACCTATATAAAAAGAAACACTTCTTTATTTAATAAGGCCGTCTCACCTCCTCCCAGGTTTGCATGATCTCATTTATAATTCACTAATCATAAAAAACCATATCATGCAAAACAATTTAAAAGTAAGCTACCTCTCAACCAGGATTCTTCGAATTTTTCTAAGCGGGATCTTTCTGGTAGCAAGTTTTAACCATCTGGTAAATTCTGAAAAGACGGTAGCCAGACTGGAAGGCGCAAATTTTAAAGGGATCGCTTATTTTTTTGGTAACCCTGAACTCCTTGTGATAATTTCAGGAGCAATAATGCTAATGGCCGGCATTTCGTTTTTACTGGGAATTGAAACCCGTTATGCTGCCATAATACTTGCGCTGGTATTATTACCAATTACTTTAACGGTGCAGGTTGGGCAAATTACCACCTTAGGCCCCTTATTCAAGAATATTGCGATTATGGGTGGGTTGTTATTCTTTATAATGAATGACATTGAAAGGGATGACCTATTGAAAAAACCGAAAAAATTCAAAATAAATTAAGATGAAAAAATTATTTACAAGCCTGTTTCTATTAACGTTAATCAGCTTAACCGGCTGTAAGGCTCAAACGAAAATATCAAGTAAAAAGAACAATTATGTAGTACTTACCAGGAAATTACCTCAGCTAAAACCTATTCTACTGGCGGCAGAAGAACTTAAAATGGAGGACGCCCATAAGTTTGGTGAATTTCATATAGTGGTTTGCGGGCAAACTGTAAGTGAACTTACCAATCCCGAAGCCATGGAGGAATTTATGAAGCAGGTAACCGATATTGGTGTTAAGATGAACGCCTGTGGATTCTCCTTAAAAAAATTCAAGGTAAATACAGAGGAACTTCCTGATGGAATTAAAGTGGTAGAGAATGGTATTCTTCATAACCTTCAGTTACAGAAAAAGGGATACATAAGCCTTGAATTATAGAGAAAAATTGAGGAGCTCACCCAATGCGAAATTCTTCAAATTGGTGTTTTTAAAATATAATTTAATCAAGGGTTTGAACGTTATAAAATCAAAAGAGCTGTGTAACAATAGTTACTGTCCAGAGATTGCAAATGTTCTAATTTGCAGCCTTTAAGAAAAAGGAAATTTTTGGAAATTCTTTTGATTAAAACTACCCTGCGGCCGGTTCTTCCCTACAAGAACCGGCTTTTTTTATTCGTAGAATTCAGCAATATCATAGAGAGATTTTCTTTGCAGATCTGGAACATAAGCATCCTGTGCAGGGTGACCCACGGGTAACAGGAGAAAGGCTCTTTCATTTTCCGGCCGGTTGAGCACAGTGGTCAAAAAGTTCATGGGACTGGGAGTATGCGTGAGCGTAACCAGACCGGCATTTTGAATGGCCGAGATCAACATCCCGCAAGCTATTCCCACCGACTCGTTTACGTAGTAATTCTTATGTTTCTCACCACCTTCGCCCGGCTCATAGATCTCTTTAAACACAATGATCAACCAGGGAGCGATCTCTAAAAATTCCTTATTATCATCTGTACCTAAAGGAGCAAGATCGCGCAACCAGCTTTCGCTCATACGCCCGGAATAATTCTCCTTCTCCTCCTTTTCAGCAGCTTTGCGGATCTTTTTTTTAATAGCTTCTGAAGAAACTGCGCAAAACTTCCAGGGCTGTTTATGAGCACCTGAAGGAGCCGTGCCTGCACTTAAGATGATATTCCGGATAATGCTTTTGGAAACAGGTTCAGAAGAAAAATGACGAACCGATCTTCTTTTAGTTAGCAAATCCAAATATTGCTTTGAACGAAGTTCCATTTCTTCAGAAGTATAATATTCCTGATGATAAGAAATATGACGGTAGCCATTGATAAGTTTTGATCGCTGTTCCTGTGACATAACCCAATATTTTAATTTTAATTTCCCCGATGCTCTTTAGGGTTTATAAATATTATGATTTTTTATGAGATATATGTTTTCACGGACTTCCGAAGAGAATGGAAAATAGAAATTCCAGCTGAAAGTGAGCGATAGTAACATTAAAATGGCAAAATGAGTTCAGCTAACGAGGCAGTATGGAAAAACAAAATATCCGGAAAATCGGGCGCAATAAAATAACCATTCTAAAAAGGAATCTGATTCACGATCCCGTGATAGGGAGACGGTTCAATTTGGTAGTGTATGGTTACACCATACCCATGTTTCCCCCCAAACCATAACTCCTAAACATTGCCCGATAATCCGGATAAGTCTTTTTTTCAAAAATGAGCGCATGCAAAATGCTTCAGCGCTGCAAAGAGAATTTCCAGCTTACTTCAATAATATAAAACTTAACAAATCCGGGGGGAGTTGATTCGAAATAAAGATTTCGAAAAACCAAAAATACACTAAATCAGCGACTTAGCGTATTTTTATTTATAAAAAGTTGAAAATTTCGGATTGAACCCGGGCTATAATATCTCTTTCAGAATAATATAAATACCCATCAGCAGAACAAACCAGCCAAAACCTTTTTTCAGCCTTTTTCCATTGATGAAGTTATTCAGATAAACTCCAAGAAAGATTCCGGCAACAGATATTCCGGTGAAAATTAGAAGAAATACCCAGTCTATCTCCAGATTTTGCACATCCCCAATAAAACCAATTAAGGATTTAAAAGCGATAATAAGCAGGGAAGTTGCCACAGCTTTTTTCATAGGAAGCTTCGCAAGAATAACCAGTGCAGGAATAATAAGGAATCCACCACCGGCACCAACGATCCCGGTCAATAGACCGACCAGAGAACCTTCAAGAATAATAAGGGGATAATTATAAGAAACCTTTTTTACTTCAGTATTCCTACCATTTTCTTTTTCTCTTATCATCGAGATGGAAGCCACCACCATAATAATGGCGAAAAACAACATGATCCCAATATTCTTAGTCACAGTAAAACCACCCACGCTAAAGATCTCTTCGGGAATAGCCGGTACAAGATAGAGCCGGGTTAGATATACCGCAATAAAAGCAGGGATCGCGAATACTATGGCTGTACGGAAATCGATAAGATTTTTAGGGATATTTCTTAGTGCTCCCACCAAAGCAGAAGTTCCTACAACGAAGAGAGAATACGCAGTGGCGGTTACCGGATTAATGGCCATTAAATAAACCAGAACGGGAACGGTAAGGATAGAACCTCCTCCTCCAATCAAACCCAGTACAACGCCAATTAACAATGCTCCAAAGTAACCAAG
This sequence comes from Christiangramia aquimixticola, assembly GCF_048285835.1. Classification (NCBI taxonomy): domain Bacteria; kingdom Pseudomonadati; phylum Bacteroidota; class Flavobacteriia; order Flavobacteriales; family Flavobacteriaceae; genus Christiangramia; species Christiangramia aquimixticola. The sequence goes on from NZ_JBLVTL010000003.1 coordinate 491,912, forward strand.
AATTTCAAGTATATCCATAATATTTTTTTAAGTAGGACAAAAGTATCCAGTAAGCTACTACCGCACAGTAACAAGTGTTACAGAGCCTACAGATCTATTACTTTTATTTGATTTCGTTGCAGTGAAATTCTGCCGTCGTTCTCCAGTTTCTTTAATAAACGTGAGACCACCACCCGCGAAGTATGCAGATCGTAGGCAATTTCCTGGTGGGTGCTCAATACATTCTCATTCCTGTTGATCTTGGCTTTATCCCTGAGATACCTGATTAGCCGCTGGTCCATATTCAGGAATGCAAGCGCATCTATGGTTTCAAGCATTTCGGAAAAACGGGAATGATAAGATTCAAATACAAAATTTCGCCAGGATCTGAATTTTGCGGTCCACTCCTCCATTTTCCCAACCGGGACCATAATGAAGGTGGTATTACTTTCAGCAACCGCCCTGATCTCACTTTTAGTTTGACCCATACAACAGGTAAGCGTCATGGCGCAGGTATCTCCTCTTTCCAGGAAGTACAGCAACAACTCATCTCCATCATCATCTTCCCTTAAAATTTTAATAGCACCATTAATAAGTAAGGGCATTCCCGTCACAAATTCTCCAATCTCCATGATCTTTTCCCCTGCACTTACTTCTTTTAAGGTTCCGCATTCGGCAATCTCCTTTAGAAGTTCTTCTTCAAACAGAAAACCATAAGCTTCCTCAAGTTCTTTTTGCATTGCATTTAAATTTCTGACTAAAATTAAAAAGAATAATCGGGATGAGGCAGATGAGCGTATAGAGCTTTGAACTTTTAGCAGGAGTTTATAATTTCTTTATGACTATAACTGAACTTATACAGATATCGGCCATTCATAATTTCTGAAATTGGGCAGATCAAAATTTTATAAACATAAACGTGAGACCGTTTTATAGGATCTACGGGTATATTTCTGATCAATTTTTGACTGAATAATTGAACTACCCGAACCTGAAATCTTTATCAAATTTCTCCTACTTTTTTTGAATATTCTTACATTCTTAATTAGTTGATTTTATCCGAATTAATACCATTGACCGACGCGATAAAACTCTAATCGTTTTTGCACTAATTACAAACCTATCAAATTGATTTTCAGCTATATTTAATTAAAATTACTGCAAATGAAGAAGGTGAATTTGTATTTGTTTACTCATCATAAACGCACTCAAATTGGAGTGGATTTTAAATTTGACCTTGAATTAAAAGAGCATTTAAAGACCTTTAAAGGAGTACGATGGACACAAACCCATACATGTTTTTATGTTCCTGCAATCCGGGATCAACTGGAGGCTTTAAAGTTGCATCTAAAAATCAAAAATATTGAAGCTGATGATTCCCTCGTGGATTTTTCCAGACTTGAAGTTCCAAAAGGTATAATTTTGCCCGAAAAGGAACAGCAAATCCTTAATTATTCGAGGTATCTAAAAGGGCTTAGGCAAAGCAAGAGTACCATAAAGACCTATACATCTTTCACCCGAAAGTTTCTGGAATTCCATAGTGCGAAGGACACCTATCAACAAGCCGATGTTGCCCGCTTTATTGAAGCTGAAATTGCGCAGAAAGAGTATTCCATTAGTACCCACCGCCAATGCATTAGTGCATTAAAGCATTATTTTGAATTTACTGATAAGGCTTTATTTGACACCTCATTACTGAAGCGACCTAAAAAAAGCGCTTATCTCCCAACGGTTTTAAGCAAAGAAGAAATGCTGGACCTTTTGCGGTACACCCGAAACCTAAAACACAGATGTATCCTGGCATTATTATATTCCTCGGGCCTAAGGATTGGAGAACTTATTAGACTGGAGCTGAAGGATATTAGTATTGATCGCAAACAGATACTTATAAGGCAATCTAAAGGAAGGAAAGACAGGTATGTAATGCTGGCGGAAATGTTTTTACCCTTACTTTATAATTATTTACAAACTTATGAGCCTAAGCGTTATCTCGCCGAAGGACTTAACGGCCCGTACTCAGCTTCGGCTATCAGAGCATTTTTAAGGAATTCCTGTTCCCGTGCAAAGATCAGGAAACGGGTTACTCCGCACACCTTACGTCACAGTTTCGCCACCCACATGCTGGAGAACGGAACAGACATAAGATACATACAGGAATTGCTGGGGCATGCGAAGCCTGAAACCACAATGATCTATACTCATGTCACTCAAAAAGATTTGATGAAGTTCCAGAGCCCATTGGATGTAAGTTTAAAGGAGTTGCTGGAGCGTGGGGATAAAAATGACGGAAACCTGCGTTTATCCCGTAACCTTTTGGGATAAAATATTATATTCGTTCCGATATAACGAGTTATATGCAAGTGCCAGAAAAATTTTTGTAGATTGAAAACTGACTAAAAATTCTACTTATGAAAAAGATAATTCTTCTTATCTCTATCGGACTTTTTTATTTATCTGCTCAAGCACAAAATGACAGTAATAAACATGAAAAATTTGAATTAAATATTCGAACTTTTAATGATCAAGTTGTCTTAACTAGCAAAGAAGGAAGTGCGTGGAAAAAATTGACATTTTCTACAGATAATCTTCCACAAGCTATAGACGAATTTGGAATGACAGAATTAGAAAATGACGTAAATAAAAGAAAGAAATCAGATAAGACTTTAGCGGATTACACCTTCATATTAAATATTGAAAATGGTGAAATTATTTTAAAAAGTTTAGAAGGAACTGCCTGGAAAAAACTGACTTTTCATTGTGCATATAATGATTGTGCTTCTGAAATAAATGAAATTGGAATGATGTAACTGCTCCGCACCAGCATACAACAACGGTTATCGCAAATAGACGGTAGCCTTGAAAAGAAAATAATTAACTTGATCAACTATTAAAACACTAAGCCGACAAATCCGCGTTCCTTACTCCGCCAACTTGCGTTAACCGGGACCGTTATATACAATGGCCACGAAAAAACAGGCTCTAATAAAATAACAGATAATAATGAAACGAGAACATGGTTACGAATTAGCTTCTAAATCTGACAGATTATTTGCATCAATTATACAATCTGTAATATTGACTTTAGGTTTAATTCTTATTTATCTGTTAATAAATGAGCCTATATCGGAAATTTGGAAAGATGATATTGAACTGACCGATGTGCTATTTGCCGTAATTCAGGCTATAATAATTGGAATAGTTTTTTATCCATTATTTTCGGGGAACTTAGGGCATAAAATCTTTGGTCTTAAAGTGATTTCATCAGAAACTGGTGCTGACTTTAATAAATATGATGAAGGAGCGTTAAGAGAGTTTTTTAAAACCTTATTAAGCTATTTATTCATTCCTGTTATTTGGATTTTATGGGATAAAAAGAATCAGAATCTATATGATAAAATTACAAAGACATATGTAGTAAAAAAGTGGGATTAGCCACTGTATATAACAACGGTTATCACAAATAGCTTGGAGTTGAACTAAAAATAATAAATTGACCAACTAATAAAGGATACGGTCCTTACGCTGACAAGTCTGCACTACCCTACCCGCAACTTGTGTTAACCGAGACCGTTATGCCCCATTTGATGAATAACATGAGTCATATTCTTAAATTTTTATGCTTTCTACTTTTTCTATCGTGCTCAGATAATAAAATTCCGGATTGCAATTATATTACAGATTACTATCCCAAAATATACGAGGCACAATTAAATTATAATCAGAAAGATTATAGAGAAGCGTTTGAACTATATAGGGAAGCATTCGAAATCTGTGAACCGAAAAATACTGTAGGTATTTACGAAATGAATAACTATGCAGAAATATCTGCAATTTTGGAAAAAGAAGAACTAGCTCTTAACTTCATTGAAAAAAATCTTGCCCAAGGAATGTTACTTCGCTCATATACAAATAACCCAGTATTTAGTAATGTATTAAAAACAGATAGAGGTAAGAATATAATTGCTAACTATGATTCTACAAGAGCTAAGTATTTAAACAGTCTTAATCTAAAACTGCGATCGGAAATACAAGAAATGATGAAAGCTGATCAAACACATATTCAAGATCAGGAAAAAAGAAATATCATTTTCCAAAGAAATACAAAAAGATTAATTGAAATTTTTGAAAATGTAGGTTATCCAGGTAATGATATAATAGGGCCTTACAATGTAGATTTTTCCAATTCAGATATTTCAATTTTACTATTACATACTTCAGACTCAATACGCATAAACTATTTTATTCCAAAATTGAAAGAATATGTGAAAAATGGCGATTGCGATCCAAAAACACTAGGAATGGTTATAGATAATTTACATTTATTCAATAATGAACTTCAGATTATTGGAACATACGAAAAAAGGGAGGAAAATATGATATCTGACAAGGAGCTAGTTAATCAAAATCGTCTTGAAATAGGACTTCCTACATTAGAAGTAGATGCAAAACTATGATTCTTTTAGAACAGGTTTAGGGACATCACAAACGTGGCATAACAACGGTTATCGCAAATAGGCGGTACCGTTAGTAAGAAAATAATTAACTTGACCAACTAATAAAACACTAAGCCGACAAATCTGTGTACCCTACTCCGCCAACTTGCGTTAACCGGGACCGTTACCTACAAGCATCACAAAAATTCAATTATGAAGAAAATTTCATTCTTAATACTATTAATCTCCAATTTCGCTTTCTCACAAGAGGGCTTTCGTTTTGAAAACGACTTTAAACCGAATTCCGAATATTTATTTAAAATGAATACTCAAGGGATAACCGAAGTAGATTTTGTTGGGGATTCAATATTGTTGGCAAATTTTAAAAATAGAGGAGTCGAGTTACCTATAATTTCCAAAAATGAGTCAGAGGTGACAGTAAAAACTACCACTGGTAAAATGGATTCTCAAAATAGAATTTCAGCAGTTATAGAATATGGTGATGTTATAAATATTGCTTTAGTAAATGGAGAAGTCATAGAACAAAAGAGGCCTATTTCAGGAACTATCGCCTATGGAAAATATTTAGAAAACAATAAGTTTCAAGTAGATTCTTTAATCAATCCATCTAAAACACAGGAATCTTTAGAAATGATTAAAAATATGATATCTGAGCTCCAACAACAGATAGAGTTTCCCGACCGAAAACTGCACGTTGGAGAAACATTTAAGAATATTATTCCCTTTAGTATTCCTATAAAAGGAATGAATCCAGTTCAAATCTCTATAAGCACCGATTATACTCTAAAAGAGGTTAAAAACGAAATTGCCAAATTTGATTTAATCCTAAGCGTTGAACTAAAAGGAGAAAATGAACAATTAGATCTGATGGTAAAAGGTGAAGGAAAAGGTATCTCAGAATTTAATATTAATGATAAAATAACCTCAAATTTTAGTTCTGATATGACGATGAATATGACTATCAAAGTTAATGATCAATTAACTTCAAAGACAAAGTCTACTACCGTCACAAATTATAAAACGGAGATTCGCAAAGATGCCAGTAGGTAACAACGGTTATCGCAAATAGGCGGCACCGTTAGAAAGAAAATATTTAACCTGATCAACAATTAAAACACTAAGCCGACAAATTCGCATCCCTTACTCCGCCAACTTGCGTTAACCGGGAACGTTATGCCCCATTTGATGAATAACATGAGTCATATTCTTAAATTTTTATGCTTTCTACTTTTTCTATCGTGCTCAGATAATATAATTCCGGATTGCAATTATATTACAGATTACTATCCCAAAATATACGAGGCACAATTAAATTATAATCAGAAAGAGTATAGAGAAGCGTTTGAACTATATAGTGAAGCATTCGAAATCTGTGAACCGAAAAATACTGTAGGTATTTACGAAATGAATAAATATGCAGAAATATCTGCAATTTTGGAAAAAGAAGAACTAGCTCTTAACTTCATTGAAAAAAATCTTGCCCAAGGAATGTTACTTCGCACATATACAAATAACCCAGTATTTAGTAATGTATTAAAAACAGATAGAGGTAAGAATATAATTGCTAACTATGATTCTACAAGAGCTAAGTATTTAAACAGTCTTAATCTAAAACTGCGATCGGAAATACAAGAAATGATGAAAGCTGATCAAACACATATTCAAGATCAGGAAAAAAGAAATATCATTTTCCAAAGAAATACAAAAAGATTAATTGAAATTTTTGAAAATGTAGGTTATCCAGGTAATGATATAATAGGGCCTTACAATGTAGATTTTTCCAATTCAGATATTTCAATTTTACTATTACATACTTCAGACTCAATACGCATAAACTATTTTATTCCAAAATTGAAAGAATATGTGAAAAATGGCGATTGCGATCCAAAAACACTAGGAATGGTTATAGATAATCTACATTTATTCAATAATGAACTTCAGATAATTGGAACATACGAAAAAAGGGAGGAAAATATGATATCTGACAAGGAGCTAGTTAATCAAAATCGTCTTGAAATAGGACTTCCTACATTAGAAGTTGATGAAAAACTATGATTCTTTTAGAACAGGTTTAGGGACATCACAAACGTGGCATAACAACGGTTATCGCAAATAGACGGTAGCGTTAGAAGGAAAATAATTAACTTGATCAACTATTAAAATACTAAGCCGACAAATCCGCGTCCCTTACTCCGCCAACTTGCGTTAACCGGGACCGTTGTAGCCAATGCAAGAAATTCAGTAAAGAACAGATAAGTTGAATGAAAATGAAATCAAAGAATGAAATTGATTTAAACAAAACAGATAAAATTCTTGAGATTGTTAGCTGGGCATTTTTAATGATAATATGGTTGACCTCTATAATTTCCTATAAAACTCTGCCAGATAAAATTCCTACTCATTTTAACATAGATGGAATCGCTGACAAGTTTGGTGATAAGTTTGAAATTTTCACTCTTCCCATAATTGCTACAATTTTGACTATTGGATTGACAATTTTGAATAAATATTTAAATTCTTCTAATATTTTAGGTAAGGGAAATAATCTAGGAAATAATGCTATTACTATGAGAATAGTAAGATTCTTAAAAATAGCAATACTTGTAATTTTTGGAATGATAATGATTCATACTATTGAAATTGCAAAAAATCACTCAAATGGGTTAGGTAATTGGTTGCTGATACTGACAATTATAGTAATTAATATTCCGACTATATATTATCTGACTAAATTAAAACTGACTAAAAAAACTTAAAAAACAGAAAGCACTGGCTACAACATCGGTTAAACGCAAATAGCGGGCAATTAGATGAAAAGTGCTATTTTAGACACCAAGTAAAAAACAACAAAGCCGACAAGAACGTGTTGCTACTCCACGCTACTTACCTTAACCAAGACCGTTACCCACAATTCTTACATTGTGAATTACTAAGAAAATGAAACAAGAGAAATTAATCTTAGAAACCAGCTTTTCGCTTCATCAGAAAATTATTTTAATCGGATTTTCACTCATCCCATTA
>NZ_JBLVTL010000004.1:0-12233 GCF_048285835.1 Christiangramia aquimixticola
TAACATCGGTTATCGCAAATAACGGGTTTTACCGAAAAAGTGTAATTTTAGAAACCAGGAATGAAAAGAGTTAATCCGACAAGACCGCGTCCCTACTCCCGCAACTTGCGTTAACCGTAACCGTTGTGTGTAATATGGATCAAAATTCAGATAATATTGAAAAATAAAATCGAATATCTAAATAAATTTATTCCAATAATTTATCCGACCTTAATTTTCTTAGGCTTCTATAATTATCTCAGTTATTATAGATTTTTTGATATAGAAATTTTTCCTTATTTAACCATTTATGAAATATTGTTTTCCATAATATCCGAAATTACTCCTATTCTTATAACAGGTTTTCTTATACTTTCCTATATCATTTTTATGATAATTTTACCCTTTTCAAAAAAGGATAAAACTGAAAATACAAAATATCCAGAAAAAAAGGAGGACAAAGAAAACGTGAAAAATTTGGATCTTGAGCCAAGACTAGAAAGATTGCAGAGATATAAATCGCAACAAGATATAAGTACGAGTTTTTTATATAATAATTTCAATGAATTAGCTTTAGCTAGATGGAATTTATTCCTAAAAAAAGTGTCGTTGAAACAATACCTCAAGGCAATTTCTCACTTTTTGTTTTTTCTATTCAACAGCATAGGAGTTATTCTTAAATATTCACTTTGGATTTTTTTTCTAACATATACAGGTATTGGGATAATAATTATTTTTTCTCCACTAAAAAATGAACTGAATTACTATTATCCATTTTTTGAAAATAATCTTTTAATTATAATATTTATTTTGCTTTGGTGTTCAATTGTTTATGCAATGATTAGTAGAACTAAAAAGGCTAATTCAATAAAATCGGTCAGATTTATGCAGTTTATGCCTTTAATATTTCTAGTATTTCTGATTATTACGATTTATCAAAAAAGAAAGGCGGAAAATACAATTAGACATACAACATACGACATAAGCTTTTTATATAATGATCATAAAGTGCAAAGTGACAAAAGCAGAGTTTTCGTCGGCAAAACTGCCGAATATATATTTCTTAGGGATTTAAAAGAAAGTAAAAATTTCATTTATCCAATCTCAGAAATTAAGAATTTAGAAATACAAAAGATTTCTCCTTAACCATACTACACACAACAACGGTTATCGCAAATAGGCGGAACCGTTAGAAGGAAAATATTTAACTTGATCAACTATTAAAACACTAAGCCGACAAACCCGCGTCCCCTACTCCGCCAACTTGCGTTAACCGGGACCGTTGTACTGCATTTTAAACATAGATATGAATCGACCACAAACTATTCAGATTTTCCTACCTGATGGATCTCCTAGAAGCGTCAAGATCGCTGAGATTACTAATCGAGTTGTCAAAGCTGTATTAGTTCCAAGAAATAAATTGGAATATATATCATCAAGAAGTGAATTAAGAAATGTAGGTATATATTTCTTGTTTGGAGAATTAGCTGAAAAGGCGAAACCAATTGCATATATCGGAGAAGCAGAAGATTGTTTAGATAGATTAAAACAACATAATAGAACAAAGGAATTTTGGAACTATGCAGTTGTTATGGTATCTAAAATAAATGCGTTTACTAAATCACATGCGAAATACTTAGAACACATAGCAATTGAACAAGCGAAAGAATCAAGTACATATCTGACAGAAAACCTAACAGCTCCTAGTAAACCTTACGTAACTGAATCTATGGAAGCTGATTTATTAGATAGTTTCGACACAATAAAAATTCTTCTTTCAACTTTAGGCTTTCCGATTTATGAGAAGATTGGAAAAGAACAAATTGAGTCAAAGGAACTATTATTCTTAAAAGGAAGAGGTATAACAGCAGAGGGAGATTTAATAGATGATGGATTTGTAGTTTTTAAAGGATCCCAAGCTAAAAAAGAAACTACTCCATCTTGTCATGAATACTTGATCAACCTCCGACAAAAATTATATAAGAACGAGATTATCGTCGAACATAATGGTAATTATCAATTTGCTCAAGATTACGTATTCGGTTCTCCAAGTACAGCAGGAGGAGTTGTGTTAGGCAGATCAACAAATGGCTGGAACAAATGGAAGGATAAAAGTGGGCGGACTTTAGATGAAATTAAGAGACAATAAAACGCAGTACAACAACGGTTATCGCAAATAGCCGGCACCGTAAGAAGGAAAATAATTAACTTGATCAACTATTAAAACACTAAGCCGACAAATCCGCGTCCCCTACTCCGCCAACTTGCGTTAACCGGGACCGTTGTGTGTAATTTTTTGAGAAATGATTAAGAATAAAATTAAAGGATTAGGAGAAGTTATTTTGAGAGTAAATAACATGGAAAAGATGAAAAATTTCTATCAAGAAATCATCGGACTTCAATTAATTCAAGAATCAGAAAATTATACTTTCTTTAAAATCGCCGAAGGGTATAAAGGTCATAATCAGACTCTCGCATTATTTTCAAAAACAAACTTAAACGCCTTCAATGAAAAATTTGAAGATATAAGTTTCAAAAAAAGTTCTCTACATCATTTCGCACTGGAAATAGATAAAAAGGACTATGATGAAATTTTGCAATTATGCAAAAATTCTCAACTAGAGTATACAACGGAAAAATTTGATTGGATAAAATGGAAATCTATTTTCATTAAAGATCCTGAAAACAATGTTATAGAATTTGTTTGTTATGATTCCAATTAATAATTCAAAGAACTCAAGTTCTTTATCCTGGAAAAGGAATTTCAGTATTTTAGAATACAACATAATTGAGGTAAAAAAACTACACACAACAACGGTTCATCGCCAATAAGCGGCAGCGTTAGTAAGAAAATAATTAACTTGACCAACAAAGCAATACTAAGCCGACAAACCCGCGTCCCCTACTCCGCCAACTGGCGATAACCGAGACCGTTGTATGCCATGCTGAAAAAAAGGCCAACCGCACAAATAGCACATTTGGTTTTTGCCGAAACACAGGCAAACGCTGAAAACCAAAAGAGCTATTTCTTGCCGGCACTAATCATATATTGTAATGACCGAAAGACAAATAGAAATACACAAAGGGCTAAAAGCTATTGGACCTGAGATAGCACAATTTTACTTAGACGGAATACAATTAATTGACTCTAGTTTAGGAACCAAATCTAATCTATTAGCTCATATTCTCAGAGAGATTGATGGTGGTTTACGAGATATATTTGAGCAAAAACAATTAAAGAAAGAGTTTCAGAAAAAATTAAAAAATGAAGACCTTGTAAAGGTATTTGACCAATTTAAGGAAGACTACAAGAATTTTGATTACTTAGGTGACATCACTTTCGAAGACTTTAAAGAAGCTAAAGGACACATTTCTTCAATTCTGGTATCCTTTGGTTTCAGTTTTGACCACCCTCTATCAGCTCAATATATTAAAGTTGTGCGATGGCTAGCGAAATACGCGCATAGGAGTGGTTCTTATAACGAGCCTAGAAATCCTAAAGATATTATTAATCTATGGTATGAATTTGAGGATGTTTTATCAAAATTGATCGGAAACTACTATGCACTAGCTGATAGAATAGACTCAATTTTATTACTTGAAGAGCCAACATCAGAAGTACTCAAGACGTTACCAAATCTGTTAAATACAGAATCTAGATTCATCTATTTTTTCAATGGCCTTAAATCACCTAAGTGGCTAATCCCTTTAGAAAATGAAAAATATTTTGATGGTTCAAAAAATCCTGAGCCTGTCGAATCCGAAGATAATCCTGGCTTCTATTCAATGCCCTATTGGGGTGTGCTAACTTACCTTGAGGAGATTGCAAATCAAAATTTAAATACCCCCGAAAAAGAAACTACAGAATCCCTTATTAGAATAATTGATAGCATTTGCCTTTACAGAAACTCAGAAGATCAAAGAATAGAAAACTACCGAACAGACTATACGGTACTAAAGCTTATTTGTACGCTCCCAAAAGAATATATTGATGATAGGCACTTTGAGTTTATCAAAGTTGGTTTATTAAGTAAATGGGATGGGTTAATAAGCCATAGTTACAATGAGTTTCTGGAGAGACTGATTTCTATAGGTAGAAATGACTTGTTGTTAAAGGGGGTAGAATTACTGTTAACCCATAAAATTGTCGAAGGAACTTTTGAAAAAGTTCATTCAATATTCAGAAGTTATGAACTTCAAAGGATTCTATCTGATTTCAAAGAAAGATTAATTTCCATACTCGGGTTTGATTTATTAGACCTAGGCCTACAAAAAATAATTGAAGTCATTGAGCTTGACAAAACTGCCTTTAATAACATTTCTATTCCAGCAATTGAGAACCACGAACAAACATCATTCCCTGATAAGTACGATTGTCAATTAGTCTACCTTGTTCGAGATACACTTGAGAAACTAGATTCAAAAGATCTAATTGAAACTTTAAAGGAACTTCTTGCCAAAGAACACCCAGTCTTTAAAAGGATCGCAATTCATACAATTCGTGTTAGATATTCCGAGTTTAAAGTTCTTTTCTGGGATTTAAAAGAAAACCCCTTAAGCTTACCACTTACCAAACATGAGGTTTATGAATTACTCAAGGAGCATTCAACAGAATTCACTGCTGATGAAATTACTCAAATAATCGATTGGATTAATTCTAAAGAATATTATATCCCTGAAGAGTTTGAAGATGATATAGACAAGGTTGAAAGGTCCATTGCTTATCGAAAAAAGGAATGGCTGACTTCACTCATGCCAAGTGAATCAGAAATTGTGTCTGAAATGATAAAAGAGTTAGACAAAATAAATGATGCGGATGTTGACCATCCAGGATTTGATTCTTGGCACTCTAGCCTTTCTGGATCTGTTTCCCCACTAACAATGGAAGATATACTGAAACAGAGCATAGAGGATACAGTCACATTTTATCATGAATTTAATAAACAAGATCATGATTTCATGGGTCCATCAGCGGATGGATTAATTGACATGCTGACACTGACAGTCCGCAAAAATCCTAGAAAGTATATTGTGGATTGCAAACCACTTATTGAAGCTCCCTCGCAGATAATTTACGCATGGATAAGAGGATTGGGAGAAAGCTGGAGAGATGAAAAGGAGAAATTTGACAGTACAGAAGCATTTGAGACCATTCTCCATATTATCCAAAAGAAAGAGTTTTGGGAATCACATAATTCTGATGATAATTATAGTCGTTGGTTTATTTCAAGCTTACTTAGCTTTATTGAGGATGGTTTAAGAGATGACAATTATGCTTTTGATGCAGACCTGCTTCCAATAATAAAAGAAATTCTTTTCACAATTCTTGAAAATGATGCCCACCCAGTTTTTGACTACTCAGATTTGTCCATGACAGTACTGAATAATTCAAAGGGAAAAATCTACATGACCCTTTTTCAGTATTCTCTAAGATTGGCTCGCTTGGAAGCAAAAGACAATGACCGTTGGGAAAGTGACATCAAAAAGTTAATTACTCAAAAAATAGAATTGAATGACGAGGATCCTTTACTTTTTTATGTGATCGGGCAGTTTTTACCAAATATCCACTTCCTTGACGAAAATTGGATGTTTGAAAATTTCCATAAGCTCTTCCCAATCGAGAACGAAACCAATTGGTCAGCAGCTATGAGCGGTTATTTTTTCCATCATAGACGGCCAAATAGAGTTTACTTTAGATTTTTTTTAGAAGGCTCACATCTTTTAAAAGCCATATCAAATGACATTGTAAAAGGTGAATCAAAAAACAGCTTGATTCAACAAATTTGTACAGCTTACTTATATGACTTTGAATCAATTGATATTGATAAAGAAGTGATTCAAGCATTGATTAATTCCAAAAATGAAAGTGTTCTATCAAGTTTAATATTCTTCTTTTGGAGTCCTAGATTCCCATTTGAGAAAAAGGTCATTCACAAAATCAAACCATTTTGGGTTGAGCTTTTTAACAAAGCGATTAAAATGGGGGATGAAAAAGTAGATTCTTATATACTCTCCGGTTGTTGCAAATGGCTAAATAGTGTCGAACAAATAGATGAGGAAGTATTTGAAATTTTGTCTAAATCTGTTGCTTATCTAAATCAACGTGATCGATATTCAGTTATAGAATCTCTATCAAAGCATATTAACAATTACCCCGAAAAAGTTGGGTTAATTTTAATCGAGTTATTCAAGAAAGAGGTGAGTTATGATATTTCAAGAGGAAAGCTTCATGAAATGGTAGAGAATCTTTATGATAAAGGGCATAAAGAAATTGGTGATAAAATTTGTCTTCTACATGGTGAAAATGGCTTTCACTTTTTAAGAAGTTTATACATTAAATACAATACATGATTACTGAAATAGCAGTCATACACATTGGCAAGTCGCTTAAAGCAGCCGCGCCAGCCAAAACTTGCCAAAGAGTATGTCTGCCCCAACGCTGACAGAAAAGAAAATGAAAAAGCACGGGCATACAACATTGGCTATACGTAATGCGGGCGAAAGTGCTGATATGAAATTAATTATATTAAACAAACTTTACGACAAACGGACAGTGAAGTGCCTCGAAATCCCGCACTACGCATAGCCGAGACCGTTGGCAAACATTTCAATTCAGCATTCCATTTATACAACTCAGTAACTTTTATTAAAAATTAATAACGGCTAAAAATACTTTTGGGTAATAATTAAATTCTAATAATGAAAAAAAATCTAAAGCGAGTAGTAATATTTTTAGCAGTCAATTTATGCTTATTCTTCATAACTGCATTTATACTCATCCATTGGCCAATTCCACAAAAGGAGAAAATCGAAAATTATGATTATAGTTCTATTGACACTCTGTCGGTAAAATCTTTTAGAAAAAATGAGAAATGGATTAAAATGCGTGATGGTAATAATCTATTTAGTGAAATTTATCCAAGCCAATCTAAAACCGCTTTAATTTTAATACATGGCAGTGGATCAGAAAGCCGATACCTGGAAACATTGGCTGGTAATATTTCTCAAGATAAAATTGCAACAGTAATAACACCAGATCTGAGAGGTCATGGACGTAATCTAAAAGATCAATCTGATATTAATTACATTGGTCAATTGGAAGAAGATATTGAAGACATTATCAAGTACTCAAAAGATAGCTTAAATGCTAAGAAAATAATTTTGGCAGGACATTCTTCAGGAGGCGGTTTAGTTTTAAGATATATTGGCAATTCAAATCTAACTAAAATTGATAAGGCTATAATGATTGCACCATATTTAGGACATGATGCTCCAACCGTAAAACCGGAAAGTGGTGGATGGGTAACAGTTGGGGTTAAAAGGTGGGTTGGGTTATCTATGTTGAATACTATTGGTATTCAAAATTATAATGAAAAACCCGTTCTATTTTTCAACCGACCAGAAGCTTATGAAGATAGCTTACAAAATAAATCCTACTCCTACCGTATGGCAGTAAATTTTGCACCTAAAGACTATGAAAAAGATATTGCTAACTTACGAACAAGTAGCTTAGTTTTAGTTGGTGAAGAAGATGAGAGTTTCTACTCCGGTAAATTTAAAGAAGTCTATAGACCAGCTGCTAAATACGCTGATATACAAATAATGGAAAATGTGAATCATCTAAATATTGTAAAGGATAGCGACGTATTGAAAAGAATTGAGAATTACATTTTAAATTAATAGTTTAGAAACGTTTGCCAACATCGGTTTATCGCAAATAACGGGTATTTGTGTAAAAAATGTAAATTTAGAAACCAGTAAAGAAAATGGTTAATCCGACAAGTCCGCGTCCCTACTCCCGCAACTTGCGATAACCGTAACCGTTATATGCAAGTGCCAGAAAATTTTTTGTAGATTGAAAACTGACTAAAAATTCTACTTATGAAAAAGATAATTCTTCTTATCTCTATCGGACTTTTTTATTTATCTGCTCAAGCACAAAATGACAGTAAAAAACATGAAAAATTTGAATTAAATATTCGAACTTTTAATGATCAAGTTGTCTTAACTAGCAAAAAAGGAAGTGCGTGGAAAAAATTGACATTTTCTACAGATAATCTTCCACAAGCTATAGACGAATTTGGAATGACAGAATTAGAAAATGAAGTAAATAAAAGAAAGAAATCAGATAAGACTTTAGCCGATTATACTTTCATATTAAATATTGAAAATGGTGAAATCATTTTAAAAAGTTTAGAAGGAACTGCCTGGAAAGAACTGACTTTTCATTGTGCATATAATGATTGTGCTTCTGAAATAAATGAAACTGGAATGATGTAACTGCTCAGCACCAGCATATAACAACGGTTATCGCAAATAGGCGGCACCGTAAATAAGAAAATAATTAACTTGATCAACTATTAAAACACTAAGCCGACAAATCCGCGTCTCTTACTCCGCCAACTTGCGTTAACCGGGACCGTTGGCATTCATATTTTAATTAGAGAAAAGAACTATGATTAAAAAAAATAGCGTATTCATCGCCAAAAGTTTAGACGGCTATATTGCTGATAAAGAAGGAAAAATAGAATGGTTAAATTCTATACCAAATCCAGGCGGAGATGATATGGGATATCTGGATTTTATTAAACGAATTGATGCAATAATTATGGGGCGAATAACATTTGAAACTGTAATAGGATTTGATATTGATTGGCCATATGATAAACCAGTTTTTATACTAAGTAATAAGCTAAAAGAAATACCTGAAAGTCATAAAGAGAAAGCATTTTTGATAAAAGGAACATTAAAAGAAATTTTAGAACAAATTCACCAAAAAGGATTTTACCGACTTTATATTGATGGTGGTACCTTAATAAGAAATTTTTTAAAAGAAGACTTAATTGACGAAATGATAATTACAACCATTCCGATATTGTTAGGCGGAGGATATTCTTTGTTTTCGGATTTACCTAAAGAACTAAAATTTAAATTAAATAGTTCCAAAACTTATTTAAATCAAATAATACAAACTCATTACGAGCGACAGACATAAAATACGAAATGCCAACATCGGTTCATCGCAAATAACGGGTATTGTAGAAAAAATGTAATTTTGGAAACCAGGAAAGAAAAAGGTTAAGCCGACAAGTCCGCGTTCCTACTCCCGCAACTTGCGATAACCGTAACCGTTGGCAAAAATATGAGAAACTTCTTTGGTCTAATATTGATTCCGATAGTTTTCATTTTTACAAATTGTAAATCTGCAAAAATTGACCCATTTGAACTATCAATTGCTGATTATAACTATTCAATGGCTTACTCAGTTCTTTATAAGTTAACTGACAAAAAATTGACTATAACTTTTCAAGGAGAATTAGAGAATGAAAAAGATAGCCTTTTATATACAACGACTGACTTGCCTTATAAAGCGATCAAAAAAATATCACAAATTAAAATTGACAGTTTAGGTGTTCTATATTCAAATCCATGTATTTCTGATGGAGATATTAAACTGTATATTTTTAATAAAAATGGAATTAAAAAGAAGATTCAAGTTGAAAATTATTATCACAATGAATTAAGTCCTGCAATCGAAATTATAAATGACATAGTTCCACAAAATTTCAAAATCTATCACAATAAGGAAAGATTGATAAAAAATTTAGAAAAATGTGGGGCAAGTAATATTCGAATGGCCTGGAAGAATAATTAAACTAACATACTTTTGCCAACAACGGTTATCGCAAATAGTCGGCACCGTTAGAAAGAAAATAATTAATTTGATCAACAATTAAAACACTAAGCCGACAAATCCGCGTCCCCTACTCCGCCAACTTGCGTTAACCGGGACCGTTGGCAATAATGTGATATGAAGCAACTAACTATAAATTTATTATTCTTAATTGCAGTTAATTTTATTTATTCCCAAAACAAAAGTAATTGGACTGAATTAGACTATCTCAACTCTGATAATTCTTCTTTTGAAACTGAAAATGAAATACCTGGAGAATTTTTTATAACTCTAACTGACACTTTTGATTATTACTCTAATCCGATAAAAATTTATAACAATCAAGGTCGGGAAATTGTAAAAATAGTATTTACCGAAAATGGAATCACCACATGGTTTAAAGGAAAAAAATATGAGCAAAATGATTTTAATAATCCTTTAGATCCATGGCTATTATCACTAAATCCTGACTATTTTAGATTGGCTTTTGAGTGCGTAGAAGTTACTGCCTCTGACTATATAGTTTTATTAAACGAAAAAGAAAAGGGCTACATCAGTAAAAGTAATCTTGACTTCAAAACAGAATCAACAGAAGATTTTGTCAAAGGATGGATGAATGTTGGATTTGACTTTAACAGATCAACAAATCCATTAAGAGTGGAACCAACAGGGACTTCAAAAATTATTACAAATGAATTATTAAGTAAATATAAAATTTGGACGGGCGGATTTTTGAAAATGAAAGGAGATTGGGTAAAAATCAGAACTGTAAATGATGAAATTGGATGGATTAGATGGAGAAAAGGAAACCAAATACTTTTAAGATTATATTATGCATGCTAAAATTCACACTATTGCCAACAACGGTTCATCGCCAATAAGCGGCAGCGCTAGAAAGAAAATAATTAACTTGACCAACAATCCAATACTAAGCCGACAAATCCGCGTCCCTTACTCCGCCAACTGGCGATAACCGAGACCGTTGTAATGCATTTCTAGAAGAAGTTATATAGATTTAAAACAAAAATGATAAAACATATTGAAACTACTATAGAAAAATTTTGGCAGGAATTTTTAAAATTAAATCCTGATAATAAAATAAAACAAATACCTGAATCATTTTATTTTTGCGACAATGAAAAGGATGCAAATGAATGTGCAGATTTAGTAGTAAATAATATTAAACAAGCAACTGCAACTTCACTTTGGTGGTTTGAAAAAAACAATCAACCATTACCAAATGTTGGAGATCAAGCTATAGTAACGGATTGGTATGGAAATCCAAAGGCAGTTATAGAAACTTTAAAAATAGATCCAACTCCTTACAACGAAATCACCGCTGAATTTGCTGAAGTTGAAGGGGAAGGCGATAAATCATTAGAATACTGGAAAAAAGTGCATAAAGCATATTATCAAAGAGAAATGGAGCCACATGGAGAAAATTTCGATGAAAATATGATTATAATATGTGAGTACTTCAAAACTAAATACGTTGGCTAGAAACGCATAACAACAACGGTTATCGCAAATAGACGGTAGCGTTAGAAAGATAAAAATTAACTTGACCAACTATTAAAACACAAAGCAGACAAATCCGCGTCCCTTACTCCGCCAACTTGCGTTAACCGGGACCGTTGTGAAGCATCAGAAAATTCCGTTAAACGAGAAATTTTAAAATTTAAAATTTGAAAAATAATAAGATCATCAAGTACATATCCTATACAATTCTAGGTATATTATTATTTGTAATAGTAGTGACATTAGGCAATACAGTAAAAATTTCCACTTCCGATGAATACGCACTAGCAAAAGATTATTTGAAAAATAATAAAGAACTAATTGAAGAAATAGGAGAAATTAAAAGTTTTGGAAGCTTCCCATCTGGAAGTATTCGATCCGAAGACGGAGCAGAATATGCTCAAATTGAAACAGATGTAGAAGGAAAAAATTCTGAAATTAAGGTGATACTTTTAATGAGTAAACAACCTCTTGATAAGTGGAAATTCGATCAACTTTACCTTCAAAAAGAATGATTAAAATATTATACATTTTATCCTCAATTTTTATAATAGTTTGTGTTTTCTCCTTAATAGGATTGACAAATTTTCTTCTAGTAGAAGATGGAACAATTCTATCAATAGATTTTGCTCAATACTTTTTTGAAATAATATTCTTCAGCTTATTATTTCTATTCATGTTTAGAATTGCAAAAAATAAAAAAGAGAAGATTCAGACCTAAATTAGATGAAATTTGAGAAAAATCGTGCTGCATTAATTCGATAAAGACGCTTCACAACAACGGTTATCACAAATAACGGGTTTTGTCGAAAAAGTGTAATTTAGTATCCTAAGTAAGAAAATATTTAAACCGACAAGTCCGCATCCCTACTCCCGCAACTTGTGTTAACCGAGACCGTTGGCAACAATTAAAAAAAACAGCCACAATGCGAAAAATCAACATACCGATAATTTTATTAATTCTTACACTTTTAAGCTCTTGCCAGTTTAATCAATCTGTAAATAAGGATTTGACTACAGGTGCTTATTCACGTGGCGACGGAATTGGATGTGACGAGATTAC
>NZ_JBLVTL010000004.1:12270-18192 GCF_048285835.1 Christiangramia aquimixticola
TTTATTTTCGGCGAAAATGTGAATTTTAAGTTTAACAACATTAGTGGTCTAAAGCGTATCAACGGTAAGACATATCCAGACTTATCAATGTTCATTGTAAAGAATGAAAAAGATACAATTTTATCAAAACCAAATCTTTTGCAGAACTTAAATAATGGGACTGAATTAAATCCACTTCAATTGAGAGCCAATTTTGTAGCTGCCCTACCCTATGAAAATGATGAAAAATATATTGTTCATATAAATATAAAAGATAGAAAAAGCGATAGGAAATTTACTTACGAACTTCCATTCACGGTAGTGGAAAGTGATATTTTGGAAATCAATGAAAACGGAATTGATTATTCAAATATCTATCTCTGGAATGAAACTTTGAAAGAACCGGTTTTAAATAAAAATGTCAGCTCAAAACATCAATTTATATTGATTTTAGAAGGAATTAAAGGCTTGAACGAAACTGATGAAATGGTATTTCCGATTTTTTCAATTGACATTCAAGATGCGAATGAAAAATCAATATTGTCCAGTCCAAATATTTTAGACTACGAAGAGAACGGAATAAACTCAAAAAATATTAACGAACAATTAGTGGCAAAAATAACTTTTCCACAAAATCAAATTGATAATCCTTGCAGAATAATAGCAACGGTAAAAGACAAAAATTCATCCAATAAATTAAAAATTACGGCTGAATTGAACGTAGAATAACTGTTGCCAACAACGGTTATCGCAAATAGGCGGTACCGTTAGAAAGAAAATAATTAACTTGATCAACTATTAAAACACTAAGCCGACAAATCCGCGTCCCTTACTCCGCCAACTTGCGTTAACCGGGACCGTTACCTGCAAGTTTTAGAAAAATAGAGTAAAGAACAAACTGAATGAAAAATGCAATTCTACTTTATAACCTAATAGTGATATTAATTTGCTTAATATTTAATACCATTGCAATATTCGAAGAAGGTGCAGAATTAGAATTTCTATTATTATCGGAATTTCTACTAATTATTGGATTGTATTATGGAATAAAAACCGCTTTAGAACCAAAACTTCATATTGGTAACTTTTTCTTTTTCATATTTAATTTATTACAAGTACTGACAATAGGTGTTTTCGGATTCGTATATAAATTAAGCTATGGGCCACAAATTTTTATAAATCTCTTTAATCAAAATGACTGGTTTCTAGATGTTGATTTAAACTTTTATACAAGAATCCTCTATATTTTTCAAACGCCACCTGATGGATTATTTTTTATAGGTATAAATATAATTCAGCTATTACTTACTATTTATTTTTTCAAGGAAATGAGAAAAATATCTGGATACATTTTACCAAAGCAAGTGTTGGATAAAAGTGAAATAAAAATTCATAATAAAACCAGCAGGTAACAACGGTTATCGCAAATAGGCGGTACCGTTAGAAAGAAAATATTTAACTTGATTAACTATTAAAACACTAAGCCGACAAATCCGCGTCCCTTACTCCGCCAACTTGCGTTAACCGGGACCGTTGTAAACAATGCAGAAACTTTTGTATAAAATAGAAAACCTAGCTGAGTATTTTGCATATAAAAATTCGTGAGGTAAAATGATAAAAACAGAACCGATAATTGCCGTAAAAAGTGTAGAAAAGAGCTCGAAATTTTATCAAAACTTATTGGGTTGCTTAAGCAAACACGGCGGATCAGTATTCGAGATCTTAACGGATAAATATGGGGAGCAAATTTTGTCTCTTCATAAATGGGGCGAACACGAACATCCAACTTTTAAAGACCCGAAAAATGCTGGGAATGGATTGATTTTATATTTTGTTGTCAATGATTTAAAACCAATTTGGGAGAACGCAAAAAAGCTAAATGCAAGAATTGAAAGCGAACCAAGATTAAACCCGAATTCTGGGCGAATGGAATTTTCAATTCGAGATTTGGACAATTATTACGTTTCAGTTTGTTCAAAAAAAACGGACTAAATTTTAGTGAATAAAAAAAGGGATAATACAAACATTTAGAAAAGCACTATTTACAACATCGGTTAAGCGCAAATAGCGGGCATTCAGATGAAAAGTACTATTTTAGAGACCAAGTAAAAAACAACTAAGCCGACAAGAACGTGTCCCTACTCCACGCCACTTGCCTTAACCAAGACCGTTGTAACGCATATGAGAAAAATTCTAACTATAACAATAATCGGACTAATTCTCTATTCGTGTTCATCCTCACAAGGAGATTTCACCTATTTAGATATTAATAATAAAGAAATATCAAAATCAGAATTCCGACTAAAAAGGTCAACAAACAAGTATTTAGATGTTCAGCTTGATACATTAAATCAGAAAAAATTAGTAGAAAGAACAAAAACAGGAAAAATTGAAAATTTAAAGATATATCGTTCTCTAATTTCAAATAAACCTTCCGAACAATTAGATTATTCAAAGCCTATTGTGGTTTTATATTATCCTGGAAAAGATCCTTGCAGTTCAAGTGGATCAGCTACAAAAGAATCACTAAAAAATTGGTATCGAACTCTAGAAGATGGAGTTCAACAATTAAAAGCTAACCCTCCTATTTACTTATATAAAGATAAAGAAGGCTTAGAAAAGTATGAAGGAGTAATCAATTTGTATAAAGATCCTGATGGCTTAACCGAGAAATTATTTTTTAAATATCATTATCCTTGCTCAAGTTTCGTAGTAATTTCTTCAGGTGGAGAATATGTCTCTTATTTTGGAGAATTTAGTAAAGAATACGTTTGGAATGCTATAAATTTAGTTTCGGAGTAGCATACGCGTTACAACAACGGTTATTGCAAATAGGCGGTACCGTTAGAAAGAAAATTATTTAACTTGATCAACAATTAAAACACTAAGCCGACAAATCCGCGTCCCCTACTCCGCCAACTTGCGTTAACCGGGACCGTTGGCAAACATTTCAATTCAGCATTCCATTAATACAACTCAGTAACTTTTTTTAAAAATTATTAACGGCTAAAAATACTTTAGGGTAATAATTAAAATCTAAGAATGAAAAAAAATCTAAAGCGAGTAGTAATATTTTTAGCAGTCAATGTATGTATATTCTTCATAACTGCATTAGTACTTATCAATTGGCCAATTCCTAAAAAAGAGAAAATCGAAAATTATGATTATAGTTCTATTGATACTCTGTCGGTAAAATCTTTTAGAAAAAATGAGAAATGGATTAAAATGCGTGATGGCAATAATTTATTTAGTGAAATTTATCCAAGTCAATCTACCATCGCTTTAATTTTAATACATGGTAGTGCATCAGAAAGCCGATACCTGGAAACATTAGCTGGTAATATTTCTCAAGATAACTTTGCCACAGTAATAACACCGGATTTGAGAGGTCATGGACGTAATCTAAAAGATCAATCTGACATAAAATACATTGGTCAATTGGAAGAAGATATTGAAGATATTATCATGTACTCAAAAGATAGCTTAAATGCTAAGAAAATTATTTTGGCAGGACATTCTTCAGGAGGCGGTTTAGTTTTACGATATATAGGCAATTCAAACCTAATTAAAATTGATAAAGCTATAATGATTGCACCATACCTAGGACATGATGCTCCAACCGTAAAACCGGAAAGTGGTGGGTGGGTAACAGTTGGAGTTAAAAGATGGGTTGGGTTATCTATGTTGAATTCTATTGGTATTCAAAATTATAATGAAAAACCCGTTCTATTTTTCAACCGACCAGAAGCCTATGAAGATAGCTTACAAAACAAATCCTATTCCTACCGTATGGCAGTAAATTTTGCACCTAAAGACTATGAAAACGATATTGCTAACTTGCGAACAAGTAGCTTAGTATTAGTGGGTGCTGAAGATGAGAGTTTCTTCTCCAGTAAATTTAAAGAAGTTTATAGCCCAGCTTTTAAATATGCTGATGTACAAATTATGGAAAATGTAAATCATCTAAATATTGTGAAGGATAGTGATGTATTGACAAGAATTGAGAATTACATTTTAAATTAATAGTTTAGAAACGTTTGCCCACAACGGTTATTGCAAATAGACGGTAGCGTTAGAATGAAAATATTTAACTTGATCAACTATTAAAACACTAAGCCGACAAAGCCGCATCCATGATTCCGCGCCACTTGTCGATATACGAAACCGTTGCAACATTTAAATGCCGAAAATGAAGATTAAATACAACGAGGCAGAGAAAATTATAGAAATTCAAGATAAATTGAATGGTCATTATTTTATATTGAAATTCCTAATGATTCTAAATTTGACAACGGCGCTTTACATTCTTCATGATATACATAAAACTGGTTTAGGGGTTATAAAAATGATATGGGTTTTTGTTGGAACTGTCTCTTTGATTGTTTTATATTTTTTGATTTTCAAAAAATCAACTCCAAACAAAATACCGATTGAAAAAATTGATCATTTAAAGCAGAGAACCATATTTGTCAGAAAAATAATTTCCTTGGAATTAAATAATGGAAAAAGCCGAGATTTAAACGAAATTAAAACTAAAACGCAAATTAAGGAATTGAAAGAAATGTTTTCGGAAATCGGAATAGCAAATTGATTTATTAGACGTTGTACAACAAAGAACTAAGGTAAAATCTAAGTACTTAAGACTAATTTCGACAAAAAAATTCCTGGTAATAGGTTCCTGATTTAGCGATGGCAAATGCTTGTTTCAATAGCTTATTACATACTGCTATTAATGCTAGCTTTTTACTCTTGCCCTTTTCAACTATTCGTTCATAGATTTCTCTACAAGCTTTATTGGTTTTACATGCAGTGAAGCTACACATGAATAGTAAATTCCGAAGCTTTCGATTGCCTACTTTACTAATTCTACTTCGCCCTCTTACACTTGATCCTGATTGCCTAATCGTGGGTGTAAGCCCACTATAGCAACAAAGTTGCCTCGCATTCTCAAAATTGGTGAATCCATCGGTAAGTACAATCAAAAACATCGCGGTCTTCTTTCCCATTCCAGGAATACTGGTTAATTGTCCCAATTGCTCTACCTGGATTTTTCTGACTAAGGATTCCAGCTTGTTGTCGATCTGAGCTAACTCCTTCTCTAATTGTTTTAGCATTCGAACAAGGGATCTACTTACTGTCTTTGAAGGTGTACCTAAGGCTTTCTCGCCATGGAGCTTATTCTTAACAGCTGTACGTTGTTTAAGATAAAGACCCTGAAGACTAAGTAATTGTAAGCATTCAGCCTGAACTGCATTTCTGCCGTTGTACAGTGAAACTTGAGTAGCCTGTGCATACTCACAGATCGCTTTCGCATCGCTCTTATCGGTTTTGATTTTAGAGAGCTTCATTTGAATAAATCGCTTCACCGAAAGGGGATTCACAACAGATACCGTTATCCCTTTTTCATAGAGATACTGAGCTAACCTGTAATGGTGGTAACCCGTTGCCTCCATTATTACCAGACTATCTTCTTTAATAAACTTCAATAAGCATTTAAAGCCCTTTACATCATTAGAAAATTGATCATGCTTGCCAGTTTGATCAACTACATCAAAGAATGATTTACTAATGTCTACTCCGTAATAATATTTAATTTTATCCATAGGAAAATGATTGAAAAGAACAGCCACTTTATTTTTCATCGACTTTAAAACCAAATCCAGGTCTCACAAAACTAAACGAAATTCAAAGTAGAAAAGAGAGGGGATTATCATTGTTGACGGAATTGTGAGTTCCCACGGTTATCTTAATCTTATTCCTCTCTTTTGTTCTTTTTGGTTAAAAAAAAATTTAAAGAAATTAAACTTAATAAGAACTGAGGTAAATTTTCATGAAGTCTAGTTAAATATTTAAATTGATAAAATTTGGCGGTACATTTGGCGGTACAAATCAAATTAAAAAATCCGTAAACAGCCTATTTTTAGCTATTTACGGATTCACTCT
>NZ_JBLVTL010000004.1:18267-65095 GCF_048285835.1 Christiangramia aquimixticola
TTTATTTTAATGATTCACATTTCGACTGCGCTCAATGTGATTACTTTATATTAAGCCAATTTCTTTTTTACGATCATAGAAATGGTCTTTCCGTCTGCCTTCCCTGCAAGTTCTCCGGAAGCCATTCCCATTACTTTTCCCATATCCTGCATTACTGTAGCTCCGGTTTTCGCAATGATCTCTTCCACCTTAGCTTCGATCTCTGCTTCACTCATTTGCTCCGGCAAAAACTGTTCTATAACTGCTGCCTGTGCCAATTCCGGTTCAGCAAGATCTTCTCTCCCCTGTTCCTTATAGATCTGGGCACTGTCTTTACGTTGTTTTACAAGTTTTTGCAATAACTTCATTTCTTCCTCATCAGAAAGTCCGTCTTTGGAAGCTGACTCAGTATTGGCTAAAAGGATCGCGCTTTTTACTGCACGTAAAGCTTCTAACTTCACACTGTCTTTTGCCCGCATTGCCGCTTTCATTTCGGCCATTACATTTTCCTGTAAACTCATTGTTCCAATAATTATGCTGCGAAGATAAAATATTCTAAAGGAAAAAACCATATAATTTGCGCCTCAAAAATCAGATACTTTTCCGGGACCTAATAAAATTTTCAAAATTCAATTATCTTGGTAAAATGTTTAATATTCACCATCATTTTCAAATCACTGGAACACAGTTAAAAGCTCTTCTTCCTTTAACTTTTTGTCTGCTTATTTCAACTCTGGTTAATGGTCAGGAAATGAACTGGTATAAAGGAAATTTACATACCCACTCCTACTGGAGCGATGGGGATGAATTTCCTGAAATGATTATGGAATGGTATAAAGATCACGACTATCAGTTCGTCGCATTATCAGACCATAATATTATTGCTGAAGGTGTGAAAGCAAAGACAATTTCAGAAGAAGATCTTTATCAAAAGGCTTTTGAAAATTACCTCGCAAAATATGGAGAAGACTGGATCAACTATAGAAGGAATAAAAATGGATTGCAGGTGCAGTTGAAAACCCTGGAAGAATTCAGGCCGCTATTCGAAGAGCCAGAAAAGTTCATGATCTTCAAAGCCGAAGAGGTCACCTCTTATCTTGATGAAAAAGCCGTGCATATGGGGGCGATCAATGTTCAGCAGGTCATCCAGCCGGCTGACGGCAACAGTATCCCGGAGCTCATTCAGAATAACCTTGATGCGATCAAAGCTCAGGCTGAAGAGACTGGTGAACCTATCCTGCAACACCTCAATCATCCAAATTTCACCTATGCTATAACTGCCGAAGATATTATTGAGCTGGATGGAGAAAGATTTTTCGAAGTTTTTAATGGGCATCCTTATGTGAACAATTATGGGGATAGCATTCATGACAGTACCGAGCAAATGTGGGATCAGGTAAATATCGCCTATCATGCCATGAAAAAGCCACTCCTGCTTGGGATCGCTACAGATGACAGCCATCATTATCATAAATATGGCGCTAAATTCAGCAATGCCGGCCGTGGATGGGTGGAGGTGAGAGCTGCTGAACTTTCTCCCCGGGCGATCATTGAAGCTATGGAAGCCGGGGACTTTTATGCCAGTACCGGCGTGGAATTGAAGACTATTGAGTTTGAAAATGATGAGCTTTCGGTACTTGTTAAGCCGAAAAAGAATGTTCAATACAGTATTCAATTCATCGGCGTTAAAAAAGGTTCCACACAAAGCGAAGTACTAAAAGAGGTTGAGGGAAGTGAGGCTACCTATCATTTGTCTGATGACGTTCTGTTTGTAAGGGCTAAGATCATTTCAGATAAAATAAAGAAAAACCCATATCGCGAAGGGGATACCGAAGTCGCCTGGACTCAGCCAGTTTTAAAAAATTAATTTGACCAATAAATCTACTTAGATTCAGGCCAAGAGTGGTAAACCTGTACTTTCAGGAATTCGTCTGGAAAAACTATAAAAAAGCCCCGGAAACATTTCGTCCCCGGGGCCCACTACCTAACTCAAAATCTTATTATTTTAAAGTAAACGAGCCTTTAAATTCGGAATCTGAAGAACCTGCAATAAAGAATTCAAACTCTCCCGGTTCAAATACATGTTCCAATTGGGAATTATAGAATTTTAGATCTTCCGCAGTAACTTTAAAAGTTACGGTCTTAGACTCTCCTTTCTTCAGGCTTATCTTCTGGAATCCTTTTAATTCTTTTCCCGGAGGAGTCACGCTTCTAACTTTATCACGTATATATAGTTGCACTACTTCTTCCCCGTCAAAATTTCCAGTATTGGTAAGGGTGGCTGATAGTTCAATAGAACCATAGGCAGTAAATTCTGTTGAACTGGCCTTTACATCACTATATTCGAAAATTGTATAACTCAAGCCGTAACCAAATGGCAATAATGGGGAATTTGGAGCATCCAGATAATTGGTCTTAAACTTTGCGAATTCTGAAGTTGGAGCTGGTCTTCCGGTAATTTTCATGCTGTAATAAACCGGTACCTGTCCTACATTTCTTGGCCAGGTTGCCGTTAATTTTCCTGAAGGATTATAATCTCCAAAAACAACATCGGCCACCGCATTTCCAGCTTCTACACCCGGGTGCCATATCTGCAAAATACTTACTGGAAGCTGCATTTCTTCTGAAATATCCAAAGGTCTTCCACTCATTAATAGCAGTACCACCGGCTTCCCGGTTTTGGAAAGTTCTTTTATCAGTCTTTTCTGGCTGGCCGGGATTGTTATATCTGTTCTGCTGGCACCTTCTCCACTCATCTCGGTTGCTTCACCAACCACTGCAACGATTACATCTGAAGTTTTTGCTATATCCAGTGCTTCTTTTAAAAGAGCATCCGGTGACTTATCTGAAATCGCGATCCTCTCTCCAAACACATTCACTTTTTTAGCAAATGAAGTATCATTGGAAATATTGGCTCCTTTAGCGTATTGAATTTTTGCATTAGGAGCAACATTTTTAAAGCCTTCTAAAATTGGTACAGACAGATCCGGGTTCCCGGTTGGAGCCCAGGTACCCAGCATGTTATTCTTATTATTCGCCAAGGGTCCAATTAGAGCGATCTTCGCATTTTTAGCCAAAGGCAACGTATTATTATGTTTTTTAAGCAGAACAAAAGATCTTATAGCTGCTTTACGCGCAAGCGCTCTGTTCTCTTTAGTCAGGATATCTGCTTCGGGGCGATCATTATCAAGGTAACGGTAAGGATCTTCAAAAAGTCCCAATTTGTGCTTTGCTTCAAGTATCCTTCTGGCCGCAGTGGTAATTTCTTCCTCGCTTACTTTTCCTTCTTTTACAGATTTACTCAGGGTAGTTAAGAATCCTTCTCCTACCATATCCATATCCAGACCGGCTTTCAAAGATAAAGCTGAAACCGCCTGCAGGTCTCCAAGGCCGTGAGCGATCATTTCGTTCACAGAGGTATAATCTGATACTACAAAGCCGTCAAATCCCCATCTGTCTCGTAAAATATCGGTTAACAACCATTTATTTCCTGAAGCAGGAATCCCATCAACATCATTAAAAGAACTCATTACACTGGCAACATTTGCATCTATAGCCGCTTTATAAGGAGGAAAATATTCGTTGAACATTCTAAGACGACTCATATCAACCGTATTATAATCTCTCCCGGCTTCAGCAGCTCCATACAAGGCGAAGTGTTTAACTGTTGCCAGCATGGTTTCCGGTTTGGTGAGGTCGTCACCCTGATAACCTTTAACTACTGCTTTGGCAATTTGTGAACCCAGATATGGGTCCTCTCCTGCACCTTCAGCTATTCTTCCCCATCTTGGATCGCGGGCAATGTCTACCATTGGTGAAAAATTCCAATTGATCCCATCTGCCGTAGCTTCTTTCGCAGCCATCTGAGCCAGTTCTTTGGTAAGGTCCATATCCCAGCTTGAAGCTGTCCCCAATGGGATTGGATAGGTGGTCTTATAACCATGTATAACATCTGAACCTATTAATAACGGAATTCCCAAACGAGTGTCATTAACAGCAAATTCCTGAGCGATCCTGATTTTCTCGGGACCGGAAACTCCGAACAAACCACCAACGTTTCCGGCTTTGATCTTGGTTTCCACATCCTCACTCACTACAGCACCGGTGGCAATCCCGCCACCAGGAGTAAGCAGATTTAACTGTCCGATCTTTTCTTCCAGACTCATTTTTTTTAGCAACTCCTCTACTTCAGGGATACGTTCCTGAGCAGTCATTACTGAAGTCCCCAAACAGAACAGGAGTATAAACGATAGATAAATTTTTCTCATTTTCCTTCTACTTTATAATTGTTACTGAATTTTACTTTAATCAATTGGCAGGATCTCCGATCTTCCGGATATTCCATTTTCGTTAAATGCTTCAATACTGAAGTAATATTTGGTATCACGATCCAGGCTTCGCATAAAATGTTGGGTCTCGCCATATACTAACCAGGACTGATATAATTTGTCCGGAGCGATTCCCCACCGAATATTATAACCCTGAGCACCTTTTACCGGCTGCCATGAAAGCGCTACATCTCTGCGGTCTTCCTGCCGTTCTACTTTAAAACCATTTACTCGGGCAGGCTTTTTTCCAAATCCTTTTCCAAAAACCCTTATTTCTGATAAAGCCAGGTTATTCCCCGGTACTTTTACATTATTATAGCGAACGAATTCAGCTTTTACTGGCTGGTTTAAAGTGATGTATGCATTGGGAGCATCTTTATAACTATTACTTCTATCTACGACCGTTTTCCAGTTTTTCCCATCTTCTGAAATTTCCAGAGTAAAACGATGTCTTAAACCTTCAGTTCTGGTATAAATTCCGGCCTCGTGATCATGAAAATTCAACTGAAAAGCATAAATATTGCCCGGAGCCTTCATCTCAATTTCAACCCATTGCTTATCATCATTAGCTTCAGCAACCCAGAAGGATTTAGGGCTTTCATCTGTTAAGACTTCAGAAATAATCTCGCCCTGTTCATTCTTTTTCAGGGGCATTTCTGTGATCTCAAAATCCTTATCTGTAGAGGTACTTTTTTTGATCTGCATCTGCGATGAAGAAACTGTAACCTTTCCTTTATAAGAAAGCAACATCCAGCCGGTATGCTGACCTGCTTTAGTTGAGTGATCAGGTCCAAAAAGCGGATAATCGCCATAACTGGTGTTGGTATACATCAAACCATCCTCATCAAAATAAGTTGGAAACATGGCCAGCCGGCGTTCCCAATGAGAATTCGATGCCAGCGCCATCGTGGCAAAATGCCAGTATTGGCCGTTAGTTTGTTTCATCGTGATCCCATGACCCGCCCCGTTAGTAAAACCTCCGGGTTTAAAACTCATGGGGTTATTCTTCATATATTTAAACGGTCCCAGGGGAGAATCTCCCACATAAGCGGCATCTGCATACACATTAAACTGAGTCCCGGGAGCAGCATATTGTAAATAGTATTTACCATTGTGTTTGGTCATGGAAGCTCCTTCCATGTAGCCTTCCTTTAATGTTGGATGAAAATTATTTTCACCAAATCGTTCCCAGCCGTGTTCCTCTTCTACAAGATTGATTAATTCCTTTTGAACCCCGGTTTCAAGAAATCGGTCATCTTTATCCAGCATTTTTACCTTTAGCGGATAAAGATTGGAAGAGCCCCAATACAAATAAGTTTTACCATCGTCATCAATGAATAATTCGGAGTCCTGAATATTATTTGAGATGGAAGCCGTTGGGGTCCATTCGCCTTTTTTAGGATCATCGGTATAAAGGATACTTCCATAACCCGCAGGATCACCTGCAAAGTATACCAGGGAATCTTTATAATTGAAAGCTGTTGGCGCATTAGAGCCCTCAAAAAACCATTGTTTTGGTTTTATGAATTCCCAGTTGATAAGGTTTTTGGAATGCCAGTAACCAAAAGATCTAGTGACGAACATATAATATTCTCCCCTGTATTCGATCACCGCAGGATCGGCTCCTGAACGATACGAAATATTCTTGCTGGAATTATAAACCATATAGGTATAATCTATATCCAGGGGATTGCAATAAGTTTTGGGCACCACCTCCTGAGCCTTTAATATAAAGCTGAACAGGATGGCTATAGGAGTAATTATATATTTAAAATTCTTCATTTAGTATACTATAGATCGGTTCGTTACTCTTATTTATAAACCGAATGCTTTATTTCACTATTCTTTCTCCTGAGAAAATAACCAGGTTAAAAAATAAGGTTCCGCAAATGCCGAATCCCAGCTGTTATGATTATCATCGGGATATAGCGACAATTTCGCATTACCACCATAATGATTTATAGCTCGTGCCATTTCTTTGGAAAGTGCCGCAGGAACTATATCATCTTTTTCTCCATGAAAGATCCAGATAGGGAAGCCTTCCGGATAAACTGAAGCTATTTCGGGGTTTGCTCCGCCGCAAATCGCAAATGCGGCAGCGAACATTTCAGGTTTCTTATAGATGATCTCATAGGTCCCCATGCCACCCATAGACAATCCACCAACATATACCTGGTGGTTATTTATATATTTTTCAGAGACCAGTGAATCCATTAAATGCATTACCAATCTCAATGATTTGGTGGGAGCTTCTTCATTTTTAAATTCGAATTGATAAGGCATGGAATCGCGTTTCACCTCAACTTTTGCCCAGTAATCCCTCTGTGGAGCCTGCGGAAAAACAACTACTGCCGGGAAGTTTTTACGATTTTCATCTTTCAGGAACAAATCGCTGCCATGAACCAATTGAGATTCATTATTATCACCCCGTTCACCAGCCCCATGAAGCACAAGCACGAGGGGATATTTTTTTTCTTCTGAAAAATCTTCCGGATATAAAATCCGGTAATTTAGGGTATCAGTTTCAGTATAAAACTGAGCTTTTTCAAATTGATCCCTTGATTGAGCTACCACCGAAAATGAGACACTCAGTAGAACTGCCAGCAATAAAAAAACAAGATATTTCAGTCTATTTTTCATAAGTAAAGCCCAGATTTTTTAGTCCGTTTTGTACTTCCGGAGCCTGCATGAACAGATCCCAGATTAATCCGCTGCGATAATTCTCAATCATCACCACAATTGGTCCCTGATCTATTGCCAGATATTTTTTAGCAGCCCAGGCATCTCCTTCCAGACTAAAGGCATCATAAAAACCGGCCGGTCCCCATAGAAGGTCATTTTGTTCAGTAAAGAAATACTTCATCGCAGCCAGTGATTTTTCAGGAGTGTAAGGAATAGAGCTTAAAGCCGCCGTTGGAGAAACCACACCTTTGTCAGTATCCGGAGAATGGGCATTATATCCAATTCCGTCATCTGGATTTCGGGTATAACTTGCCGTCAAGCCCCAGGAATTTGGTTTATAGGTTTTAAAATTATTGGGATTTTCCTGAGCGTATTCATAATTGATCAAAGTGTGATTTACATTGAGATCCCAGTAATTCGCATATTTGTCTTTTAATCCTTTAGGATTCAATCCCAAATAGGAATAATGCGCCCAGAATAAAGGTCCACCTTTGCTACCGCTGGTATTATGTTTTAAGATCAGCGGGAGTCCATAAGCTTCTTCATTGGTGGTGATTTTCCCACTTCTGGCCCATCCATCATGATAAACTTCAGGATTTATAGCATGATCTGGTGAGGAAGCGGCAAGGACGTAAGTGATCAAACATTCGTTATAACCTTCGATCATAAAGTTCATTTCCCATTGATAATTTGGCGACCAGTGCCAGAAAATTCCGTATTTATTATTGGTATACCAGTCCCACTCTATTCCTTTCCATAGCTCATCATATTTATTGGCAACGATTTTTTCTTTTTCTGAACCATTTTTAAGGTATTCCCTAACCACAATAAAGCCCTGAGCCAGGAATGAAGTTTCTACTATATCGCCGCCATTATCCTTTTCACTGAACGCCTGAACCTTGCCTGTTTCACCATTCAGCCAATGTGACCAGGCTCCATGAAAACGCTGAGTTTTTGCCAGAAAATCGGCTATTTTTTCAAATCTAACTACTGCCAAATCTCTCGGAATAAAACCTCTTTCTACCCCTGCAACGATTGCCATTAATCCAAATCCCGTTCCTCCGGTTGTAACCACATGCGCATCATCCTTTGGATAAACACCATCAGGGTGAAATCTTTCCCGAGCCATCCCGCTGTTAGGTTCAGCAAAATCCCAGAAATATTTTAGGGTTTGCTTTTGTACGGTATCCAGTAATTCTTCTTCAGTCAATTCAACTGAATTCTCCTTATTTTCAACTGTATTTGCTGCTAATTCCTTCTTCTCATCTTTACATGATGTAAATATTAAGAAGGTAAAAATCAGCAGGAGATATTGGTTTTGTAACATTTTCAACTAATGGTTTGATTTACACTTAGTAGGAGAAATTTAATTTATCAAGGCCTGATCTCACTTCAGGAATATTCATAAAAAGCTCCCATAATAATCCGGTTCGATAATTTTCTATCATCCCAATGATCGGGCCCTGATCTATGGCCAGGTAACCATCGGCATACCAGTTATATTCTTCAGAAAAAGCATCATAGAAGCCATAAGGCCCCCAGAGTTTATTTCCTTTTTCTTCATAAAAATAGCGAAGTGCTGCCATGGATTCTTTTGGAGTATAAGGAAAAGAGGATAATGCGGCAGTAGGAGTTATTACTCCAAGATCATTGGTAGGGCTATGTGCCGCATATCCGTCTTTACTGTCTGAGGCGGTTAAACCCCAGGAATTTTCCCCGTAACCTGTAAAATTTTTAGGGTTACGTACGGCATATTCATAATTGATCTGAGCATGTGCCGTATTTTGTTGCCAGTAATTGGCATACTGGTCCTGAAGATTTCTAGGGTCAAGACCAATAAAAGAATAATGACTGAAGAAGAGCGGGCCACCATACGAAGGTCCCAGCGGCATATTTATCCCGTAATGTGACCTGCTTGTAATGATGTTTCCATTAGATGCCCATCCTTGGGTACAGACCTCTTTTTCAATTGGGTGTGTGGGAGACGA
The DNA here is from genome assembly GCF_048285835.1 of Christiangramia aquimixticola. Classification (NCBI taxonomy): domain Bacteria; kingdom Pseudomonadati; phylum Bacteroidota; class Flavobacteriia; order Flavobacteriales; family Flavobacteriaceae; genus Christiangramia; species Christiangramia aquimixticola. Next base: position 27,245 of record NZ_JBLVTL010000004.1, read on the forward strand.
AGCAGCCAGCACATATACTATCAAAGATTCGTTCCAACCTTTGATCCTTAACCCAATTTGAAAATTAAATTCCGGAGACCAATGCCAATAAAGTACTTTATCTTCATTGGTGTACCAGTCCCACTCAACATTTCTCCAAATTCTGGTAATCCGGTTATCGAGTTCGTCATTATTAAAGTATTCTCTGCAAATTAAAAGTCCCTGAATAAGAAAAGCTGTTTCTACCAGATCTCCGCCGTTATCCAGCTGACTAAATGCTCTGGTTTGAGCAGTACTTCCTAAATACCAGTGTGAAAACGCGCCGTGATAGGTTGGAACTTTTTCCAGAAAGTCGAGGATTTTGGATAGCCTTTGTTCAGCTTCAGCTTCACTTATCCAACCACGTTCCACGGCTACCGGAAAGGCAGCCAGACCAAATCCTGTCCCTCCACTGGTTACAATATCTGCACCCTGACCTCCATAAGCCTCATCCTGCGATCTTTCTCTGGCCATTCCGCTATTAGGTTCGGCAAAATCCCAGAAGTACTTAAAGGTTTGTTCCTGCACCAAGCCCAGCAACTCATCGTCGCTAAGTTCAGGTGTTTCAGTTTGACCATCATCTGAAGGATCCGGAATGTAAGGTTCCTGATATCCGGGTCCTGTATCACCAGTACAGGCCACAAACATATTCAGAAGGATTAAAAAACCGGAAAGTTTCAATCTGGTCATATGAAATGATTTATCTGTAACCCGAAGCAATTTCTCTCTGGGATAATAAATTAATTTTAAATGGTAATTCGTTTAAGAATAAGCTCCGGATTGACCTCCGGAGCTCAACTAATATTTCTACTGAGCCATAATGGCTTCAATTTCATCTTCGGTAAGCACCTTGTTATAGAAAGTAAGCTCATCCATAAAACTCGCATCGGCAAGATGACCCCAACCGGTGAAACGTGGTGCTCCGGACATTACAGATACCATATCTGCACCGGTCCAATCTATTGGAGATGCCATACCGCCGGTATTTACAGCTTCCCCGTTAAGATAGATCGTAGATTCTGTTTCAGAAATTGTAAAGGCGACATGTACCCACTCTCCTGCAGCAACATCGATAACTCCACCATCATTCCAGCTCTCACCGTCTCCTGTACCAACATTTAATTTAATACGCTGTTCAGCTGCATTTCCTTCACGAAATAATCGGAATCCGCTCGTTCTTAAATTCTGAGCATCCGGATTCGCAGTATCTTCTGGTCCTATTACAATGATCCCTGCACGATCCGGGCTGGCATTAACCTTATACCAGAAAGTAGCACTGAATTTTTGAGAAAGCAATCCTTCTGAAGACATCGTTAAATATGAACCTTCAGCGCCTGAATAGGCATCAGATCCTTCTGCCGCTTCCCCGGCAAAACCCGGAGTACCAACCACATTTATAGAGCGATTTGAAACATTATCCTGATAATTTCCATCAAAGGAAAGTTCCAGAGTTTTTGAAGATGCATTTATCAGGTTCTGAATTTCTTCCTGGCTAAGTGCAGCATCAAAGATCCTTAATTCATCCATAGAGCTGCTATCATATCCATGACCCCAGTAACTAAAGGTTTCCCCTCCAGATCCTATGGTAAGTTTCTCAACTCCGGTCCAATCTATAGGTCCGGCAAGACTACCGGTATTCATTTGTTGACCGTTGATATAAATAATAGTTTGAGTTTGATCAACCGTAAAAGCTACATGCACCCATTCTCCGGCATTTACATCGATCACTCCACCGTCGTTCCAGGTTTCTCCCGAACCGGTACCAACATTTAATTTTATTCTTTGCTCATCTCCATTCCCTTCACGGAATAAACGGAATCCCTGAGTACGTTCTTCATTTGCTCCTGCTACCAGAATTCCAGCACGGTCTGGGCTTGAACTTACTTTATACCAGAAGGTAGCTGTAAAATTAGTACCTACATATCCATCGAAGGGGAAAGTAATGTATGAATCCTGTGCTCCGGTAAATGAATTGGAACCAAGGAAAGCCTCACCTGCGAAATCCAGATTACCGGTAATTTCAGAGCTTTTAAGAGTTATAAGGTCTATATAATCTCCATCAAAAGGCATATACAAATACTCATTTGCGAATTTAGGAGTATAAGGTGGCTCTTTGCTGAAGTTAACAGTTTTTGAAGTTACGTTTCCCTGAAGGTCAGTTGCCTTAACGGTTACCGTATGATCACCATTGGTCACATTATCATAGACAACCTCTCCATTAACAATTCGGTAATCTTTAAAATCGTTCATAGTTGCAACCATATTGCCATCTACCAGAACTTCGATAAGGGCAATCTCGATATCGTCAACTACTTTGAATTTAATATTTATAGAGGAAACCTCGTCCAGTACTTTGATGGTATTCCCATCAAGAGGAGAGCTAATGGTCACCTCTGGAGCACCGGCATCGGCACCCGGATCTACTTTTGTGATTGGGTCAATTCCATCAGGATCACATCCCGTTATAAAAAACAGAATAGAAAGAATACCCAGTAACTGTATTTTAAAATTTTTCATTCTTTTTACTTTTAATCAGTTTACTAATAGAATTAATCTCCCAATGGCAATGCATCTACCTGAGCCTGTGGATAAGGCAGATATTCATCTGCTGCAGAAAAGGTTCTGCCATCATAGCTTAGCTCATTGTAATTATCAAGTCTTATCATGTCGTAATAACGAATTCCCCACTCCATGGCCAGTTCGGCAAATTTCTCGTCCATCACATCTTCCAGCGTAACTCCGTTAAGCGGAGATAATCCGGCTCTGTTTCTTACGATATTCACTGCTTCATCTGCACTCATTCCCACTCCACTGGCTCCTCGTACTACGGCTTCAGCATACATCAACAGGATTTCAGAATATCTTATCACGATGTAATTCTTTCCAGCGCCATAATCGTTTCTTCCTTCGGTTAGCTGAATAGAAGGTAAATAATGCTTTCCACTGGCGAATAAGGCTCTTGAATAATCGTTGATCACATCACCTGAAGGGGTGGTTTTACTTACGTAAGCAGGAATTTCATAGCCATCGGCCTCTAATTCTGCAATTCCTCTATCTGTGAATAGCACACTGGTCACCAGTCTGTCTTCTTCATTTCTGTCCAGCATGAATTCAATGAACTTTAAACTTGGCTCAAAGAATCCCCAGCCGCCGGAAGCATTTTCTCTGGCTGGCTCCCATCCCTGTGGCCCAAATGGGGCATACAGGTGATAAAAACTATCCCCGGTAGAGCTGGCGAAATCTGAATATTGCAATTCAAAAAGACTTTCATCGCTTAACTCTCCCGGCTTTTTAAATAACTGGTAATAATCCGGATATAAAGAAAATTTCCCTGAACTGATTATTGCTCCAGTTGCTTCAGCTACTTTATCATAATTTTCAAGTTCAAGATTGGCAAGTGCTTTCAAGGCATATGCTGTATACTTGGTAACTCCTCCCGGTAAATCTGCACGCTGATTAGGTCTTTGATCAGGTAAATCCTGGATCGCCTCGTCCATTTGATCTGAGATATACTGCAATACTTCTTCTTTTGAAGAAATGCCATTTTCCTCGATCTCTGTTGCAGGTTCGTTGGTATTATATATGTAAACATCTCCCCAGGTACGGGTAATATTTAGATGCAACCAAGCTCTTAGAACTTTAATTTCTGCAATGTATTGATCGGCTCTGTTAACATCTGCACCATCCATAAACTCTCTGAAATTCTCAAGTTGAAGGATCGCAGTATTAAGGTCTATGATATCGCTGTAATGTCCATTCCATAAGGCATTGTACATCCAGTAATCTTTGTTATATACATACCTGTCTGTATCTGCAAATGGTTGCTGGTCTCCCAGACCTCCGGCGTTCACATCATCTCCTCTAACCGAAAGTAGAAGCGGTTCTTCCCAACCGCGGGTTCCCACTACATTATATGCGCCAATAAGGGCGCCTATCATCTGGCTGGGATCTGTATAATCCAGATTGGATGCAGATAATTGTCCTTCCCGAGTATCGAATTTATCGCTACAGGAAGAGAGCCCGAGCATTAGAACTGCAGAAAGGCAGCAATAAATTATATTCTTATTCAAATTCTTCATGGTGCAAATTTTTATATTTTAACATTTATACCAACAGTATAGATGGATGGTACAGGATACGTTTGTCTATCAACTCCGTTATTTACTTCCGGGTCAAAACCATTATAATCAAAGAAAGTAAATGGTCTTTCTGCTGTTAAGTACAATCTTGTGGTTGGCAGATTATCATTTTTAATGGTATAACCCACCTGGATATTCTGAATTCTAAAGAAGTCACCATCCTCAACCCAGAAGTCACTTAGCTGTTGATTCCATAGTTTACGCAATCCTGCAGAAGATGGGTAAGAATTACTTGTTCCTTCTCCATGCCATCTGTTAATCGCAAGATCTGCATCCATGTTGGTATCCTGTGTAAAGATGATCTCTCCTCTTTTACGGTTAAGGATCTTGTTACCAACCTGCCCGTAGAAACTCATTGAGAAATCAACTGCTTTATAATTGAAACCAAGGTTTCCTCCATAGGTAAAATCAGGTAGGAAAGAACCTAAAATTACACGGTCATCTGCATTGATAAAACCATCCCCGTTCTGATCTTTATAAATAAGATCTCCGGGCATTAAGTTAGCTTCCGGCTGATTAGCAGCGTATGGATCGGCATCTACCTGCGCCTGATTTTGATAAACTCCTTCTACCTCATAACCGTAGAATGCCAGTAATGGATCACCAATTCGGCTAATCTGTCTGAACTCTGCTGTTCCTCCATTTATAAAACCTTCCTTATTATTGATCTTGGTAATTTCGTTATGTACAGTAGCGAAATTTGCTCCAATATTATAACTGAAATCTTCAGAAAGATTATCAGACCATTGTGCGCTTAATTCCAATCCCTGGTTACGAATGGTTCCCGCATTTTGCTGCAGCACCACATTGATCACCGGGATGGTAATTGGCATGATAGCATCTTTGGTATCACGTATATAATAATCTGCAGTTAAATTAAGACGGTCGTCAAGCATATTGGCATCCAGTCCAAAGTTCTTTTCTTCCACTCTTTCCCAGGTATTGTCTGTAAAGACGCTGGTAGAAGTAAACCCATTATAGGCCTGTTCTCCAAAAGCAGTAAATACATTATTAATAGTATTTTGCCCGGAACTTGCTACAACATTATCATTCCCCAGTTGCCCGTAACTTGCTCTAAGTTTCAGGAAGGAAATAAAATCGACTTTTTCCATAAAGTCTTCTTCAGAAACTACCCATCCAAGTCCTACTGAAGGGAATAGACCCCATGGATCCTTGGTGAATTTTGAGGAACGCTCATATCTTAAAGTCCCGTAAGCAAGAAACTTATCTTTATAATCGTAGGCCAGTCTTCCGAAGAAAGATAAACCGTAGATCCTTGAGATGTTTTCACCAACATTATCTGCGAAAGACTGTGGATTAGCAAAATCTAAATACCAGCTGGAATCAAACCTTACCCCTCTAATTTCCTGACCTGTAGCACGGAAAAAGCTTCCGGCCTCGTCACGGTAGGAATGTCCCGCAAGCAATGTTATGTCATGATCTCCGAATTCGTCATTATAAGTAAGAGTATTATCCCAGTACTGATTTGAAAAATTATTCTGAGCTCTGGTAATAGACGATATTCTTTCAAAATTATTCCCTAGCGTGTATGGTAAATTCACATATCGCTCTTCGAATGCGGAATAATTATGGCTATAAGAAGTTTTGAAGGTTAATTTATCTTCAATGAGGTCTCCTTCAAAGAACAGATTCGCTAAAAGCTTGCGAACCTTTATCCTATTATTATTATAATTAAGGTCTGTGAAAGGGTTTTGCGTCCCTCTGTATCCAAGGTTTTGAGCGTTGGAATATCTATTAGGAGTAGCGGCAGTATTCATTGAATCTATAACCGGCATAATTGGCACTGCAAAATATGCTTTGAACCATGCTCCATTTTCAGGAGTGTATTGAGTGGCATTACTAAAAACCGCATTTACTCCGGTACGGAATCTGTCCGAAAGATCAACATCCATTTTGGAACGTATATTGAATCTTTCGTATTCATTTTTCATGTCCAGGATACCTTCCTGAGAAAAGTAGTTCGCTCCTAAAGCATAAGCCACTTCTTCTCCACCTCCGGAAACACCAATACTATGACTCTGCATGATCCCTCCTCTTAAAATCTCATCATACCAATCTGTATTTACATCAGGGATATTTGGATTTACACGGCTTCGACCATAACGCTGCATGGCATTAAGAATGTATTGCTGCTCTGCCTGTGAGCCGGATTCCTGAACCATGGTCACGAATTGCTCGGCGTTAGCCATTTTCACAACATTCTGAGCTTTTTGAATTCCGGTATAACCTTCATACTCGAATTGTGGTTTTTGATTTATTCTCCCTGATTTAGTCTCGATGATCACCACTCCGTTCGCTGCTCTTACTCCATAAATGGCTGCTGAAGAAGCATCTTTTAAGACATTTATAGATTTAATATCCTTTGTATTAAGGAAGTCTATATCATCATAAAAAGCACCATCTACAACATAAAGTACATTCGATGCTCCAGACCCTGTATTATAGGTACCTAAACCACGGATTCTAACGGTTGGTGAATCACCCGGACTCCCGGCTGAAACAATCTGAACTCCCGGTACTTTCCCCTGTAAGGATTGCATTACATTGGAAGTTGGTGTTTTTTCAATCTCTTCTGAACTTATGGATACGATAGATCCGGTAAGATCACGTTTCTTTTGAGTTCCATATCCCACTACAACTACTTCGTCCAGTTGACCAGGATCTTCCTGAAGACTTATATTATAGGTATCCTGGTTTGTGATCTCGGCTTCCTGAGAAGAAAAACCAAGGAAGGTTACTCTAAATTTGTCTCCAACTGCTACATCTTCTAATGTAAAGTTTCCGTCAAAATCTGTTATGCTGAAAATCGATTTTCCTATTACCTTAACTTCTGCCCCAGGTAAAGGAACTTGATTCTCATCTGTAACGATACCACTAATGGTTTTTGTTTGCTGTGCATTTATAATACCCGAAAAAACCAGGAAAAAGGCACAAGCCAAGAATAGTTTTACTTTCATACTCTTTGGTTGTTTTGCTTAATTGTACTTGAAAGATACGCTCGAACGCGTTTTTTACGCAAACGTTATAGTACACATCTACTACTTCATGTAAATTTAATTTTTATTTAACTGTTTTTCAAGTATTTAACAAGCTAATGAAGTAGAATCCAAGGGGTGTTTTAAGAGGATGATGTAGTAATGTAGTAGTGTTTTTAATACAATTTTATAGCTGATTTCTAAGATTTTAGAAATTCTTTATTAAAAATTTTGTGAGATTCACATCGCTGTCCAAATCCATTTTTTTTCGTAACCTATAACGATGCACTTCCACCCCGCGAACTGAAATTCCCATTAAAGGAGCAATCTCTTTGGAACTTAAATTCATTTTAAGGTAGGAGCATAATTTCAAGTCCTTACTAGTGAGTTTTGGATATTCTTTCAGAATATCTTTAAAGAAGTCCTCGTGCACTTCATTAAAGTTAGTTTCAAATAATTTCCATTCATCTTTGTTCTTGACCGCATTATTGATTTTGTTCATTATATGCTTCAACCGAAACTGATTTGAAAACTTGGTTTTATCCTTGTTCAATTCGGCCTGGATCTCCATAAGCACTTCATTCTTCTTCGCTGCCATCATGGTGGTATTAGCCAGTTCCTTTCTCTTAAGGTCGATCTCGTTCATCAATTTTTCCTTTTCCAGCTTATTTAATCGTTCCATGTGTTCCTTTTCAAACCTGGCTTCCAACTGCAACTGATGTTTTCTAAGTTTCATCTTATTTAACCAAATAATGAGAAAACCAATGGATATAACCATAAGTGCATAAACCATCTTCATAGGCATTGACAGATACCATGGAGGTGCAATACTAAACTTGAAGGTTTTGCTCGAGGCATTAATGAGTCCCCCACCAATGGTGCTTAATTGCAGTTCATAATCCCCTTGTTCCAGATTTCTGAAATTAATTACACCGGAGGCTATTTTTCCATTTAGATTATCTTCACCGGTTAGTTTATACTGAAGTCCGTGCGCCGAGGATTCCGGCAAGCCGGCTTTTAAGGTGATATTTTGAGATATTGCATAAGGAATTACCGGAGATTCATTTAACATAAAACGCCGGTCTCCGGCTGAAAATTCTTTAATAAAAGGTTCGCTCACCCAGGGATTTTTTAATTGTCTTTTAAGCTCCCTTAAATTAACCTGAACAAAACCGTCATTAAGAGTTATATTAAAAACAGAATCATTTTCCTGAATTATATTCTCATTTGCTTTTACTAATCTGGAATTTAAAAGTTCAGGGCCTATCACAACCTTGTCTTCTTGCAAATTAGTAAGCGTAAGGGCTCCGGTTTCTATATCGCAAAAAACATAATTTGGCTCCTCATTTAATATAAGGCCGGAGTTGGAATAAGCTTCAAACTCCTTAAATATTTCAAATTGGTCCTTAAAAGGATTGTATTTAAACCACTTCCCATTTATGAAGGATAATATCTGATTATTTATATTGTAAATTCGGGGATTGAAATTTTTAGTTTTCCCTAAAGATGAAATTTTTTCTACCTGAAGATTTTCAAATTCTTCATGGGTGATTTTATAGATCCCCTCATAAGGATGTGCGACCCACAGTCTGGAACTGTTTTCTATAACCAGATCTTTTACAGGAAATGATATCCCGCTGAGTTCCTTAACTTTTCCGGTTCGCTTATCATAAATGCTTAACCCGGTATAATCGGCAATCATCAGTTTCCCGGGTTGGGTTCCTATTTTTTTAATAGAGAAACTACCGGTCCGGGTGTCTACCGGAATAAACTTATTATTTTCGATCTTATAGGTTCCGGTATTATGGTTCGCATATAATGTGTTATCAATAACCTCCAGGTTCCAGGCATGATCACCGGCATCTTCAATTAACTTTAATTGGCCATCCATAAAGGTGTAAACCCCTGTGTTGGAAGCGAAATAATAGGTGCCATTAAAATTTTGCATATCATAAATCGCACCCAATTCACCCGTATTTTCTGTATAGAATTTGAATGGAGCTTTTAAGTCTATCATGTCCACTCCTTTATCCAGAGCCAGCCAGAGTTTTCCCCGGGAGTATGCCATACCCAAAACAGTATTGTTTTGCAATCCAGAGGATCTGCCATAAACTTTAAAATGATCCTCTTTTAAGTTGTACTGAACTATACCATCCTTAATAGTTCCAAGCACCAACTCATTTTCTGAAATAGAGATAATATGGTTTAATTCAGACCGGACTAATAAACTATTCAGGTTGCGATTTTTTATCCTGCTTAATTGTTGATCTTTGTAGATAAAAAGTTCTTCCTTCCCGGCAATAAAAAGCTCGTTACCCCTAGCTTTAATATCAATGATATTTATTCCATTTAATTCCCTCAAGTCTCCTTCTAATGCTTCACTTTCTCCATCTTCATTAAGATAGGCGAGTCCTTTAAGTCTTGGAGCATATATCAACCTATCCCTGTAATTCCCAAGGGCAGTAGAAACCTCATTTTTTATTTTTGTGATCTTATCACTTTCATATTTATATATAGCACCAAAAGATCTGAAGTAAATAGCATTATTGTAAGAAATGATCTCCCAGAATTCATCACTTTGCATTTCTAAATCCTGCATCAGGGGAGTCAAACTTGTGTAATGTAACCGACCATCATTAAGGGTTTCCCAAAAGCCAAATTCTTGGTATGATCCTGTGTAAATACGATCCTGATATGGGTAAACCGAGCGGATAATGGATTGATTCTCCAAACTGTATAATTCCCAGCTCAAACCATCAAAAACCAACAAACCCTGATTATTCGCTGCATAAACAACTCCTCTATCATCTAAAGCAATATCCCAATTCTGGCTTGCTGCACCATAATCTGCCGGTGAATAACTTTGTATAGGTGGAACTAATTCCTGCGAATAGGCATAATTTATAATTAACCCTATAAATATCAGACAGTTGAGGAAAATATTTTTCATCCTGTATATTGGTTTGTGCAGTATTTGTGCAGGTGAAAAGTAATAATTTCCAGCTAAAACTTTCGTATTTTTCCAATTCAAATTTCTTTCCAATGCAATTTTCCAGAGTATTTCCCGGGCTTCATTTTTCAGGCATTTTTATTATTTCCTTATTATTTATTGGTTGCGATCAGAGCAAGAAAAAAACGGAAAAGGAAGAAGATTCCAATACCAAACCAAATATTGTATATATTATGACAGATGATCATGCTGCACAAGCTATTAGTGCTTATGGTCATCCGGTAAGTCAGGTAGCTCCCACTCCAAATATTGATCGAATAGCGACCAATGGTGCAAAATTCCTGAATAACTTCTGCACCAATTCTATTTGTGGACCAAGCAGAGCTGTTATTCTAACAGGAAAATTTAGCCACCTAAATGGTTTTAGAATGAATGGGGAAACATTTGATGGCTCTCAACCCACCCTTCCAAAATATTTGAAAAAAGCAGGCTACCAGACAGCCATAGTTGGGAAATGGCATTTACATGGAAAACCTCAGGGATTTGATTACTGGAAGATCTTAAATGATCAGGGGAATTATTACAATCCCGAATTTATCCATGAAAACGACACCACGATCGTAAATGGTTATGCCACCGATATTATCACGGATATGGGTATCGATTGGATCAAAGAAAAAAGGGACAAAGACAAACCTTTCTTTTTAATGGTTCACCATAAAGCCCCCCATCGTAACTGGATGCCTCCATTAAGACATATTAATACTTATGACTCAGTTAATTTCCCATTACCTGAAACATATTTTTCTACCCATGAAGGACAGATCGCTGCGCAACAACAGCAACAAACCATTTATGAAGATATGTATGAAGGCCATGATCTAAAAATGACTGTCGCTAAAGGCAGTGATTCTTTAAAACATAATCCCTGGACCTCAGACTTCGACAGAATGACTCCTGAACAAAGAAAAGCATGGAATGCCGCCTATCGTCCAAAAAATGATGCCTTTCATGATGCTAATTTAAAGGGAAAAGATCTGGCCAATTGGAAGGGTCAGAGATATTTAAGAGATTACATGGGTACCGTAGCCGCCGTGGACGAAGGTGTGGGTAAAATTCTTGATTATCTTGAAGAGCAAGGCTTAACCGAAAATACAATTATTGTCTATACTACAGATCAGGGATTTTATCTGGGAGAGAAAGGATTTTTTGACAAACGTTTTATGTATGAAGAATCTCTGGCCATGCCACTGTTAATTCAATATCCAAAGCATATTGAAAAGGGAACTACTATAGATGCATTAACTCAAAATCTCGATTTCGCCCCTACCTTTTTAGATTTTGCAGGAGTGGAAATCCCCGGATCAATGCAAGGCCAATCTCTGTTACCTTTATTAACCAAAAGTGAAAATAGTAAAGATTTTAGAGATGCTGTTTATTATCACTATTATGATTTCCCGGCTTTCCATATGGTTAAACGTCATTACGGAATTAGAACCAAAAGGTATAAACTGATTCATTTTTATGATGATATCGATACCTGGGAGTTATATGACCTTAAGGAGGATCCCACAGAGAAACATAATCTTTATGGATCCCTGGAATATGAAAAAGTTCAGAAAAAACTTCATGCTGAATTAATAGAACTTCAGAAGAAATATGGCGTTACTCAGGACGAATTTAAAAAGACTCCCGCTGCAAAAGTTGAACAGGCCTATGAAAATTTTGCACGGTTAGCTGGTAAAGATCAAAAGGTGAAATAAGCAACTGCAACCATTTTACTTTTCGGTCAATTTCTATTCGAAATGCGTTAAAACTAAATTCAGGTAATTCCACTCTGAATTGGAATTTTTCCTAATTTTGGAGAAATTCCAATTTTATGGATTTCGACCGAATAAAAGAAAAGCTTAATATTCTCGCAGATGCTGCCAAATATGATGTTTCATGTTCCAGCAGTGGTTCTAAGCGAAAGAACACTACCAAAGGCCTGGGAGACTCATCCGGGATGGGCATCTGCCATTCCTATACCCAGGATGGGAGGTGTGTTTCCTTATTAAAAATACTACTCACCAATCATTGCATCTTTGACTGTGCTTATTGCGTAACGCGAAAAAGCAATGATATTAAACGGGCTGCTTTTAAGGTGCAGGAGGTTGTAGATCTTACTATTAGTTTTTACCGGCGTAATTACATCGAGGGACTTTTTCTTAGTTCGGGAATTTTTAAAAGTCCGGATCATACCATGGAGCGACTAATTCAGGTGGCGAAAAAATTAAGGAATGAAGAGAATTTCAATGGTTATATACATCTAAAAAGTATTCCTGGTGCGAGTGACGAATTAATGCGGGAAGCCGGTTTATATGCCGACAGGCTAAGTGTAAATATTGAAATTCCGACAAAATCCGGTCTTAAATTACTGGCACCGGATAAGAATCATGAGGATTTCATGAAACCGATGGAGAAAGTGAAGAATGAGATCATTCAGTATAAAAGCGAATCGAAATTAATTAAAAGCACTCCTAAATATGCACCCGCGGGCCAAAGCACTCAAATGATCGTGGGAGCAACCGGAGAAAGTGATCGGGATATCATGTATTCCTCAGCATTCTTTTATAAAAAATATAATATGAAGCGGGTATATTATTCAGGATATGTACCTATTAGCAACGATCCCAGATTACCTGCGCTCGGCTCGCAGGTTCCCATGATGAGAGAAAACAGACTCTACCAGACAGACTGGCTGATGCGGTTTTATGGCTTTGATATCAGGGAAATTCTAACCAATGATTTTCAGCATCTGGAAATGGATATAGATCCTAAACTAAGCTGGGCCCTGCGTAACCGTCATCTCTTTCCGGTTGATGTAAACAAAGCAGATAAACAAATGCTTTTAAGGATTCCGGGTGTGGGTTTAAAATCTGTAAGCAAGATTTTACAGGCCCGAAAATTCAGAAAACTTGGCTGGGATCACCTTATTAAGATCGGGATTTCCATGAATAGGGCGAAATTCTTTCTTACCTGCGATTCAAGAGAAAAGGAATTAAGAGACATGGATAGTGAGCGCCTGAAACAGCTTATTCTAAAAACCTCTTTTAGCAAATACAAGAAAGAATTCAGTGATCAACTAAGTTTATTCTAATGAAGGAAACGGTATTAATTTACGATGGAAGTTTCCAGGGGTTTCTAACCTGCGTATTTACCGCTTATGAGCAGAAGTTAAAGGTTATTGAAATAGTTCCCGCTGGAGAAGAGCAACAGAAGTTATTTTGTGAGACGGTTGATATAATAACAGATCATGTCAAAGCTCAACGGGTGATGAAGGGCTTAAAGGCAAAAACATCATCCAATACATTATTGCGATTACAATGGGCGTTTTTAAGCGAAGTTCCGGGGATTGAGGTGAAGATGTTCGATATGGTTCACTATATATTCTCTGCAAAAGCCAAGGTAGATCTGGATTATTCTCACCCCTCTGTCCTCTATATTGCCAATGTAGCCAAACAAGTAGGAAGAGAAAAACACCGGATGGAAGCATTTGTAAGATTCCGGCTTACTAAAGATGATCTGTATTTTGCCATTATCGAACCAGATTTTAATGTACTTCCTATTATTACCAAACATTTTAAAAGCAGGTATGCAGATCAAAAATGGCTGATCTATGATATTCGAAGAAAATTAGGAGTGCATTATGACCTCGAAAAAACGCAATACGTCTCCATGGAACTACCTGAAGACCTAGGCATTTCAGGCGGAAATCCCGATTACTTTGAAGCAGGTGAAATCTATTTTCAGCAATTATGGAAAGAATATTTTGACTCCACTAACATTAAAAGCCGAGTAAATATGCGCCTTCATGTACAACACGTACCTAAGCGCTACTGGAAATATTTAAGTGAAAAGAGTCCTTTTGCGTAAATAAAAATTGTTTAACTTTGTGTCTTCAACTAATTAAACATTTTACAATGAAAAAATTATTCTTACTATTTGCTGTTGCAACAATGTCTCTTTCTATCTACTCTTGTAGAGAAACTACTGAAGAAAAAACCGAAGAAGCTGTAGAAGCTATGGGTGAAGATATGGAAAACGCTGCTGATGAAGCAGGAAATGAAATTGAAGAAGCTGGTCAGGACGTAGAAAACGCTGCTGAGAACGCTGAAGCTGAAATGGAGCAAGAAGTAGAAGAGGAAATGCACGAAGATGACAACATGTAATCATCTTTTTTCTTAATAAAATTAAAGCCATTCATTGAATGGCTTTTTTTAATTATAAAAACCACGACTTATGAAAAAATCAATAATCTTAATCCTCGCCGTTAGTTTTAGTCTTTCATTTTACTCCTGCCGTGAAGCCACTCAGGAAAAAACCGAGGATGCTGTAAAAGCTATAGGAAAAGACATTGAATCTGGCGCCAAAGATGCCGGTGAAAAGATCAAAAAAGGAACTAAAAAAGTGAAAGAAGAAATTCATGAAGAGATTCATGAAACAGATGATATGAATCACGATAACCACGATCATTAATCCTTCTTCAACTGAAGTCATAAAAAAAGCGAAACCCTAAGTTTCGCTTTTTTTATTTTTTCCGTTCAATTACATAATTGACCATGAGTTCCAGACTGTCCCGGTATTCAGACTCAGGATAGGTTTGTAAAATCTGCAAAGCTTCATTCTGGAAATCCTTCATGCGTTTTACTGCATACTCCAGCCCTCCGTTATCTTTTACAAAGCTTATAACTTCCTTTACTCTGCCTTTATCCTTATTATGATTTTTTACCGAATTGATGAGCCATTTTCGATCCTTTTCAGATACATTATTCAGCGTATAGATCAACGGGAGGGTCATTTTCTGCTCTTTTATATCGATCCCGGTAGGTTTTCCAATTTTTTCTGAACCGTAATCAAACAGGTCATCTTTAATCTGAAAGGCCATCCCGATCAACTCCCCAAATTTTCTCATTTGGGACACCTCTTCGGAATCTGGTTTTACAGATGCCGCACCCAGGCTACAACAGGCAGCTATTAAAGTGGCGGTTTTTTGTCTAATAATATCGTAGTAAACATCTTCAGTTATGTCAAGGCGTCTGGCCTTCTCTATCTGTAGCAACTCACCTTCACTCATCTCCTTAACAGCAACCGAAATAATCTTCAGAAGGTCAAAATCGTTGTTGTCAATAGAAAGTAAAAGGCCCTTGGATAATAAATAATCTCCTACCAGCACCGCAATCTTATTCTTCCAAAGCGCATTAATGCTGAAAAAACCTCTACGGCGGTTGGAATCGTCCACTACATCATCATGAACCAAAGTAGCGGTATGAATCAATTCTATAACCGAAGCTCCCCGGTAAGTACGTTCGTTCACCTTCCCGCCGGAAACCATTTTGGCAACGAGAAATACGAACATGGGACGCATTTGCTTCCCTTTGCGGTTTACTATATAATGGGTGATCCTGTTTAAAAGAGCAACTTTAGAAGACATCGATTCAAAGAACTTTTTTTCAAAAAGCTCCATCTCCTGCTCTACGGGAAGTTTTATTTGGGAAATAACCTTCATAAAGACGGTAAATATACATATTTAAAAGGAAGCATTACCTTTTAAAATTAAGCCGACTTGTTAGCTAATTGACCACATGCTGCGTCTATATCCTTACCTCTGGAACGCCTAACGGTAACGGTAATTCCGTTTTTCTCCAGCATTTCCTGATACATGTTGGTAGCTTCTGAAGCTGCCTGCTGGAACACTCCGTCATCTATTGGATTGTACTCAATTAAATTGACCTTACAGGGAACATATTTGCAGAATTTCACAAGTGCTCTTGCGTCATCTCTGGTATCGTTAATTCCCTTCCAAACAATATACTCATAAGTGATCCTGCTTCCGGTTTTAGAATACCAGTATTGTAAAGCATCCCGAAGGTCATCAAGAGGAAAAGTTTCATTAAAAGGCATGATCTGGGTCCTAACCTCATCTATTGCTGAATGCAGGGAAACAGCAAGCTTGATCTTGGCCTCATCATCTGCCAATTTCTTGATCATTTTAGGTACTCCCGAGGTGGAAACGGTAATTCTCTTTGGAGACATCCCCAATCCTTCCGGCGAAGTGATTTTTTCTATAGCCTTCATTACATTATTGTAATTCATCAAAGGCTCCCCCATTCCCATAAAAACTATATTGGAAAGCGGTCGATCAAAATATAGTCTGCTCTCGTTATCTATAGCCACTACCTGATCGTAAATCTCATCAGGATTAAGGTTACGCATCCTTTTAAGTTTGGCAGTAGCACAAAATTTACAATCAAGACTGCAACCTACCTGTGAAGATACGCAGGCCGTAGTTCTGGACTTTGTTGGTATAAGAACAGATTCCACAGTAAGGGAATCATGAAGTTTAACCGCATTTTTAATGGTCCCGTCACTACTTCGCTGCATCCGGTCAACCCGAATATGGTTGATCACAAAGTTATCTTTCAGCATCTGGCGGGTCTCCTTTGAAATATTGGTCATATCATCAAAAGAGTGCGCCGCTTTATTCCAAAGCCACTCGTAAACCTGAGAGCCTCGGAATGACTTATCTCCTTCTGAAACAAAAAATTGTTGAAGTTGCTCTTTGGTTAATGCCCGGATATCTTTTTTCTTATTCTTCACGCTGCTAAATTACAAACTTAAAACTGAAAGCTTCAGTCTCTTATATTTCTTTTGCTTACAAAAAAGGCCATAAACCGAGAGTTCAGCTTATGGCCTTATAATTATTCAAAATCTTATTATAGGATCAACATTGCGTCCCCATAAGTATAGAATCTATACTTTTCTTTTACAGCCTCTTCATAAGCCTTTTTCATAAAATCATGACCTGCGAATGCAGAAACCATCATTAATAAAGTTGACTTTGGAGTATGGAAATTGGTGATCATACAGTTCGCAATATTGAAATCGTATGGAGGGAAAATGAACTTATTTGTCCATCCACCAAACTCATTCAATGTTTGATCTGAAGATACTGCGCTTTCAAGCACACGCATTACCGTGGTACCAACAGCACAAACCTTACGTTTATCAACTTTAGCTTTATTGATCACCTCTGTAGCATCTTTGGTGATATAAGCTTCTTCGCTATCCATTTTATGCTTGGAAAGGTCTTCTACCTCTACCGGGCTAAAAGTTCCCAATCCAACATGAAGGGTAACCTCAGCAAAATCGATTCCTTTTATCTCCAGTCTTTTTAATAAATGCTTTGAGAAGTGAAGTCCTGCAGTTGGTGCAGCTACCGCTCCTTCTTTTTTAGCATATATTGTCTGGTATCTTTCTTCATCTTCCGGCTCTACCTCTCTTTTGATATACTTTGGAAGTGGAGTTTGCCCAAGTTCCTTCAGTTTCATTCTAAAATCACTGTAAGAACCATCATAAAGAAATCTCAGAGTTCTTCCTCTGGAAGTAGTATTATCAATTACTTCAGCTACAAGACTTTCGTCCTCACCAAAATAAAGTTTATTTCCAATTCTTATTTTTCTGGCAGGATCTACCAGTACATCCCATAATTTTGTTTCGGGATTCAATTCACGAAGCAAGAAAACTTCGATTCTTGCCCCGGTTTTTTCTTTATTCCCATAAAGTCTGGCAGGAAAAACTTTGGTGTTATTAAGAACCATCACATCTTCCGGCTCAAAATAATCGATTATATCTTTAAATTTTTTATGTTCAATTGTCTGCTCCTTACGGTTAAGTACCATTAGCCTTGCTTCATCCCTGTTTTCACTTGGATATTCAGCCAAAAGTTCTTTAGGCAGTTCAAAATTGAAATTTGAAAGTTTCATTCCCATAGTTCCTATTTTAAAAGCTGCAAATATACAATCTCAAGACAGGGGTTGTCAAGTAAATGCATGTTTATTTGGAAATTAAATAATTTATTGCCCCTTAAAACCTAATTTTTTGAAATCTTCCCAAAAATCAGGGTAAGATTTTGATACCACATTGGCATCTTTTATTGTTATTTTCGTTTTGAGTGCGAGAGGAGCAAAAGCCATCGCCATACGATGATCATTATAAGTTTCTATTTCCACTCCTTCTTTCAGACTTTTACAGGGAAGCAAATGCAAACTATCATCTGTGATTTTTACCTGAGCCCCGAACTTCTCCATTTCATTCTTTAATGCCAGCAGCCTATCGGTTTCCTTGATCTTTAAGGTATGAAGACCGGTCAGGATACATTCCCTGCCCAATGCCAGGCAGGTCACTGCTATTGTTTGAGCGATATCCGGTGAGTTTCGCAAATCTTCCCTTAAACATCTGGAATAAGGTCCTTTTTCCTTAATTAATTCGATGCTGTTTTCAGAAAAAATAGTTTTGACACCAAATTGCCTGTAAATTTCAGCAAGACAGGAGTCGCCCTGTTTGCTTTCTTTCTTGTAGTTGGAAAGTTTGATGTTAGCCGATTCGGCTATAGCACAAATGCTATAAAAATAGGATGCTGAACTCCAGTCTGACTCTACAGGGATACTTACATTTTCAACATCCACCTTCGGTTCAATATAAATTCTGTTGTTTTTAAAAGATCCATTGAGCCCTGCCTGTTTCAAAATTTCCAGGGTCATCAAGATATAAGGTGTAGAGGTAACCTGCCCTTCCAAAATAATTTCTAGACCCTGCGGTAAAGAGGGTCCAATTAGCATTAACGCCGAAATATACTGGCTACTAACATTTGCCGCAAGTTTAACCGATGGTGCCTCCAGCTTTTTCCCTTTTATCTGCAATGGCGGACATCCCTCATTTTCCAAATATGAAATATCGGCTCCCATACTTTTTAAAGCATCCACCAGTAGCTTAATAGGTCTTTCCTTCATTCGGGCACTTCCCGTAAGAGTAACCTCGCAGCCTTCCTTACAGGAAAAATACGCCGTAAGAAATCTCATGGCGGTACCGGCGTGATGTATATCAATAAGTCCATTACCTTTCTCCAGGGCAGCTTTCATCACTACAGAATCGTCACTGTTGGAAAGATTGGATATTGAAATATTGGGATAAAGTGCCTGCAGGATCAACAGCCGGTTGGATTCACTTTTAGAACCGGTTATTTGAAGATTGGCTTCTAAGTTTTTTTCGGAATTCTCGAGAGAAAGATTCATTTTGTACAGATGCTTAATCAACTAATTTAGTCTTTCTTTCCCTTAGTACGAAACTGGCCAAAGGATAAAATAAAACCATACAGGAAGGAAGCCAGAAACTGTCCAATTATAAACCGTACTAACTTCCCATCTTTGGTTCGTTCTTCAAAAAAAGTTGAAACAGCAAATTCTCCATATTCAAAAAATATGGTGATGACATTATACAGAACCAGAAAAGAAAGACCTAACCAAAACACCGATTTCCAGAAAGCTCTGGTTGAAATAATTGCTTTAAAATTCATTATTTCAGTTTTTCGTTGTTCTTGTGGCGATCCTTGTCTCGTTTGGTCTTGATATCAAGTTTCCTGTCAAAAGCCTCCTGAAGGTCAACTCCAGTTTGATTAGCCAGACATAGCACTACAAATACCACATCTGCCAGCTCTTCACCAAGATCCTTGTTCTTATCGCTTTCCTTCTCACTTTGCTCCCCATATCTACGGGCAATGATCCGGGCTACCTCGCCTACTTCTTCAGTAAGCTGTGCCATATTTGTTAGTTCATTAAAGTAACGAACTCCATGTTCATTTATCCAGTTATCTACCGCTTTCTGCGCGTTCTTCAAGTCCATCTGTCGAAATTTTACTCAAAACTATGCTTTCATTTTGTTTTTCGATAATGTTGTTGAAAAACTTTTGAATGATCTCATAATCTGTCGAAGGATAAATGATCTGCGAAATATTTAACTGAGAATCTATTCTTATAAAGTTTTTATTGCTGGTTACAAGGAATCTAAATTCTCCGGAATTCTCTTTAAGTTTCAGAATAATGCTTTCCGGCAAACTGGAGATCTCATAACCATCAGGGATCATAATATTTACCAGATTATGCTTTTGAGAAGGGAAATCAAAATATACAGGATATATTCTCTTTTCAGCTTTAAACGGATTAACGGTAGTAGTTTGAAAAAATAAAGGTTTGAAATAGATCTTATCTCCTATCATGTCCTGCCCATTCGCAGTTTCGAAAGTATAGCTCCCGGTAATATCCTTCCCTATTTTTTCAAAATTCTTTAGTTCCACGCCAGAAGTATTATAGCCAGTGCTTCCTTTAGACAAGGCTTCAGTTGCACTTTCGGCAGTACCATGAGCAGTGCGATAATTCTTGGCGTACAGGCCATCTTTGGTATTGATATATTTTCCTTTGATGGCTGTTCCTGTCATTTGAACATTTAACCTTGTTCTATCAATTGAAAAATATTCCGGCTGAAGACTAACCCATTCTGAAGTTCCATCTTCCCGAACAAGTCTTCCCTGCCAGTTTCGGGCAATTTTAGGTAATTCTCCAGGGCCGGCAGCTGCATCTGTTGCATCCATCAAAAGTGTATTCCCATTAAATTTTACTGCAGCAACTAAATAATTGAAACCAGATTTGGTAGGATAAAGCGGGATTCCATTTCGCGCTGTGCTCACCAATACTGGATCGGCATCCAGCCCGGCGTATTTTAACATGGAAACCAAAAGCAGGTTAATATCTGCAGTATTCCCTGAACCTTCTTTGTAAGCCGCCTTAAGACCGTTTTCAGGAATAAATCCTATATAATCATTCCATTTTACCTTGCGTTTTACAAATTCAAAGATCCTGCTTAATTTTTCCATCGGATCTCCGGTGGTTCCCAATAACTGTTTAAGGTCATCTTCAAAAAATCCGGTACTCCTTAAATGTCTCTCAAAACCATTATCCTGATACAAGGATTTGGATACACCTTCCCAGGTCTGGGAATAATTTTCCATAGGGGAATTAGGGAAATTCACGAATTTTAGTTCCCAATCCAGGAAAGCTGCATAATTCTCCAGGTGATCGACGTGATTCTCTTCCTGTAACGATGGAATATTTTCCTGTTCTACTACATATGAAGTTTGCATAAATTCCACCCGGGTATTACGCGTCCCTGTTCTGGTAAGTCTTGAATCTGAATCATCTCTATATGTATTGGTGAAAGACTTGACAAAAGGTTTGTTTTCCATATCAACCTTTACATATATAGCTGCTTTAGGATTATTATAAACTCCAAAATTGAAATATTCCGGAATGGTTACCGAGATATCCAACTTGTTGATTGGAATGGTATGCTGCAGTGTAACCCTATCCAGGGAAGTTGTAATTTTATCGGAAGATTTTCGGTATTCAAATTCAATCACACTGCCTTCTTTCACCGCCGGCATGGTGAATTTGGTGATTTTTCTATATCGGCTAGCATCCTCTTTGTAAATATTATCACGGTCGAGTTTAGTTTCAACCAGCTTACCATTTTCAAGATTATAAGTAACTCCTTTTATACTGCTAACGTTTTCTTCAAGATTACCCTGTCTCGAGCTTATTTCTTTAGTTGCCCAATCAAATCCTTCTTTAGTGTAAATTTTGATCCTTTGATGGTATTCTGAAACCAGATTAAAACCTGTACTTTGATTGTATTCAAAAAAAGTTCGTTGATAAGAGTATAGAATAGCTGCACCTGCATTTTCTTCGAGAGGATGCTGTTTTTCTTTCACCTCTTCTTTAGATACTTTCCCATATTTAAAGTTCTGGGAAAACAACGAGGCTCCCATAAACAGGAAAATCAAGCAGGTAGTAGTTTTAAGCATAGGTTTAGGATTTTGCATTATTAACAATAACAGCTTTTAAGTTGTTGAGCTTATTTACCATTCTTATGAAAAGCTGAAATTCGATAAATCTGGAAGCCGGCCAGTCACCTTCATTTAATACAAGGAACCGGTCTACTTCTATCGCACCACTGCCTTCATCTTTAGCTGTAATATTGATAGAGAAATTTCCAAATTCAGATTTTATGGATTGACTTTCGGGAAGCGATTCTATTTCAAATCCTTCCGGTAAGTTGAAAACAAAATGATCTTTATAGGTTCTACCACGAGCCAGGTGTAGAGGCATCGTTCTCTTTTCCAGGAAAGAAACCGAAATGTTTTGCTGTTGAATAAAGTTAAGAGGAATCAAAAGCCGGTTTCCTGCCACGGTGGTCAATCGCTCACCGGTAAATTTCAAATTCTCTTTTAACTCAATCGCCTCCCGGTCGTTTTCCAGTGCAATATTTTCAAATTCAATATTCTGAATTGTACGCCAGGTTCCACGATAATATTCCCGAAGATCCTCTTGAGTTTCCTCTGCCAGGTAATAAGCATTACCATAGGGAACACCTGAAGTTGATCGGGAAAAATCGGCCTCAAAACCACCATCTGAATTTAACTGAATGTTACATTCAATTTGACGAATATTCTCTGCTTCGGAATATTTTTTAGTTTTAATAATTTCCCCGCCTTTATTGGATATCTTTAAGGCAAAACGATCATCTGTAAATCCGCCTATATAATCAAAAGGATTGGTTTGACTGGTACATTCCAGCCAGATATCGGTAGAATCCTCACGCGGGATATTAAGGATAACATGATTTCCTTCCATTTTGGTGAAATCGGGATTAATATCCCTCTTTGCTCCTCCGCCATAAATTACAGTGTAGTAAGATTCTATCCCCTGACTTTTTAACAAGGCATGAGTATAATTTGTAAGGGCTTTACAATCTCCATATCCCAATTGATCCACCGCCATTGCAGTAGCAGGCTCCCAGCCGCCTATCCCATATTGCACAGAGATATACCGTGTATTATCCTGTACATACTGATAAATAATTCTGGCTTTTTCTTCGAGAGTTTTAGCATCTTTGGTAAGCTCACTAACTTTTTTAATAGTAGTATCCGGTAATCGGTCACGACCGGCTACTAGATTATCATACATCCATTTCCCAAATTCGTTCCAGTTCTGAGTTTGACCTTCTACGCCTTCAAGAGAAAATTGATCCAGAGAAAAAACAACATGTGGGAAAATTTTAAGAAAAGAAGGACTTAATAATTCATTTTTCCTGGCCGGAATATGCTGCGTGCTATATTTAAAATTAAAATCGTCGGTTACGCGAACTACCTGCAGACTGTCGAGATTTTCTTCTTTGTACCGAATTGAAAGATTCATGGGATTTTCCAACTCATACACAGAATTTTCAACACTTACTCCATATGCTTCAAAAGGATACCAACCAGTTAGAAATACTGAATTTTCTTTAATGAACTCACTTGTATATTTTACGGTATATGGATAGGACCTTGGTGTATAATCCAGGTAACTAACTCTTGAGTCTGAAAATAAAGTGGAAGACCCATAAGCACTTTGGTCTTCAAAATCCTTTTTCTTGATCTTCTTCACCTCTTCACCGGCAGCATCAAAGATCAAAGCTTCCTGACTTTTAATCCGGTCGCCCTCGCCATAATACTGATAGGCATCCAGGTGTCTTTCCCCTTCTTCATTGAGAATGGTTACCACTCTGGTGACATAGGTCACCACATGGTCCAGGTCTTTAATAATTGTTTTTCTATGGGAATTCCTAATAACTGCATCGGCATTTACCAGGAGCTCAGGATCGATTTGAGAAACAGAATATTCCTGTGATCGCATCGAGCCAAGGCTGATCACGAAAAGGAACAACAATATATTCTTGCGCATTAAAAGATTAGGTTAGCTGTTGCGCAATATATAAAAAATTAACTCTTTTTAACGTTTTTCCTTAGAGTCTATTATAATTGTGACCGGTCCATCATTTAAAATCATAACTTTCATATCGGCTCCAAATACTCCTGTTCCTACCTTTTTTCCCAGATCAGCTTCAAATTTTTCGACAAATCTTTCATAAAGTGGTTCCGCGGTATCCGGTTTAGCTGCATTGATATAGCTTGGCCTGTTCCCTTTTTTGGTGCTGGCGTGCAGGGTAAATTGGCTAACGATAATTGCATCACCATCTACACTTAGCAAGGATTCATTCATTACCCCTTTATTATCATTAAAAATTCTCATATTAATGATCTTTCGGCACAACCATTCTATATCCTCATCTGTATCTTCTTCCTCAATCCCTAAAAGAATCAATAAGCCACCGTGAATAACCGAACATACTTTATGATCTACAGTGACAGAAGCTTCTGAAACTCTTTGAATTACTGCTCTCATTATTTCTGATATTGGTCTACGCGGTAATTTTCATCTTCTCCTTCCATGATCTGCAAGTAGCTCTTATAACGAGACCAGGCGATTTCCCCATCTTCAAGAGCATCTTTAATCGCACATTTTGGTTCTTCAATGTGCATGCAATTGTGAAATTTACAATCCTGCTTTCGCTCAAAAAATTCAGGAAAATAATCCCCTACTTCTTCCCGGTCCATATCCACAACTCCAAAACCTTTGATTCCAGGAGTGTCAATTATTCTTGCATCAAAGCTAAGATCAAACATTTCTGCAAAAGTGGTGGTGTGCTGTCCCTGACTGTGCTGTTTGGAAATTTCAGAAGTTTTAAGATCAAGGCTTGGTTCGATGGCATTTATCAATGTAGATTTTCCCGTTCCACTATGGCCGGAGATCATACTGGTCTTTCCAAGCATTTTATCATGAACCTTATCTACATTCTTCCCGGTTTTTGCTGAAATCCCAATACACTCGTAACCGGCACTCCGGTACATTTCTGCAAGGTATTTCACTTCAGCAAGTTCTTCTATGGAATAAGAATCTACTTTATTAAAAAGCAAAACAGCAGTTATTTCATAAGCCTCTGCAGTTACCAAAAACCTATCGATAAAAGTGGTAAGAGTTGGCGGATTATTCAGGGTTATAAGCAAAAATACCTGATCGATATTGGAGGCTATTATATGAGTTTGCTTGGACAGGTTAACCGATTTTCTAATAATATAATTCTCCCTTTCTGCGATCTTTTTTATCACTCCGGTATTTCCTTCCACCTCCTCTTCAGGATCAAAAGTCACTTTATCTCCAACCGCAACGGGGTTGGTGCTTTTAATTCCCTGAATCCGGAATTTCCCTTTTATACGGCACTCATAAAACTTCCCGTTATTGGCCTTGACATGATACCAGCTACCTGTAGATTTATAAACCGTTCCCTGCATTGAATTCTTTTAGAAAAATTATTCCTTCTGTTATGTTTTTTTTAAAACTATTTGACCTTCTTAATCATCAATCAAACACCTATTTGCAAATTTACTTTTTAATTATTTAAAGCCATGCTATTCTTCTTCAAATTGGATTTGACACAGGCCTCCAGCCTAAACCCCATTTTTCCGAAATAAATATTAGCTGAAACAAAAAATGCTGTCAATATTGATGACAGCATTTTTATTTATCTGATTCCGTCTAAAATCTTTTGCTGATGATTGATGGATTCCTGATGAATTGCCTTGAACATTCTAAGCACAAATTCTTCACTCAGGCCTTTCTCTTCGCCTTCCAGAACCATTTTTCCAAGGATCTCATTCCATCTTTTTGTTTGAAGAATGGCAACATTCTGCTCTTTTTTCACATGTCCTATCTCTTCTGCGATCTTCATTCTTTTGGAAAGAATTTCAAGGATCTGACTATCTGTAATATCGATTTTCGACCTCAAGGTAGATAGCTTATTCTGAAACTCTTCACTAACAGAAATTTCTTTTCTAACTTTTAAATCATCCATGATCTTAATAAGTGTTTCCGGGGTGATTTGTTGGGCAGCATCACTCCATGCTTTATCTGGAGTGTGATGTGTTTCCACCATAATTCCGTCATAATTTAGATCCAGCGCTGTTTGGCAAAGATCAAAGATAATATCCCTTCTCCCTGCAATATGGGAAGGATCCAGGATCAATGGAAGATCAGGAAATTTATTCTGAAGCTCTATAGGGATCTGCCATTCTGGATTGTTTCTGTATTTTGTTTTTTCGTAAGCTGAGAACCCACGATGGATCACTCCAAGATTATTAATATCTGCAGTGTGGAATCTTTCAACCGCACCAAGCCACAAACTAAGATCAGGGTTTACCGGGTTTTTAACCAGTACAATCTTATCTGTCCCTTTTAAAGCATCTGCGATCTCTTGAACAATGAATGGAGAAACTGTGGTTCGCGCCCCGATCCATAAAATATCCACATCGTGTTTTAATGCGAGATCAACGTGATTGGCATTGGCAACTTCAGTAGTGGTTAGCATCCCCGTCTCTTCTTTGGCTTTTTGCAACCATTTAAGACCAAGCGCTCCAACGCCTTCAAAATTCCCGGGTCTTGTTCTTGGTTTCCAAATTCCTGCACGCAATACCGTGGCATCACTATCCTTTAACTGATGGGCAATATTTAAAACCTGCTCTTCGGTTTCGGCGCTACAGGGACCTGCAATCACCAATGGATGGGATAATCCAAAATTATCCAACCATGTTCTGAGTTCTTTTTTATTTTCCATGATCCTCTACTTTTAATTCTTCGTTCTTATTAATTCCGTTCAATACTTCTTTTATATGATTGGTTCTTTGCATTTCCTCAAAGATCTCTTCAAAATTATCATTCTCCATCAAGCCTTTAAAATTCTGCAGATTCAGAATATAATCATCAAGAATTTCCATGATATTCTTCTTATTCTGTCTAAAAATTGGCGTCCACATCTCGGGCGAACTTTTAGCCAATCTCACGGTAGATGCAAATCCACTCCCTGCCAGATCAAAAATATCCCGTTCATTCTTCTCCTTTTCCAAAACCGTTTTCCCGAGCATAAAACTGCTTATATGCGATAAATGTGAAACGTAGGCAATATGGCGATCGTGAGATTCAGGATCCATATACCGAATATTCATCCCGATGGCTTTAAAAACTTCAAATGCTTTATCCTGAAGTTTAAAAGCAGTTTTTTCAACCTCACATACTATGTTCGTCTTATTTCTGAAGAGTCCGCGAATAGCAGCCTCTGGTCCTGAAAATTCGGTTCCCGCAATTGGATGCGCTGCCAGATAATTTCTTCTTTTTGGATGACCTTCCACCACTGCGCACAGATTCTTTTTGGTGGACCCGGCATCTATTACCACGCAATCATCATTAACCAGGTTTAAAACTTCCGGAAGAACTTTCAAGGCGGCATCCACCGGAATTGCCATAAAAACCAGATCGGCTTCATTTAACTGCTGAAGGGAAACTGCTTTATCAATAAAGCCCAGTTCAAGGGCGCGATTTAGATTATCCTCATTCTGGTCCATCCCGGCCAATTCAATATCATCAAATTTCTCCTTCAGGTCAAGAGCAAAAGAACCACCAATAAGTCCAACACCTATAATAACAATCTTCATGATCTTACTCTTTTTAATGCTTCTTCAATAGTTTCTTCATTGGCACAAAGGGACAATCTTATATAACCTTCTCCCTGTTTCCCGAATATAAATCCGGGAGTTATAAATATATTCTTCTCATATAGCAGGGAATCTACTATTTCTTCAGTAGAAATTCCATCGGGAGTTTTTGCCCAGACAAATAATCCTGCCTGGTCCTGTTTTGCATCACAACCAAGTTCTTCCACCAGCTCCATCACCTTAATTTTTCTTGCAGAATAAATGCTGTTCTGTTGCTTGAACCAGACATCTGAAAGTTTTAAAGCTTCCACTGCCCCCGCCTGAACGGGAAAGAACATCCCACTGTCCATATTCGATTTTACTTTTAAGACCGCATTGATATTTTTCTCACTTCCGGCAAGCATTCCAACGCGCCATCCCGCCATATTAAAGCTTTTGCTCAGGGAATTCAATTCCATTACATAATCACTTTTAACATCTGAAGCCAGGATACTTTTGGGGTCGTTATTTTGAATAAAACTATACGGGTTATCGTTAATTACAAGAATTCTATGTTTTTCAGCAAATTCGGTTAGCTTAACAAAAACCTCCCGCGATGCATTTGTGCCGGTTGGCATATGAGGGTAATTAACCCACATTATCTTCACCCTGCTTAAATCCTGATTTTCCAGACTTGAAAAATTAGGCAACCAGTTATCTTTTTCACTTAATTCATAAGTTTCCACTTCGGTCTCCAGTAATTGGCTAACCGCATTATAGGTGGGGTATCCGGGATCTGGTATTAAAACCTTATCTCCTTTATTTAAAAAAGCCATGGAAATATGCATGATGCCTTCCTTGCTTCCCATTAGCGGGAGAATTTGAGATTCCGGATCCAGGTTTACTTTGAATTTTTCCCGATAGAATTCACTCATCGCATTGCGTAAGGCTACTATCCCTTTATAAGGCTGATATTGATGAGCATTCGTGGTTAACAAAGCCGAATTTAAAGCAGCAATTACTTCAGCCGGTGGCGCAAGATCTGGACTACCAATTCCCAGATTGATAACCGGCTTCCCGCTCTCCCTTAATGCCGCAACCTCCCTTAATTTTTTGGAGAAATAGTATTCCTGAACAGATTCAAGTCTTTTTGCTGTAATCATGACAACTTGTTTTTATAAGTTCCGAAGATCTTTAGATCCTCTGTTATCAATTCGAGAATATCCATCGCTTTTTCAAAATCCTTTAGATCTTCAAAAACCACATCTATAAAAAATGAATATTTCCATGGTTCATCAATTATGGGAAGTGACTGGATTTTGGTTAAACTCAGATAGGAATCCCTTAAAATATTGAGCACAGAAACCAGACTCCCTCTTTCACTTTTTAGATCGAATTTAAGGCTGGCTTTATCCACCTCAACTTCAGAAGGCATTTGTTGTCCTGCATCCAGAATTAAAAACCTGGTGGCATTGCTTTTTATGGTATGAATCTCTTCAGCCAAAATCTCTAACCCATACATTTTTGCGGCGGCCGGGCTTGCCACTGCAGCAACTTTTAACTTTCCGGAATCTGCTATTCGTTTGGCAGCTTCAGCAGTATCGGCATCTTCGATTAGTTTTATATGGGGATGCTTTTTAAAGAACTCCTTGCATTGCAATAAAGCCATGGGGTGCGAATAAACCTTTTTGATCTCCTCTATTTCCTGACCGCCAATTGCCATTAAATTCATATTTACCGGCGTGTAATGCTCCCCAATAATCCTGAGGTCATATTCATCTATCAAGGCATAATTTGGTAAAATAGAACCTACAATACTGTTCTCAATTGCCATAACAGCCTGGCTGGACTCACCCATATTTAATTTACGGGCAAGTTCATGGAAAGAAAGATGTTCCAATACCTCCACGTTCTTGTGGTAATAATCCATTGCCACCAGATGGTGGAACGAACCTTTGATTCCCTGAATTCCTATTTTAGTCATATACCTGTAAATAAAAAAAGTCCCGATTTTAGATCGAGACTTTTATATAATTTAGTGTTTAATTAATCATATAGCATTCCCAATCCTATCTCTGTTATAGAAATAAAAATAATAGAATGCGTTCCAGCTAATTAAACCTTTCATTTTCAAAAAATATGAAAGACTAAAGTAGTACTAAATATTTATAAACAAAATAATAGCCTTAAAAAATTTTAAGTTTTCAAAATTTCAGAATTTAAGTCCCGTTTAATTATCATATGCGTTTTTAGGGACTTACATCTGCTGTTTATTTTGCGGAATATGTAAGCAGCAAGCAGCAGAATTATTATTAATTTTGAGACCATATGTCCATACACGTTTCTAACATATCAAAATCCTTCGGGACTCAACAGGCTTTAAACAATATTGGCTTTGAAATTAAGGCCGGAGAGATCGTAGGTTTTTTAGGTCCCAATGGTGCCGGAAAATCTACCCTGATGAAAATACTTACCGGTTATCTGGAAGCAGACTCCGGTGAAGTAAAGATTTGCGATTTAGACCTTAATGAACAAAAGGACGGAATTCAGCAAAAAATAGGGTATTTACCGGAGCACAATCCTCTTTATACTGAAATGTATGTAAGGGAATATTTAGCGTTTAACGCCTCTATATATAATATAGATAAAAAGCGAATTGAAGAAGTCATCAAACTAACCGGTTTAACTCCCGAAGCAAATAAGAAGATCGATCAGCTTTCTAAAGGTTACAGGCAGCGTGTGGGCTTGGCAGAAGCTTTACTGCATGATCCTGATGTTTTAATTCTGGATGAACCTACCACCGGTCTGGATCCCAATCAATTGGTAGAAATAAGATCTCTAATAAGAAATATTGGCAAAGCTCGAGCCGACGGGAAACCTGGAAAAACGGTATTTCTCTCCACCCATATCATGCAGGAGGTAGAAGCTATTTGCGATCGGGTTATCATTATTAATAAGGGTGAAGTAGTAGCCGATAAAAATTTAAAAGAACTGAGGGACGAAGATGAGCAGGTGATTGCTGTGGAGTTTGATTACCGCATCGAAGAAGTTGCTCTGCAAAAATTACCAAATCTGGTTACAGCTAAAAACATTGGTGGATTCCATTATGAGCTGGTTTTCGACACAAAAACAGATATGCGTCCGGCGGTTTTTGACTTTGCTCACGATAATGGTTTAAAAACCTTGCAGCTAAATCAAAAAACAAAAAATCTGGAAAGTCTTTTTTCTGAACTTACCTCAGCCTAATTTTCGAAGATCAATCTGCCTTTAAAATGCTCCTTAACATCTACCACAGGTGGGCGGTTAACAGATATGATATCACCATAACTAAAGATATCTCCTTTTAAACTTTGTTGTGGATTAACGATTAGCTTATTGGTTCCCCGGTGAAAAAGATCGCAATGTTGCACCATAAGGTCCCTGCCCTCCAGCCTTCCTTCTCCGGCAGCGAAAAAAGCGTCTAATTTTTCTGCTTCGCCTTTTAAAAAGAAGTGCGAATAATTATCGCTGGTTATCCGTAAAATCTTAACCTTCAATTCCAGATCAAAATCACCATTGGTGCGCACCTCGGGATCTTTTGCCTGATTTTCTGAAACCAGCCATAAATTATCCAGAACTAGAATTCCGTTACTTTTAATAGCCAGATTTCCCGAATTTCTTAGGTAATCAAGATTGGTTACAGTAACATGAACACTAGTAGTGTTATAATCGCGGAATAGGTTGCAGGAGTTCTCATTCTTCAGGATGAGCATACCGTCTTTAACCTCAGCCTTAATTTCATTCAGTAAATTTTTACCGGTTTGAATCATCACTTTTTGCTGATCCCCCTGAGTAATCACCAGATTTATCCTTTCAAAAACTTCAATTTTAGAGAAAGGTTCAACCTCAACCTGAATTTCTACCAGGTCTCCTTCGGTTTGAAAACAGTTTCCTGCGTCTTCGCTGTTGCACCCTAAAATTACGAGCAGGCCGAAAAATATCATGAGTTTTTTCATAATCTGTAACCTATTGAAAGTTCAACTGCTTCAGCATTCGCACCGTGAGCACGAACGGTAAAAGAAGCCCAGAGATTCTCGTTAAATTTTCTTTGCAAACCAACCCGGTTATAAATTTGCTCGACATAATCTGTATACGGGTAATACACATAAAAACCCAGCTGAGTGATCAAGGACATTCTATTAAAGGTCAACTGATGACCTGCAAAAATACCAACGCGTTTTGCATCTTCATCGCCGGTAGTTCCTTTCTGCGGAAACGCTACTGCCTGATAGTTTATAAATTCTTCAACCGATCTTGAAAAAAACAGCTCGGTTCCGGCCTGCAAAGTACTTTTCCTGTTCAGCACCTTATCTGCATAAACTGAAAAGGTAAGAAACGGAAGCGTGGGAGAGCCAACCACTCCTGTAGTATTAACGCCACTGCGTACCGCGAAATTAAAATGTACAGGTTCTGTATATTTTCCCTCCTCCTTATTTTCAATATAGGATGGTTGACCTTCGTGATCTATTAAATAATTGAGCCCTACATTAAAAGTTAGCGTATTGGTACTATGATTGGGGGAACCTGTATCTGCATTGGAATAATGAATTAAGGTTATTCCGGCATTTACTCCTAAACCTTTAAAAATATTTTCCTTTTTTAGATTCCCCATCAAGTAGGTAGAACTCATTAAACGTGTCCCGTAGGCATTGTTATCAAAATTAGTATCAGGATCGTAAGGATTAGTGGTATAAACCACTCCCTGCCCTATGCGGAACATCAGTAATCTTTGTAGCGTATAAAAACTGTAATGAGCGTATAAAGAATAATTTTCGCCTAAAGAGGTATTCTTCATATCCTGATAAATGAAGGAATACCCTATATCCGGAAAATTATACCGGCTTTCCCATTCTTCCAACCCATAGGTTTTACGGTTAAAACTTAGAATAACACCGGTAGGATGCCCGGTAATTAAATGGGCGATATCCGGATTATGCTCCATGATGCTCCCATAATAATATCCGGCATCTACAGAGAAATATTTGTTCAGTTTTTCTCCCTGACCATAACTCAGAATACTGAAAAGAAATAAAAAATAAGGAGCAATTTTATTCATATAAGCCAGGAAAAAGTGCACTGCTTTAATCTACTTTTTCACCATTAAGGTTCACCTCATAGGTTATCTCTGCAGCCTTTTCCAGCATTTTTGAAACCGAACAATATTTATCCATGGATAATTTTACTGCTCTCATTGCTTTAGCCGAAGGCACCTCTCCTTTAAGCTTAAAATAAAGATGTATTTTTTTAAAAACATTAGGAATAGCACCATCTTCCCGAAATCCTTCTACTTCTACCTGAAGGTCTTCCAGTTCATATTTTTGCTTTTTAAGGATCATCACCACATCAATACTGCTACAACCTGCAATACCTCTTAAAATAAGATCCATAGGGCTGGACCCTTTTGGCTCGTCTTCAGATTTATTATCAAGAAGAACTACATCTCCCCTTTCATTTTTAGTTTCAAAAAGATAATTGCTATTTAAACGTTTTAAATTTACTTTCATAATTCATCATTTCGAGCAAAGATAAGAATTCTACCTGCTGATGAATTTTAAGATTCGATTTTATGTAAAGTTGTATATCCTGCCTTATCTTCATTAAAATTCACCTCTGAAGAAGGCTGAGATTTTGGGTTATAGTGGGTTGGGTTAATTTTCGATTCAAAAACAGGTTTTAGAAAATCAGTTAACTGCTCTGTTTCTATTAAAAACGCATCATGCCCGTGAATGGAATTGATCTCGTGTAAATACACATTCTGTTTTATTGCAACCAATTCACGGTAGGTTTTCCTGTTCTCTTCCGCCAAAAAGAAAAGATCTGAGTTTACGGTAACTATATGGATCTCACCTTGGATCCTGCTGGCGGCTTCTAAATATTCTCCACTGCCATTACTAATATCGATGGTGGTTAGCAGATGATTCAATAGTTTATATGCCCTCAGGGTAAATCTGTTTTTGAGTTTTTCACCATGGTGCAGCAACCAGTTTTCCACTTCAAAACTCCGGTTTTGGGAGTTGCGCTTCCCCTGGAACTTTTGGGAAAGGGATTGAGGAGTTCTGTAAAAGGTCATAGCATGCATTCTGGCATCGCTTACAGGATTTATGGAATTATTTAAAATATGATCCTGGATCCGGCAATTCGCGACCAGCCAGTCAGTAGATTTATAATCTGAAGCTACAGGAATCACATGCTCTGCCAGTTCTGGTCTTAAGACCGCAAGTTCCCAGGCCAGGGCACCTCCAATAGAACCACCTATAATGGCAAATAATTTATTGATCCCGATTTCATCCAGCCCTAACGCCTGAATCCTAGCGATATCCTTAAGTTTGAAATGTTTGTAATTTTCAAAATACTGACCGTTATATCCATTCCCCGGAATATTAAATGCAAGGACACAAAATTTCCTAAGATCAATACATTTATCTTCTCCAATCAAATCTTTCCACCATCCATTTTTCCCGGTAACTATTGAGTTTCCCGTTAGCGCATGATTTACCAAAATCACGGGTGCTTCCTCCGGTTTTCTACCGTAGAACTGATAACTTAAACGAATGTCGACAGAATTTCCTGCCGAATTCGAAAAATTCTTTATCAATATGGTTTTAGCCATTGCCTATAATTTAAACCGGGAAAACGAACCTTGTTTTCCCGGATGTTTTTATTATTAAAGTTTAAACTTTAGCCACCTTTTTAATAGCTGCAAACGCATTTTTAAGATCCACCTTAAGATCTTCCACATCTTCCAGCCCTACAGATAATCTAATAAGGTCCTGAGTCACCCCGGTGGAGATTTGTTCCTGCTCCTTTAATTGCTGATGAGTGGTACTTGCCGGGTGTATGATCAATGATTTTGTATCGCCAATATTGGCCAGTAAGGAAAATACCTTAGCCGAATCCACCACAGTTTTTGCTGCATCATAACCTCCTTTTACTCCAAAGGTTACCAGTCCGCTTTTGCCCTCCGGTAAATACTGTTTAGCCAGTGCATTATAATTGCTGCTCTCAAGGCCGGGGTAATTCACCCACTCTACTTCTTCCTGCTGCTGAAGCCATTGTGCAAGTTCCAGGGCATTTTTACTGTGTTCTTTGATTCGAAGTTTGAGCGTCTCAAGTCCCTGAATGATCTGGAATGCATTAAATGGGCTCAAAGCTGCGCCATGATCTCTCAAACCTTCAATTCTAACTTTCGCGATAAATGCCGCTTCCTGAAGTGCGTCGTGATAAACAAGCCCATGATAACCCGGTGATGGCTCTGTAAACTCCGGGAATTTGCCATTCGCCCAATCAAATCTACCGGCGTCTATGATCACTCCTCCAAGGGCTGTTCCGTTTCCATTAATGTATTTGGTAAGTGAATGGATCACAATATCGGCTCCATGCTCGATTGGATTCAATAAATATGGTGTGGCGACCGTATTATCAACAATAAAAGGCACTTTAAAAGCTTTTGCTTCTTTTGAAATAGCTTTTAGATCCAACACATCGAGTTTTGGATTCCCCAATGATTCTGCAAAGAATACCCTCGTATTCTCTTTGGCCGCTTTGGTGAAATTCTCAGGATTCGCCGGATCCACGAAGGTGGTTGTGATTCCCAGTCTGGGCAGGGTATTTTTAAAAAGATTATAAGTTCCGCCATACAAACTATTGGAAGCAACAATGTGATCACCGGCTCTAAGTAAAGTCAAAAGCGCGGTATTGATAGCTGCGGTCCCGGAAGCTGTAACCACCGCTGCTATCCCTCCTTCTAATGCTGCCAGGCGCTGCTCCAGAATATCCAATGTAGGATTATTAATCCTGGTATAGATGAATCCGGGTTCGGCCAGCGAAAAGAGATCGGCGGCATGATCTGAATTCTTAAAGACGTATGAAGTGGTTTGATAAAGTGGCACCGCTCTGGTTCCTGCATGTTGGGTTACATCGTGTCCTGCGTGAAGTGCTTTGGTTGAAAAATTTTGAGTACTCATGATAATTTTATTTTTAATGTTGAAATTCTATAAATGAAAAAGTCCCCCTGATTTGCTATTACCAGGGGGACCTTTTGAATTGAACTTTTTTCTAAGATTCTAAATTCTCAAGTTTTGGCAATAGCTAAGCATGCGACACATACACATCACAGACATTTTCATACTTTTCATTCTTGTTGCTATTCCCTGATCTTTCATTTTTTCCTTTTTAAAACACCTCGACTACTCTCAGTGTAACATTCCAATTCCTTCTTTCACATCATCCTGAACTTTGTTCAGGATCTCTTTCCCTTAGACACTTCGACTTCGCTCAGTGTGACGTGTTATTATTAAACTTTACAATTTTAGGCACAAAAAAAGCCGCTGCGGGTGGCAGCGGCTTTTTGCAATTATATCTTTTCAGTTTTATGCAATAGAGTACGCTGCGGAGGAATCCGGCATCATACACATCATATTGCAAAAAGTTCTGATCATTATTTCTATTTGTTTCGTTTACAAAGATAACGACGGACTTTTTTAATTTCCAAGCATTTAGCGAAGAATTACAGAAAATAGATTTTTGAGTCCGTTTTCTGATCATTCCGAAATTAATCTATCATTTTTTTGATTTATCTGAAATTTATTTCGCGTTAGGGATTGAGCGGTGTGTTTAAGCTCTCCCGGTTTTTGGAACCGGGAAGCGAGCCGCGAAAGCCCGGCGCAAGCCTTTGATGGCGCAGCGCAACGCCCAAAAACCTTATAGAAAACATATGTTATCCTTCCACAATTCCTATAAAAACGTCAAATGGAATAAATTGACGTTAAATCAATTTGTGGTGATATGAATTTTTATACATTTGTAGCCAACATATTGAAAGGGATAGATTTGACTGATTGCAACCCTATTATATTGCCGGATGGTAATATTTTAAAATGCTAAAGCAGAATGTTTTTTACACTCCAATTAGCTCTTCACGTCAAATTTTTCCATTCTTAATAATTTAAAAAAGTAATTGAATGGCTTATTTATTTACTTCAGAAAGTGTATCTGAAGGGCACCCCGATAAAATTGCAGACCAGATTAGTGATACCTTATTAGATAATTTTCTTGCGTTCGACGAGGAATCCAAAGTAGCTTGTGAAACGCTGGTTACTACCGGCCAGGTGGTACTTGCAGGTGAGGTAAAGAGCAACACTTATCTTGACGTACAAAATATTGCCAGAGATGTGATCAACGATATTGGATACACCAAAGGCGCATATAAATTCAGCGGGGATTCCTGTGGCGTGATCTCCTTGATCCACGAACAATCTCAGGATATTAATCAGGGAGTAGATCGTGGCAAAAAAGAGGAACAGGGAGCCGGTGACCAGGGAATGATGTTTGGTTATGCTACCAATGAGACCGAAAATTATATGCCACTCGCTCTGGATATCTCTCATAAGATCCTTATTGAATTGGCGAAACTTAGACGTGAAGGAAAGGATATTGAGTATTTACGACCAGATTCCAAAAGCCAGGTGACTATTGAATACAGCGATGATAATGTTCCGCAAAGGATCGTGGCCATCGTGATCTCCACACAGCACGATGATTTTGATGCGGATGATAAAAGGATGCTGGACAAGATTAAAAAAGACATGCTGGAGATCCTTATCCCAAGAGTGAAGAAACAACTTCCGGAATATGTTCAGGCATTGTTCAATGATGATATTGTATATCACATTAACCCTACCGGGAAATTCGTGATTGGCGGGCCACACGGAGATGCCGGTCTTACGGGAAGAAAGATCATCGTAGATACTTATGGTGGAAAAGGTGCTCACGGTGGTGGTGCATTCTCTGGAAAAGATCCTTCTAAAGTAGACCGCTCTGCCGCCTATGCTTCCAGACATATTGCAAAAAATCTTGTAGCTGCAGGCGTGGCTCCGGAAATTCTGGTGCAGGTATCCTATGCTATTGGGGTGGTAGAACCAACTTCAATTTCAGTCTATACCTACGGAAAGAAAAATAC
Source organism: Christiangramia aquimixticola (assembly GCF_048285835.1). NCBI lineage: Bacteria > Pseudomonadati > Bacteroidota > Flavobacteriia > Flavobacteriales > Flavobacteriaceae > Christiangramia > Christiangramia aquimixticola. Next base: position 64,620 of record NZ_JBLVTL010000004.1, read on the forward strand.
AGATCTAAGCGACGGGCAAATTGCTGAAAAGGTGAAAGAGATCTTTGATATGCGTCCGGCTGAAATTGAAAAGCGTTTAGGTTTGAGAAATCCTATTTACAGAGAAACTGCCGCTTATGGACATATGGGGAAAGAACCACGAAAGATCACCAAGGTTTTTGAAAGCCCCTACAACGGAAAGATCTCACGTGAAGTTGAATTATTCACCTGGGAAAAACTTAATTATGTAGATAAAGTAAAAGCTGCAATTCCCCTCAACGAAAATTAAAAGTATCAAAGCTGCCCACGGGCGGCTTTTTTTATCATTTCTTCGGAAAACCTTAACAGCGGCGAGCTTTTTTAATTCCTACTTTTAAAACTCACCAAGAGGTTTTCCAATGTCTTTATTTAAAAAAGTAAGAAACACCATCAACCTGCTAAAGTCGGTTGACATGGATCAATTGGCCAAAATCAATCAAAAGATAGATCTGGCCGAT
>NZ_JBLVTL010000004.1:65159-136873 GCF_048285835.1 Christiangramia aquimixticola
CAAAACGGAAAAAGGGTCAACATGACCTCCCTCCCATCGACGGTGATTTTTATAATTTAGACCTTAAGCTAACTCCAAAGCAACGCGAAATCCAGTTAAAAGTCCGCAATTTCATGGAAGATGAAATTCGACCTCTGGTTAACGAATACTGGAAAAAAGACCAGTTCCCTTTTGAGGTCATTGAAAAATTCCGTGATCTTAATATTGTAGGAGTACCTTATGAAGGTTACGGCTGCCCTAATCTTCCATTTTTGATGGAAGGTATCATCGCTCAGGAAATAGCCCGGGTAGATGTTTCTATCTCTACTTTCTTTGGGGTGCATAGTGGTTTAGCTATGGGTTCCATTTATTTATGCGGAAGTGAGGAACAAAAACAGGAATGGCTTCCAAAAATGCAACAGATGGAGAAAATCGGTGCCTTTGGCCTTACCGAACCTAATGTAGGTTCTGGAGTAGCCGGCGGGATGGAAACCACCTGCAAATTTGATGGAGAGAACTGGGTTATTAACGGCCAGAAAAAATGGATAGGAAATGCCACTTTTGCCGATGTTACCATTATATGGGCACGCGATGAAGATTCAAACAGGGTTAAAGGATTTTTAGTTAGAAAAGAAAATCCCGGTTTTAAGACCGAGAAGATCAAAGATAAGATGGCACTAAGAATAGTGCAGAATGCCATAATCACTCTTACCGACTGTAAAGTCCCGGAAAGCGACAGGTTACAAAACGCAAATTCGTTTAAAGATACCGCCAATGTATTGCGCATGACCCGTGCAGGCGTTGCCTGGCAGGCCGTTGGCTGTGCGAGGGGAGCTTATGAAAGTGCCCTGAAATACACTAAAAAAAGGGAACAATTTGGCAGACCTATAGCCTCATTTCAGTTGATCCAGGATCATTTAGTGGAAATGCTTTCAAACTTAACTGCAATGCAAACTCTTTGTTTCAGGCTTTCTGAAATGCAGGACGAAAACATGCTTACAGATGAGCATGCCAGCCTGGCCAAGGTTTATTGCAGCATGAGAATGCGGGATGTGGTAAGCCGCGCCCGGGAGGTTTTAGGCGGTAATGGAATCTTGCTTGAATACGATGTAGCCCGCTTTGTGGCAGATGCTGAAGCGATCTACAGTTATGAAGGAACAAAAGAAATAAACTCACTAATCGTTGGCCGGGCCATTACCGGATACAGCGCTTTTGTGAATTAATAAATGAAAAAGAAAAATTTATGTCAGTACTAATTGTGTCTCCGGAAAGAGATCCGGAGAATTGGGTAAAAGCTTTAAGAAACAGACATCCCGGGATGAACATTTATGTTTATCCTGAACCTCATGATCAGGAAGAAGTAGAATTCGTAGTTTCCTGGAATCACCCCCGGGGATTATTTAAAAACTACCCGAATGTAAAAGTTATCGCCAGTATGGGTGCAGGAGTGGATCACATTTTGAGTGATGAAGCTCTCCCGGAAGGAGTAAAAGTCACCAAAGTGATCGACGACACACTTACTGAAGATATGGGAGACTTCGTACTGAGTCAGGTAATGAACCATATTAGAGGATTACATCATTATGTAAAAAGCCAGAAGAGAAAGGAATGGGATAAGTTTCAATACAAACGCCCGCAAGACACCAAAGTTGGAATTATGGGACTTGGAGTGCTTGGAAATGCCGTGGCAGAGAAACTCCATAAAAACTTTTTCAAAGTTTACGGATGGTCCAGAACCCGTAAGGATTCAGACAATATCACTAATTATCATGGCAAAGATCAGTTAGAAGAATTTTTAAGTAACTCAGAAATCCTGGTTTGTTTATTACCTTTAACTGAGGATACTGAAAATATCCTGAATGCCGATTTATTCGACATGCTTCCTGAAGGAGCCTATGTTATTAATGTCGCCAGAGGCCAGCATCTTGTGGAACATGACCTTATGGAAATGATCGATAACGGCCATTTATCTGGTGCTTCTTTAGATGTGTTCAGGGAAGAACCATTACCAGATGAGCATCCTTTCTGGGAACATGATAAAATTAATATTACCCCTCATATCGCCAGTGTAACCAAACCCGAATCTGTAGTTCCGCAAATTGCCGAGAACTATGACCGGATGATGGAAAATGAACCTTTGCTTAATGTTGTGGAAAAAGACAAGGGTTATTGATTTAAAATAAAACGGGATGGATACATTTAAAAACATCATGGTAGCTGTAGATTTTAATGACAGCATAGGAGAGTTAATGTTATTTGCAGACAGTCTGGCGCAAAAATTCGAATCTAAGGTTTGGGTATTGCATGTAGCCGATCCTGAACCGGATTTCGTTGGCTATGAGCCTGGACCACAATATATACGGGATATTAAAGCCGAAGAATACCGGGAAGAGCACAGAAATTTACAGGAAATTTGCAAGAATTTCATAAGCAAGGAAATTCACGCAGAAGCATTGCTTATCCAAGGCTCTACTGTAGAAACCGTTTTGGAAGAAGCTCAGAAATTACATATCGATTTGCTAATTGTGGGAACTCATAAACACAGTTTTCTGCATAATCTACTCAACGAGAATGTTTCCATGGAACTGCTGAAAAAAGCAGATATCCCCATGCTTACCGTCCCTATAGAAGATTAAAATAAATTCCCCGTTCTCCCGGGGAATTTTTATTTTAGATCAAAATATTCAGATTTGCAGATAACCAAAGTTTACATGGAGGAGCTTTTAGACCAGATCTCCCCTTTTATTCATCGCACGCCAATTTTAAGTTCCGGTCTTATTAATAAGATGGCTGGTTGTGAAATTCATTTTAAATGTGAGAATTTTCAAAAAATGGGTGCATTTAAAATGCGTGGTGCCCTTAGTGCAATTAAGAATCTGAATGAAAGCGAAAGGAAAAAAGGGGTGGTTACTCATTCCTCCGGTAATTTCGCTCAGGCACTGTCTTTAGCAGCAAAATCCCTTAACGTTCCAGCCTATATAGTTATGCCAGATACCGCTCCGGAGGTAAAAAAAGCAGCAGTTAGGTCGTATGGCGGAATTATCACTGAATGCCCTTCCACTTTAAAAGACAGAGAATATCAAGCTGAGAAGATAGTTAAGGAAAAAGGAGCAAACCTTATCCATCCTTCTAATGATCTGGATGTTATTCTGGGTCAGGGAACAGCGGCGATGGAATTATTACAGGATCTCCCAGATCTTGACCATGTGGTCTGCCCCGTGGGAGGCGGCGGTCTCATTGCCGGATCTTCGCTTGCTGTAAAATTTTTCGGAAATCAGTGCACCTGTATAGGCGGTGAACCATTACAGGCAGATGATGCCTGGAAATCCTTACAGTCAGGTAAAATTGAAAATAACGAGACGGCAAATACCATCGCTGATGGTTTGAAAACACAATTGGGAGATATCAATTTTCCCATAATTCAGGAAAATGTATCTGAAATAATCAGGGTAACCGAATCTGAGATCATAACTTCCATGAAACTAATCTGGGAACGCATGAAAATTATTGTGGAACCATCCAGTGCGGTTGCTCTAGCCGCAGTTCTGAAAAAACCTGAAAACTTCAAAAATAAAAAAGTTGGAATTATAATTTCAGGAGGAAATGTAGACCTTTCCAATTTACCATTTTGAGGTAAAATTTATTCCTGATCGATTAATATTTAAATAGACTACCATCGTCTTTCCATTTTTAAAAATACCCTTTCCCAGTCATGGGTTAGGGCTTGAATTTCCATCTCTCAAACTTCTACCCACTTTCCCAAGGGAAATCAATTCTAAAACATATACAAAAGAAATGCTATATTTAAGAAGGTCAATACATTAACTAACCCGAAACAAGATTCCCTATGGAATTGTATTTAACTGTTGCCATCATAGTAATAGGGATCATCCTTTTTGTTCGGGATTATTTTTCCATTGACACTACCTCCATTATTATAATGGCCCTGTTTATTGTTTCAGGAGTTTTAAGTCCGGAAGAAGGTTTTTCAGGGTTTAATCACCCGGCTACTATTACCCTGGGATGTATGTTTGTAGTTAGTGCTGCTGTTTTTAAATCTGGAGTAATTGATGGTTTAAGCGCTAAACTTATAAAAATTGCCAGGATCAATTACTTTTTCGCACTGGTCTCTTTATGTACCACGGCAGCTGTATTATCTGCATTTATCAATGATTCGGCAGTTGTTGCGATCCTTATCCCTGTTGCACTTTTAGTTTGCCGGGAAGCGAATATAAGTCCGTCCCGATTATTGATTCCCATATCTTTTTCGGCATTATTTGGAGGAACCTGCACCCTGATAGGAACTTCTACTAATATCCTTGTAAGCAGTTATGCTGAAAAACTTGGATCTGAACCCTTCGGGATGTTCGAGTTCACCATGGCAGCTCTTTGCTTACTTGCTATTGGCCTTACCTACATTTTTCTGCTGGGTCCCATTCTTTTACCCAAAAGAGAGCAAACCGAAGAGTTCGGTTTAAAAAAACAGGCAGAGAAATACATGGCGGAGATCGAGCTGCATACCAACAGCCCGGATGCCGATGTCACTATAGCCGAATCTAAACTGGTAAACGATTTTAAAGTTCAGATTCTTCGAATTAAAAGAAAACACTATCGCGTTTATGAAATTAACGGAGAAACGGTGCTTAGAGAACACGACCGCATCAGGATCCTTGTGGATCCCGTAAGTCTCTCGAAATTGAAGGTACGCAAAGGAATTTCGGTTAGAGGAGATAAGGAAACCATTCAGGAAAGTGTTGATGAAGAAGGAAAAACCAGCAAGACCGGCGATCTTGGGGAGCATAAAAAAATATATGAAGTCATGATCCCCTACGGTTCTGAGCTGGCGGGAAAATCTATCGAGCAACTTAACTTTAGAAGCACCTACTACGCTTCAGTACTTGCAATACGACATAGAAAAGAAACAATTACTGAAGATGTTTCAAAAGTGGTCCTTCGGGAAGGCGATATGATGTTATTATTCGCATCAGTAAAAGCGATCTCATTACTTACTTCAGAAAAACTAATAGTAACTCTTTCTGAATACCAGGGCCGGAGAGTAGATTACAAGAAGGCCATTCCGGCAATTTTGATCGTGGTTGGAGTGGTAATGGCTGCAGCTTTTAATATTACCTCTATTTTAATAAGTTCCATGGTGGGAAGTTTGCTGCTGGTCACCCTAACTATTTTAAAACCACAGGAGGCATATGAAGCGATTCAATGGAAAGTGATTTTCATGATCGCGGGTGTTCTTTCTATGGGAAAAGCGCTGGAAAAAACAGGAGGATCGGATATTATTTCTCAATATATCTACGAAACACTGGGTGATATGGATCCGCGCTGGACGCTAAGTTTTATTTTCCTCTTCACCTTTTTATCCACCAATGTGTTATCCAGCAAGGCTGCGGCTGCGCTAATGACGCCCATTGTTATAAGTCTTGCCAGTGCCATGCAAATAAGTGAAAAACCTTTTTTAATAGGGGTGATGTTCGCCTGTTCCCTAACTTTTATGACTCCGGTAAGTTATCCCGTAAATACAATGGTATATGCCCCGGGAAATTATAGGTTCAGAGATTTTTTAAAGTTCGGAACTCCGCTTAACTTTATCATCTGGATCGCAGCATCCTTTTTAATCCCTAAATTTTTTCCATTCTAACTATGAGAAGAGTAAAACTTCATAACCCTTTTAAGACAAGAATCATTGATGAAAAGCTCTTAAGGGAACACCTCGCGCTGGAAAGAACCAAACTGGCAAATGAAAGAACTTTGCTCTCTTATATACGGGCATCGTTATATCTACTAATAAGCGGTCTGGCAATTTTGCAAATAAAGGAATATCAAGGAATAAGTCTTATGTATGTTGGTTACCTTTCGTTGTTTATTTGCGTAATGTTTCTCATAGTAGGTATTTCGAGATATGTTGCCCTGGAAAGAAAGCTCAACAAACTATTACGGGATGATGAGTCAAACTCTCATAATAAAGGAGAGAAATAGCGAATGGAACAGTCTATAGTTCATTATTCATTACATTTTTTGGTAATTGGCGGAATCGCCTACCTCTACGACAAGAAAAACTGGTTAAAATACTGGCTCATCCTTGCCGCTACCATGTTAGTTGATCTGGATCATCTGCTCGCCACGCCAATTTTCGATCCCGATCGCTGCGGAATTGGATTTCATCCGCTTCACTCTGAACTGGCAATTACTGCTTATATTCTTGGAATGATTTTCTTCAAACACAAAATTCTACGATTAATTGCCATCGGGTTGTTCTTCCATATGTTTACAGATTTTGTGGATTGCATCTGGACCTATGCCAAATGTGCTACCTGCATGCAGGGCATTTTTTAAATTAACATCTTTTTAGATTCAGTAAAAAGTCGCCGAATAGCAGAAAATGAGGGCTTCAAAATCTTTTAAGAACTGAAGAGAATTCAATTCTTTAATGGGAAATGCAGTGGTTGAAAAAAATATTAGTACTCCTGCCGACTAAAGGATCTTTTTAGCGCATTTATTTTATATTTACAATCCTTAATTCAGCCTAAGAAATCAATTATGCATGTAGCCATAGCAGGAAACATTGGTGCAGGAAAAACAACCCTTACCAGATTACTCGCTAAACATTATAACTGGGAGCCCCAGTTTGAAGACGTTCTTGAAAACCCCTATCTGGAGGATTTCTATAATAAAATGGAACGCTGGTCGTTCAATTTACAGATTTACTTTCTTAACAGCAGGTTTCGACAAATTCTGCAAATAAGAGAAAGTGGTCGCAAGATCATTCAGGACAGGACAATTTATGAGGATGCGTATATATTCGCGCCCAACCTGCACGCAATGGGTCTTATGACCAACAGGGATTTTGAAAATTATAAATCTTTGTTTGACTTAATGGAAAGTGTAGTTCAGGGACCAGATCTTTTGATCTATTTACGCAGTAGTATTCCCAACCTGGTAAAACAGATTCACAGCCGAGGGAGAGACTATGAAAATTCTATCTCGATAGATTATCTAAGTAGGCTGAATGAAAGATACGAAGCCTGGGTTCATGATTACACTAAAGGGAATTTACTTATAATTGATGTAGATAATATCGATTTTGTAAATAATCCCGAAGATCTTGGAGGTATTATTAACCGTATAGATGGAGAATTACACGGACTTTTTTAAATGAGAATGAATTATGGAATCTACTAAGCTAAAAAGACCTAAACATAAGGGATCGCCAAAGTTATTTGACAACCCTTTTCTGGAAAAATTGACCCACACGCATATTTCCATTCCTCTGATTATTTTTGGAGTAATTGCAGCGGCGCTGGTATATTATGGAATTATTGAAAAAGGTTTTGAGGTTCCTTCCATGATCCTGCTTTTTATTGCGGGCCTAATGTTCTTTACATTTATCGAGTACGTAATGCACAGATATTTATATCATATCCCTGCAACTACTCCTCGAAAACAAAAATTAAGTTACACCATGCACGGGGTGCATCATGATTATCCAAAAGATAAATCACGACTGGCCATGCCACCGGTACTTAGTCTTGTAATAGCTACAGTTCTTTTCATTATTTACAGGGCTGTACTTGGAGATTATGTATTTGGCTTTTTAGCCGGATTCCTAATAGGATATGCGGGTTATCTTGCAGTACACTATTCGGTTCACGCTTTTAAGGTGCCAAATAACTTTTTAAAGGTGCTATGGCACCACCACAGTATTCATCATTACAGAGAACCGGACAGGGCTTTTGGAGTTTCCTCTCCATTCTGGGATCATGTTTTTAGAACCATGCCAAGAAAATCTCCTGTACAGGAACGAGCGGCGGTTGGAACCAGTATAGATCCAAGCTAAAAAACAGCAGTTATAAAATTAAAAATCCCGGTTAACCGGGATTTTTTTATTTCAGGAATCATATAATAAATCCGCTTTCACGGGCGTGTTCCACAGCTTCATCTGAATCTCCAACCATCAACACGGGAACAGTATCAAATTCGTCTATTAAACTCTGAACCCTCCTCATTTGTTTTTTATGCTTTACGCTTCTTAAGTAAATAGCCAGGATCCTGTCTGAAAACTGCGCGGCGATCTCTGTATAAATACTCGCATCATGTTCTCCACTATCTCCTATAAGGATAAATTTAAGATCGGGATAGGTCTTCAGGATATTGATTATTTCCTTCTGTTTATGAGGTTTTTCAGGCTTTACCGTACTTTCAAAAGGAGTTCTGAGATCCCGAAGTAAGATCGGCCCCTTGGGAAACTCATTATAATCCAGAAACAGGGTCAAATATTCGTACATGTTCCACGGACTATTGCTTAAATAGAACATTGGGTTCTTGTTCTTTCCGCTATTTCCAAGGTGCAGTTTTTTATAAAAATCCGGTGCATCCTTTAAAGGAATGCGCTTATAAGCATTGGTAAGCAAGCTGTTTTTAAGCAACCTCCATTTTAAGAAAGAGGTAACTCCGGTATGCATAATGGTATCATCAATGTCGCTAATCACCCCAAATTCGGCATCTACCTGTGGAACCAGAAATTCTCCTCGCGCCGGGTTATTGAGCATTTTAGTGCGTGGTTTCACTTTATTCCGGAAATAAACCTCAAACTCTACCCAACCTTCATCTGAAGCATGTTCAGACAAATTCTCATTCAGAGTCTTTTCAAAAAGAAAATATCCCTCATCATTGGTAATTGTTCTTAGATTGATCTTGTCCGGAACAATCAGTTCCATCTCGGCATCAGGAATTTCAAAACTATCAAATTGTTTGTAGGTATTTTTAATGGTCCTGTAAACCGACTGATCCTTGACGATCTTAAGAGGTTCATTATCCAGTGCCCGGCCTTTGACATAAAGGTGAGAATAGGTTCCATAACTGCGGTAAGGCACCACATAAACCTGATCCAGATTACGATATCTTCCTATTAATTTTTTAAATCGTTTTATCATTCAACTGAGGTTTGACCTCAAGTTAGGGCATATTCTCAAAAGCCCTGTAAATAGGACAAAGTTTTATAAATTTTTTAATATTTTAAAGCTTTTCGAGGCGTTCGAGAGCCTTCTGGATATCAATTTTTTCGGTCAAAACTTCCGAGAAAAGGTCACCTTTTTTCTTTATTCTTTCAGACATATTCTGAATATTAAAATTGGTTATCCTTAAGCCTTTTTTTAATTCCTCCCACTCCAGCGGAGCTGAAACAGGTGCTCCTTTTTTAGGCCGAACGCAATATGCTGAAGCAAGAGTTTGACCTTTCCTGTTTTGAAGATAATCCAGGTAAATTTTACCCTTTCTGCTTTTTACAGCCCTTTCCATACTGGTAAGCCCAGCTGTTCTTTCATGAATATAATAACATAACAACTTGGTGAAATCCCGGGCTTCTTCATGCGTATACTGTGCCCCAAGAGGAATATAAATATGAAGCCCGCTGGATCCTGAAGTCTTCAAATATGCTGAAATCTTAGTTTCATCCAGTATCTCTCTGGCGATCTGAGCTACTTCAATTACCTCCTCAAAAGTGTTTTTATCTGATGGGTCCAGATCAATTACACAATAATCGGGTTTATCCAGATCGGTTATCCTCGCATTCCACGGATTTATTTCTATACAACCAAGATTCGCCATATAAATTAAGGTTGGCTCATCCTGACATAGCAGATATTCAATCTTCTTATCCCCGGATTTTGAGTAAATGCGGGTAGTTTCTATCCATTTTTCCAAAAGACCTTCATTGTCCTTTTGATAAAATCCTTGTTTATGAATTCCGTTGGGGTGTCTATGCAAATTTTGTGGGCGGTCTTTTAAATAAGGCAGGATCACCTCAGAAACCTGAATATAATAATCGATAAGATCATATTTTCTCAATCCTGAATCTGGCCAGTATATTTTGTCCAGGTTAGTAACTTTCACCTGTCGGCCACCAATTTCAAGGTTGTTTGAGGAATCTTTATTTTGGGAGACCTGTTTAGTGGGTTTAGTTTGTGTAACATTCACCTCTACCGGCATCTTATCTGTTCGAAGATGTTTAAATACAGGATGTCGCAACTTGCCGGCTTTTGTCCATTCTGAAAATTTGACTTCACAAATAAATTCCGGAATTAACCAGTTGGCTGTTCTTCCCTTTAAATTGGGTTTTTTTTCAAAAGGAATCTCCTCCGTTTTAAGAGGTTGCATTAGTTTGAGAAGCTCCTTTTGGGTAGCTGACGAGAAACCTGTACCGCAATTACCTACATAAACCAATTCTCCCTCCTTCATCATTCCCAAAATGAGTGATCCAAAAACTGAACCTTCAGAGTTGGTATACCCACAAATTATAGCCTCCACACTATTATGAGGTTTGATTTTTAACCAGTTCTCAGTCCTGTAACCCGGAGAATATGTTGAATCAGCTTTCTTGGCCATTACGCCTTCCATTCCGGCTGCTACAGCTTTTTGATAAAACGCGGTCCCCATCCCTTCTATATGATCGCAATATGTGGCAACCTGAGTCCCTTCCAGAACCTCCTCGATCAAACTTTTGCGTTCCAGTAGCTTTAGGTCCAACATTTCATGCCCGTTCAAATAAAGCATGTCAAACACATAATATCTTAAAGTTCCTTTAGTGGCAGCACTATAATTCTGAAGTTTTTGGAAGTCGGGAACCCCATCCTCGTTCAGGATAACGACTTCTCCATCAAGTATCGCTTCATGTTCAATATTTTCAAGGTCTTTAACCAGTTCAGGGAATTTATTATTGTAGGAGATCCCATTTCTGGAATGAATGTTTACTTCTCCATTTTCTACATGAGCGATTATGCGATATCCGTCCCATTTCAACTCATAGATCCAATCCGGCTTATTAAAAATTTTACCGGCAGATGTTGCCAGCATTGGCTTGACAATATCCTTGAAATTAAGCTCCCTAAGCTTCCCTGTTTTCTCTGTACTTTCTGCATTTAAAGGCGATAAGTCTTCCGCATCATAATTGAGGTCGGTTGAAAATTTATCTTTTTTCTTTATTAGCAACCACTGGTTTTGCTGGTCTCCTCTTTTAGTTCGTACCAGGGCAAACTCCCCCCTGATCTTTTTTCCATGAAAATTGAGCTTAAGATTCCCGGCATTTAATTGTTCAAGGAGATCCTTTCCTATGGCAGATTCAAAATAGCCTTCATCCCAGATATGCATCACCCCCGCACCATAATTCCCTTTAGGGATTGTCCCCTGGAAGCTTAAATATTTTATAGGATGATCCTCGGTTTGTATTGCCAGCCGTTTATGTGAAGGATTCATGGAAGGACCTTTGGGAACTGCCCAGCTTTTTAGAACTCCTTCAAGTTCCAGCCGCAAATCGTAATGCAGTCTGGACGCCTGATGTCGTTGAATAACAAAACGTTGTTTATTTTCGGCTGAAAATTCCCCTTCAGGCTCCGGAGTATCATTAAAATTCCTTTTTTTGATGTAATCGTCAAGACCCATGCTTTAAGAGGCTTTTCCCTTCTTCTTTTTATCAAGACTGGCTTTTAGCTGAGCCATCAAATCTTTTGCAGGAGTTGGTTTACTATCAAAATCTTCGCTTTTAACTTTCTTCCCGGTAGCTTTTGAATCGATGATCTTTAATAATTGATCATTATAAACATCCTTGTATTTACTGAAGTCAAATTTGGACGTGTATTGCTCGATTAAAGAAACTGCCATATCCACTTCATTCTTTTTGACCGTGGCCTTGGACATCTTTAACTCTGAAGGATCTCTGATTTCATCTGTAAATCGAATTACATGTAACACGAGAATCTTTTTATAAACTCCAATTAACGAAAGATGTTCTTTTTGTCTCATCACAAAAGTCGCCACTCCCAGTTTCCCGGTTTTTTTTAAGGCATCGCGTAAGAGATTGTAAGATTTACCACCTTCCTTTTGGGGTTCCAGGAAATAAGGTTTTTTGAAAAGAACATCTGCAACCTCTGTCTCATCAATAAATTCTTCAATATCGATGGTTTTACTCTTTTTGATATTGGCTTTTTCAAAATCTTCTTTTTCCAGGATCACATATCCATCCTCTTTTTTATAGCCCTTAACGATATCCTTCCACTCTACTTCTTTCCCGGTGTCTTCATTCACACGTTTATATCTAATGCGGGCATTATCATGCTTGTCCAGCATATCGAGGTCGAGCTTGCGATCCTCGGAACCTGAATATAGCTTAACGGGGATGGAGACCAACCCAAAACTTATGGAACCATTCCAGATAGATCTCATATTAGTGGTTTCTCAGGGCTTTAATTAATTCATCTTTACTCATATCACTCCGGCCTTCTATGCCTACTTTCTTTGCCTGTTCATAAAGTTCTTCTTTACTCCGGTCTTCATATTGCTCTGCCTTTCCACCCTTTTCCCCGGAATTTGGAGTATTGGCAATTCTGGCAGCTTTTTCCTTACTCATTCCTTCGTCGCGAAGCTTTTCATATTTCTCATCATTCTTCACTGAAGGTCTTTTGTCTTCTGGCATAATTATAAATTTTGATGTTTACTTAAAGCTACGAATAATGCAATAATGCCTGAAGTTTTAAAATACTGATTAACCATAGTTTAACTCATTTTTACAAGGATTTTAATGAAGTTCCCTTTTTCTAAAATAAATAATAAAAAGAAGTTAATTAAGTTAATTAACGGTGAGGGTTATACCTTGAAAATTACTTTTACAGAAACTAGATTTTATCCATTTTTTTAATAAACCTTAAAGAGTCAAGGGAGGGAGAGTTATGAATTTGATTGACAAGAAAAGAACAATTAAAGAACTAGAAAAAATTAGAGTTAGAAACAAGAAAAGTGCATTCCTTTTCGAAATTGCGATGAGGAATGAAAAAAGGTTAGTCCTTAGAAATCTGTATCGGAGCCTTTACGAACAGAAAATCAAATTCCTAAAGGAAATAGAAGAGAAAATTGAACAGGTGAAACGGGAGATCTCTCCGCTACAGGATCCAAAATTACTTTCATTTTATAAGCGTAAAAGATGCAAATTATCCAGCCTTTACCTTAAATATAAAATGAAACGCAGGTTTACAGATCTCTATAAGAGAGAATTGAAAAGTTATTACAAATACCAGAAATGCCTTTCAAAAACAAATCATGCCAGGGTTAGAGAAATTCTTTTAGCACATAAACACAAGATCTCCACTAATCTTTCTGAAATGAATAAAACCGGGTTGATGAAATTTCCGGTTACTTAAAAAAAAATCTCCGTTGGTTGAACGGAGATTTTTTTATTAGCTATTGCAAGTCTTCTATCTTCTGTTGGACTTCCTCTTCAGTCCCTTCAAAATTATAGGTTTTAACAACTTCTTCGCCGTTGGTATTGCGAGTAATTGTCACCTTAGCGGTCACCGCATCTCCTTCAGCAAACTTTTCGATTTTTACATCTTTTATTACCTCTTGCTGGTTATTTATAGGACTACTATTAATAACCTGATCCTGATTAGGTACATCGTCTACGGTATGCCCACCCAGTATAGGTGCGATTACCAAACCAATCAAACAGGTAAGCTTTATAAGAATGTTCATAGACGGCCCTGAAGTATCTTTAAAAGGATCACCAACCGTATCACCTGTAACTGCTGCTTTATGAGCATCAGATCCCTTATACGTCATTTCTCCATTGATCATCACCCCGGCTTCAAAAGATTTCTTTGCGTTATCCCAGGCACCTCCTGCATTATTTTGGAAAATTGCCCATAATACACCGCTAACCGTTACTCCTGCCATATAACCTCCCAGCATTTCGGCAATCAACAAATTATCATATCCAAATAGCATAGGAAGGAAGGCGATTACAATTGGAAAACCAATGGTGATCACTCCGGGTAATAACATTTCTTTTAAGGCGGCTTCGGTAGAAATAGCCACACATTTATCATATTCAGGTTTTCCCGTTCCTTCCATGATTCCCGGAATCTCCTTGAATTGTCTTCTCACTTCTCTAACCATTTGCATGGCTGCTTTCCCAACCGAGCTCATCGCTAAGGCTGAAAAAACCACAGGCACCATTCCACCAACAAATAACATTGCCAAAACTGGAGCTTTAAAGATATTGATCCCATCAATCCCGGTAAAGGTGACATATGCTGCAAATAGAGCTAAAGAGGTCAAAGCAGCCGATGCAATTGCAAAACCTTTTCCGGTTGCTGCAGTTGTGTTCCCTACAGAATCCAGGATGTCTGTTCTTTCACGAACTTCAGAAGGTAATTCACTCATTTCAGCGATACCTCCGGCATTATCGGCAATTGGTCCAAAAGCATCTATGGCAAGCTGCATGGCCGTAGTTGCCATCATAGCTGAAGCCGCAAGAGCAACCCCATAGAAACCTGCGAATGCATAAGAGGCCCAGATAGCAGCAGCGAATAATAATATAGATGCGAAAGTAGAGATCATTCCGGTAGATAATCCCGCAATGATATTGGTAGCTGCTCCTGTACTTGAATTCTGGACAATACTCATCACCGGTTTTTTACCTAACCCGGTATAATGTTCTGTCACTGCAGAGATGACACCACCTACAATAAGTCCAACCAAAGTCGCATAAAATACGCGCATTGAACTTATGGAAGTCATTTCAAAACCTTCAGCTCCCCCCACAAAGAATCCCATGGTCATGGAATCTGCAGGTAACATCCAGTTTACAAGAAAATAACAAGATACCGCAACTAATAAGATCGATACCCAGTTTCCAATATTAAGTGCTCTTTGTACCTCAGCTTCTTTGGCTGAATTGGAAGATATTTTTACAAGCAAGGTTCCAATAATAGATATAATGATCCCTACACCTGCAATTGCCATAGGTAAAAGAATAGGCCCAATTCCACCAAAGCCTTCGTTGGTGATATCACCGCCCATATCTTCTATGATATAGTTTCCAAGAACCATTGCCGCAAGCACCGTTGCAACATAACTTCCAAAAAGATCGGCTCCCATCCCGGCAACATCTCCCACATTGTCCCCAACGTTATCTGCGATGGTGGCTGGGTTACGCGGATCATCTTCCGGAATACCGGCTTCCACTTTCCCTACCAGGTCGGCTCCAACATCGGCAGCTTTGGTATATATTCCTCCACCTACACGGGCAAAAAGAGCAATAGATTCCGCTCCTAATGAAAATCCCGCCAGGGTTTCCAATACTATGGTCATTTGACCTGTATTGGTCCATTCTCCATTCATAAAATAATGGAAGAAAAAGATAAAGAATCCGGTAAGCCCCAAAACGGCAAGCCCGGCTACGCCGAGTCCCATAACTGTACCACCTCCAAAAGAAATATTCAGGGCTTTAGGCAAACTTGTTCTTGCTGCCTGAGTTGTTCTAACATTGGTTTGTGTAGCGATCTTCATCCCGATATTTCCAGCAAAAGCTGAGAAAATAGCCCCAAAAATAAAGGCTACGATAATCAGGTAATGAGTGGTTGGAACAAAGTATGCAATGGCTGCAAGCGACATACTTGCTCCAATCACGAAAATGGTCAATAATTTATATTCTGCTTTGAGAAAGGCAAGAGCGCCTTCGTAGATGTGAGCTGAAATTTCTTTCATTTTTCCGTCTCCGGAGTCCTGTTTCAACACCCAGGATCTTTTGACCCACATATAAATGAGTCCGATAATTGCCAGCACTGCAGGCATATAAATTATTGTTGCTTCCATATTTAGCTTGGTTAAGTTTGTTAATAAAATATTAATGCCAGCTAATGTAGTAAAACAACATAAATTAAAAAAGCAATAACTTTTTAGGGTTATTGCTTTAAATATGATAATATAATAAGGAGTTTTTTGAGATTATATCCCGAATCTCGACTTATCTCCTTCATAATTCTCAAAACGCTCGATACATTGTCTAATGATCTCTCTTGCTTCACTTGCATCTCCAAAATCACCAGTATCTACTTTTTTCTTCTCAAGATCCTTATAAACTTTAAAGAAATGTTCGATCTCTTTGATCATATGTCCATTAAGCTCCTTAAGATCTGTTAATCTATTCCAGATAGGATCTGAAACCGGTACACAGATGATCTTTTCATCAGGTCCTTTTTCATCAGCCATATGGAAAACTCCAATAGGTCTAACTTCCATTACGATTCCCGGGAATGTAGGCTCTGTTACCAATACCAAAACATCCAGTGGATCTTCATCCAAAGCAAGAGTATTAGGAATAAAACCGTAATCTGCAGGATACATCATCGAAGAGAAGATCATTCGGTCATAACGAACCTTCTTCAGTTTAAAATCATATTCGTATTTGTTTCTACTCCCTTTTGGGATTTCGATCAATACATCAAAAGTATCAGACATTTTAATTTATTTTACTTCATTAATTAAGGGCTGCAAATATAGTTAATTCTGATCTTTAAAACATTAACTAAAAGTGAAATCCGAAATCAATTATAATTAGCAATTATTTGATGGCGTGAAAATGGAAAAACAAACCTGTTTTGTACTCCCCAACCTGAAAAATTTCAGAATTTTTTAAGTTCATATTTGTTATCCTCACCAGAATAGAACTGCGTTATTCTTTCAGCTTCATTTTCAGACCAAAAAAAACTCCATCGTGAAGATGAAGTTTTAATTATATATCAAAAAAGGAATGATTACTTATACATTACCTTTTTTACAGCTTTTACAACATCCTTGCTATTTGGCAACCATTCTTCCAGAAGAACAGGTGAATAAGGAGCAGGAGTATCTGCCGTATTGATTTTTTCTATTGGAGCGTCCAGATAATCAAAAGCTTTGGACTGTACCTGATAAGTAATTTCTGTAGCAACATTTCCAAATGGCCATGCTTCTTCAAGAATTACAAGTCGGTTTGTTTTCTTAACAGATTCAAGAATAGTATCGTGATCCATTGGACGAACCGTTCTAAGATCAATAATCTCGCAGGAAATATTTTCTTCAGCTAATTCATCAGCTGCTTTGTATGCTTCTTTGATGATTTTTCCGAAGGATACGATAGTAACATCTGTTCCTTCTCTCTTAATATCGGCTTTTCCAATTTCGATAAGGTATTCCTCTTCCGGCACCTCACCTTTATCACCATACATTTGCTCGCTTTCCATAAAGATCACCGGATCGTCATCACGAATCGCAGCTTTAAGCAAACCTTTTGCATCATAAGGATTAGATGGTACGATCACTTTTAATCCCGGAGTATTCGCATACCAGCTCTCGAATGCCTGTGAGTGAGTTGCTCCTAATTGACCTGCAGATCCAGTTGGACCACGAAATACAATTGGAATATTGAACTGCCCGCCACTCATCTGGCGCATTTTTGCAGCGTTGTTTATAATCTGGTCAATCCCAACCAATGAGAAGTTAAAGGTCATGAATTCAATGATTGGACGGTTACCATTCATGGCAGATCCTACTCCAATCCCGGCAAATCCAAGTTCAGCAATTGGTGTATCTATAACTCTCTCCGGACCAAATTCGTCAAGCATTCCTTTGGAAGCCTTATAAGCACCATTATATTCGGCAACTTCTTCTCCCATTAAATAGATGCTGTCGTCGCGACGCATTTCTTCGCTCATCGCCTCGGCAACGGCTTCTCTAAATTGAATTGTCCTCATTATATATAATCTTATTTTTATTCCTGCACGGCAAAAATAGTAATTCAATAAGGTATATACCATATTTGCCAATTAAAATTTTGTTTTGGCAATCCATTCGATATTTTCCTGCTGCTGAAGTAGAGATATAACAGCTTTTTGGTTTTATTATTACACATTCTTCACCAGCCTCCTTATAGAATTTATAATTCCCTAAAAAGCTTCACATATTCACATAATTTTACTATGCATGCATAGCATTTTTTGATTTAAAATACTTACCTTCGTCAACGAAAACGTTTTATTAAAATAAAGAACCTTATATATGAAAATCTTAGTTTGTATTAGTCATGTACCTGACACTACATCCAAAATCAATTTTACTGAAGGAGATACCAAGTTTGATACAAACGGTGTGCAGTTTGTTATTAATCCTAATGATGAATTTGGATTGACAAGAGCAATGTGGTTTAAGGAAAAGCAAGGTGCAAGTGTTGACGTTGTGAATGTTGGAGGAGCAGAAACTGAGCCTACCCTTAGAAAGGCTTTGGCTATTGGTGCAGATACGGCTTTAAGAGTAAACACTCCGGCAACTGATGGATATCAGGTAGCTAAAGAACTGGCAAAAGTTGTTCAGGATGGAGGTTACGATCTTGTGATTGCAGGTAGAGAATCTATTGATTATAATGGCGGAATGGTACCGGGAATGTTAGCCGGTCTATTAAAAGCTAATTTTATAAATAACTGTATTAGTCTTGAAGTTGATGGCGATAAAGCGAAAGCGGTTCGTGAGATCGACGGTGGAAAAGAAACCCTTACAGCTTCCCTTCCTTTAGTGATTGGAGGTCAAAAAGGCCTGGTAGAAGAATCAGACCTTCGTATTCCAAACATGAGAGGAATTATGCAGGCGCGTAAAAAACCTTTAAATGTTCTTGAACCTGCCGAAACTTCTGTAAAAACAGAAGCTATTAAGTTTGAAAAACCAGCTCCTAAAGGAGATGTGAAACTTATTGATCCGGATAACCTTGATGAATTGATCGACCTGCTTCATAACGAAGCGAAGGCGATTTAAGCCGCCAGCGGATCGGTAAATTATTTCAAAACCTAAAAAATTAAAAAATGTCAGTTTTAGTATATATAGAATCAGAAGAAGGAAAATTTAAAAAAGCTTCCTACGAAGTTGCTTCCTACGCCAAAGAGGTAGCAGGAATGATGGGAACAAGTGTTACTGCAATTACTTTTAATGCTGAAGATGTTTCAGAATTAGGAAACTATGGTGTAGACAAGGTTTTAAAAGTAAGCAATGACAAACTTAAAAACTTTAATGCTGAAGCTTATGCCGATGCTATTAAACAGGCTGCTGAAAAAGAAGGCACCAAAGTAGTTGTGGTAAGCCAGAGCGCAAACAGCAAATATCTTGCTCCATTACTGGCGGTACAACTTGAAGCCGGATATGCTTCAAATGTAGTTTCAGTTCCAACTTCTACAGATCCTTTTACAGTAAAAAGAACAGCTTTTACAAACAAAGCTTTCAGTTTTACCAAAATCGATACAGATGTTAAGATCATAGGGCTTTCAAAGAACGCTTTCGGACTTAAAGAAGTTCAGGGCGACGCTACGGCAGAAGAATTTAGCCCAAGCCTTTCTTCAGAAGATTTTTCAGTAAACGTTGAATCTGTGGATAAAGCTACCAACAAAGTAACTATTGCAGATGCTGAAGTAGTTGTTTCTGGTGGACGTGGATTAAAAGGTCCTGAGAACTGGGGAATGATCGAGGAAATGGCAGAAATTCTTGGTGCAGCAACTGCTTGTTCCAAGCCTGTTAGTGATATGGGCTGGAGACCTCATAGTGAACACGTAGGTCAAACCGGAAAGCCTGTAGCTTCTAACCTATACATTGCCGTTGGTATTTCAGGAGCTATTCAACACCTTGCCGGAATTAACGCCGCAAAAACTAAAGTGGTGATCAACAACGATCCGGAAGCTCCTTTCTTTAAGGCTGCAGATTACGGAGTAGTTGGGGACGCTTTTGAGATAGTTCCTAAGCTAAATGAAAAATTGAGGGAATTTAAAGAGAAAAACGCATAATTTTCCTAAATTGCGACCCATAAAAGGGCTGTCTAAATCCGGTAAAACACCCTTATTTAGACAGCCTTTTTAATTTCTTGTTATATGAGTTTAGTGCGACTGAATATTAAAGGGATATCTTATAGTCAAACACAAAACGGAGCTTACGCATTGATTCTCAATGAAGTTGGGGGTGAAAGAAAGTTACCTATTGTGATAGGTGCTTTTGAAGCACAATCCATTGCAATAGCTTTGGAAAAAGAAATTAAACCTCCCCGACCCCTAACCCACGATCTATTCAAAAACTTTTCTGATAGGTTTGGGATCGTAGTAAAGCAGGTAATTATTCACAAATTGGTTGATGGTGTATTCTATTCCAGTCTTATTTGCGAAAGCGATGGGATTGAAGAGATTATTGATGCGCGTACCAGTGATGCCATTGCCCTTGCCTTGCGTTTTAATGCTCCAATATTTACTTACAAAAACATTCTTGATAAAGCCGGGATTTATCTTAAAGCTGATGAAAAGCAGCGTGAACAGGTTAAAGATGAAGAAGAAGGGATTATAGAAGAAGAACTTCTAAAAGAGGAAATTCAATTACAACCTGATGATTCATCAGATTATAAGAAAATGTCTCTTGAAGAGTTAAACGAACTTTTAACCCAGGCAGTTAATCAGGAAGATTATGAAAAAGCGGCCCGTTTAAGGGACGAGATCTCCAAAAGAAAATAATCTGAAATGAACAAAATCTGGTGTTGCCTATTCCTGATCGTTTTATCTTTTACATCAGTCAACGCACAAACTATTTCCAAATCCTGGCAGCTAAAGGTTAACAGTGATTCACTGGCTCAGGCTACACCTTTTGGAAATGCAACCAAGCTAAATTTTAACGAGGGCCAGTTTCAGTTCCTTGATGAAGCAGGAAAAGACACCCTTGCTTCCGGAGATTATCTCTATCAGAATAAACTACTGGTTTTATTCTACAATACTCCTAAAGACACCATTCAAAATATAAGAGTTGGAGCTTTAACAGACTCTAAGCTTTCGCTTACCTCCAATGGCAATTTATACGAACTAACCGCCAGAAACCAGTCTGCAGAAGAAGTTATTCCGGTTTCAACGGCTAAAAAAATGATCCCAAGCCAGGGAATCACTACGTCCAGCCTTATTAGAGGTTTTATTGGAATGGCCGTATTATTGGTAATCGCATTTCTATTTAGCAGCAATAGAAAAGCTATTAACTGGAAAACAGTTGGATTAGGTTTAGCCGCACAACTGTTACTGGCCGTGGGTGTTTTAAAAATTACCATTGTTCAGAATATATTTGAATTCGTAGGGAAAATGTTCGTCTACATCCTTGACTTTACCGCAGCCGGAAGTGAATTTTTACTAGGCGGAATGATGGATGTAGATAGTTTTGGATTTATTTTCCTTTTCCAGGTTCTACCAACCATCATCTTTTTTTCAGCTCTTACTTCGGTACTTTTTTATCTTGGAGTTATCCAGATCGTAGTAAAAGGAATGGCATGGGTGCTTACCAAACTTCTAGGAATTTCAGGTCCTGAAAGTTTAAGTGTCGCCGGAAATATTTTTCTTGGACAAACCGAAGCTCCTTTAATGATCAAAGCCTATCTGGAAAGAATGACCAGATCTGAAATCTTGCTTGTAATGATTGGCGGAATGGCCACTGTTGCCGGTGGAGTTCTTGCTGCCTATATAGGATTTCTTGGAGGAGATGACCCCGCCATGAGATTACAATTTGCGAAACACTTACTGGCCGCATCTGTAATGGCTGCACCCGGAGCAATCGTTATTTCCAAATTACTATACCCACAACAAGAACCTTTTGATGAAAATGTAGAAGTTTCTTCAGAGAAAATTGGGTCGAATATTCTGGATGCCATCGCGAATGGTACTACAGAAGGACTAAAACTTGCAGCCAATGTAGCGGCAATGTTACTTGTTTTTATCGCCTTTATCGCGATGATAAACTTTATCCTTGCCAAAGTTGGAAGTGTCACTCACCTGAATATTTTAATGGCAGATTATACACCTTATTCCAAGTTTTCTCTGGAATCTATCTTAGGACTTATTTTCGCCCCATTAATGTGGGTAATTGGAGTTGCCAAGGAAGACATGATGCTAATGGGACAGTTATTAGGGATCAAGCTTGCAGCCAGTGAGTTTGTAGGCTATGTACAATTGGCTGAATTAAAGAATCCGGCAAATGCCCTGAGTTTAAATTATGAGAAGTCTGTTATCATGGCCACCTATATGTTATGCGGATTCGCCAATTTTGCTTCCATTGGGATCCAAATTGGAGGAATAGGATCGCTGGCACCCGGACAACGTAAAACTCTTTCTGAATTTGGAATGAAAGCATTGCTTGGGGGAACCCTTGCCTCGTTGCTTTCTGCTACTATCGCCGGAATGATAATTGGATAAATAAACATCTCTTAAACTTTTCTGAAAATATTCGGCGGAATAGTGCTTATCGTGCCTTTTTATTTTAATCTTCTTATATTCTGATTAAAATAAAAATCTATGAGCATACAAACCAATACTAAAGGACAAAGAGCAAAAAAACCCCGGGAAATTCCGGCTAAAGGCTGGAAAGAAATTGGAAAACGTACGCTTTCCCAGATATCAGACGATCATATCCAGATCGTTTCCGCCGGAATCGCATTTTATTTTTTCCTGGCGCTGTTCCCGGCAATTATTGCCGCGATAAATATATACAGTCTTATTATCGAACCCTCGCAAATAGAGGAACAATTCTCTGCTCTGCAAGGTTTTCTACCCTCACAGGCATTTGAAATTGTTACCGGAATTCTGGAACCAATCCTTAATAAGCCAAATTCAACCCTGGGATGGAGTTTGGCAATAAGTATCCTGGTAAGTTTATGGAGTGCAAATAAGGGAACTTCTGCCTTATTTGAAGGCATTAATATCGCTTATGATGAAACGGATGAACGTGGTTTTATCAAGAAAACTGGCCTCACCTTTGCATTTACTATAGGTGCCATTTTTTTGGGACTTTTAAGTATGATGCTGTTAATCTTCTATCCTGCCTTCATTGATAAACTAGGATTACCATCCGGGATGGAATCATTTATCACCTATGGACGTTGGTTTCTTGTCGCTTTTCTATTCATTTTTGGTCTTGGCTTACTATATCGAAAAGCTCCGGATAGAGATGACCCGGAAACCAAATGGGTAACCTGGGGAGCTATTGCCAGCACAATACTCTGGATAGTGGGTTCTCTTTTATTTTCCTGGTATGTAGCAAATTTTGGAAGCTATGATAAGGTCTACGGAAGTTTTGCCGCTGTAATTGTATTGATGCTATGGCTTTTTTTAACTGCTTTTATAATTCTTCTTGGCGCTGAAGTAAACAGTGAAATGGAACACCAAACGCGTAAAGACACAACCGTTGGCGCGGATGAACCCATGGGACAAAGAGATGCCTATCATGCCGATCATGTTGCAAGCAAAAACAATAAATAATAAAAAGGCTGTCGAAAGACAGCCTTTTTATTTTAAGTTAAGTTAAGTTATCCTATCTTAAAATACAGTAAGCATACTACCCGCAATCGCTGCTCCGGCAGATACTACTGCACTAACTACTAACCACCATGCTGCAGATGCTGCAGTCTTTCTGGTATGTTCAGCTTTAATAACAGCTTTTCTTTCAATGGTTGCAAGTTTTGCTTTGGCTGAATTTTCGATCTTATCGATCTTCTTCAGTGCCTTATTCTTAGAGTCTTCAATAGTATCAACAACCTTATCGATATCTTTTCTATCAATTCTAGTATTGTTGGTTACGGTAGCAATAATCTGCTCACGATCATAGTTCTTCAATCGTTGTTTCATAGTTGAAAGATTACCCTTCTGGCTCTCTAATTTCGCCTGAAGCATACTTCCCAGTCCCGAAAAATCCTGTGTTGATTCACCATTACTACTTCCAATTCCGGAAATTAGTTTTTGAACCTGAGCCTTTAGATCATCTAACATAGAATCATTAGTATTACCGCTAAGTTCAATTTGAATGGTTCTAACCACTTTCTCCACTTTATCGGCATACTTTTCAATTTCCATTCTACTTAGAGAGGTATTGCTGGACAGGAAGCTTATAACTTCATTTCTATCAAGTTCTCCCAGTTTTCCACCAAGTTTTTGAGCTTCTACTTTAGGATCTTTGATGATCTCATTAATCCTGTTTTTAAGATCACTTTCGCTCATGGAAGAAGACCCGTTAGAAGACAACATATCTTTAATCTTAGTCATATACTCTCCCACCTGCTCTTCTTCAGCCGGCGTAAGTTTTGCAATAACTTTTTTAGCCTTCTCCTCGTTTGTATCACCTTCTGCATAAGCTTCCTTCAATTCCTTCTGAAGTTGCTTTAACTGCTCTGTCTTCCCTTTACCTTCAGGTGAAGAATCTTTCGAAGAACTATCAATTGCAGTACTAATTACATTTTGTACAGCCATCCACTTCATTGGACTTGAACCTCCAGAATTATTTTGATTCGAATTCTCATTCGATTTCTCTACAGAATTATTTACGATCTCTTCTATATCCTGTTTCACCTTCTGGTAATCAGGCATTTTTTGATCAAATCTGGTAAAGAAATCATCGATAGACCTATGAATGGAATCCTCATCTATAGGACTCTGAAATTCTTCTCTAACCTTCTCAATGGTATGGTCTGCCATATTCTGAATCTTCTTCTCCTTAGAAGTAGCAAACATTCCTTTTACAGCTTCAGCTGAAGATCTTAATCCGGCAGTTGCAGTATTGATCAATCCTCCTACTAGAGTATTTACAACCTTACTTTCCAGATAAAACAACAGTATGAAAAAAGTTGCCCAAATTACAAGTGCTAGGGTGATCCCAACCATTGTATTGGCGATCATGCTTAAATTAAGCGCAAGTGCTGTAGCCGCAAATAGGGAAATAGCTACAGTTATGGTACTCCAAATTCCAAAGCCGGCTGTAACTTTTACTGCGGTACTTCCGCTATTACTATCGTCATCATCGTCACCGGAATCATCTCCAAAAGAATGTTTTCCTGCCGTATGATTTTTGCCCTGCACATAAGACTTTTTTACATCTCCTATGGCACTAATCCCTGTAGCAACAGAGAGAGCAGTTAGAATAAACTGAAATCCAAGAGCAAGAATCACTCCGGCAATAACTGTGATAAAAAACTGGGGAGTGATGATTGCCTCCGTCAAATAGCCCGTTTCTACTTCCTGAGCCTGTAACCCATAACTGAATAACAGTAAAGCAGATAACAATGTCATTTTTCTCATATTTCCTTAGTTTTTAATTTTTGGTTTTTTTCCAAGTTACAATGGGAGATATGGAGACTTTCTTTAAGCTTCGTTAATTAACAGGATTTTTATATCTGTTCAGCCATTCTACAACCGGTTTTAATAAAATCTTTAGAAAATTGGCTATGCTTCAAACTGTCGAATGAGTGGAATTTAGTATTTTAGGCCTTTTGACCACCGTTTAGAATATGAAACAATATCACGAGCTACTTCAGCATATATTAAAAGAGGGAAACCTTAAAGGTGACCGTACAGGGACCGGAACTAAAAGTGTTTTTGGCTATCAAATGAGATTTGATCTAAGCGAAGGTTTTCCCATGGTTACCACCAAAAAGCTTCATTTAAAATCTATTATTTACGAACTATTATGGTTCCTTAATGGTGATACAAATATTAAATATTTACAGGAGAATGGGGTTCGTATATGGAATGAGTGGGCAGATGAAAATGGCGACCTTGGCCCGGTATACGGCCACCAATGGAGAAACTGGAATAGTGAAGAAATAGATCAAATAAAAGAGATCGTAGAAACCCTTAAAAAAAATCCGGATAGCCGGCGTATGTTGGTTTCTGCCTGGAATCCTTCGGTTTTACCGGACACTTCGGTTTCGTTTTCAGAAAATGTTGCGAATGGAAAAGCTGCTTTACCGCCCTGCCATGCTTTTTTTCAATTCTATGTAGCCAATGGCAAGCTATCCTGTCAACTATACCAGCGAAGCGCCGATGCATTTCTAGGGGTACCTTTTAATATTGCATCTTATGCACTTCTTACCATCATGATGGCACAGGTTTGTGGTTATGAGGCCGGGGACTTTGTACATACCTTTGGAGATGCTCATATTTACAGCAACCATATGGAGCAGGTGGAACTCCAGTTAAGCAGGGATCCACGACCATTACCTACGATGAAGCTTAATCCGGACGTAAAAGATATTTTCGATTTTAAATTTGAAGATTTTAAACTGGAAAACTACGATCCGCACCCGGCGATCAAAGGAAAAGTTGCCGTATAATCGATATATCATTAAAAGTAAAATTACTATGAAGAAATTAGTATTGTTCATCTTTCTACTAGGCGGAATAAATGCGTTTGCACAGCAAGACGTTAATGTAAAAGGTAATAAAGTTACCATGAAAGGAACAGCTCCTGTATGGAAAGGCTGTGAAAGCGAAAAAGACCAAAAAGCCTGTTTTAATAAAATGCTGATGCAGCATATCAAACAAAATTACAAATACCCTAAAAACGAAAAAGGGGAATACATTCGTGGGAAGGCCACTGTTTCAATTTTAGTAGATGAAAAGGGAAAGGTGGTAGTTACTAAAGTTGATGGAGCTCATCCACAAATAAATACAGAAGCGAAACGGATGTTAGAAGCTATCCCGCAAATGACACCGGGCAAATTGGGAGGAAAACCGAAAGCTATTAAATATACCATCCCTCTTAATTTTTAAATTTTCCATATTGTATAAGTTTATAATTTTTCTTCTATTTCCCGTTATCTGTTTTTCTCAGGAATCCCGGATCTTTAAATATGAGGAAATCGAAGTTCCGCCTGTTCACCTGGATTGTGAGAACGCAGAAGACTACAGCTGTAGCCTTAATAAAATAGGAAGCTTTCTTCAGAAAAATTTTAATAAGGAAATATTCGAAGAGAATGAGTTAATGATAAATTTCAAACTGAAGTTTATCATGGATAATTCTGGTGAGGTAAAATGGGCGAAAGCAATTACTAAAAATACCAAAGCTGGCAAAGAAGCTGAAGCTCTCATAAAAACTCTCCCTCAATTTATACCGGGCACCCTTAACGATGAAGAGGTATCTGTCATGTATACTATGCCGGTTAGCATCCGCAATTTTAAAAAATTCCCGGGCACCTTCGAAATTAGTGAGGTTGACACGCCGCCGGTATCATCAGCCTGTAAAACGAAGGAGGATCAGGCAGAGTGTCTCGCCAGTACAATAGCCAGGCGCATTAATCTAAAAACCAAAACACATTCTCTGGATTTTGGTTTTTATGAAGCGATTATCAATTTAGAGATTAATAAACAAGGGGAGATTTCAAATTACCAGGTGATCTCAAATAGCAAGGATTTAAGCGAAGTCCTTTATAAGGTCAAGAAACATCTTCCTGAAGTCTTTTTACCGGCTTCATTAAACGGAGAAAATGTTGGAGTTTCTATGCATATTCCGGTTAGCTTAAGTGTTAGTTCGCCACAATAGGTTCAAGTTTAACTTGACCTTAACGACTGACTATCCCGGTCATTTTCAAAAAATTGTAAATTTGAGTGATACCTAAACGTATCACTTTTTTTATATGCTTTCACAACAGGAGTTAATCAACTTATTTAGGGAAACCCGGGAAAAATCTGAAGAGATATGCTCTTTTCTGGAAACTGAAGATTATGTGGTTCAACCCATAGAAAACGTTTCCCCTCCCAAATGGCATCTTGGGCATACTACCTGGTTCTTTGAAGAATTCGTATTAAAAAAGTATGCAGAAGGCCATCAACTCTATGATAAGAATACGGCTTATGTATTTAACAGCTATTACGAAAGCGTAGGCGAAAAGGTTATAAGAACCAATCGTGGAAATCTTTCCAGACCAACAGTGAGCTGGATCTATGATTTCAGAAAATATGTTACCAAACAAGTCCTGAACCTATTGGAAAATAATAGTCTAAGCGATGAAGCACTCAGCGTGATAGAAATAGGTTGTCATCATGAAAAGCAGCATCAGGAATTACTGTATACAGACATAAAATACATTCTGGGTAATAATCCATTGTTCCCGGTTTATAACGATCAATTCAGAGAAAATCCCGTGCAGGACTTTGATCAGGAATGGATAAATATTGAGGAAGGAATTTATGAAATTGGCCACAAAACCAATGACTTTTGTTACGATAATGAACAGGGAGTGCACAAAACCTATCTGCATGATTTCTCCATTTCCAACAAACTGGTGACCAACCGGGAATATCTCGAATTCATGGAATCCGGAGGTTATGATGATGTTTTGCTATGGCATGCCGAGGGCTGGGACTGGATAAAGGAAAATAATATTCAGGCTCCATTCTACTGGCACAAAATCGAAAATACCTGGCATCAATATACCTTAAATGGACTTTCAAAATTATCGCTGGACGCTCCTATTACTCATATTTCGTATTATGAGGCTTTTGCTTTTGCTGAATGGAAAGGAATGCGATTACCAACCGAAAAAGAATGGGAAGTTGCTCAATCCAAATTTGAATGGGGAACCCGATGGGAATGGACTGAAAGTGCTTATTCTCCCTATCCCGGTTATAAAAAACCAGACGGCGCATTAGGGGAATACAACGGAAAATTTATGGTAAACCAAAAGGTGCTGAGAGGAGCATCTGTGGCTACCTCAAAAAATCATACACGATATACGTACAGGAATTTCTTCCATCCGCAATTAAGATGGCAATTCACTGGTTTCCGACTCGTAAAATAAAAGCATCTATGAAAAATCAATCAGAAACCATGTTTGAATCTGCTTTTGCTGAAGACACTTATAAAGGACTCACTCAGGATCCAAAATATTTGCTTTCAAAATATATTTATGATAAAAATGGGGACCTCCTGTTCCAGCGTATCATGAATATGCCGGAATATTACCTTACTTCCTGTGAGTTTGATATTCTGGAAAAGAACAAGAAAGATATAGCAGCCTCCTTTAAAGATGAATCAGGTTTTGATTTGATTGAACTGGGAGCGGGCGATGGAAAAAAGACCAAAGTTCTTTTAAAGGAATTTGTCGCACAAAAATTCAACTTTAATTACCTCCCTGTAGATATTAGTGCAAATGTTTTGGAAGGACTGGAGGAATCAGTTAAAAAAGAAATTCCGGAAGTTAATATTAAGGTGCAACAGGGAACTTATTTTAATACTCTGGAGAAACTTGCAGAATATAATACCCGCAAAAAAGTGATCCTTGTACTTGGCAGTAATATTGGAAATCTCTCGCATCCGCAAGCGGTAGGTTTTTTGAAGAATATTGCGCAGGCGATGAGCAAAAATGATATGCTGTTCATGGGTTTCGATCAAAAGAAGGATCCGCAGAAAATCTTAAATGCTTATAGTGACAAGCAAGGGATAACAGAACAATTCAACAAAAATATTCTGGTAAGAATTAACAGGGAGCTTGGAGGAAATTTTGAACCCGATAATTTTATGCATTGGGAAACATATAATCCTGAAACCGGCACCGCCAAAAGTTATCTGGTAAGTAAAAAGGATCAAAAGGTCGAGATCCGGAACCTGAACTTAAAAGTCTCATTCTCCACCTGGGAAACCATACATACAGAAATTTCTCAGAAATATGACGATAGCATTGTAAACTGGCTTGCAGAGGAAGCCGGTTTAACGGTAGAACATGCCTTTACAGATCAGGAAAATTGCTATAAAAATTATATATTTAAGAGCAAATAAGACCGTAAATTATGAAAGCCATTTGGAATAATACAGTGATCGCCGAAAGTTCCAATACCAGAATTGTAGAGAGCAATCATTATTTTCCACCGGAAGACATCAAAACCGAATATCTAAAACCCAGCGACCATCATTCACGTTGTCCCTGGAAAGGCAAAGCATCTTATTATCATGTCCAGGTGAATGGTGAGATCAATAAGGATGCTGCATGGTATTACCCCTCGGCAAGCCATGCCGCTAAACCCATTGAAAATTATATCGCTTTCTGGAATGGTGTGAAGATTACAGAATAGACCTGTAAAAGTTTAAACTACCACTACCGCATTCTCTGTTGCAGCAAACTCATTCCATTTGTAATTGTCTGCTTCAGTCTCATTGGTCCACTGCCCGTCAATCACATATCTAAACTGATATTCCTTATCTACCGGCAAATTGTATTGCGCCTTGAAGTTTCCGTTTTTATATTTTTTAAGTTCGGTTAATTTCCAGTTATTGAAATCTCCGGCTACTTCTACTTTATTAGCTTCTTTTGCAGAAACACAGAAAGTTATCTTACATTCAGGCTTCGACTTTAAATATTGTTTGGTAATAGACATATCGTTGTTGTTTTAATTGACGATTTAATAATCAAATTAAAACAATTAAAACTCATAAAACAATAACTGTCAATTAGTTAACCTCATTTTTCTGATATTCGTAATAGAATGATCTTATTTGGCTTCTCAAGGAATTACGAAAACGTTTTTGACTAAGAATTCTCTAATAAATTATACAGGAAGATTAATTCTTATATCTTCAAAACATTGAATAAATGACCAAGATCAGTTTCATTATTAAAATAATGAAGGCTAATTCTTATACCCTCGCCACGCAAAGAAGTAATTATTCCTTCTGCTCTTAGTTTTTGATACAAGTCTTCATTCCCGCAAATATTAAATATTGGAGAAATGGAATCTCGTTCCAGGATCCAATTATCTATCAAACCCGCATTGGCAAATTTAAGTTTCGCAAAATCCTTCAGTTCTGTAATCCTTGCTTCTATTTCGCTTAAACCAATTTCCTTTATAAGATCTATGGCCACCTTAAGGCTTCCAAAATTCAGGGTATCATAATGACCCGGTTCAAAGCTTCCTAAAAAGTTTCCTTCGTGTGCTTTATATTTACCTTGCAGGCTACCAAATCCTACATGCTTCGGTTTCAGTTTTCCTTCCACCCTTTCATTAAAAAGAATGAATCCGTTACCATAACCTGCATTCATCCACTTATAGCAACTTGCCAGGGCAATGTCAATTCCTGAATCATCAAAATCAAAGGCTTCGGTTCCAAAATACTGGGTTCCATCAGCAATAAGTACCAAATCTGGAAACTTCGATTTTAGTTCTTTTAAAAATGAAATATTCAATTTTATCCCGCTTATATACTGAATAAGACTGAATGCAAAAAAATCCGGTTTCTCATTTTCAATCTGCTTCAGAATATTTTCCTCCAGATTCTCATTTATTTCAGCATACACCACCTCAAAATTTCTTGACTCCACCGGCCAGTTTACAGAAGGATAATCTCCAGATAACAACAGAAATTTTTGAGGTTTATCAATACTTTCAAGTATACTATTCATGCCATAGGAGAAATTAGGAATAAGGGCCACACGGTTAGGCTGGCATATAAATAGCGATCCTATACTCTCTCTAACTTTGGTGAGCATATCCCCCATATTCTCCTTTAGAAGGCTGGCTTT
Source organism: Christiangramia aquimixticola (assembly GCF_048285835.1). Classification (NCBI taxonomy): domain Bacteria; kingdom Pseudomonadati; phylum Bacteroidota; class Flavobacteriia; order Flavobacteriales; family Flavobacteriaceae; genus Christiangramia; species Christiangramia aquimixticola. The sequence continues at coordinate 96,289 of NZ_JBLVTL010000004.1, forward strand.
AAGCAAAAAATCCAGGTCATGATCCTGCCTGAATTCCCAAACTTTCTCGGGCAATAATCCGGAAGCGGCTGTATTTAGGTAGGTATATTGCTCTAAGACCGGAAATCCTTTTCTTAAATTATGCATAAGCTATGGGAAGTTCTTTTGATAAAATGTAAATTTGATACTACACTAATGTAATTTTAAATATGTTTTCTAAAAAGAAAAATGAACCCAAAATAGATTACGAACAAAGAGAGCTTTACGAAAATGCCCGGCAAAGGGCTAAACAGAAAAAACGCCTTTTCCAACATTTTGTAGTGTTTCTCATTGGGGCGGTTTTCCTTATAATTCTAAACGTTGTAATAGGCTTTAAAGAAGATTTCCAGCCTCTTGGATATAACTGGTTCGTTTGGGCCGTACTTCTCTGGACCTTATTGTTTGTTATCCATTTTATAAATGTTTTTATAGTAAACAGTTTTATGGGTAAAGACTGGGAAGCACAACAGGTAGACCGGCTGGTTAAAAAACAGAAAGAAAAGATCGCTTCTTTAAAACAGAAAGTAGAAATGGAGCATCCTCTTCCTGGTTCTAATCAACCAGTTTCAAGCCCAAAGGTTGATCCATCTATAAAAAGAATAAATCCGGAAGATCCTAACAAACCAATTAACAGCTAAATCTTTATGATAACTATGATCGCTGCGGCAGCAGAAAATAATGCATTGGGAAAAGACAATGATCTGGTATGGCATTTACCCGATGATTTTAAAAGATTTAAACGTTTAACCTCCGGTCATTATATAATCATGGGTCGTAAAACTTTTGAATCTTTCCCCAAGTTATTGCCTAATCGAACTCATGTTATCATTACCCGTAACAAGGATTACAATCCCGAGGGAACCATCGTGGTTCATTCCATAGAAGAAGCTCTTAAGGTTTGTAAATCTGACGAACAACCTTTTATTATTGGTGGCGGAGAGATTTATAAAATGGGAATGGAATATGCCGATAGAATCGAACTCACCAGAGTCCACTCTCAATTTGACGCAGATACTTATTTCCCTGAAATTAATGAAAGCGACTGGGAGATCGTAAAAGAGGAGTTCCACGATAAGGATGAAAAACACGATGAATCCTTTACTTACTTAACTTATGAGCGCCGGGACAAGTGATTTACTTTTTAAAGTCGCGCAACAAAATATTCTTAGTCTAGAAAAATATTCTGCCTTAAGCGGCGGAGATATCAATCAGGTTTATTTGTTGGAATGCCAGGAGGGGCGGTTCGTGGTTAAACTGAACCACACCAATAAATTTCCCGGCATGTTCCACGCTGAACAAAGCGGCCTGCAGCAACTTGCGGAACCCGGCGTTATAGACATTCCAAAAATCATTGCTACCGGTGAAATTATAAATCAATCATATCTCCTGCTTGAATACAAACCAGAAGGCAAAAAATCTTCAAAATTCTGGTCAGATTTCGGAGAACAGCTGGCCCGGCTTCATAAATGTACCTCTGCCAGCTTTGGGTTAGATTCTAACAATTATATAGGCAGCCTTCCGCAGTATAACGATTACAGGGAAAATGCAGCCGATTTTTACCTGGAGATGAGATTTGAACCCCAGCTTAAAATGGCCATTGATAATGGATTCAATTTAGAAATTCCGGAGACTTTTTTTGAAACCATCCGTAATATAATTCCACAGGAAGCTCCTTCATTAATTCATGGAGACCTGTGGAGCGGAAACTTCCTTGTAAATTCTGAAGGTGCACCCTGCCTTATCGATCCCGCCGTTGCCTTTGCATCCAGAGAAATGGATCTGGCCATGATGAAACTTTTTGGTGGTTTCGACCAGGAACTTTTTAATGTTTATAACGAAGTTTTCCCCCTGGAAAAAGGCTGGCAGGACCGGATCCTTCTCTGGCAACTTTATTATTTAATGGTACACTTAAATATTTTTGGAACGCCATATAAAGAGCGGGTGGAATCTATAATAAAACATTATTCCTGATTTTACATTTCTTAACAGCCACCCTACTTTTTTTAGCAGTTCCTTAGCGCATAATGCTTTATATCCAAAGTATCTTGAAATCAAACAAAAATTGATTATGAGTACGAAAAATTTATACGACGATAAAGCAAGAGAAAAGATTAAAGAAATTGCCAAAGATGTAGATTACTGCATGCTTGTGACTAATATGGATCAAAAACCACTTAGCGCAATCCCTATGGCCACAAAGGATGTGGATGACCATGGCGCAATCTGGTTCCTAAGCAAAGGAGATAGCGAACACAATAGAAATATTGAAAAGGACAAGGACGTTCAATTGCTATATAGCGGAACTTCAGAAAAAGAGTTTTTAAGTGTGTATGGAGAAGCATTTATTGAAACCAACCGGGAGGTTATAAAAGAATTGTATTCTAAAGTAGATAACGCCTGGTTCGATGGTGATAATGATCCAAATATCACAGCAATAAAAGTAAATCCTGTAGAAGCTTATTACTGGGACAATAAGGACAATAAAATGGTAACCATGTTTAAATTGAGCATGGCTGCGGTGACGGGAAAAAATCAGGATATAGGTGAAAAAGGAAAATTAAACGTCTAATTGACTGAATTTTTAAGGAAAGACCTCATAGCAAATCTTTGTTATGAGGTCTTTTTATTTATACCTATTTTAGCACCCCTAAACCAATATTATGAAAGCATATGTATTTCCGGGTCAGGGAGCCCAGTTTTCAGGAATGGGTCTTGATCTTTTTGAAAAATCTGCCGAGGCACAGGAACTATTTAAACAGGCGAATGAGATCCTTGGATTTTCTATCACAGATATTATGTTCGAAGGTTCTGCAGAGGACCTGAAACAAACAAAAGTTACACAACCTGCTATTTTTATACATTCAGTTATTTTAAGTAAAATGTTAGGTGAAGATTTTAAGCCTGATATGGTTGCGGGTCATTCACTTGGAGAATTTTCAGCTCTGGTTGCTAATGGAACATTAAGTTTTGAAGATGGGTTGAGGCTGGTATCACAAAGAGCTCAGGCCATGCAAAAGGCATGTGAACTGGAACCTTCTACAATGGCGGCAGTACTTGGATTAGAAGATGAGATGGTTGAAGCTGTTTGTAGTGAGACCGAAGGTGTGGTGGTAGCTGCAAATTATAACTGTCCCGGGCAGCTGGTGATTTCCGGTGCTTATGAAGCTGTAGAAAAAGCTTGTGAGAACATGAAAGAAAGAGGTGCTAAAAGAGCGTTGATACTTCCGGTTGGAGGTGCCTTCCACTCTCCCCTAATGGAGCCCGCAAGAAAAGATCTGGCAGCAGCCATTGAGAACACTCATTTCTCTCAACCAATCTGCCCAATTTATCAGAACGTAAGCACTTTTGCAGTAAATGATCCGGCAGAAATCAGGAAGAATCTTGTATTCCAGTTAACCGCACCGGTAAAATGGACTCAGTCGGTACAAAATATGATCAAAGACGGAGCTACAGAATTTATTGAAGTTGGTCCCGGAAAAGTATTGCAGGGTCTGGTAAAAAAGATCGATAGAAGCATGACTACTTCTTCTGCCAGTATTTAATTGTTGATACTAATATAGAATAAAAAAAGCCCGATCTGCAGATCGGGCTTTTTTATGAGGTCGTTCTTTAAAGTAAAAATCTTACCGGTTCTTATATACCTTCCCTTCTTTCATTACGAATTTCACTTCCTGAAGAGTTTTGATATTCTTGGTTGGATCTTCGTCAACTGCGATAATATCGGCAAAAAAGTCTTTGGCTATTTGTCCGCTTTCATTTTCCATATTAAGAATTTTAGCGGGTTCAATGGTAGCGCTTTGGATCGCCTTCATTTCAGGCATTCCAGCTTCAACCATATACTCAAATTCGCGGGCATTTTCTCCATGTTTAAAAACCCCGGCATCTGTTCCAAATGCAATTGGCACTCCCCGCTTATAGGCTTTGGAAAAAGTATTCTGAATTTTTGGTCCAATTTCTCTGGCTTTAGGTACAACTAGTTCAGGATAATATCCTTCGATCTCTGCTTTTTCGGTCACTTCTTTTCCGGCGGTTATGGTAGGAACCAAATAAGCATTCATCTTTTTCATTAGGTCCATGGTCTCTTCACTCATTAAAGTACCATGCTCTATGGTTTTAACCCCGGCTCTCACCGCTCTTTGCATTCCTTCGTCCCCGTGGGCATGGGCAGCAACATGAAATCCATAGTCCCTGGCTGTTTTAACGATCTCTTCGATCTCTTCATGAAAAAACTGAGGATTGGAACTACTCTTTGCTACACTTAAAACTCCCCCGGTAGAGGTTATTTTTATTAGGTCGGCTCCATTCTTATAACGTTGTCTAACCGCTTTACGCGCATCTTCCACTCCATTTACCACGCCGTGTTTTGGTCCCGGATCACCCTTCATCGCATTGTTCATCCCATTAGTTGGATCTGCATGTCCTCCGGTAGTAGCCAGAGATTTTCCAGCGGTAAAAACCCGCGGACCTGCTATTTTCCCGGCTTCGATCGCATTTCTTAATGATATGTTCACCCCCGAGCCTCCAAGATCCCGAACAGTTGTAAAGCCGGCCATCAAAGTCTTTTCAGCAAATCCAACCGAATTGAAAGCATCGTCTGCCGGGTTATTGGTGAATCTTTGAAGATATTTTGAAGGATTGGTTTCACTTTCCATATGTACATGCATATCAGTTAAACCGGGTAATACTGTTTTATCCTTCAGGTCTATAATTTTAGCTGAATCAGATTCAGGATTCACATAACCCTTCTTAACTTCTTTGATCCTTTTTCCGGATACAATGATGGTTCTTTCTTTTAAAATTTCACCAGATTTTGTGTCTACCAGTTTTCCGGCATGGATATAGGTTTCCTGTGCCATCATATTTGTAAAAAATACCATGGCGAATAAAAAGGCAAGTAAGTTTTTCATGAATTATTTTTTAAGAAAATCGATTAGCGCAGACGTAATATATTCAATTTGTTCATCATCCAGTTCAGAATGCATTGGTAATGAAATCACTTCCTTTACCAATTGGTTAGTAACCGGGAAATCTGCTTCATTATACCTTTCATCTGCATATGCTTTTTGAAGGTGCAGGGGAATTGGGTAGTAAATCCCGAAAGGAATTCCCTTTTCCTGTAAATGTTTGGCCAGGCCATCTCTTTTCCCATTTTTGATCTTCAGGGTATATTGATGATAGACATGAGAATCCTGCTCACCTATGAGAACTGGTGTTTCTAAATTCTCTATATTTTTTAATGCTGAAGTATATTTTGCGGCAGAACTTCTTCTTGCGGCATTATAACCATTCAGTTTAGGAAGCTTAGCTCTTAATACTGCGGCCTGAAAACTGTCCAGTCTGGAATTTACTCCAACCACATCATGGTGATAACGCTCATACATTCCATGATTCACAATCCCACGAATGGTATGTGCGAGTTCATCATTATTGGTGAAAATAGCCCCTCCATCTCCATAACAACCAAGATTTTTGGATGGAAAAAATGAAGTTGCCGCAATATCACCCATAGTTCCGGCCTTTAGAGTACCCATTTTATCTGAATGATAATTGGCACCTATCGCCTGTGCATTATCTTCGATTACATAAAGATCATGTTCCTTAGCAATTTGCATGATCTCATCCATATTTGCTACCTGACCAAACAGGTGGACAGGAACAATAGCTTTTGTTTTAGGAGTAATGGCATCCTTGATCTTTTGAGGATCAATATTGAAGGTTTCAGGATCCACATCTACGAGAACAGGAGTCAACTGTAATAATGCGATCACCTCTACGGTAGCTGCAAATGTAAAGTCGGCAGTGATCACCTCATCACCCGGTTTCAAACCGAGTCCCATCATAGCGATTTGTAAAGCATCAGTACCATTGGCACAAGGGATCACATGTTTAACATTCAGATACTCTTCCAGTTCTTTTTGAAACCCATGAACATGTGGACCATTGATAAAAGAAGTTTCTTCGATTATCTCCTGAAAGGAACTGTTTACCTGCTCCTTTATACCATCATACTGACCTTTAAGGTCTACCATCTGAATCTTTCTCATTTGCAATATTTTTACGGTTCACGAAAATACGAAATATAGACCCTTCTAACAATTGGTTTCTATGGAAAGGCCTATTTTTACACTATTAAGTTTTAGAGATGGAGGGTATTTACAATGTACTTACGAGCATAAGTGGAAGTGTGATTAAAGTTGCTGGAAATTTTAGTCCGAAGCTGAAGGATTTTAGCCGGGGAAGAAAAGATTTATTTTCGCGGCTTGAAAATGCTGTGGAGCCGGGTCTTAAGTATTTCTGGGTACATGCCGCTTCTTTAGGTGAATTTGAAATGGCCGTTCCAATTCTGGAACTACTAAAGAAAAAATATCCGGATCATAAGATCGTGGTTAGTTTTTTCTCTCCTTCCGGATTTAATAATAAAAAACAGCATCCATTAGTAGATCTATTTACTTATCTGCCTTTGGATACAAAGAAAAATGCCAGCAGGTTTATTAAAATTATAAACCCCGAGATGGTTTTCTTTATTAAATATGACTTCTGGCCCAATTATCTTCACCAATTAAAAAACCGAAAAATCCGGACTTTTTTAATATCCGGAATATTTAGAGAAGATCAGGCGTTTTTCAAATTCTATGGAAACTGGATGAGAAAATCGCTTAAGGCTTTTGAACACTTCTTTGTGCAGGATAAGAAATCTCTGGAATTATTAAAGTCTATAGGTCTCAAAAATTCCACGCTGGCCGGAGATACCAGGTTTGACCGGGTCGCTTCACAAATAGCTTCAGATAATAAGCTGGAGTTTCTGGAAAGATTTAAGGACGGTCAGATATTAACTGTTTTTGGAAGTACCTGGCCAGATGATGAAAAATTAATTCTGGACTTCATTAATGGCTCCTCCAGTGTTAAATTCGTAATTGCTCCACACGAGATCAAACCCGAAAAAATAAAACATCTGGAAAAATCCATTAACATCCCTGTGACCAGATATTCAGAAATGGGAGATCAAGATCTTTCCCAATACCGGGTTTTAATTATGGACACTATAGGTTTATTAGGCCGGGCATATAGTTATGCAAATATCGCCTATGTGGGAGGTGCTGCGGGAACTACAGGTTTGCATAACATCCTGGAACCTGCCACCTTTGGGATTCCAATTGTGATAGGAGAAAACTTCTCAAAATTTCCTGAAGCAGAAAAACTTCAGAAGCTGGCGGGATTATTTTCTGTTAAAAATTCAACAGAATTTTCGGCTATTATGACCAAACTTCACACCAATAAAGCTTTCCGCGAAAAAGCCGGAATGGTTGCAGGTCACTTTATTAACAGTAATACCGGCACAACGGAAATCCTGGAAACTTACCTCGATTCTCACCCTTTAAAGTTTTAACAAACAGTGCTAAAATAAAGTAAAATAAATTCGAGGAAACGCAATTAGTTGTAATTTCGATCCATAGAAACAAATAAAACTGTACTAATGAGACGTTTAACATTCCTAACGGGTACAATTTTGACATTTTCAGTATTTCTTACTTCATGTAGGGATACCGCTGAAAAAGAGGTGATCGTAAAGGAAGTCGAAGTTAAAGAACAAGTTCGTACTCCTGAAGAAGCCCAGGAAAAAGAAGGAATCCTTGAAAGAACCGCTAAAAAGGTGGACAAGGAGGTTAATAAAGAAATTGATGAAGAAATTGAGAAAATAGGAGATGACAATTAAGAAGTTCAACTCCGGGAAAAATTAAATTCTAACTACTAAATATTCAAATCATGAAAAAACCAATTTTAATGCTTGCCCTTGCACTGGCAACTAGTTTTACCTTTACTTCATGTAGAGAAACTGCAGAGGACCACGATACAGACGACATGGAACAAATGGAATCTGACGATATGGATGATGTAAATGATGATATGGACGATGTGGGAGACGACATTGAAGAAGCAGCAAATGATGCCGGAGATGCAGTAAAAAATGCAGCGAACGAAACCAGTGATGCTGTAAAAGGTGCCGCTAACGAAGTTGAAAATGAAGTAGACAACGACGACTACTAATTTTCAATAAAACGATAATTTCAGGCCTTTTTCTTCGGGAAAAGGCCTTTTATTTTTTAAAAGATCTAAGTTCTCTTTTCAATTCGTTCATAGACTGTTGTAACTCCTGGAATAAACCGCTATTGGTTGGATTGTCCAGATTAAAGGTAAGTTTGGAATTTACCTGCCAGATTTCCTGAATATCGTGAACATTTATCTCCAGAGGTAAATATTCCTCATTTAAAGAAATAAGGAGAACCTTTGAAGGATCAGGCATTTTCTGCAATTTTTTCACCAGTACAGAATCGTACATTACCACTACATATACCTTATTGTTACTTGCTTCCTCGATACTGGAAACAGCCTTCCCCATCACCCATTCCCCGGGACGATAATCTGGTAACATACTGTCTCCTTCAATTTGAAATCCACGATATGATGCATTTCTAAATTCGGGAAGCGGAATGTCGAAAGCCGGTAATTGATTATACCATTCCACATCCTGAACGTTATGTGGATACCCGGCGGCAGCTTTTTGATTTACCAGAACAATGTTCTCGTTATCTGAATTATCAACGGTTATCACCTTTGGGCTTACATCACCTTTACTTATTTTTAGGTACTTCTGCCCACTATGCCCAAAGAGCCATAAAGGATTAATTCCAAATTGTCTTAAAAGTTCAGCCACTACTATCCCGGAAAGTTTTGTACGACCACGTTCAATGTCTGCAGTGGAATTTTTAATACCCAGCAAACTTGCAAATTCAGTTTGAGTATAATTATTTTCTTCCCTTACTTCTTTAAAGTGCTTAATTTCAATACTTCCAGGTGTGCCCATATTTCAGTTAATTAGGAATATTTCCAATATTCATTCAAAAATATTGGATTAAATCCTATTTAACTAATAAAGACTGAAAAATTTTAACCGAATTAAGATTTTCCGTTATAAGCCAGTAATCTCAGGGCATTCAGGACCACAACCACGGTAGATCCCTCATGAAAAACCACGGCTACTCCAATGTTGGCCCACCCAAAGATGGTGGCCGGGAGGAGCAAAGCAACCACTCCAAGGCTAATCCACAGGTTTTGTTTGATTATTCGCTGTGCCTTTCTACTTAAGCCAATGGCAAAGGGTAAAATTTCAAGCTTATCGGCCATAAGGGCAATATCTGCTGTTTCCAGAGCAACATCACTCCCGGCTGCTCCCATGGCGATACCTACCGTACTGTTCGCCATGGCAGGGGCATCATTTACTCCATCCCCAATCATGGCAATCTTGGATTCTTCCCTCTCCAGCTGTTGAATTCGTTCTACTTTTTCTTCGGGTAACAACCCGCCATAGGCATCGGTTAATCCAATCTCGGCGGCTACGGCATTCGCTACTTCCTGATTATCTCCCGTAAGCATGATCATTTTCCTGATCCCTACTTTCTTAAGTCTGGCCAGGGTCTCTTTTGCAGCTTTTCTGGGCGTATCCATAAGGCCAATGATCCCGCTGAATTCATTATTAGTTCTAACCAGCATTACCGTTTTCCCCTGTTTTTCCAGATTCTTCACCTGTTCTGAAACCGGAGCCGGCACACCGCCCAAATCTTCGTATAATTCCAGATTCCCAATTTCCACATTAGTATTTTCAACGACTCCTTTTATTCCTTTCCCCTGTATAGCTTCTGAAGAACTTACTTTAGGCAGGCCGTTAAGATGTTCCATTCTTGATCTCCCGTCCCGCACCACTGCTTTCGCCAGGGGATGGTTACTGGAACTTTCCAGAGCGATCACCTGTCTTAAAAACTGATCCTTAGATAAGCCATTCAGCAGTACCACATCTGTAAGCTTTGGTTTCCCTTCAGTAAGAGTTCCTGTTTTATCGAAAGCCAAAGCAGTCAATGTTCCCAGATCTTCCAGGGGTTTTCCTCCTTTAATAAGCACTCCACCTTTTGCTGCCCGCGCAATTCCGCTAAGCACGGCAGAAGGAGTTGAAATCGCAAGAGCACAGGGGCTGGCTGCAACAAGGGCCGCCATCGATCTGTAAAAACTATCGGCCCAGGCTTCATCTACTACCAGAAATGCAAAATTTAAAAGCACGATCAAAATCAGAACTGCCGGCACATAGTATTTCTCGAATTTATCTGTTAACAGCTGGGTAGGTGATTTTTTATCCTGTGCTTCCTGTACCATGGTGATAAGCCTGGAGAGGGTCGAATCCTGAGCTTTCTTAATTACCTTAATTATAATGGCATTATCCCCATTGATGGTTCCCGCAAACACTCTGCTTTTTTCAGGAATTTGATCTTCAGGCTGGTAACTTATATCAGGATTTTCCACGGGTATTTTATCCACAGGGATACTTTCTCCAGTAATTGGCGCCTGATTAATACTTGTTCTACCACTTATTAAAACACCATCTGCACTTATCGTGGTATTGGGCCGGATACGAATAAGATCTCCCACTTCCAGATCTTCAATGGGAACTTCTACAAATTCTTCTCCTTTTTTCTTTAAAGCTACTTTTGGGGATAGATTGGTAAGGGCTTCTATAGACTTCCGGGCTTTTGTCATAGCCATATGCTCCAGGGAATGCCCCAGACTAAAAAGGAATAACAGCAAAGCCCCTTCTGCCCACTTATCCAACACGGCAGCACCCACAGCCGCCACCAGCATGAGGAAATCGATCTCAAACCTTCCCTTGGAAATTTCTTCAACAGCTTCCTTTAAAGTATAGTATCCTCCAAAAAAATAAGAGAAAAGGAAAGGGATAAGCGCATATATAAAGCTTAATGCGGAAAACTCATAGTTAAGAAATCCTATTAAAAGAAATATTCCGCTTAAGATGGCGAAAATAAGTTCTGTTCTCTCTCCAAAGATTCCATTATTATGTGGTTTACAACAACCATGGTTATGTCCGGACATTATTCAGGTTTTTTAAGATTGATTCTAAAATCAGCTCTAAGATAATCTGAATATAATGCAATAGGATTGCATTATCGTGAATTGCATTTGTCACAAACCCCTTTTAACAAAAGATTAATTTCTTCGGTAATATAGCCTTCCGGAAGATGGATATTTGGGATTTTATGATCTGTAAGGCAAACGGTGGGAATCACAGTTATTGCAATGAAAATGAAGATGAAGATTTTGAGTATTTCCCTGTTTAATTTGGGAATCGTCCAGAGCATACTTGGCAATCCCGCTACCATCGTCTACCTGGTGTACGATACCTTCCTTTTCAAAAGTTTTAATGGTACGATAGAGAGTGGTACGATCGGCTTTATCCAGCCCGGTTTCGATTTCGTTCAGGCTCAAGGCCGCTTCTTTTGCCTTTAGAAAGCGATATATCAACAACCTGTTTGCGGTAGGTCTAATGTTATATAATCGCAAGATCTTTTCAATCTCTTCCATGAAATTGAAATTAATCATAATTATTTTGAAATCCCTACATGGAGATTGAACTTACGGAGTTAACAAGCAAATAAATAGAAGTTCTATTCGCAACACTTGCAAACATCCGGGTTTGTGATTTGAAAATTTTCTTTGGCAGATTCGACAGCAAGCATGCCATTAGAGAAAATACCCAGATAAACACGGCCTACAATATGTGGAAGATTCCGGCAATTGTCTGCGTGAATAGTGACCACACCTTTTTGATTCGGGTGTTTATTTGAATAGTAAAATTTCATGCCGCAATTTATGGGCAGGAAAATGTAGTTAATATTACTTTTCAGTAAATTATTACGGTTTTTACTAAAGGAAATTTATGTTTGAGAAACTTAAATAGTTTCCAACTGGAAAGCCCAGAAACATATAATAAGTAAAAGGGAGATGATCATTCCACCGAATATGAGTAATAAACCGCGCTGTTCGATTTTCATACTCAGGATCTCTTCATCCAGAAATTCTTTCTCGACCTTTTCCAGTCTCAGGTAGTTATCTACACCCATTTTGGTCGCAATACGACCTTTTTCAGTGAGGCGGATTTCGCCTTTTTGATCAATTTGTATTAAATTGTGTTGACGCAGGGTATTAATAAAATTAATGGAGGTATTCTGTCTTAGATCAGCCACCCTCATCCCTTCCTCAAATCTTCCTTCAGTTCTCAATCTCAAATCCATATTAACATTTTATTAACTTTTACATAACACTAATTAACAACATATAATTCTGTTTTCAAAGTTAATTAAGTGGGTTTTTATCAACATTTTACCCCTGCGACTGTCTAATAATCAGACTGTTATTCAAAACATATATTAATTTTCGCTGTTATAAATTGTAAATCAGACATTTAAAAAATATTATTATAACACAACAAATTGAAAATTAAATATTTAGCACACCTAACCGTAAAAAATATTTAAAAACTTTAACACTTGGAATAGTCTTTGTGAATATTAAGTTGAATCTAAATTAACTTAATTATGAAAAACTTTTTACTTCTCGCAGTCCTCGGACTATTATTAACCGCCTGCTCCGGGACTGGACAAATTACCGAAGAGAATTCCCAATTAACCGATGAAACTGCCACCCGGCGCATTACCGAAAGAGTTGTAGTGGTAGAATCTAATCCCGAGGGAACAATTTTATCAACGGGCAGATACGGTGACTGGTATAGAGTAGATGGTAACCTAACTGAGCGAATGTATTATGATGTAACCATGGAGGTTCCAAGACAAAAATCCAAGAGTTTTATTGTGAATGCCCGCCTTATCGATTTTACACCCGGCGAATTCCTTCAGAAGGATCTAATGGCAAAATATGATATGGCGTATGCTCAAATAAGAACTGGAACTCAATAATATTTTTCAGATAGGCCAAAATAAAAAGCGATCATCCTAAAATGATCGCTTTTTTTATCCTGATATTTTCGGAATGAATTATGAAGGATTCATTAATAACACAGCATCAATCCTTGCAACAAGATCTTCCCAATGATATCTGGTCAGGGCATGTCGTATATTATATTTTCGCCCATTTAAATCCTTCTTTAAATGGCTAAGTTCTCCACGCATCAATGGCATGATATCAGATTTTAAAATTTCTCTGTCCTTGCCGTTTTCAAGCTCTTCAAGATAAGAAGCAGCAATATCTACGTAAGATCTTTGTAAATTTCTTCTAAATGCATCGGTTTGCTTAGAGGTATAAAGCTCCTTGAAAATCCCCTTTCTCAGATCTCTCATCATTTCTACCACCGCATAGGATTCTTTTGTATTGCTTTCTTCATTATTCACCATCCTCTTTAATCTGTCTTTGTTCAAAAGGTTTTCCAAAGCTCTGGTTTGTAATGATTGAATCCTGTCTACAACTTTAGTAGATTCTATTTTCCCAAGTAGATTTTCATCCAGCATCCATTGCGGAGTGGTAAAAGCTTCCTTATTCAAAAAACTCACGGCCTGCTTTTGGATATTTTTAGGAACAGGTTCATAAACACTTCCACCCTGATCGGCAGTTTTACGGGTTTCGTAAATCCCGCCAACATTGGTGATCACATGAGAAATATAACCCCTCCACATATACTGAAGTTCCCTGTAGACTTCATCCAGTTCTTCATAACCATATCCATCTCTGGAAGTCCATTCTACAAGTTGCGGGACAACTTTTTTGAGGTTCTTTATTCCATACTCACTGGCTTTTACCTGATCGTCACCTAAACTTTCCCTTTGTGACTGGGGATCTGCTCCAGAATATCCATCACCAAATTCATAAACAGGATCTCCAGCTTTTTCCAGGATCCATTTATCAAGAGTACTTTTTTCTTCCAGTGGCGAATTAGCTTCAGGTAAGTAACGATAACCCCAGTTAATGGCATAAAGGTCATACGGTCCCATCATTCTAATGTATCTAACCCCTTTATCTTCCGGCTGCGCCACATAGTTAACCCGCGCATAATCCATAATGGACGGAGTAAGTCCATATTTTTGGGTAAAATCTGCACTCCTTAAAGAATCTGTAGGATAAGCCGAACTCGCTTTCATATTATGAGGCAGCCCTAAAGCATGACCCACTTCATGAGCTATCACCATTCGCATCATTTCCCCAATTTCAGCTTCCGGAGTATTTAATGTACGGGCATTGGGATTCTGAGCGCCGGCTTCGATCATAAATCTGTTTCTATAGGAACGCAAATGATTGTGGTACCAGATGATATCACTCTCAATGATCTCTCCGGTACGAGGATCGGTAACAGATGGTCCCATGGCATTTCTGGTAGTACTCGCCACATAACGAACTACAGAATAACGAACATCTTCCGGACTAAATTCCGGGTCCTCTTCTTTGGTAGGTGGATCTTTGGCTATAATGGCATTCTTAAATCCGGCTTTTTCGAAAGCAACATTCCAGTCCTCTATTCCTTTTCGAAAGTAAGGTCTCCATTTTTCAGGAGTAGCCGGATCCAGATAATAAACAATAGGTTCAACCGGTTCTACCAGTTCTCCCCGTTTATATGCTTCAATATCTTTCGGGATCAATTTCCATCGCCTGATGATCTTATAATTATCGGCTTTTAATTCCTCGGAATCATAATTATATTTTTCTATAGTAAACCAACCTACCCGAACATCTGCCAGCCTTGGTTGCATTCTATTTTCAGGTAAAAGGATCATGGATTGATTGAGAAGCATGGATATAGTCCCCGCCTGATCGCGTTCCGGCGGAGTTTCTGCTTCATAGGTCATTACATGTTTGATCTCGATGTTCTTTGGGAAAGATCTTGCCGACTCGATATATGACCTGCTTTTATCCAGTTTCTTTACTTTATATTGCTTTCTAAGTCTGGAAGAAATCCCGTTTATGGCGTTTACTTCGGTCTCGAACAATGGCCCCGCTTCTATAACCACACTACTGGAATCTTTACTCCAGGCCTCGATTTTAGTACTGTACAGAATTGGGAAGAAATTATTAGCCTGCACAGACTTATAGATTGGTGAATTCTCATCACTTTGATTTTCAAAACTAATCACCTTCATATCCACATTTCCATCCCTTTTCACCCAGCGAACCACCTGCTCGTTAACCTTGGAACCGGCATTTACATAGCCTCCGCCAAATCCTGATGGAATTCCTGCAATTCGGCTTACCAGAAGCATGTCTTTTTCAAAATGCTCCACCGGGATTTCGAAATATAATTTATCATCTACAAAATGAGTGGTAAAGAGTCCATCATCACTTTTAGCTTCAGAAGTAATTATACTGGAATAATCTTTTAAGGACGATTTCTTTTTTTCCGGTTTTGGTGCCGGTTCGGGGAGTTGAGAGGTCTTACAGCCAACACTAAAAACTGCAAGGGTTCCCAATACAAGGATTTTTTTGATCATGAAAATAATTTTGCTTTCCAAGATACACAAAGCTGAATTATCACAAAAAGAATGGCATGCATAGATGATTAAAAAAGTCCAAATTAGAAAACCCTGATAATCGGGAGATTAAAAGGGTTTCCAGAATTGAAATAGAAATGGCTGGTTAGAAATTATTGGTTATATCTTACTAAAAGCGATAACCCAGTGCTAGTCCCGCCCTGATCCCGGCCCAGGGTCCTTCAATTTTTACAACAGCTCCTTTGGAATTAACTTCATTGGAGAATTCACCTAATGGAAAATCAATTTCGTTTAAGGTATTTCTTAAGGATTGTTGTTCAGTTTCAGATAAAGTTCCGGCAGTAGTTCCTGCAAGATCCCCATTCCCCGATCCATAATGGGGGCCTATTATAAACCAATCCAGAATAAGCCGTGATCCTAAATTAAACTGACTCCCAATTTGCAATCCAAAAGTATTACTGGATAAGTCACCTTTTGTTGCCAGGTTTTCTTCAAAACCCTCATCTGTATCGTAGTAAAAATTTATATTATCCAGTGTATAACTGGTGTGCCTGTAAAATGGTGCGAGGTAAAAACCTTTACCATAACCCTTTCCTACATAAAATCGAACTTCAGGGGTAAAGCTGGAATATTTGAGGGAAGCATTTCCAATATACCGGCTAATATCATCCTCACTACTTGCAGAGTTAATAATGGTTTCTCTGAAAGGAAAATCCCCTTCCGGGATCATGGAATACGCAAGTCCTGCGGAAAATTTTCTGTTTAACACCCGTTCATACTGAAGCTGAATATTCCTAAATACAAGACTGGTAAATGAAAACTTGGGAATATTCTTTCTTGATTCCCAATTGGATTTTTTTAAAGACTGAAGCTGCTCAGAATCTGATTCTAAGTTTACTTCCTGGGCCAGACTTAAATTGGTGGCAAGAATGACCATTACGAAAGTGGTGATAATCTTCATAATTAAATAATTAGTGAATAAATGACTGAAACATTTGCGCTTACCGCATATTAAAATTCACTAGAATAAGTAACGATCAGGAAAAGATCTGGGGAAGAAAAATTGTTTTTAAAACACTGATTTAAAGTTAGTTATATCAACTAAATATCACAATACCCCAAATGAGGTATATTTAGAATTTAACGTTTATTGAATGGCTGATCTTATGGCAATTAAACTAATTCAATGGGTAAGAATTTGGATTAGTTTGCAGAGTTATAAAAACAAAAAACCCTCAAAATCAAAAGATTAAGAGGGTCTTTGGTACTCGGAGCGGGATTCGAATCCTCTCCATTGAAATAGATTGAATTAAATTGTATAAATCCTTATACAACCCTTAATTAAAAGGGACTTCAGAACATTTCTATCCCAATTCAATCTAATACAATTTTATTCAACTCAACTAAATTTTCAAATTGTGGGGATTATGTGGGGATATTTAATATGTTTGTTCCTACAAAACATCATAATGGCAACAATCAATTTTTTTTTAAAATATAAAAAAGATCCTACAGCAGTTTATGTTCGATTTAAACATGGCCGAAAATTCGACATTACAAAAAGCACCCACAAATTAATTTCTCCAAAAGATTGGAGCGGGACAAAAAAAGCCCCACATCCGCGTGATGAAAACTTAAAAAAGCTAGCTATAAGTTTGAAAAAACTGGAAAAAGAAATTGAAACATCTTTTAATGACACAGATATTTCAAACATTGATTCTGAATGGTTGGAAACCGTTATCAAAAAGCATAATAAAGACCATTCATTTAAGTCTGATGAAGGAAATAAAACTGTAAATGACAGTATTGTCGAAAACATACAGCATTTAATAGATACAGCCGCCGTAAGGCCTAATAGCAAAGGAACTTTAGGGCTTTCTACAAGCCGAGTTAATAGTTATAAAAATCTTCTCAGAATAATTAAAGAGTATCAAGGTAAAAAAAGACTTAAAGTAAAAGATGTAGATATTCAATTCGGCAGAAAATTTCTATCATGGATGCTTAATAGAAAAAAGTATGCTGAGAGCTACGCACTAAAGAAAATTGATGATCTTAAAACAGTTTGTAGAGAAGCACAGGTAAATGGATTGGAGGTCAGCACACAGTTACCTAAAGTTAAAGGTGGCAAATCAAAAAACAAATACATTCTCTATTTGACTCCTGAGGAACTCAAGAAAATTGAAGAAACAGAATTTGAGCAAGCCTATTTACTCAATGCAAAAAAGTGGCTATTATTGGGATGTCATATAGGACAAAGAGTAAGTGATCTTCTTGAGATAACTGAAGAAAACTTCGTTACTAGAAACGGACTTGAAGTTATAGAATTGAAACAGAAGAAAACAGGATCATTGGCCACCATACCCATTCTCCCTAAAACAAGAGAAATAATTGCAGGCGGACTACCTACGAAAATCAGTTCTCAGAATTTTAATAAATATATTAAGCTTGTTTGCAAAGAAGCTCAAATAAATCAATATATAGAAGGTAGTCTAATTCCAAAAGAGGAGGGTAAAAAAACAAGCAATACAGAAAAACGAAAAGTTGAAGGCCAATATCAAAAATGGAAACTCATTACCTCTCATATTTGCAGAAGAACCTTCGCGACTAACAACTACGGAGTAATCCCTACCCCCTTGTTAATGAAAATAACCGCTCATTCCACTGAAAGAATGTTTTTAAATTATATTGGCAAAAACTCATTTGATTATGCTGAAATGATGGCTAATCTATATAAAGAACAGAAATAAATAATGAAGATTAAATCTGACCAAGACCTAATTAGAAAAGGATTTAAAGGTAAACTTGCTCTCACTGAAGTTAGTCAATATTTAGAAGATAAGTACGGTAAGGACCCTGGCAGTTTAGAATTATTGAAGGCAGAATTATTAAGATTTAAGATGGAAAAGGCTGTTAAAAAAGTAGACGACCTTTCTCAAGATCCCAAGTTCATAACAATCAGGCTAAACTGGGAGAAATATGGAAAGAAGATGCCTTTTGTATCATATATGTTAGAACCTAAAGATGAAAGTTTATCTGAGATTGAACATTATGAATTAATGCAGGAGGAATTAGAAAGTTTTATTAATGAATTCTTACCTACTTACTTTATAGGGTTGACTAGTATTGAAGTCGCAATCGAAAGTATGTCGAAAAGAAATGTTGAACCTCCACAAAAGGCCACTCAAAACATTGGAAAAATTCCTTCAGTAAAATGGAACGGCAACCAAGTTAATTTTTATGAGATATTAAAAGGACTAATTGAAACTGGACTTATAACCATAAAAGGAAACGAGGAAGAGACCTTTGAAAATCTTCAAAAAGTATTTGGTTTAGAATCATTCAATCTTAGGGGTGCTCGTCAGAGTAGTAAAAAAAGATTAGATGATAAAAATATCTATGATTCCATTAGCTACCAATTAGAAATCTGGCGTAAAAGTTAAAGTTAAGGTATACCTCTGTTCGGTATACCAATAGTATACCATGTCATGTAGTTGTTTTGCATTGTTATTAACCGAAAAAACAATTAAAATGACAAAAGAAATTAAGTTTCTAGTAGACTCTATAAATGAGTTAAAAGATGAAGTTTCACAACTTCGAAATACAAATTATCCATTATCGAAAGATGAATTGATGACCCGTCAGGAAGTCGCCAATTTCTTCAAAATTGATCTATCTACATTACATCACTGGACAAAGAAAGGTAAATTAACCCGGTATGGACTGGGAAAGCGTATTTACTTCAAAAGAAGCGAGATTGAACAAGCCTTAGTTGAACTCGAACCATTAAACCATTAATCATGACAGGTTACGAGATCACGAGAAAATGGTTTGATTTTAGTTTTGATAACCCTGACAAGGTTAAGCCCAGGCATACAGCTTTATATCTTTATAGTGCAGACCTATGCAACAGGTTAGGCTGGAAAAGGAAATTTGGGCTACCAACCGCAACCACTATGGAAGCCACCGGTATAGGAAACTATAATACGTACAAAAAAACATTTGATGACCTAGTAGACTGGGGGTTTATTGAATTGATACTGAAAAGTAAAAATCAACATTCATCTAATGTGATAGCCCTATGCAAAAATGCAGAAGCAAAGAACAAAGCACTGGATAAAGCTGTAATGAATCAGAGTAGAAGCACTGTTGGCATAGATAAACCACAAACTCTTAAAACCATAAACAACAAAAAGATATCTGAAATTGAAATTTCAGAAGTCCCTCAAGAAGAGAAAGAATTATTTAAATATGGTATCAATCTTCACCAAGTAATTCTCAAGAACGCAAATCAAAAAAATGTTCCGCTAAAAAAAGTTGAAAATGTGACTTACCATTCGTGGATTAATCCTTTAAAGTTAATGCTTGAAATAGACAGTATTTCGCTGAAACATCTTAAAAAGATCATCGAATACTTAAAAAATCCTGAAAACGAATTCTGGTGCAAAATAATTTTAGATACTAAAGGACTCCGCAAGAATTCTTCTAAAATTCTCACGGAGATTAATTCCTCTAGTAAACCTTCTATTAGCAAAGTTCGAACGGATGATTTTTTAACCTCAAAACTTGAAAGCTATGAATAGTTTACAAATAGGAAATTCATTAAAGATTATAGGTAAATGTCGTACAAGGAAACCTATTTATGCAATTGATGGGAAAGAAATGGAAGACTATAAAAACTATATCTGGAAATTATTTAATCATTTGAAGCCTGAAGGATATAGCCTAAACGAAGCTAATGAAAAGATAATACTGACACTCCTTCCCTATTTTGTAAAATTACCGACTTTTAATAGGCATAAATTGATAAAAAATGACGCTAGTCTGGAAAAAGGAATATTACTCTATGGTAATTTAGGAGTGGGAAAAAGTATGTTGTTTGAAATCTTCTATGGAATGGGAAAATATCTTTACAACTTAAACAACACAGATTTTTGGTTTCCAAAAATATCTACAGGATCATTTGTCGATCAATATATGAATTCACTTAAAGAAAATTCAAGCACATTTAATTTAGATGCATATAGACGAGGGAGTCTATACATTGATGATCTAGGCTTTGAGAAAAAAGCGTTTAATAATCATGAATTGATAGGAGAACTATTATTTGAAAGATATCGAAATAATGCGCTAACATTTGTAACGACGAATCACAGTCCCAAGGAGATTTCTAGAAGATACGGGGCAAGAATCGGAGATCGTTTACCAGAGATGTTCAATATTATCAAATGGGAAGGCGAAAGCTTAAGGCAATAAACCACAACTAAATCTTAAAAATCATTGAAGTTATCCGTAAGGGTAACGTTATACTAACGGAAAAACATGGACAATCATCTATATATCTGCAATTATTGCGGTGAAGAATACAAACCAAAGAAGAGGGGAACACAAAAGTTCTGCAAAACAAGTTGTAGAGTAAACTCTCACAAACTAAAGAAAAAAATTGAGAATATACCCGCACCTCAATTACCTAATCCTGAAAATAATACTGGTAACAGTTATGAGGAAACTGTTAATGCTGCTGGCGTGATTAACTCAGCTTTAGGAAACGGTTTGGCCAATGGAATTCAAGCAGTATTTACCAAAAATGAAAACCAACCGGCAACAAAGAAGGATATCCAAAATCTACTTACTCAAATACAGGAGAGATACAAACCAATAAAGAATATGAGACCTAACCCAGATAGCACTATGCCTTTTTATGATATGGTCCAAAAGATGGTTTTATATTTACCGGTGAAAAACACTCCTAATGGAACTAATTGTACTTACTAAGGATCAACTTGATTCAATAATTCGATCATCCATTACCACAGCCCTAGATGAATATATTGAGAAGGAGATTCGAGAAAAAGCCAAACCAGATTTTTATACAATTAAAGAGGCTGCCGAGAAATTAAAAGTAACAGAAACTACTATTCGTAACTATATAAAAAAGGGATTAATAGCTGCAGAAAAAATAGGTGGGAGAATCCGTATAGAACGATCAAATATAGAAAGTGCATTGAAAGAAGTAAAAAGTTTAAAGTATAGAAGGTTGTAATTTCTGCCGTAATTGTACTCATTAGGTTTACTAATTTATTTACTTTCACGAAAGTGTTATTAATAGGTCTTTGGAAGAATGGAATTGATTTCCCTCACTTTGTATTAATATTATACTAATTGATATTTGCATCTCATATCACTCAGTAATAGTCATGTAAAATGGAAGAAAAAAAGTTCGAAGATATATTCGACGAATATAATTACACAGAGCGTTTGGAAAATTCCCTTCAGAATTACCTAAACTGGTTATTAGGAATAAGTATAGGTTTAGGAGCGGTTACTTTTTCAGCAATGGATAACTTAAATGACAACTACCTTTATTCTATATTGACATTTATTTTTATCCTTTTCGGAATTCTATTTAATGGAATAGTAAAGTTTCTTATTCATAGGAGAGAAATTAAAATGAATATAGCTTTTGGGGAACTAAAAAAAATAAAAATTTTAAGGGAAGCCAATAAGGAAATTAGGAAGACAGGGAATAATTTGGAGGATGTGAAAAAGTGGGAAAAAAGCTTTTCAAAATATACATTAGAAAATAATAAGATAATTTATATAGCTAAGTTGATTAACTTGAGTTCTATCATAACCTTTTTCAATGTTATTAACACAGGAGTTTTTATCACTTATCTATTTATAATCTCTTGCTTGTATTAGAAACTGAATTAAATAAATTATGACTACTAAAGGCAAAAGGGTTAGAGAACTTTTTAACTCTGAGGCAGAACAATTACTATCAATATATAAAAATATAGAGAAATTAATTCCAAATGAAAAAACTTCTGGATCTGCCCACCATGGAGAAGAAGGTAGATATATTGAATACCTGATAAGAGATTTTTTAAACAAACATTTGCCTCAACAGTTAGAGGCATTTACTGGTTTCATACACAGACCTGCAACCAAAACAGGAGATGGTGATAGGACTAGAAGAAGGAAGGAATTCGACAAACATTCAGCACAAATAGATATTATAGTGTATGATAAAGCAAATTATCCAATATTTGAAAGATTTGAAGAGTTTGTAGTTGTACCACCAGAGGGAGTAATAGGAATTATTTCAATAAAGAAAGCATTACGAACAAGCGAGCTAGAAAAAGAAATTAAAAGCTTAATTAATGCTGTTTCATTATGCAGGCATTATGATAGAAATGGAAAAGTTGTAAGAGGACCTTCAACTACCATTTTCACATTTAAAAATATGATTTGCCCTAATTCAAGTTTTGAAAAAAGGATGCGGACGATATATAAAAAAATAGAGAACTCGCATAAAGATATCACCTTTGACCAATGTATTGGACAAATTATAGCTCTTGACTCTTATTCCCTATTTAAAAGAAGACCGAATGATGAGGAAAGTTTTGATAAAAATGCAAATTATATTGCCTTTAATAACTCGAAAAATGAATACTATCATTTTCCATTACAATTCTTACTTACTTCAATTTTAAGTTCTTTTTATCATCAAACGCGGACTCCGATCCACCGCCCGGGATTTACTAGTTTCCCAACTGATAAAAAACACGATATCGATCTTGGAATCTTAAAAGTGACTAGACTTAGATAAAGTGTTGAAAATAGCCTAATCTAAGTCTAGATGAAAAAAAATTATAATTTATTCTGTAACCTGGAATCTAGACTTGTTGTCCCCCATGTCTACTGATTTTTTTGTTTTAAAGTTTTCAATCCACCAAGGAGTTCTTTTGGAGATATTTTTTTCTTGGAAAATTCATCAATAAAATATTCTTTCCATTGTGCATCATTCTCCCCTCCGTAAAATTTGTGGTAATCCCTTGCCAAGGAAATAATATTACGACTGAAATTAGCAAATTCTGAATAGTCCCAATGTAGTAAATCGCCACCGATATCCAGTCCTTCTTTACTCACCTCCACTCTATTACTTATAATAACCGTCTTAATCTCAACATCCGGGTTTATAGTTTTCAAATTATTTTTAATCCAAATATGGTGAGATGCAGCTTGTCTAATATCAGTCACACCTATTTCTCCTTTTTCTGATTCATAAAATTTATCCTCAAAAACTATTATATAGTTATTATCAGATCTCCAAAATGGGTCAGGAGTTGCATTACCAGTAGGATTTTCAGATTCAAATCCCAATAATCGGCCTATATGTAAATTGAGGTTCTCTAAGTCTTTTTGTTCAATATAGTTTTCTATTGATTTTAAATAGTTGAAATATTTTTTCCTATTAGTAACTCTAATTTCGCTTAAATAATTCTGGAGCCGCTCTATATTCCAAATTAGATTGGCATTATTAGAACCTGATTCTGATTTGGATTCACCAAGTGTTCGACACCAAGTAGCTGATGGGCAAATTTTATCAAGTTTTTCAAAAAACTCATCGGAATTTCTCTGAAATATTTCTTTTCCTGATTCTTTATAGAGAATATTTGAGATTACTCCGGCTTGATAATTCCAAAAAGCTCGATAACCTTTTAATTCTGGTCCACCTGCTAATTTTGAAATGATTTCAGTTACTATTTCAAAAGCTTCTTCATATTTATTATTCCACAGAGCATACTGAAATTCTACTTCTAAATTAGCTGTTACTGACAATTCATCAGCGCCAGGAAAAACCTCCTGATTTTTTGAATTCCTTAACTCAATTATCTCATTATCTGCAGCCTGCCAATCGGAGGTTTGATTTATAAATTCCTTGAAATTGTGGACAAAATCTTCTACTTCAACTTCTTTACTATTGGTAATTCCAAATTCCAATTCAGCCTGTAGCTCAGGATGTAAAAACTTGTTTTTATCTTTTAAAAGAAGCCATTCAGAAAGATCTCTATCTCCTACAACGCATATTGCGGAATAATCTTTTGGCGATCTAGTACAACGCCCAATTGCTTGAATCAATCTCGTTCTATTTCGGTCATAAAATATAACAGACGCATTCATTCTAGATTGGAGAAATTTCTCTTGAAGATTAGAAGCATATGGTATGCTCATTAAAAAAAGTAGTCGGCATTGATCGCCAGCAAAATCTATCCCATCAAAACGATTAGCCAATACCATTGCTGCGTTTTCCGAATTCACAAAATCCTTTTTTGACACCTCAATATCCTTTGCAGTGAAAAAATCCATTTCTGGATGATTATTCTTTATCTCTGAACGAAAGCCGTCTATTTCTTCATCACTCGATACTAGAATAACAGATCTTTTAGTACTCTCTAATAACTTACTACACAATTCGCCAGTTTTTTCCTGATCAAGGGATAAATTAGGAAATATGAAAAACCTTCTTCCTATACCTTGTTTTTCCCAGCCTTTCGGAATAGGTATCTTAAAAAACTCCTTAATTCCCGTTATCCTTTCTAAATCTCCGCCTTGACCCAGGGTCGCAGACATCAAAATGCGCTGCTTTGCATAACGGAATTGATTATTACTTAAAGATGGAGGCACCAATGGTCGAATCAATATTTCATTCCATGAGTAATAGAGTTGGCAAGCTTCTAAATGATTTTTAATCATAGACCAGCTATACTTTAAATCGCGATGATCATTTAAATATTCTGATAATACATCGAATAACAACTCTTTAATTTCATATAGTTTTTGCCCAGGATATTTTTCTATAATCTTTTTGTCTAAATTATCAATAGAGTCTTCTATCATTCGATTATAAACAGAATACGGAATTGAGTCTTTCAAGATATCAATTACTGCTCTATATGTATCTTTTTCATCATAACGTGATATTGAAAGAGCCCAATTGGAGGCAATATAGTTTTCAGAAGTATGGGCATCATCCAGAATTATTAAGTCTGGTTCTTCGAACCATGGGTTTGTATTAAATAATGATGAATATGTCGAAACAGCAACAGCCTCTCCATTTTTATACTTGAACTTATCACTATCTTCATAATTTCTATGTGATCCCGTAAAAGCAATAGTATTGATCCCATAGTTATTATTGGAAATTTCTACAACTTGATTTACCAGTTGTCTGGTTGGACATAAATAAAGTACTTTCTCCCCTAATGCTCTTCTTCTAAATTCTGCAATTAATAACCCCACTAATGTTTTTCCACTTCCAGTGGGCAATTCAATTGCTACATTGGCCTTTTCGTATGATCTTTCTTGATAATATCTTATTATATCCGCTTGATGAGAATACAGCGATTCTATTCCTTTAGTTGGTAGATCACGAAATAAAGATTCAATATCTGAATAAACTTTTTCCGCCTTTTTAACTGATTTAAATGCCATTGATATATTTTAATTTTTAAAGAATTGTAAAAGCAAATTCTTTCTTTCAAATAAGTTCTATTTTTTTACAAATCCATCCCCGCTCCATTAAGCTTCAGCCAGGCCTTTCTTTGAACGTAATCTGGCATTATTTTATCAAGTTCGTTCCAAAAGGCATCCGAATGATTGGGGTGGATTAAGTGGGTTAATTCGTGGGCTATTATATAATCTATGATGGTCAATGGTGCCATCATTGTTTTCCAATGGAAGTTCACATTTCCTTTTGGTGTCCAGGATCCCCACCGATTTTGTAAATCCATAATTTTTATTTCATTGGGTTCTACATCGAGAAGCTTTCGAAAATATTCGACCCGATCCAAAATTCTTTTCCTTCCTTTTTCTTTATAGAATTCCACGAAAGCTTCTTTTGCTCTGGGTAGATTCTTCTTCCGAAGTCTGAAACATCCGTTTTTCAACTTAAGGGGAACTTCCTGATTGGTGACAATCTCAAGTTTATAATTTCTACCGAGGTAATAAAAACCTTCTCCATTTACGAATTCACGGTAAACCCTTTTAGTATTGGCATCTTCCCACTGTGCCAGATGAGAGTAAATTTGATAGCGTTTTTGTTCTATCATCGCTTCAATTTCCTTTTCGCTCAATTGCTGGGGAACGAGCACAGAAATGCTCCCATCGCGTTCCACATAAATACTAGAGGTCTTCCTCCTGCTTCGCTTTAAGGTATATTCTATATCTTTATAATTAGGCATCTTCTTTTATGAGTAACTGATGACGTTTTTTGGCCAGGGCCATTATTTCGGAAACAATCTTTTCTGTCTTATTTATCACAGGATCTAAATCCAGATCCCCGGCGGTGAAATAAAAAATATCCTGCAATTTTCCTTTTAAGCTTTCTATTTCATCCTCCTTTTGCCAGAAATGAGAAATCTTAATCTCTCTTTTTATCAATGGTAAGGCCTCTTTAATAATAGGTTTCAGTTGAAGTTTTATTTCTTCAGAAGCATCTTTCCCATAAGCTATATCCACTATAAGATCATAAAAAGGCGCTTCGTCTACGCTAATCCCTTCAACAGAACCTTCTTTACGACCGGCTTCCATTTCTTCCCGGGCTTCTTTTAGGTTTTCTAGGATAGCATCCCAATCTTCCCAGTGATTCTGCATTATCGTATCAATCTTTTCACTCATCGTTTTGTAGTAAACCGGATCGTCCTGCGCGTTGATCTTTATATGCTTTCGCATTGCATGCTCCATTTCACTGGCTTTAGCCTTAGGGGTTTTGTTCTTATCTAGCTCTTTTAAAAACTTCGAAGAAAACAATTCCGTAGGCGGAACTTTTGGATTAATCCCAAGACTTATGAGGTGTTCATTCACCAATTGTTTAACCTTATTTCCTTGGCCCGAAATATCCAGTGTATCGTCTTTATAACGATCTTTCATCTTACTAAGTAAGTACGCAAAACGTTTCATCGGGATCTTAAACCTGTTGGCTGCCTCATTGGGCAGTACAACATTCATACTATCTTGAAAAGTCTTGTAGAATGTGGTGAAATTTGCTCTTAGCTTAATATCTTCCATCAATTCAATAGCTTCTTCCAGTACTTTATATTCGGCTTTTTTATCTTTAATACCTTGATTGACAAAATCCTCGATTTCAGGTAATTTATTATCACTAAAAAGTTGCAATAACCTACGATAACGGCTTTCCAGTACAGGAACTTCGGTAGCAATATCTTTAAAGCTTTGCAATACTTCATCAGCTTCATCTCCACCAT
This sequence comes from Christiangramia aquimixticola, assembly GCF_048285835.1. NCBI lineage: Bacteria > Pseudomonadati > Bacteroidota > Flavobacteriia > Flavobacteriales > Flavobacteriaceae > Christiangramia > Christiangramia aquimixticola. The sequence continues at coordinate 123,686 of NZ_JBLVTL010000004.1, forward strand.
AAATTGAGAGGGCATCTTTTAGATTTTCAGTAAGTCCGATATAATCTACAATGTATCCACGACTTTTTCCAGCATGGACCCGATTTACACGTGCTATGGCTTGTAGAAGATTATGCTCTTTCAATTTTTTATCCAAATACATAATCTGCTCAATTGGGGCATCGAAGCCCGTAAGCAACATATCACAAACCACCAGGAAGGCAATACCAGTGTTGGGTTCGTCGAAATTGAATTTCTTCTTAAAGTTAGTAACCGCATTCATAGCTTTGGCTTCTTTCCTTGCCATTGTGATCTCAGCTTCCTCATTGGTATCGTCACTGGAGACGATTACAGCCGATTTTAGAAATTTTAGCTTGCGGAGTAATTCGGGTTCGTAATTTGCATCCAGTTCCTTTTCCTTAATCACTTTTTCAAGGGCCAGGTCGAGGTGTTTTTTGTAACGCACCGCTGCAATCTTTGATGAACAAACTACCTGAGCCTTAAAGTCATCTGGGAGGATGTTACTAACATAATGTCTCAGCATATCCTCGGCTATGATTTTAATACGCTCATCTGCCTCAAGGATATCACCATAGGTACCGTATTTCTTTTTAATGGCAAGTAATTCTTCTTCGGTCCTATCTTTAAAGAGATTTTCGAATTTCTTGTCAAATACAGATTTTTCATTAAGTGCGGTATCGGCCGTTTTGCCTTCATACAAAATTTGAACCGTGGCACCATCATCAACGGCATCCTGTAGCTTATATTTATCGATATAATCCCCAAATCGCTGTATAGTTTTAGTCTTATGTCTGTCCGTAATAAGCGGGGTTCCGGTGAAGGCAATCTTTGTAGAATTTGGAAATGCAGCAAATAAATTATCTCCTAGGTCTGAATTTACCGTTCGATGACTTTCATCCTGGAGAATAAGCACTCGATCTGATTTATTTACTATTCCGAAATCTTTATACTGTGGAATTACCTCCGCAACACGGTCTAGCATATATGCTGGAGCCTGATTCCTCTCCTTCTCCTGAAACTTTTGAAGCATCACCATTGTAATATTGGAAGCTTCTGTAGAAAGTTTAGGCTTGAGATCACCGATTCGGGTTATGTATTCTACTTTTTCTCCGGTATAATTCGCGGTTTTTCCAAGTTGTTCCTCCAGGTCATTTCGGTCGTTTACAATTATCACTTTATAATCGCTTATGGCCTGTACGCTACGAATTTTCTTAATAAGAAAAACCATCGTGAGGGATTTCCCAGAGCCCTGGGTATGCCAAATCACCCCGGATCGTTCTTTCGGCGTTTCCCCGGTTAATAGTTTATCTTTTATTTTTTGAACAGCCCTGAATTGTTGGTATCGAGCCAGAATTTTTATCTCTTTGTTTTCGCCAACTTCCATAAACAAGGTGAAGTTCTGAAAAAGATCCAACAGGTTTTCCGGGGAAAGCATTCCCTGAATCAATTTTTCCTGTGGCCGTTCTTTTCCTAGAGGCGGCTCATAGTCTCTTAATTGCTCCGGAATGATATCTTTCCAATTAAGATAATATTGATCTGTGGCCGTCAGTGTCCCATAGGTGGCATCATCACCATAGGTGGCAATATTGAAATGATTGAAATGAAAAAGGCGCTCCTCCCCCTCCTTTAGGCCTGCGCGATGTGTGCTTTCCCTTTGATTGCTGTATCGCCTCAGCTGTTTATATGCAGCAGATAAAGGATTGGCTGTAAAATTGTTTTGATCTTTACATTCCACAACCACTAGTGGCAAACCGTTTACGAATAAAACAATATCGGGCATAATAAAGCCCTTTGGAGTACCGGGAGTATCTATACGAAACTGGTTTATAGCGATAAAGGAATTGTTCCTGGGATTCTTATAATCCAGGAATTGTACTTTAGGAAATTCCTCCCCGGTACGTTCGTTCTCCTCTACCGAAGTGCCATTAAGTAAAAGTTCAAAAACAATTTTGTTTACTTCTAACAGGTTTTTGGTAGGGTGATCTGTAAGTTCTTGAAAGAGATCTTCTAGTTGAGCCTCGGTGAGCCATTCCTGGCCATTGCTTAGGTTTATCTTTTTAATACTCTGAAGAAAAACCTGCTTTAATACCACTTCCCGAAAGGAAGCCCTATGACTTTTAGCAGGATTTGTAGGTATGCCGAAGCCCTGGTCAATAGATGTCCAACCAAGCTTACTAAGCTGTTCTAAAAAGGGTCTCTCGACAAAGTGGTATTCAGACATTGTAATTAATTATTTAAAATCTGCCATTAGTTTATTCACTATAGAATCTTGTCTTAATCTCAAAATATCTACATTCCAACTTTGATACTGCATTACGGAATTAATATTCGGAAAAATGTTTATTGAAGACTGGAAATATCTTTCCTTCTTAGCTTCAAAGTCTTTATTGTTTAATTGTGAATTCTTTATTCTGCTTAGTAGAACCAAATTCGAAATTTTGTGCGTCCAGGTTTCAAGTTCTTCTTCGCTAAACTGACTTCTCCAAAAACTATCAGCTTTAGGGTTTTGCGGTAGGACGTGTTCTACACTTATTTTGTTGAAATCGGCGAACTGTTGATTTGACTGGAGTAAAACATATTCAAGTTTTAAAAGAATATAACGCGCGAAATTCTTTCCGTAAATATCTTCTGAAATTCTTCTTTGGAGTTCTTCTCGATTATATTCAAAAACTTCTTCATCTGCGATTATATCTGCCGGAGAATCTGCTCTTTCAATACCTTTAATTATGCCATAGGTATTACTAAGCCTTTTTGTTGGTGTTTCCTGCAGTATCCAATCGGCACTAAATTTGGATTCCAAACGTTGAAGAAATTCAAACAAATAGTCATAACCAAACTTATTGAAATATGCCAGGTAAACCGGAATCCAATCTGAGGCCAATCCTTTTTTCATTATCGTTACCAGGTTTCTCAATTGGAAATCCTCCTGTGGGATATCATCATCAAACCAAATAAGTTTAGCGTAAGAATCCCGGTACTGCTTGATCGTCTTTAGAGTTTCTTCTCCTTTTTGCAATTTCCCCGCCTTGTATATTTTCTCGTACTCTTTTAAAAGGTTCTCTCTTGCCTTTTCTTTGAGCAGAATGGTACGAATATGAACTAGGAACCTATCGAACTCATCCCGACCAAATTCGCCTTCAAGTTTCTCCCACATTACCGCAAAACTCTGTCGCTTTTTCTCGCTTTCAACTTCACCGATATTAAGAGATTTTAGAATATCAGAATTTGATAATGGAATTCCCCTGTCATTTAGGATGGTAAACAATCTAAAGGCATCTTCTAGGCTTTCTGAAGCAACATAGATCACAATTACTTTATTAAAAAGAAAAACAGCAAAGTCATTTAAATCCTGAACATTTAACTCCTGAAGTTGTTCACGTAAATAGAGCATCGAATTAGCCATATTGCTCAAGGAAACATTTGAACTCTGTCTAATTTCCTTTAGTCTGGAAATATCTCCAGTTGCGCCATCAGTTTTAATGAATTCTTCAACAAAATCTTCCACTTCGTCCCGAATTAGAAATTCTATTCTAATTCGCTCCGGTTGATTGCTAAAGGGATCTTCCTCCTGAAAAATCGCCTCTTTAACATTAGTTGTAAGCTTATCATTTTGGCTAAGATCTCTAAGTACTGCCATTAAAAGAAACAGGGTTGTCATTCGTTGCTGCCCGTCCAGCACATCACAACATTCAAAATTTACCGTTTTGTCTTGTACTAAATGCTTTTGAAGTACCACTGAACCCAGGAAATATTCCTTATTTGGATGATTTGTCCTAGCGTAATTTAGATCATCCAGCAATTCATCTATTTGTTCTTTTCCCCAAACATAAGATCTTTGAAATTCCGGTATTCTAAACCAATAATCTTTAAAGAGCGTGTTGACCTTTACCTTCTTGGCTTCTATTTCCTGACTTTTAGTAAGCGTATCTGACATATTTATTTTCTGTTTTTTAAAACCTCTACCTCTACTCTCCCGGTTAATAAATCCTGCATTAGCCCCTTTTTTAAGCTTTGGTATTTCTGTAAGATTTTATATTCCTGCTGTATTATTTTTCTAATTTCCTCTAGCCTCATAGAAATCATTCTTTGCTCATCTAGAGAAGGGTTTAGAACTTTAAATGAGTTAATTTTATCCAACCCCAAATCAGGTACGCCTATACTTTGAACTTCTACTTTTATTTGTCTTTGCAAAGTATTTGATCTAATATATTCTTCTAAATATCCTGAAATCATTTTTTTTTCATCAACTTTAATCATACAGGCACTATGAAGAATACTGAATTCAGGCATCCAGGATACTACAGCACAAACTTTACCCAGGCCTGCACCAATTCGAGTAAATACTAAATCTCCTACTTCCAAATTGGTTTTTTTCCGATTCTTAAGATGAGCTTTACTAGAAATGAACTTGCATTTATCAAAGGTTATCATTTCATTTTCATCAAAATCTTTTGGGGAAATAATAGGTACTCCATCATCAAAATAAATTGGGGTAAAGTGATCTCGGTCTGCAACTTTAGTAGTAACTTTTTGTAGCTTACTTACCTCCCACTCCTTCGGAATCCACCCCAGTTCGGTTTCTTTATATAAATGAGGTGCATCTTTATAAGCTGTTCGCAATTGGCCAGTATTTAAGTCTATGCCGCGGGTAAATAGGTCTTGCATCATTCCCTGTTTGATTGCTCTGTACTTGGCAATGGCCTCCTCAGTCTTTTCTATCACCGCATCAGCGGTGTTGAGGATTTTGGCAATTTTGCGTTGGTGATTGATATCTGGAATGGGAAGAGCTATTTTACCCATGACATCGTTCATCAATTTAGGATTTCCAATGTAGGAAACATAATTTTTACTTATTCTACCCAAATGATATTTGAAAAAGGTTAAATCTGTTTTATCTGAAGATTTTGGAATTAATGTTCCACAAACATTCGTACAATTAAATTTGCCTTCCCTTTTAAAAACAGTACCTGCATTTGCTCCATCAGTAGTCCACGTTATTAATTCAGTATGAAAATCATAGGAGTCTATATACCCCATAATCCCATTGTTTGAAGTTTGGGACGAATAAACAGGAAAAACCCCTCTATTGCTTTGAATTTCTTCTTGACTAATAACTCTACCTCTACCAAGATTAAATATTTGATTTATAGATACCTCTCTCCAAGTGTCAGGAAAAGATTTGAAACCAGATACTTCCCGCAGGTTTTTTTCAAATATTCTATTTTTCATACCCTAACTCTTTTAAAAAGTTATTAAGCTGTTCGGCTTCAGTATTACGCTGCTGAACAATATCTTTTAAGGTAGTATTATATTTCACCTGCAGGTTTTGCACTGCAGCAATGTAATCGTTCACAAATACTTTTACATAAGCTTTATATCGGCTTTGCAGCAGCTCCAGCCAGCGCTTAAGAATGAGAGTTTTAGCCTCGGACTCAGTAATCTTCTCCCTGGCGGCATCTACCAAAGTGTCCCTTTTGGCTTCAGCAGCTTTCAAATTTGCTTTCAGGTCTTTTAAATCTGTGGTTAACTCATTGTGCTTTTCCAGTTGAGAATCTATTTTTTTCTTTCTGGTTTCAGCAGCAGGAATTTTCTCCTTAATCAAGTCGGCTATTTGATGTTGCAGTTCTCTAATTTCTGCAGCATTGCCATTGGCATCTTCCAGAACTTTCAATGCGGCTTTAAATTCCTTTAACTGCTTTCTATGATTCTTTAGGTTAGCATTAACTTCCTTTAAACGGGCCTTCAACTCCTTTACATTTTCTTTATTGAGGACTCCAGTTTCGTTTTCATCTTCATAATCTTCAGCTTCGGCAGCATCAAAAAGGCTTTCCAGTTCGGCAATTCGATTGCGATCCGCATCCATTTGTTCCAGCACCTCAGGAAACTGGCTTTGTAGAATATCAATTTCAGGTATAAGTTCAGGACCCCAGCCACTGGCTGCTACAGATTTAAATTCAGATTTAAGGTCATCCCAAAATCCTGCAAAGGCACCACGAATTTCGTGCTCGTCTAAAGCTTTTAAATCGTTTAGTTCTTCAATGATGGCCGGCATTACTCTTTTACGAAGCAGGGCGGCATTACCGGAGTTTGGTAGGGATTCAAAATCTTCTCTACGGTCTTCCCACCAGGAACTAATCTTTTTTCGGTAAGATTCATACAGGTGTTCTATTTTTGGGCTTTGTTCCACATATTCCTTAATCGCTTCCTTGCTTGTAATCCCATCAGCAAAATCAAATAAATCTTCATCACGCTTTTTGAAGATTTCATCATTCAGTCCAAAAATAGCTTCAGATAAAGGCTCTAATTGTGCAACCTCTTCCGCAGGCATCCCTCCGTTAAGATGCGCTTTTATATTTTGTGGTTCAGCTTCCGGAGAATTATCTACATAGCGACGAATGTTGAGATTGTAGTCTTCCTCCTGTATTTCTTCAACTTTTACTAGTCGGCTGTATTTATCTATATCGGTTTTACTGAAATAAGTATTGGTGATCTTCTCAATATCTTCAGGTCGCAATTTATTCTGGTTCTTGCCCTCTTTGTATTCCCTATCGGCATTAATAAACAAGATTTCTTTTCGGTCTTTGGCGTTCTTTTTATCGAAAACCAGCACACAAGCCGGGATGCCGGTACCGTAGAATAAACCAGATGGCATACCAATTACAGCTTCCAGGATTCCCCGGCGAATAAATTCGGCCCGGCATTCTTTTTCATCACCACTTCTAAACAATACCCCGTGCGGCATTACCACCGCCATTTTCCCATCATTCTTCAATACACTAAGCATATGCTGAACGAACATAAAATCGGCTTTCTTCCCACCTTCAGGCATAAAAGTGTGGAAGCGCTCAGGGAACTTCATTTCTTTTTTGGAGTAATTCTGCGAAAACGGAGGATTTGCTATTACCCGGTCAAAACTCATCAGGCTGCCATCTTCTGCCTTATGTTCGGGACTTTTTAAGGTATCCTCATTTCTAATGTCCGCATTTCGAACTCCGTGTAGAATCATATTCATTTTACAGATGGCCCATGTGGTCCCACTATCCTCTTGTCCATACAAGGAAAGATCTCTGGGATTTCCTCCATTTTCCTGAACAAAGTCTTTAGCCTGGATCAACATACCGCCAGATCCTACAGTAGGATCATAGATGCTCATTCCTTCCATTGGAGCAATAATCCTAGTGAGTAAAGCAACTACTTCTGAAGGTGTATAAAACTCCCCGCCTTTTTTACCAGCGCTATCAGCAAAATATTTGATCAGGAATTCATAGGCAGCTCCAAGAAGATCCGGAAATTCGAAGTCTTCATCTCTTAATGGAATCTTATCAAATTTGGTAATAAAACTTACCCATTTTGAGTCATCGATTGTTTTCTTTCCAACCTTACGGTTATAGTTAATACTTTTAAGTACATCTTCCAGTACTTCCGGTTTGGCATCTTCAATAGCCGCCAGAGCTTTATTAAGTCCGGAACCAACATTCTTTTTTAAATGCAGTATTCCCTTAAATTCCTTTTTATCAACATCCTCATCCTGTGCTAGAGCTTTCTTTTCTTCTTCAGTGAGTGTCCACCGGGCGATTGGCGGCACGAAATAATCATATTTTGAAGGGTTGTCTAGTTGCTTTTGAATAAGGTCATCTCGCAGGCCTTTCGCCTCGTATTCCTTTCGTAATGCATTCCGTTGCTCAACAAATTTATCATTGGCTCTTTTCAGAAAGAGCATCCCGAAGATAAATTCTTTGTATTCTGAGGCATCCATCTTTCCCCTGAGCTCATCACAAGCACTTAGAAGTAAGGACTCGAGTTTAGGCAGAGTAAGTTTCTGTTTATGTGTAGTCGTCATTAAGATTTATGGTAAATTTGTGATTAGTAATTGATGTATCAACCAATCAGTCTCAACGGTGTAGGGAGAGTTAAGATTGGTACAATTTAAGAAAATTCTTGCTTCCTCAAAGCATTATATTTTTTCAAATTTCTTTACATACATAGGATAAAGATTTTTATTCCTAGAATTTCTATTTTCTGTGACATTCAATATTCTAAGTTGCTGGCCAGGTTCTATAATACCGTGGATTTCTTTGTAACTTAAAATATACTCACCACAGTGGTAATTCCTTAAAGAATCTTGTTCCAAAGGCCCCTCAAATATATTCTGATCCTTTACTTCCCTCCATTTTGAACTAGGCAGCAATCCTTTTTTCTCTTCTAGAAACAATTTATTAAAAGCTATAAGCACATCCATTATTTGAAATAAACATGATTTGAACAAATAACCATTTCCTACCTCAAGGGAATACTCATCAGCCTTATATCTTAGTTTGCTTTTTGCATGTGATCCATCCTGTAACATATCTAAAAGGTTTGGTAATAGAAAATTGATCATTGGATGGAAATAATACTTGCTCAAAGGAAAGTCTGGACTCTGTCCACATAGAAATTCAATAATATCTGTAAGACTAGCTCCTTTTAATTTGTAGGGAACTAAACTCTTGTTAACACATTGATCTACCAGTTTTTCAATTATCTTTCTGAGCTTTGTAAAATCATTTTTTGGCTGATCGAATGTGCCACCATTTAATATTTTCAGATGAAGATCAAGTAAGGTTTTTTCGGATTCATAATCCAGAAAATTATTTTTAAAAATTTCAAAAGCATCCGGATAATCTTTTCTGATTTTAGTTCTTTCAATATTATTCGCAGCGCTTTTAATATCCTCCCAAAGCTGAACTGTATCTGACGGTTCATTTTTATCATAAACTACTTTCGAACCGAATGATTCTCCAAATACATTAACTAAAGTATTATTATCTTTTACAAAGGAAGGTTGCCCAGAATAAATGAACCAAGGAATCAAATAATCTCGTTTATTTTCATTGAGGAACTTTGCGACATTTCCGAATGCATCCTCTGAGACATTATCTAAGCTATCCTCTGAGCTGGAAAAAAACAAACCATCTAATATAATAGCGTCATAATGATCTGGATTGGCTCTCAATAATTCTAATCCTTCAACTGAATTACTTACTCCCTTTAATTTGATACCCTCTCTTAAAGCCCGATTTATTAACGTTTCAAAGGTCTCGTGTTCATCGTCAAACCATAATACTGTATATTCCATTTTTTAAACTTTTAATTCTACTGGTAGCTTTAACTCTAGACTGGTAACATATTTATAGTTACCGCCATCATTTTCATTATTATTGATTAGTTCTACTTGACCATTATGTACTTCAATGATGGTATTTATTAAATATCCTCCATATCCATTACCTGCATTTTCCCCAGTTCGACTTCCTTTTCTAATAAATTTCGATGTACCAAATTTATCAGGTAAAGATTTACCAGTATTACTAATGACGATCTTGATTGTGTCCTCCCCTTCTTTATAGGAAATTTTTATTTGTAGCTCCTTATCCTGCAAAGCAAGATCCGCAAACGCATGTTTATTTGCATTCTCAACTATATTTTCAAATACTTTTTTGAGTAGTTTTCGGTCTGCTTTAATGACTAGATTTTCCTTCAAAACTGGTTCTGAAAAAACATCATCAAACTTAAAATCTACAGCGAAAAGATTTCTTTTAAGAACCCTCAATTCAGAGGTATATTTTTCAAGGAAATTAAAAATCGGAATTTCTTCGATTTCTTTGTCTAGAATATCTATTTTAAGACTGGCCCTGCTAAGAGTTTGACGAGCATTTTCCAATTCCCGATTTAAAATGTCTAAATATTTTTGAAGGGGCAATGTAGTATCGTTCTCTGCCTTCGCTTCCTTAATTTTTGGACATATGGTTTGCTCTAATTCATTTATAATTTTGGTAAGGTCTTCCGAGGCATCCCTAGATTTTTGTAGATTTCCTGCCAAAGAATGTCTCAAAAAACTTATATCATCAGCTATATCAACACCCATTTTTGAACGAAGCTCCTCAAGCTTTCGTTCTTCCTCTTTTATAATTTCTCTTCTAAAAGTAGATATAAGCTCCTTTTGGTCGTTAAGATCAGGAAGGTTCATTCTTATGCTTAAGAAGTCCTGAATCGAGAGAGACTTTAACATGCTAGCACCTCCATAGGCCAGAACTTGTTCTTTAACCTCCTTTGAGTGCAGAACTTGGATAAGATATGATAGATGTATTTGGCTTCTATCCACTTTAAAAGGCACGATATTAGGAGCAATACAGACAGGTTCATTTTGCACTTCTAACCATGTAGGCTTCAGTTGCCCCATATGAACTGAAATCAACAAGCAGCTTTCATTTACAAATCCACCAAGAGGTTTTGATGTTAGGCCTTTTGCAGCTTTTTCTGGCCTAAGAATATAATCTATAGGATCGTTTTTCAAATCTCCTAGATCTACTTCAGGATAAAAAGCTAATACATTTTCCCGATTTTCCGTTCTTCCAGGTTCTAAAAAGTTAGAAAGCTTTTCACCATCATAAACCGGTAACCAGTATCTCAAAACATTTAAATCATAATCATTTTCTGCTACTTCACTTGTACTTACATACCTTACTTCATCTATTTCATCTTTCTGCAATAGAATTTCATTAAAGTCAGAGAGCTCCTCTCCTATATTTTTCCTAGGATTTTTTATTTTATCACCTGTAAGATCTATCATCTTGATTGATGAATGATTTTTTCTTGGACTTTGAAGTATTATTCCTGATAACATTATCCCAGAATGGCCTAATATTCCCGAAGGAAATTGAACAATTGTAGAAACCATCCCATTTTCTACTAAGTGTTTTCGGTAATTCTTCAGGAATTTTGCATTTGATGATAAAATTGAAGATGGAAACAAAAACATTGCCTTCTGGCGTTCCTTTAAATCTTGAGTCCCTTTATATAAGGCATATTCTTCAATTCTTTTTATTCGCCCAAAATTGTTGACCATACCAAGACTACGCTCAATAGGAACATTAAAAGGTGGTACGGAAATTATTAAATCATTTGGCCCATCAATACCCCGCCAAAATTTTACAGAATCTTCTAATTTTAGATCTGCCTTAATCTCTATTCTCTTATTAGCTAGCCTTAACAATCCAAGAATCCATACTACGAAATCTCTCTCTTGTCCTAAATAGGGTATCTCATTCGAATAAAAACTTAAAGTACCCGTACCAGAAAATGGATTGTAAATTTTTGTGTCGGAATGAAAATCAATTAACCCCATTAAAAATTGCACTAATTCAATTGGTATAGGATAAGACATAGAATTTTGCCTACCTTCAAGAGTAACAAGAATCAAACTGTCAATAATTCCAGGAACGTCTTCCGTTTCATAACTGCAGACAAAATCTGTATCAAATGCATAAATCTCATCTAAATCATCTTCACTTAATTGAAGGAAATCCCCCTTTAAATTGGATATTGCTTGATATAAATACTTACTTCCAAAGAAATCGACTGGATTTTCAGATTCTAAACCTTTTTGAATTTTTTCCTCATCCAATCTATTTTCTTGCAATAGCACATAGGCTATAATTACCTCAGGCTTAATTTTCTTCGCTAAACGTGAAAACTCGTGAAAAATTTCTTTTTTAGATTTATACCCCTCTGAATGATTCATATCCGACATAAAATGGAAAAATTTAAATAATTACTTTGAAATTCAGTACAAACTAACAATCTATATATGCACTCATTCTGCATACTTAAACTATTTATATTTTAAGTTTAATTTAGAAGCGTAATCCTTCATTTTATTCCTAACCAATTCTGGCTCGGCAACTACTAAATCGCTACCGAAGGATAGGAGCATTTGGTACAGTTCAAAATTTGGAATAACATTAATAACAACAGTTCTATTTTCTTTGTCTTTTCGATCTAATTTTTGGGAACCATGAAGTGGTTTAGTAAGAATATATTTAATCCGATCTAGTGAAAATCGGAGTTTTATATCGAGAGGCTTCACACCTTCAGGTTTAGTCACTCCTACTATATCTTCAAAATAGTCGAACCAATTTATACTAGATGGAATATATTTTTCTCCTGTTTCTTTACAGGACACTATTCGATCTAATGGATAATTAGATATTGCTTCAAATTCCTCATTATAACAAAATAAAAACCATCTTGAATTATATTGTTTTAGATAATATGGATGAATTAGGAATGACTCCTTTTCTTTTTTATATGGTTGATACTCTAGCTTCACAACCTTTTTCTTCAAAATTAAATTGAATAAATGTCCTAAGTGTTGCCTACCTTCAAGATCAGGATTCTCCTCATAGCCTATAATATCATCATCAACTCCAGAAACGAGGTCAAATGCCATTTCCATTCTAGGTATAAATTCTTCTATCCATTTAAATTCCTGCCTATGTTTATACCTGGAAAGAATTTGAATTGTAGTTTCGAGCTGGTCACTATCACTTTGATTTAATGGATGGTCTGAAATAGAAAAATCTTTATTTGAATACCTGAAAACTCTTTTTTTTCCAATTTTAAGATTCTCATCCAGTTCGATTCCGAATCCGGCATCGGATTCCATGAACTTAATATCATATTGAAGTTGACGAAGTTGGATCGGCTCAGCACCATTCTCAATTAAAATACTGTTAACCTCTCCTAGAAGATCTTGATAAGTATAAATTCTTTGGAAGTTGCTAAAGCATTTATCTAAAACGGAGTAACGAATTTGAGCTTTCTTGTTAATCGACATGAAAAATCTTTGATATAATCAAACATACTAAAAAAGGATGCAATGGATCTGCATAGATGCTTTAAAACTTCAAAACAATAAATAACCATGAAGAAACTTGATCTCATAACCCTCGCTACTAAAAAGAAATTAAATTCTAAAAACAAGAGGAAGAATGATTTTGAAATGAATGAAACCTCAGAAATCGGTCCGGTTTATTTTGATGGTTCCAAAAATATATATCCAAGAGTTTTAAGGCTAATTGACAAATTTATTAAGTCTCTCAAAAAACGAAATGTAAGATTTAAATTTTCCTATTATGGCTCCTATATAATTATCGAAAACTTGGATATTCAGTTTTATATTAAGGAAAAGAATCAAAGAGTTAAGTTTATTAATTCATATGGTCGGGAAGAGTCTAAATTAGAACCAACAGGCAGAATACGTTTGAATATAATTCATAACCTTTCTAAAAGGCAATGGATTGATGGGAAAGCATCAAAACTGGAAAATAAGATTGAAATCATAGCTGATCAATTAATCAAGTTTGCTAA
>NZ_JBLVTL010000004.1:136949-137306 GCF_048285835.1 Christiangramia aquimixticola
TTTTCTAATAAACGGAATATAGAGGTTGATAAATTCAAATCCTTAATGATACATTCTGAACGATGGCATAAAGCTCAACAAATGAGAAATTATATAAAAGCTATGCAGGAACAAACCATGTTAAATAATAAGATTGATGACGAGCTTAAAAATTTTCTCAATTGGGCCCGGCTGAAAATTAATTGGTATGATCCGTTAATTGAATTGGAAGACGATATATTAAAAAATGTGGACAGGGATACTTTAGAAATAAAATCCAGGAGGTGATAAAAATTATGGCTTGCGGGGATTATGTGGGGATAACCATTACTAAAAAAAAGAAAAGCCTTGAAAATCAACAGATCAACAAGGCTTTAA
>NZ_JBLVTL010000004.1:137389-137477 GCF_048285835.1 Christiangramia aquimixticola
GAGCGTACTATTTTATAAGCGTAAAACGGTCCCGAAGTATTGGATGAATCCACAACTTCAGAGTTTTTTTTCGCTTTCCGAGCGAAAA
>NZ_JBLVTL010000004.1:137535-140833 GCF_048285835.1 Christiangramia aquimixticola
TTTTCGCGATTTTTAAGAACATAACAATAATGCCGAAGCCCTTATTGCGGAGGCAAATTTAAGACAAATCTCATAATACCAAAGAATTTTTTGAGAAAAAACAGCCATAGTTCAGGAATGTTTTTTCAACCAATGGCTTAAAGCTTCGTAATGAGCATTTAAAGGCAAAAATTAATTACGAATTATTTTTACTTAGCATTCTTTTGATCTCGTTCAACTTCATCAAAGCTTCCACCGGCGTAAGAGTATCTATATCAATTCCCAAAAGTTCCTGTTTCAAATCTTCCAGTAACGGATCGTCAAGATTAAAGAAACTAAGTTGCATTTCATCTTCTGCCGACTGTTTCATAACAGCGCCGGAATCTTCCATGGAATGAGATGCCTCCAGTTTTTTAAGGATCTTATTCGCTCTATGCAGGACCATTTGTGGCATTCCGGCCATTTTTGCCACGTGAATTCCAAAACTGTGTTCACTGCCTCCGGGAACCAGCTTTCTAAGAAACAATACGTTATCTTTTAATTCTTTAACCGAAACGTTGAAATTCTTGATTCGGCTAAAGGTATCGCACATTTCATTTAATTCATGATAATGTGTAGCGAACAGGGTTTTAGGTTTTGCAGGATGCTCATGCAGGTATTCACTTATCGCCCAGGCAATCGAGATCCCGTCATAAGTACTGGTTCCCCGCCCAATTTCGTCAAGCAAAACTAAACTGCGATTGGAAATATTGTTAAGTATACTTGCCGTTTCATTCATCTCGACCATAAAGGTAGATTCTCCCATGGAAATATTATCACTGGCTCCTACACGGGTGAAAATTTTATCTACCAGCCCAATCTCTGCTGAACTGGCCGGAACAAAACTTCCCATTTGAGCCATTAAAACGATCAGGGCGGTTTGTCTTAATATTGCCGATTTACCACTCATATTGGGACCGGTGATCATAATGATCTGTTGGTCTTCCCTGTCTAAATGCAAATCATTGGTCACATACACCTCGCCGCTTGGCAACTGTTTTTCGATCACGGGATGTCTCCCATCTTTTATTTCCAGAATATGACTATCGGTAATCTCTGGCCTGCAATAATTCTCGATCTGGGCGAGTTGCGCAAAAGATCCCAGACAATCCAGCCTGGCGATAAGTTTTGCGTTTTGCTGAACAGGATCTATATAATTTCCCATCCAGGCGATTAATTTCGCAAAGAGTTCCTGCTCCAGCTGAAGAATTTTTTCTTCAGCGCCCAGGATCTTGGATTCATATTCCTTGAGTTCTTCAGTTATATATCTTTCAGCATTAACTAAGGTTTGCTTTCTAATCCATTCGGCCGGAACTTTATCCTTATGAGTATTTCTTACTTCGATATAATACCCGTAAACATTGTTGCTCCCAATCTTCAGCGAAGAAATTCCCGTCTTTTCGGTTTCCCGCTGGATCATTTTATCCAGATAATCTTTTCCTGAAAATGCCAGATCTCTAAGCTCATCCAGTTCTGTTGAAAATCCTTTGGCGATCACATTCCCTTTTTGAACATTTACCGGGGCATCTTTGCTAAGACTTTCAGAAATTTTTGCCCTAAGAAGGTCACAGCTGTTCAAATTCTCTCCAATAACTTTTAAAGCTTCGTTCTCACAATTAAGGGCTGTTTCCTTTACAGGTAAGATGGCATCAAGGGAATTTTTTAGCTGATTTACTTCCCGCGGACTGATCTTCTGGGTGGCCACTTTTGAAATCAACCGCTCCAGATCGCTCATTTCTCTTATCTGATCCTGAACCTTGCTTAAAATTTCAGGGTTCTTCATAAGATATTCCACGACCTCCAGCCTTTTTTCAATAAGTGTTGCGTCCTTTAAAGGCAAAGCCAGCCAACGCTTCAATAATCTTCCACCCATAGGTGAGATCGTCTTATCGATAACATCAAGAAGGGTAACCGCATTTGCCGCCGTAGAATGGTAAAGCTCAAGATTCCTGATAGTAAACCTATCCATCCACACATAGTTCTCTTCTGCAATACGATTAATGGATGAAATATGCTGAAGGCGATGATGCCTGGTTTCTGCCAGATAATAAAGAACTGCCCCGGAAGCAATGATCCCCTCGTCCAGGTGATCCACTCCAAATCCTTTTAAAGACTTGGTTTGAAAATGTCCATTCAAAGTTTCAAGAGCATAATCACTTTTAAAGATCCAGTCGTCCAGGTAAAAGCAGTGCATGTCTTTCCCGAAACTGTCGTTGAAATCTTTTTTGTATTTCTTCTGAACAAGGATCTCACTTGGATCAAAGTTCTGAAGTAATTTATCTACATATTCCCTGTTTCCCTGCGCGCAAAGAAATTCTCCCGTGGAAACATCCAGAAATGAAATTCCCAGATCCTTTTTTCCAAAGTGAACGGCACACAAAAAATTATTGGATTTACTGCTTAAAATATCGTCGTTCATGGCAACTCCCGGAGTCACCAGTTCTGTTACCCCTCGTTTAACGATGGTCTTGGTCATCTTTGGGTCTTCCAATTGATCGCAAATAGCAACCCGCTGACCCGCTTTTACCAATTTTGGCAAATAAGTATTGAGGGAATGATGAGGAAAACCTGCAAGTTCAGTTTTCTCTCCACCGTTATTCCTATTGGTAAGCACGATATTAAGGATACGTGCAGCTTTTACCGCATCCTCTCCAAAAGTTTCATAAAAATCCCCAACTCTAAATAACAGCATCGCATCAGGATATTTTAACTTGATACTGTTATACTGCTTCATTAAAGGGGTCACCTTCTGGTTCTTATTTGCTGCCAATTTTCACGTTTTTAAATGCCTGCTAAAATACCGAAACGCATTTTCTATTAAAAATTATGTAAACGTGTTTTATATATATGTTATTCACATTATATAAGTCTACCGGCACCACAAATAAAACTCAGGTAAAAGGCCGCAATTAATACAGGATATTTTGCAAAACTCTTTCCAGATGTCTCTCCATCAAACAGAAGTTTTTATCTGAAATAAATACATCCCGCATTTCTTCATAGAGATGCTGAAGTTCTTTATGCGAATATTCGTGATGGGCGATATTTTCTTCGATCTTATCCAGACCCTCTTCTTCAGAATCATTTGCGAACTCCCGGCTTATCTTTTCATAAGCTTCTGAATCTACCTGAGAACGAATCAGGTCTATTTCATCATCTGTTTTTACAGCATCAGCGTTGGCACACATCAATAAAATGTAAACTTTCAGCTCCTCCTTGGTCCAGGTCATTTTTTTGGTTTCCATATGTTTAATTTTATAATTTCTAAAAAAAGGTGGCC
>NZ_JBLVTL010000004.1:140870-174086 GCF_048285835.1 Christiangramia aquimixticola
ATTGGATCGCCAGAAATTTCAGCGCTTTCTGCACATTTTCAAATTTAAGGTTGGCAATTTTCGCGTTTATAAAGATCTGCTGTCCTAACTGGTCAAAAAGCTGATCTTCGTCCAGGCTTATTTCATAAAAGGTTTTTGAGAATTCCCTTATATCGCCAAATTTGGAGATCACATCTCCAAAGAAAAATATATTCCTGTCGTACCGGGATTCGATCCTGGGCATAAAACACCTGATACTATAATAAATAGACACTACCGCACAGGTGAACCACAGCGCCAGTAAAACGTAAATAATGGTATCATTGTCAAAATGAGCAAGGACAATCCTTATATTTTGATATACGAAGTTTAAAAGGATCCCGTAAAAAGATAAAATAAGTCCGGCTTTAAGCTCGGAAGCTTTTATCAAACTGGAAACATAACTAATACTCCCCCAGTAATGATCAATAAGATCATCTGTGTGTTTATTCCTTGAATGTGGAGGGGTATTAAGTTTGTTTTCTTCCATCGATTAACAGGATCATTGCAAATAGTTTTTAATAAACGTCCGGATCAGGACAGGTTTACATGAATTTTATTCGATCATGTTCCGCCCTATTTCAACTCTCCATAAAGCCACATACGAATAAAATTCTTTCATTTTCTCCTGAACCTTATCCGGTCCACCGGCAATTTCTGTCATCGCACCAAACCATTTTACATCGTCCGGGCTCATCTCCCAGTCCATTGCCTGAATACCACCAGCCATCTTCCATCCAATCACATAATCATATTCTCCTGTGGCCATATCCATGGCAAACACCGGATGTGGGGTGCCCGCTTTTTCATCGGCTTTCACAAAGTAGTCGTCGATTAATTTTATCGCAGCATCCTTTTGGCCGGGATTAAATTTTACAAATGCCACGACATGCCAGTTTAAATTATCATGTTTTTTTGCCTGCATTTCCTGTGCGGCCATATTCTGGGAAGTCCAAACGACGACCAGAGCCAGCAATACTAATTTTAAGCTTTTCATAATTGGTTGATTTAATTGAAAAAAATTGTGTCCTGCCATATAGCAGAATTTACCCAACAAAAGAAGAATGCAGACTTGAGGAGAATGTAAATATTTGTTTCACAGATACTTGAACTCCCTAAGTTACTAAATTTTATTGTTTTAAATTCGAAAAGAATTTCCCGCCACAACTAATTTTCTGCTTTTACAGATTGCCTTAAATCTCTGACGAAAAAAGAATGGCTTTTATTAATTTTGCGGCATGGCAAACAGGAAATTAAAAAATGCTGAACTGGACAGGAAAAGCATTTCAGAATTCAAGGAAGCAGAGAAAACTCCAATTACCGTAATCCTTGATAATGTTCGCAGTCTTAACAATATTGGATCGGTATTCCGTACTGCCGATGCCTTTCTAATCAAGAAGATCTACTTATGTGGGATCACTGCCCAACCTCCTCATAAAGACATTCAGAAAACCGCCCTGGGCGCTACAGATACTGTTGATTGGGAATATGTAGAAGATACTACCGCCCTGGTAAAATCGCTTCAGAATAAGGGTCTTAAAGTCTATTCCGTAGAACAGGCTGAAGGCGCGGTAATGTTAGATGATTTTCAACCTGAAAGAGGCGAAGAATTAGCCGTGGTTTTTGGGAACGAGGTTAAAGGCGTGCAACAGGAAGTAGTCACAGCCAGCGATGGAGTAATCGAAATTCCCCAGCTTGGCAGTAAACATTCTTTAAACATTTCGGTAAGTACCGGCGTGGTATTATGGGATCTTTTCGCGAAGCTAAAAAAGGGATAGCTTAATTTACCGCTTTTTCGATCTCCTCAAGAAGCTGCAGATAGTCTTCCCGGTTTGACACGAAATCCAAATTAGAGATATCTATCACTTTTACCTTCATATTACTCTGTGATTTGATGTAATTGAGATAACTTTTGTTGATCTCGATCAAATAATCCGGCTGAATGTTCTGTTCGTAATCTCTACCCCTTTTTTTGATGTTTTCCAGTAAACGTTCAGTATTCTGATACAGATAAATGTAAAGTTCAGGTTTTACCAGCTCTTTATACATAAGATGAAACAGCTTATGATAAAGAGAGTATTCATCTTCATGCAGGGTGATGCGGGCAAATATTAAAGATTTGAACACATCATAATCTGAGATCACAAAATCCTTAAAAAGATCATATTGGGCAAGATCATCTGAAAGCTGCTGGTAGCGATCTGCCAAAAATGACATCTCCAGCGGAAAAGCATACCGATCCTTATTTTCATAAAATTTTGGAAGAAATGGGTTATCCTTGAATCTTTCCAAAACCAGTTTCGCATTAAAATCCTGGGAAACCATGGTTGAAAAACTCGTTTTCCCGGCGCCGATATTTCCCTCTACGGCAATGTAATTACAACGGGGAAATTTATAATTCTTCCCGGGAATTTCCAGTGTTTCATTAATTGCAACAACTTCAGAAGTATCACTAGTTTCAACCAGCAATTTCCTGTAAGCCTTTTTTAAAATTGGATGAACATCACCTGCAGCAATATCGGTCAAAGGCTGAAGAACAAACCTGCGATTTGCAATTCCGGGATGTGGCACCTGAAGGTTTGGCGTGTCTATTATTTCATCTTCAATAAGCAAAATATCCAGATCAATGATCCTGTTTTGATAGGTCTTATCATCTGTTCGCTGTCTCCCCATGTCAATTTCAATACCCAGCAACACCGAAAGAATATCTGCAGCTTCGAGCCTTGTACTTACCGCAATGCAGGCATTTAAAAAGGACTCGCCCTTAAAACCCCAGGCCGGAGTTTCATAAACCCTGGAAACTTTATGGATCCAACCAATGCTCGCATGGATCCTTTCCATAGCAATTTGAAGGTTCTGCCGGCGGTCGCCCAGGTTACTACCCAGCGCTAATATTACTGTCTTAGGGAATTTCAAAGCGATTTAAGAAAATTTTAATAGGGGGCTAAAAATAATTTCACAGCAAATTAAACAAAACAATAGCACATACTCTTAATTTTGTTCAAAGACTTAATAAAAAAATTTGGCTAAACTTTACCCTGAAAAAATACTTAGAGCACAGCAAATATATATGATCCTTTGTGCTATTTTCATCGCTTCCCTGGTGGTCTCTAATCTGATCTTTCAAAAGTTCTTTTACTGGGATTTCTTTGGGATACATACTTTCGAAATATCTGTAGGAATTCTACCCTATCCCGTGACTTTTCTGGTTACAGATATTATTAGCGAAATTTACGGGAAGCGAAAAGCAAATATGGTGGTAACCACCGGCATATTCGCATCTTTATTCTCTTTGTTAATTGTATATACCGCCAATGAAGTGCCGGCCACACTCTGGTCACGGATTGACGACGAACTTTTTACCACCGTATTTGGCGCTACCACAATTGCAGTTTTTGCATCTATCACAGCTTATCTTCTGGCACAATATATAGATATCCACTTATTTCACTTCTGGAAAAGACTTACAAAAGGGAAACACTTATGGTTAAGGAATAATTTTTCCACCTTCCTTTCTCAGTTTGTGGACACTTTTTCGGTCTTATTTTTGCTCTGTATGTTTGGTAAAATAGATTGGGGTCTTTTTTCAGGATTATTATTAAGCGGATTTCTTTTCAAGGTTCTTATTGCAATAATTGATACACCGTTTTTGTATCTGGCAGTATATGGTTTCAGAAGATATTTTAAACTAAGCGCAACCGAGGAAATTAATTTTACCACAGCCTGAAAAGGTGAAAATTAACCTATACCTTTATAAGGCGGTCGTGCAAAACATTAAAAAATAAAAAGTATTTATCAGATGAAAAAAGCATTTAAAATACTGGGCTTCATAGTTCTTACCGTAATTATTTTACTGGTGATCGCTCCTTTTGTATTTGAATCCCAGCTGAAGGATCTGGTTAAAAAGACAATGAATGATAACCTGAACGCTCAGGTTGACTTTGCCGATATTGATCTAAGCATGTTTCGAAGTTTTCCCAAAGCCACCCTGATCATAGAGGATCTTAGTATCATCAATAATGAACCATTCAAAGGGGATACACTTGCCACCGGAGAAGAAGTGATTTTACAGATGTCTATCAAAGAATTGTTCAAAAGCAGTAAGGAACCTAAAAAAATTGATGAGTTAAAGATCAATAATGCTTATGTCAATATCCTGGTAGATTCTCTGGGAGTAACCAATTATGATATTGCCATTGCAGATACTACTGCAAGCGCCGGTACTTCCAACCCTTTTAGTCTTGATCTTAAACATTACGAGATCAATAATTCCCGAATTAAATATAATGACCTGAGTGCAAAAATTGCTCTGGATGTCGAAAACTTTAATCATGAAGGCTCAGGAGATTTTTCTATGGATACGTCTGAACTCGACACTTACTCTGAAGCTTTGGTTTCTCTGGATTATGACGGAGTGAATTATCTAAATAAAAATTATGTAAGTCTGGATGCAGTTTTTCAAATGGATCTGGAAAAACTAAGGTATACCTTCCTTGAAAATGAAGCTATGATCAATCAGCTTCCATTGACCTTCGACGGATATGTTCAGGTTAATGATGATAATACTGAAATGGATCTAAGCTTTAAAACTCCGTCTTCCGACTTTAAAAATTTTCTGGCGGTAATTCCGCAGACGTACGCCAAGAATATTGAAAATGTGGAAACCCAGGGAGACTTTGTTGTAAATGGTCGAATCTTTGGTAAATCTGACGATACGTTCATTCCTAAAATGGAAATCAAAATAAACTCCAGCAATGCCGCATTTAAATATCCGGATCTTCCAAAAAAGGTTCAGGATGTAAACCTGGATATGGAGATTCTTAATAATACCGGAATCGCTGAGGAAACTTATCTCAACATCAACAAAGCGACCTTTAGAATAGATGAGGACAGATTTTCCATGCTTGGAAAAATTAGCAATCTAACCGAAAATATGCTTATCGATCTTGCTCTGAAAGGCACCATTAATCTGGCCAACCTAAGTAAAGCATATCCATTAAACCTAGAACAGGACCTCAACGGAATTCTAACTGCAGATGTGAAAACTAAATTTGATATGAATTCCATTGAAAAGGAACAATATCAAAATGTAAATAGCAATGGAACCGCTTCGATTAGAAATTTTAGTTATTCCTCTCCGGAAATTCCTAATGAAGTAAAGATTGCTCAGGCAAATATGAAATTTGATCAGGGTAATGTTAGTGTTCCCAACCTCCAGTTGACTACCGGAAAAACTGATGTTACTGCCTCAGGAAATATTCAGAATTTTATGGGCTTCCTGTTTACAGATCAGCTTTTAAAGGGAAATTTTCAGGTTAAATCCAACACCTTCTCTATCAATAATTTCATGGTGGCTGAAGTTGAAGAAACTCCAAAAACCGATCAAAACAAAGCTGAAACAAAAACTCCCAAACCGGGAAAAGAAGCGGTTAAGATCCCGTCTTTTCTGGATGTAGAATTAAATTTTGATGCTGCAACGGTTCTTTATGATAATCTTGAATTAAAGAATGCCAAAGGAACCCTCATTATAAAAGATGAAACAGCAAGATTACAAAATGTAACTACCAATATTTTTAACGGTAGTATTGGTGCTAACGGGCTGGTATCTACTAAAAATGCAACTCCGGTGTTCGAGATGGATCTGGATTTGAATAGTCTGGATATCGCCTCTTCCTTTAATGGCATGGAATTAATGCAAAATCTTGCTCCGCTGGCAAAAGCACTTGAAGGAAAACTAAAGTCTACATTGAATTTAAAGGGGAATCTTAACGAAGACCTTACACCCCAATTAAGCAGCCTTGCCGGGAATGCGCTTGCAGAAATTTTAACGGCGAAACTGAATCCTCAAAAAGCCGCTTTACTTTCTAAACTTGATACACAGCTTGGATTTTTGGATTTCTCCAAAATAGATCTGTCAGATCTCAAAACAAAACTAACCTTCCGTGATGGGAAAGTGGAGATTGCTCCATTCGATTTTGACCTTAAAGGAATACATTTTCAGGTAGCCGGGAGCCATGGTTTTGATATGGATATGGACTACCAGTTAAGTCTGGATGTCCCTGCAAAATATCTGGGATCAGATGTGGGTGGATCTCTTGGTAAATTGAGCGGAGAGGATATTCAAAATATGGTTGTTACCTTACCTATAGGTATAACAGGTAATTTCCAGAGTCCGCAAATTAAACTGAATATGGAGCAGGCGGTTAACAGTCTTACTCAAAAGATCGTGGATCAGCAAAAGAGAAAATTAGAGGATAAAGCGGTAAACGCGATCAATGAGATCCTTCAGGGAAAAAGAGATCCTAAAAAACCATTCAATAAAAACGATTCTACTGCGGTAGGTTCAAAATCAACCGATACTATTAAAAAACCGGCTTCAACCAAACAGGATTCTATTAAAACCACTCAACAAAAACAGGTTCAGGAAACGGCAAGAAACATTTTAGGAGGGATCCTGAAGAATAACAAAAAACCAACCGATACTACAGGTCAAAAACAGTAATTATTAAACTGTTATTATAATTCTCCTTTCCAAATAATTTGCTGGAACTTAAATAAATCGGAAAGGAGATTTTTATTTACAATAGGCTTAAAACTGGTGTTATAATCCAATATTCAACTCCACTACAAAGCCTTCATGTCCTCTAACATTAAATGCGGTTCCATCTTCAAAAAGAAGATACTGCCCTTTAATACCCTGTAATTTTCCTTCATAGAACGGACTCTTACTTAAGTTTAGAGTTTTTACTTTTTCAGGATATTTAAGCACCGGAAACTTAATTTCTGTCTCTTTGTTATTAGCGAGATAATATTCTTTCGCCTCTTCTGGAATATATGTGCTAAGCTTTTCTCTTACTTCGGCAAGATTAAGATCCACCACATCATTAGTAAGCATTTTTCTATAGTTGGTCTTGTCAGACACATGATCCTTTAATGCCACTTCAGTAATTCCAGCCAGATAACGGTTGGGAACTTCCACGATCTCAATTGCTTCGTGAGCACCCTGATCTATCCATCGGGTTGGAATTTGAGTTTTCCTGGTAACACCAACCTTAACATCGCTTGAATTTGCCAGATAAACCACATGAGGTTGCAATTGCGATCTTTTTTCATATTCCAGATCCCGGTCCTCTTCATCTAAATGTGCCCGGCTTTTCTCAGGATTGATCACCCAGTCACCGGCCTGCGGAATAGAGCTAAAACAATCATAACAATATCCCTGACGGAAAATCTTCTTTTCGAGGCCACAATTAAGACATTGATATTTAAGGAAGTTGATGCTTATTTTTTTTCCCAGCAGTTGGTTCATATTGATAAAATCATCCTGCCAGATTAAATAATATTCCACCGTTGCCGTTAATTCGGTTCTCATCTTGGTGAGTACACCCTCGTATTTCATTGATATTTTTGTTTTATGCTTAAGTGAATTTTTGCAGGCTTCAAAGTTTCGCTTATTTTTAGCCAGATAACCAACAACCTGTAAAGAAAGGGTTAAAGATAATAAGAAATAATGCCAATTCCATTAGTCAACTCCATTGCTTCCTGGTTTCTGAAGAAGCGAATCCATCAGATGGAATTATTCATCAAATACCCGCACGAAGTTCAGAATGAGTTGCTTAAAAACCTGTTATCTACCGCGAAAAACACAGAGTTTGGAAGGAAGTATGGTTTTGCCGATATCAATTCCTATGAGACCTTCCGCGAACGCGTTCCTATTAAGAAATATGAAGATTATGAGGCGGTAATTGAGCGCAGCAGGCAGGGAGAGAATAATATCTTCTGGCCCACCCCTATCAAATGGTTTGCAAAATCCAGTGGTACTACCAATGCAAAAAGCAAATTCATACCGGTAAGTCAGGACTCTTTAGAGAATTGTCATTATGCTGCGGGGAAGGATCTATTGTGCATGTATCTAAACAACAATCCGCAGTCTCAGTTCTTCACCGGGAAAAGCCTGCGACTTGGAGGTAGTAAAGAATTATATCAGGATAACGGAACTTCTTACGGTGACCTTTCTGCCATCCTTATCGCTAATATGCCCTTTTGGGCAGAATTCAGCAGTACACCAAGTAATGAGGTTTCCCTAATGCACGACTGGGAGGTGAAAATGCAGGCGATCGTAAATGAAACCATTCGCGAAAAAGTTACCAGTCTGGCAGGAGTTCCAAGCTGGATGCTGGTTCTACTGAATAATGTACTGGAGACTACCGGAAAGGAAAATCTGTTTGAAGTCTGGCCAAACCTTGAAGTATATTTTCATGGTGGGGTAAGTTTTGAACCATACGCTTCACAATATCAGAAGATATTACCGAAGGAAGATTTTAGATACTATGAGATCTATAATGCTTCTGAAGGTTTCTTCGCCTGCCAGGATCTTAACGACTCCAAAGAGATGTTATTAATGCTGGATTACGGGATTTTCTACGAATTCATTCCAATGGATGAATATGGAACTTCCGAAGAAATGGCGATTCCGTTAAGCGAAGTAGAGGTTGGTAAAAATTATGCCGTGGTAATTACCACCAATGCAGGGCTATGGCGGTATAAAATTGGTGATACCATCAGGTTTACCGATGTTAACCCATACCGGATCAAAGTCTCCGGAAGAACACAACATCATATCAATGTGTTTGGTGAAGAACTTATCATTGAAAATGCCGAAACAGCTTTGAAAAAGGTTTGCCTGGTCACCAATTGTGAGATCATTGATTATACAGTGGCACCTGTATTTATGGAAGGCAAAGAAAAAGGAGCTCACGAATGGATAATAGAATTTAAAACACCACCCCGAGATTTCGATAATTTCCAGAATCAGCTGGATCTGGCCTTGCAGGAAGTGAACAGTGATTATGAAGCCAAACGTTATAATAATATGACGCTTAGAATGCCAACGATTCATCAGGCAAGAGAAAACCTGTTTTATGACTGGCTAAAGAAACATGATAAAGTGGGCGGACAACATAAAATCCCAAGACTTTCCAATTCCCGCAAATACGTGGAAGAATTGCTTGAAATGAGCTAACAAAAAAAGCCTCCGCATGGAGGCTTTTTTTATGTTATAAAAACAGATTTACAGGTCTTTAGACACTTTATCTACAGCTGCAATGGTTTTATCAAGATCTTCATAAGAGAGAGCTTCACTTATAAACCAGGTTTCATAGGCACTCGGTGCTATATAGATCCCGTTTTCCAGCATTCCATGGAAGAATTTATTGAAGATGCCCAAATTTGCAGAACGCGCTGCCGAATCAAAGTCGGTTACCGGTTCCTTTCCAAAATGAACGGAGATCATTGATCCAACTCTGTTTATGGTGAAATCGATATTATTAGCTTTCAGGACTTTTTCCATTCCTTCATGCAGATACTCTGTTTTTTTGTCCAGGCTTTCAAAAATTCCCGGATTGTCATGTAACTCGGTTAACATAGCAAGCCCGGCAGCCATAGCCAATGGATTTCCACTAAGCGTACCAGCCTGGTAAACCGGCCCAACCGGAGCAAGATAATCCATGATCTCATTACGGGCGGCAAAAGCACCTACCGGCAGTCCGCCTCCAATCACTTTTCCAAAGCAAACGATATCGGCATCCACTTTCATTCGTTCCTGCACCCCTCCGGCAGCAAGTCTGAATCCGGTCATCACCTCATCGAAGATCAACAGAATTCCGGTCTCATCACATAGCTTTCTTAAGCCTTCAAGAAAACCTTGGGCAGGTGGAATACAGCCCATATTTCCTGCCACAGGCTCGAGAATGAGACAGGCAATCTCGTCCTTATTAGCCCCGATCAATTCCTTTACATTTTCCAGATCGTTATATTTCGCCAGCAAGGTATCTTTTGCAGTACCTTCAGTTACACCCGGGCTATTAGGAGTCCCAAAAGTAACGGCACCACTCCCCGCCTGGATCAAAAAGGAATCACTATGCCCGTGATAACAACCGGCAAATTTTATGATCTTTTCTTTCCCTGTAAATCCGCGGGCAAGGCGAACGGCGCTCATACAGGCTTCAGTCCCGGAATTCACCATTCTAATCTTATCGATATTGGGAACCATTTTTACTGCCAGTTCAGCGATCCTGGTTTCGATCTCTGTAGGAGTTCCAAATGAAGTTCCGCTTTTAGCTTTTTCAACGACCGCATCGATAACGGGTTTATGAGCATGCCCTAAAATAAGCGGACCCCAGGAATTAATATAGTCTATCAATTTGTTTCCATCCTCATCATACAGGTAAGCTCCTTCAGCTCTTTTCACAAAAATTGGCTCTCCACCTACAGCTTTAAATGCTCTAACCGGCGAATTCACTCCCCCGGGAATTACTTTCTGGGCTTCGGTAAATAACTGACTACTTCTTTTATAAATCATAAAAACTATTCTTCTCTATTTAATACTTAAAACCTGACCTATGGAAATATTATTCCCATTTAGACCATTAGCTTTCTTTATATCTTCAACCGATGTATTATAGCGCTTTGATATGGAATAAAGCGTATCCCCTTTTTGAACCACATGTTTAGGAGAATTACTTTTCTCTGACCTTGTATATGCCGGTGAAGGGCGTTTAGTAATTTCAGAATCGTACCTGTAAAGCTCATATCTTTCAATTAGACTTATGAGTTTATCCGGGTATTTGCGATCTGTAGCATAACCTGCTTTTCTTAAACCTTCTGCCCAGCCTTTATAATCATCGGTTTCCAGGTCAAACAATTCAGCATATCTTCCTCTTCCGGAAAGAAACAGGGAATGATCCCGGTAAGAATATTTTGCATGCTTATATTTTCTAAAACATTCCCCTCGCTGGTCATCATCATGATAAACTTTTTCACCCTTCCAGTCATGACACTTGATCCCAAAGTGATTGTTGGCTTTACGGGTAAGTTCTCCTTTCCCGGCTCCTGATTCCAGAATCCCCTGTGCCAGGGTAATACTCGCTGGTATCCTGTACAGCTTCATTTCTTCCCTGGCAATTGGAGCATATTCCCTTATGTAATCTTCAATACTATAAGAATAAGAAGTTGCCGGAACATTCTCCCTTTTATTCACCACCACTTCTGCCGGAGTATTTTCGTTTCTCTCCTCTATTGATTCCCTGTTCGAATTATCTCTGGTGGTAACCACCTTTTTTTTACTTCCGCAGGAAGCTGTTATAACTACTAGGAGAATTAAGGTAAAGAGTCTGTATATTTTCATATTAATATTCAATTTGAGGCAAATTCTTTTTTAATAAACGCTGATTCATCCCTTCTATTCCCTGAAGTCCGCCTGTATGTATGGCCAGTATCTTTGATCCCTTTGGAAAATAGCCTTTTTTTGCCAGGTCAAAAATACCAAAAAGTAATTTTCCTGTATAGACCGGATCCAGTTTGATATTATAATTTTTATAAAATAAGTTCATAAATTCGATCAGGCTTTGATCCACCTTTGCATAACCTCCAAAATGGTAATCTAAAACGATCTTCCAGTTTTGCTTTTTCACCAATTCTGAAATTTCTGTTTGTAAATGATTTGATTTAAGAGATGAAAAACCAAAGATTTGCTGATTTTCAACAGAAGAATTTATCAACCCTGCAAGAGTTCCGCCGGTTCCAACAGAGGAGCAAACAAACCGGAACTTTTTATCCTCTTCCTTTAAAATTTCTGAACATCCCTGAATGGCTTTTTCATTCGTGCCACCCTCCGGAATGAGGTAAGGATCCTGATATTTTTCTCTGATGGTTTTCAGAAAATCTACTGAATCTTTTTCCCGGTATTCTTCACGACTGATGAACCAGAAATTCATCCCACAACTTTCTGCAAATTTTAAAGTAGGACTCCAGCGATCTTTCGAGTTCTCTAGCTCTTCGCCCCTCACAATCCCAAAAATTTTAAAACCCAGAATTTTCCCGGCAGCGGCAGTCGCAGCAATATGGTTGGAATGTGCACCACCAAAAGTGATAATTGAAGAATAATTTCCTTTTTGAGCCTCCAACAGGTTGTATTTTAATTTTCTGAACTTGTTACCGGAAACCTGAGGATGCAATAAATCTTCCCGTTTAAGCCATAACTCACATCCATCCCCTATTTCAGCAATAAACTGATTGGGAATTTCGGCTGAAATATTCGACTTAAAGAATTGATCCATTCTGCAAAACTAAATGAAGTGCAGGAGAATAAATAAATTTATTATAAAAGGATATTGACGGAATTAAAATATAGAAAACTGTTTCCTATAAATATTTCAGAAATGCCCAGAACGGTCTTTCTTTAAGGTATTTTAAATTATACTCCCTACGGTAGGCTTCCTTTTCAAAACTTATGTTTCTATACGCCAGCATTCCGTCCTTACAGCTCAGGTAGCGGATAAAGAATTCAATGGCATACCAAACGTAGAAGAAAATCAATAGAAGTTCCAGTTGCTGTCGCAAATGTATCTTTTCATGATTGAGAAAAAATGAATTTTCCTTAAGCTGTTTGCTTTCCAAAATAACGAAAGGCCAAAGGCTTATCCCTTTAAACCTGCCGGAAAGTAGCTTTTTGTTCACGATCAAAATCATTCTTTCAAGATAAGAAATTGTATTTTAGCGTCATGAATTTTCAGAAAAAAAGAATTCCGATAGAAGATGGCGATTATTATTTGACCCCCGAAGGCTATCGTTGTTTTACTGAACAATATCATCTAAAACGGGGATATTGCTGCGAAAGCGGCTGCCGCCATTGTCCTTACGGATATAACAAAAATACCAATCAACAAGATCAATAAAAAATGAATTTTAAGGAACAGATTCTTGAAGGGATTCCCCATGAATTACCGGCTAAAAAAAATTATGATCCGGCAGTTAATCATGCTCCTAAAAGAAAAGACATACTTACCAATGATGAGAAGAAGCTGGCACTGGAAAATGCCTTACGCTACTTTGACAAAAAACACCATAGCACGCTTCTTCCCGAATTTAGAGAGGAGCTGGAAAAATATGGCCGTATCTATATGTACAGGTTTAAACCTGATTATGATTTTTACGCCCGGCCAATAGATGACTACCCCGGAAATTCTTTACAGGCTAAAGGTATCATGTTGATGATCCAGAACAACCTGGATCCGGAAGTAGCCCAACATCCCGATGAACTGATCACCTATGGTGGAAACGGTGCAGTTTTTCAAAACTGGGCGCAGTACAGACTTACCATGCAGTACCTGGCTACGATGACAGATGAGCAAACTCTGGTAATGTATTCCGGCCATCCAATGGGACTTTTCCCTTCCCATAAAAATGCGCCACGGGTTGTCGTAACTAATGGAATGATGATCCCAAATTATTCCAAACCGGACGACTGGGAAAAATTCAATGCTCTTGGCGTCACTCAATATGGACAAATGACCGCAGGTAGCTATATGTACATTGGCCCTCAGGGAATTGTGCATGGAACTACTATCACCGTTTTGAATGCAGGGAGAAGGATTTCTAAAAATGGTGAGGACCTTGCCGGAAAACTATTTGTTACCTCAGGACTTGGAGGTATGAGTGGAGCTCAGCCAAAAGCCGGGAATATTGCAGGATGCATAACTGTATGTGCCGAAGTGAATCCAAAAGCTACTCAAACCCGCCATAAACAGGGTTGGGTAGATGAGGTAATTGAAGATATTGAATTGCTGGCTCAACGCGTTAAGCAGGCAAAAGAAAATAAAGAGGTGGTTTCCATCGCATATCAGGGGAATGTGGTAGAGATTTGGGAATACTTTGCTGAAAATAACATTTACATCGACCTTGGAAGTGATCAAACTTCCCTGCATAATCCATGGGCCGGCGGGTACTATCCGGTAGACCTGGAGTTTGAAGAGGCAAATGAAATGATGGCAAACCAGCCGGAAAAATTCAAAGAAAAAGTTCAGGATAGTTTAAGGAGACAAGCCGCAGCAATTAATAAGCACACCAGTAAAGGAACCTATTTCTTTGACTACGGAAATGCCTTTTTACTGGAAGCATCCCGTGCCGGAGCCGATATTATGAGCGAAGACGGCAAAGGATTCAGATACCCAAGCTACGTGCAGGATATCATGGGACCAATGTGTTTTGATTATGGTTTTGGCCCTTTTAGATGGGTTTGTGCTTCCGGTAAAGATGAAGATCTTCAAAAAACCGATGAGATCGCTACCCGGGTTTTATCTGAATTAAAGAAAAATGCGCCTGAAGAAATCCAGCAGCAAATGCAGGATAACATTAAATGGATACAGGGTGCCCGTGCAAATAAATTGGTGGTAGGTTCAAAAGCCAGAATTCTTTATGCCGATGCAGAAGGAAGGATTGAAATTGCAAAAGCTTTTAATGATGCTATCGCATCTGGAGAAATAGGACCTGTGGTTTTGGGAAGGGATCACCATGATGTATCGGGAACCGATAGTCCTTATAGAGAAACTTCAAATATTTATGATGGTTCCAGATATACGGCAGATATGGCCATTCATAACGTAATTGGAGATAGCTTTAGAGGAGCAACCTGGGTAAGCATTCACAACGGCGGTGGAGTTGGCTGGGGCGAGGTTATCAATGGTGGCTTCGGCATGATTCTTGAAGGAGATAAGGCATCTGAAGACCGGCTTAAGTCAATGTTATTCTGGGATGTAAACAACGGAATCGTTAGAAGATCCTGGGCAAGGAATAAGGAAGCAATATTTACCGCTAAACGTGCTATGGAAATGAATCCACAGCTTAAGGTAACCATTCCCAACCTGGTAGATCCGGCCCTTTTAGATTGAATAAATTGATAATTTAAAATCATACCTATGAAATTTTTTAAGTTCACTTCTTTGCTGGTACTGGCGACCATATTTTTAAGCTCGTGTACCAGTGTTCGGATTGCATCAGATTATGATCGTGAGGCCGACTTCTCTCAGTATAAATCATATGCTTTTTTTAAGCCGGGAATTGATAAAGCTGAAATTTCAGATCTTGATAAGAAAAGGATTTTAAGAGCCATTGAAACTGAAATGAATAAAAAAGGTTTTCAAAAATCTGAAAATCCGGATCTACTGGTAAGCATTTTTACCAAAACCAATGAGAATATAAATATCTATCAGAATGATTATAGATACTGGGGATATGGCTGGGGTTGGAACCCATGGTACTGGGGCAGCGGATTTAATACCGTAAACCGAACCAGTGAGGGAACTTTATATATAGACCTAATCGATTCACAGAACAAGGAACTTGTTTGGCAGGGAATGGGTACAGCTGCACTGGCCCGCGAAGTGAACAAGAAACAGGAGAGAATTAATGAGATCGTTGCCAAGATCATGGAAAAATATCCTCCCGGAGAAACCCGGTAAAACTTAATAAAAGCCCCGATCCGGGGCTTTTTTTTTTATATCATTCAGGCGAATCAACCCCTTGCATTTCTTTCAAATTTTGTACTTTTAACGCAAACGTTTTAGTAAAGAAAGATCATGCTGGACAATATACCTTCTAACGAAATTCTGGATAGGCTTCCCGCCCATCTTCAGCAATATATCAAACCTCAAAATTACGAGGATTACACCCCCATTAATCAGGCTGTATGGAGATATGTAATGCGTAAAAACGTTGATTATCTAAGTAAGGTCGCGCACGATTCTTATTTGGAAGGCTTACGAAAAACAGGTATTTCCATAGATAGTATTCCAAACATGTACGGGATGAACCGTATTTTAGAAGAAATAGGCTGGGCGGCAGTGGCCGTGGATGGTTTTATTCCTCCTGCTGCATTTATGGAATTTCAGGCTTATAATGTTTTAGTGATTGCCAGCGATATTAGACAACTGGAACATATAGAATATACCCCCGCACCGGATATTATTCATGAAGGAGCTGGTCATGCTCCTATAATCGCGAATCCTGAGTATGCTGAATATTTAAGAAGATTCGGGGAGATTGGCTGCAAAGCCATTTCCAGTGGTCATGATTATGAAGTTTATGAAGCTATACGGGAATTATCGATCCTTAAGGAGGCAGAAGACACTCCACAGGAAAAAATAGACGCCGTTGAGAAAAGAGTGGATGAACTGCAAAATGCCGATGTGAAACCAAGTGAAATGTCTCAAATTAGAAATTTACACTGGTGGACCGTGGAGTACGGACTCATTGGAACTCCTGAAGATCCTAAAATTTATGGTGCCGGCTTGCTTTCGTCTATTGGGGAAAGCAAATCCTGTATGACCAGCGCTGTTGAAAAATTTCCTTACAATATTGAAGCAGCCAAGAAAGAATTCGACATTACAAAACCTCAACCACAACTATATGTAACTCCGGATTTTGCTCATTTAAGTCTGGTGCTGGAAGAATTTGCCAATAAAATGGCCTTAAGAAAAGGTGGTCTGGAAGGTGTTCAAAAACTTATAGATTCCAAAAACATTGGAACTGTCGAGTTTACCACAGGAATTCAGGTATCCGGGAATTTCACCCGGGTTATTGAACATGATGGCAAGCCTATTTATATTCAAACTAAAGGTAAGACAGCTCTCTCCTACCGTGAAAAAGAACTTGTAGGCCATGGTGTTTCTACTCACGCAGAAGGCTTTGGATCTCCTATAGGTAAATTAAAAGGTATTAACCTTGCAATCGAGGATATGAGTCCGCGTGACCTCCGCGCTTATGACATATATGAAGGAGAAAGAGTGGAGCTGGAATTTGAAGGAGGGATAAAGGTTACCGGAGAAATTGTAACCGGAACGCGAAACCTTCAGGGAAAAATAATTTTGATCAGCTTTAAGGACTGTAAGGTAACTTACGGCGAAGAAGTACTTTTTGAACCGGAATGGGGAGCCTATGATATGGCCGTTGGAAAAGAGATCATTTCGGCATTCGCTGGCCCGGCAGATCATGAGTCTTTTGATCTTATCACCCACACCCCTTCAACTACCACAATTAAGAGCAAAAAAACTCCGGAACGTGAAGAATTAGAGTCACTTTATCTTGCGGTGAGAAATATCCGCAATGGTGAGAACACGAAATTCTCCCTTTCAGCAGCTTTCGATATAGTTAAAAAACATCATCCTAAAGATTGGTTGCTATCTGTAGAGATCTATGAATTAGCCGTAGAAAGTGATCAAAAACTGAGCAAGGAAGTTAAAGACCATTTGGAACAATTAAAGAAGGACCGGCCAAAAATTGCTCATCTAATTGAAGATGGGATCGAAATGACTGAAAGTAATCTGGCCACGCATTAAAGTTTGATCTTTTCCAGACTTTTGGCATTACTTATGGTTTTACCCCGGTATTCCAGGGTCCAGCCCATGCTGTTGGTTAGGATGTAGAATTTTTGTAATTCGCTAATCAGGCGATTCTGCGCATTGGTCTTAAGTCTGGACTTTTCAATTTTTTCCCGTAATCCTTTTTCGATTCGGGCTTTGATCTTGTTATAGTCTTCTGCTTCAAACTGGTTAAGATAATCCTGAGTAACATCGTAATATTTGATATTGGGATTGATGCTTATTTCCTCTTTCGGAATATTTTTAATGATTAGTTTTTTATTCTTTTCGTCAATCTCAAGTTCAAGCTTGCTCAAATCGTAGGCTACACTGGCTTCTGCATTCACCACGATCAGGGCTTTCTTTTTAGCAGAAAGCACATCAAAATAGAAGCTTTTAGAATTTTTGTAGGTAAACACCTGTGAGAATGTACCTTCGGTCACCACTAGTTTTCCCACATTTCGAATTTGCTCCTGTATCAAAGCAGTATTCTCTTCCAGACTTTCCTTTGTATTGGATTTTTCATTCCAGTAGAGAACCCCAAGCAGTATAACCATTCCGGCCAGGATGGTAAGAAGAATATTCTTCATATAAGTAATTTTAATAAATCTGAAATTAGGGAAAAAAGAGAATGAAGAGAGAAAATGAGACCTTAAAGAAAGTTAAAGTTACCTTAATAAAAAACCAAAGGACGGCCCCACCCGTCCTTTAGAATATTCTAAAATCTACCCCAACAAATTTTAGAAAACAAATCTTTGAATGCTTTGATTATTCCCTTTAAATAAGAATAATAAGGTAAACATTTATTATAGATCTGCTCGGTAAAAATACGAATTAAATCTAATATCCAACAAAATTCGTATTTCGTTTATATTAATATTTTAACAATCTCACTGAATACAAGGCCTAAGAAAACGTTATTTCAGGATGCTTTTTATGTATTTCCTCGATTTTAGCATAAATTTTTGTAAGAAACTTCTTATGTTCATCGGAGTTTTCTGCGCGTGGACGATGGGCCAATGCCTTCTGAATTTTATCTATTTTTAGATTAAGATTCAGGGTTTCATCACTCATCCAGTTTTCAGAAAATTGTTCCCAGATATAGTTAATCGCCAATTCACCGGGATGTATCATATCATCCTTATAGAATCTATAATCTCTTAGTTCATCCATCATGATCTCATAAGAAGGAAAATAAAAGGCATTTTTACCTTCTTCAATAAAATCGTGAACTCCCGATATCAAATTAGATTTACCGCGCTGATTTCCTACAAATCCATCTTTCAAATGCCGAACCGGGGAAACTGTACAAATTATTTTGAGGTCCTTGTTGATCTTATTTAAAGCCTGCCTGATAGATTGCAGGTCTTCAGCGATCTCGCTACCGCTTGATAATACTTTTTTAAACTGCTTTTGTGGG
Source organism: Christiangramia aquimixticola (assembly GCF_048285835.1). Classification (NCBI taxonomy): domain Bacteria; kingdom Pseudomonadati; phylum Bacteroidota; class Flavobacteriia; order Flavobacteriales; family Flavobacteriaceae; genus Christiangramia; species Christiangramia aquimixticola. The sequence goes on from NZ_JBLVTL010000004.1 coordinate 159,501, forward strand.
ATCCTATGGCAATTGGCAACCTTCTTGTTATTCGCTACATATTCATAAGCCCACGCGCTTCCCAGACTTATGATCACATACTCCGCTTCTATAATGGAGTTTCTGGATTCTTTAAGGGCAGAATTCAGATTTTCCAATACCTTCTCTTTCGATTCTGCATTCATAACCGAATGAGCTTCCAGAGACAACCAGTTTCCTTCAAAGTGAATCAAGTCGTTTTCATCAAACATTTGATTATTGACAAGCCTTTCAATTAAACGAAGCAAAGGGTTGGAATGGAATATGATTCCGAATGGATTCTGCAATGGTTTAAACTTGAACCACTGTAATTTCTCTCCTATGTTCTCCACAAAGCAGCTGCCTAAAAGAACCAGCCCGGAAGAGTGGGTGATCAAATTCCGACTTTTTGAAACAGGGACTTTGGTTCTAAACTCCATATTCTAAAATTAAAAAATCCCGGTTTAACACCGGGATCTCTTTTATTTAATAAATGTTTCTGCGTTTTTTAAGGCTTCAGAAATTCCTTCAGGCTTTTTCCCTCCGGCAGTTGCAAAGAATGGCTGGCCTCCGCCGCCTCCCTGGATAAATTTTCCAAGCTCCCTGATTATCTTTCCGGCATTCATTTCCTTTTCTGCCACCAGATTTTTTGAAATATAACAAGACAAAAGTGCTTTCCCGTTTTGCTCTGTTCCAAATATCAGGTAAAGATCTTCCATTTCATCTCCTAATTGAAAGGCCAGGTCTTTTATCCCACCGGCATCAAGGTCCACTTCTTTACTTAGGAAGTTCACTCCGTTAATATTTTTTATTTCAGCCTTAAGTTCAGCTTTTAAATTCTTAGCCTTATCACGAAGCAAACCTTCAATTTGCTTCTTTAAAGCAGCATTTTCATCCTGTAAATTATTGATCGCTTTTACGGGATCTTTAGCATTTTTTAATCCGGATTTGATCTCTTCAAGAACCGCCGACTGAGACTCCAAATGTTTTCTCGCCTCTTCACCGGTAATGGCTTCAATTCTTCTGATCCCTGAAGCAACAGCAGATTCGCCGGTCACTTTAAAATACCAGATGTCTGAAGTATTCTGCACATGCGTTCCTCCGCATAATTCCATAGAATCTCCAAATTTAATGGCTCTTACAGAATCCCCATATTTCTCACCGAACAAAGCAATTGCTCCTTGCTCTAAAGCTGCATCATAAGTTGTATTGCGTTGTTCTTCCAAAGCAATATTTTCTTTAATGCGGGCATTCACAAAATTCTCCACCTTTTCCAGCTCCTCTGCAGTCATTTTACTGAAATGAGAGAAATCAAATCGCAGATAGCCACCTCTAACCATAGAACCTTTTTGTTCCACATGAGTTCCAAGCACAGTTCTTAAAGCCTGATGCAATAGATGGGTTGCGGTATGATTGGATGCTGTATTTGCTCTTTCGGTTTTATTTACGATAGCCTGAAAATCTCCTTGAGGATTCTGTGGCAAATCTTTAGTAAAATGAACGATTAAATTATTCTCCTTCTTGGTGTCCAGAACGTCTATCACTTCCCCTTCAGCCGACATCAGAATTCCTTTATCACCAACCTGGCCTCCACCTTCGGGATAAAATGGCGTAGAGCTCAAAACGATCTGATACATCTCACCCTTCTTCTTGGAGTCCACCTTTCTATAACGGGCGATTTTTACTTCAGCTTCTAAATGGTCATAACCTATAAAAGCTTCATTTTCCACTTCAGCTAATTCTACCCAGTCCCCGGCACTTACCTGTGTCGCAGCGCGAGATCTGTCTTTTTGTTTTTTAAGTTCGGCTTCAAAACCTTTTTCATCTAAACTGAATCCGTTCTCTCTTAAGATCAAAGATGTAAGATCTATTGGGAAACCAAAAGTATCATACAATTCAAAAGCCTTTTCTCCTGAAATGGTCTTACTTTCTGAATCTTTCATCAAATTTTCAAGAAGTACCAATCCCTGCTCCAGGGTACGCAAGAAAGAAGCTTCTTCTTCTCTAATTACATTCTCCATCAATTTTTCCTGAGACTGTAGCTCAGGGAAAGAATTCCCCATTTGCTTAGCAAGCACAGGCACCAGTTTATGGATAAATGGTTCCTTAGTATTTAAAAATGTGAATCCGTATCTTATTGCTCTTCGTAAAATACGTCTAATAACATATCCCGCTCCGGTATTACTCGGCAACTGTCCATCTGCAATTGAAAATGCAACCGCACGAACGTGATCTGAGATCACTCTCATGGCGATATCATTTTCATCAGATTTATCGTAGGTGCTATTGGTGATTTTTTCTATTTCCTGAATAAGAGGCGTAAAAACATCGGTATCATAATTGGATTTTTTATCCTGCAATACCATACAAAGTCTTTCGAAGCCCATCCCGGTATCTATATGCTTTGCCGGCAGTTCTTCCAGGTCTCCGTTAGCCTTTCTATTATACTGCATGAAAACCAGGTTCCAGATCTCCACTACCAGAGGATGATCCATATTTACCAGATCTCTACCGGGAACTTTTGCCTTCTCTTCATCAGACCTTATATCTATATGAATTTCAGAACACGGGCCACAAGGTCCCTGATCTCCCATTTCCCAGAAATTGTCCTTTTTATTACCGTAGATTATACGATCTTCTGGCACGATTTCTTTCCACAGTTCCAAAGCTTCTGTATCCAAACCTAAGTTATCCCTGTCTTCACTTCCCTCGAATACCGAGACGTACAGGTTCTCCGGATTAATTTTATAAACTTCAGTAAGAAGTTCCCAGGCCCAGTGAATGGCTTCTTTTTTAAAGTAATCTCCAAAACTCCAGTTTCCAAGCATCTCGAACATGGTATGGTGATAGGTATCGTGACCAACCTCCTCAAGATCATTATGCTTTCCACTTACCCGTAAACATTTTTGGGTATCGGTAACACGGGAATTTTTGGGAACGGTATTTCCAAGAAAATATTCCTTGAACTGGTTCATTCCTGCATTGGTAAACATTAGCGTAGGGTCATCTTTAATGACCATAGGCGCCGATGCCACGATGCTATGTGATTTCGATTTGAAATATTCGAGAAACTGTTTGCGGATATCCTGTGACTTCATTCAGTTATTTTCTTGCAAAATTCATTAAATTATGAAGACGGCAAAACAATTCATATATTTGTTCGTTTACCGTATTAAATTATACGGTTACAGAGCCGTTTCTGGACGCAAAAATAGCATAAATTTAACTCATGTCGAAGGTTAAATATTATTACGATAGCGAGACCCTTTCATACAAGAAAATTGAGCAAAAAAAAGGAAGACGCTTAGGAATCATTCTCCTTAGTATCACCGGATCTTTTCTGGCCGGTTTTATATTACTTATTATTTATTTGAACATCCCTCAAATTGAAACTCCCAAAGAGAAAGCACTTAAAAGGGAACTTCACAATATGCAGCTTCAATATGGCCTGCTTAATAAGAAAATGGACCAGATCCAGGATGTGATGGCGAATATTGAAGACCGGGACAATAATATTTACAGGCTTTATTTTGAGGCCAATCCTATTCCCGAAGAACAACGTCGAGCTGGATTTGGTGGTATTAACAGGTACAAGGATCTTGAAGGTTTCGATAATAGCAAGCTTATTAAAGAGACTACTAAAAGGATGGATATTCTTACCAAGCGCTTGGTTGTTCAATCCAAATCCCTTGACGAAGTAGCCGAGCTGGCCAAAGAAAAAGGAAAACTTCTTGAAGCAATTCCTGCAATACAACCGGTAAATAATGAAGATCTAAGCCGGATCGCATCAGGTTATGGATGGAGGACAGATCCTTTTACCAAGGTTAGAAAATTCCATTATGGAATGGATTTTACTGCACCCAGAGGTACACCGGTTTATGCGACCGGAGATGGGAAAGTAGTTAGGGCAGACAGTCGCTCAACCGGTTATGGAAACCACATTAGAATTGACCATGGTTATGGTTATACTACTTTGTATGGACATTTGTACAAATACAATGTGCGCCGGGGACAGCGTGTGAAGAGAGGTGATGTAATCGGTTTTGTAGGCAGCACCGGACGTTCTGAGGCGCCGCACTTACATTACGAGATATTTAAGGATGAGGAAAGGATCAATCCCATAAACTTCTATTATGGAAACCTTTCTCCGGAAGAATTTGGTGAAGTACTTGAAAGAGCTCAACGTGAAAACCAATCCCTTGATTAATGCACATAAACCTTCCTGAAAAACGTTATTACGGCATTGGTGAAGTAGCCAAAGCTTTCCAGGTAAACGCCTCCCTAATTAGATTTTGGGAAAAGGAATTTGATGTTATCAAGCCGAAGAAAAATGCAAAAGGCAACCGGAAATTCACCCCGGAAGACATAAAAAACCTGGAACTTATCTATCACCTGGTGAAAGAAAGAGGTTTTACCCTTGAAGGAGCAAAAATTCATTTAAAGGAGGAAAAACAAAAAACCCTTACTAATTTTGATATCATAAGAAAATTAGAAACCATAAAAGCAGAACTAGTTAACCTAAAAAATCAGTTATAAAATGAAAAAATGGCTAATCCCGGTAATAATTATTGTTATAGGAATCGTGGTGATATGGAGATTCACCGCAGGATTCAATAATACTGCTGTTACCAAAGAAGAAAATGCAAAACTTGCCTGGTCTAATGTTGAAAGCAGTTACCAGAGACGTAACGACCTTATTGGAAATCTTGTAAAAACCGTAGAAGGTGCTGCAGATTTTGAAAGAGGTACTTTAAAAGAAGTGATCGAAGCAAGAGCCAAAGCAACTTCAGTAAATGTAGATGCTGAAAATTTAAGCGCAGCTCAAATTCAGCAATTCCAGCAGGCTCAGCAGGGAGTTACTTCAGCATTATCAAGATTGCTGGTAACCGTTGAAAGATATCCGGAATTGAAGGCCAATCAGAACTTTCTTCAGCTACAATCTCAACTGGAAGGAACAGAGAATCGTATAAATGTTGCCCGTGACAGGTATAACGAAGCGGTAACAGATTACAATACTTATATAAGAGTATTCCCTAACAATATGTTTGCAGGAATGTTCGGGTTTGAAAGAATGGAACGCTTCCAGGCGGATGCCGGAGCAGAGAATGCACCAGATGTAGAATTTGACTTTTAAATATGTCTAAAACAGAAGACTTTTTAACCAAACAAGAAGAGACTGAGATAGTAGAAGCTATTCGACAGGCTGAAATGAAAACCAGTGGAGAGATCAGGGTTCACCTTGAACCCTCCACCGGTGATCAGGATATTTTTGAACGCGCCATGGAAGTATTCCACAGCCTTAAAATGGATAATACCAAACAAGAAAATGGAGTCCTTATCTATGTTGCCGTAGAAGACAGAAATTTTGTTATTTATGGTGATAAAGGTATCAACGATGTTGTTGCCGACGATTTTTGGGAAAGCACCAAAAACCTTATTGTCTCCTACTTTAAGAAAGGGGAATTTAAAGACGGACTTGTCGCAGGAGTCCTGAAGGCCGGTGAACAACTGCAAAAACATTTTCCATGGGATGAAGACGACACCAATGAATTATCTGACGAAATTTCTAAGGGATAGATCAGTAAAAAGACTACTCCTACTCTTAATACTTTTTACCGGCTTTAGTGTATTTGCACAACGCGATATCCCTAAACGCCCTTCGGCTCAAACCAGCGTATATGATGAGGCTGATATGCTATCTCCTGCAGATGAGAGAATGCTGGAACAAAAGCTGATCAATTATGCCGATACTACTTCAACTCAAATTGTTGTAATTACCATTCAATCCCTGGAGGGAGAATATGAAGGAACCTACGCAACTCACTGGGCACATGAATGGGGAATTGGGCAAAGTGAAAAGGACAATGGCCTTTTAGTCCTTGTAGCTCAAAAAGAACGACGCATCTGGATCACCACGGGTTACGGACTGGAAGAATACCTTACAGATGCTAAGACCAAGGAAATAATTGAACTCATCATTCTTCCTGAATTCAGGAACGGAAATATTTTTGCCGGGCTTGATAAAGGGACCACAGCAGTTTTTGAAGTCTTATCTGGAACCTTTAAAGGTGCGCCCAGATCTAATGGAAATGGTGGCGGCGGAATATCCATGAGGACGATAATCATATTTTTCATTTTTATCGCGATTCTTTTCTCCATGTTTAACAAGCGCGGAGGTGGACGCAATGGCGGAAGAAGAACCGGAAGAAGTGTTCTTTGGGATGCAATTATTCTTAGTTCTCTTGGTCGTGGAAGTTTTGGCGGGGGCGGAAGTTCCGGCGGAGGCTTTGGCGGTGGCGGCGGATTTGGAGGCGGCTTTGGCGGCGGTGGATTTGGCGGTGGTGGTGCCGGTGGAAGCTGGTAACCTATGACGATGGATTATTACACAGATCAAATATTTGAGGACAGCAATTTCCAGAGGGACAAGCTAACCAATATGGATTATGAAAACTGTACGTTTTCAAGGTGTGACCTCTCGGGAATTGATCTTAGCAATAGCAAATTCATCAATTGCACTTTTAACGATTCAGACCTTAGCAACGCTAAAATTTCGGGAACCGCTTTTCAGGAATGCACATTTACCTCCTGTAAAATGTTGGGACTACTCTGGAATACCTGTGAATCATTTGGTTTCCACATCAATGCTGAAAACTGTAATCTCGACCATAGTTCGTTTTATAAGGTAGATCTCAGAAAGTGTATTTTCAGGAATTGTCAATTAAAAAACTCCGATTTTACTGAAGCTGATCTTTCAGAAAGCATACTTACTGGATCTGATCTAAAAGATTCTCAATTCCAGCATACAATTCTTCAGAAGGCAGATCTCAGGGCATGTTACAACTATTCCATTGATCCCGATATCAATCAAATTAAAGGCGCAAAATTCAGCCTGGATCAAATTACGGGTCTACTGGATAAATATCGCATCAAAATATATCATTAAAACATAAAAAAAGCTCTCAAAATTTGAGAGCTTTTTTTATTATGAAAGTAATCTAAAGTGTTATGAAACAGCTTTTAGTTTACTCATAGTTGATTTATTCAATTTATCATCTGCATACTCTTTGGTAACAGTAAATTGATTTTCTTCACTTTCGGGAAGCTCAAACATCGCATCTGTAAGTATCGCTTCACACAAAGATCTTAAACCTCTTGCACCAAGCTTATACTCTACCGCTTTATTTACAATATAATCCAAAGCTTCCGGAGTGATATCAAATTCGATCTCATCCATTTCAAACAGCTTCTTATACTGTTTGATAATAGCATTCTTAGGCTCCGTTAGGATCGCTCTCAACGTCTTTTTGTCAAGAGGATTCATATAGGTCAAAGCAGGTAATCTACCTATGATCTCAGGAATCAATCCAAATTCTTTAAGATCCTTCGGGATGATATACTTCAGCAAATTGGTACGCTCAATGGTATCTTCACTTTTAGAAGCACTAAATCCAACAGCCTGCATGTTTAAACGCTTACTGATGATCCTTTCAATTCCGTCAAAAGCTCCTCCGGCAATAAAAAGTATATTTTCAGTATTTACTTCGATAAACTTTTGATCCGGATGCTTTCTTCCTCCTTTAGGCGGAACGTTAACCGTAGTACCTTCAAGCAACTTTAACAAAGCCTGTTGTACACCTTCTCCCGAAACATCACGGGTTATGGATGGGTTATCACTTTTACGGGCAATCTTATCTATCTCATCGATGAACACGATTCCTCGCTGAGCTTTTTCAGTATTATAATCTGCTGCCTGGAGTAGACGGGTTAAAATACCTTCTACATCTTCTCCAACATAACCAGCTTCTGTCAACACGGTAGCGTCAACGATAGCAAGAGGCACGTTCAGCATTTTTGCGATCGTACGAGCCATAAGGGTTTTTCCGGTTCCGGTCTCCCCTACCATGATAATATTACTCTTCTGGATCTCTACATCATCATCACTCTCTGGTTGCAACAATCTTTTGTAGTGATTATAAACCGCTACAGACATTACTTTTTTTGTTTCTTCCTGACCAATAATGTACTCATCAAGAAAAGACTTAATAGTCTTAGGCTTGCTCAACATTAGATCTGAAGAAAGTTCGCGGGCTTCTCCCTGCCTGGATTCTTCCAGAACAATTCCATGGGCCTGCTCGATACATCTGTCGCAAATATGAGCATCCAACCCGGCGATTAGCAGATTAGTCTCCGGTTTTTTTCTACCACAAAAGGAACATTCTAAATCTTCTTTCGCCATTTTTTAAATTTACACGCAATCCTTCCCATAGGGATGGATCACAATTTATCCTTCTCTTTTTAAAACTTCATCTATCATCCCGTATTCCTTAGCTTTTTCAGCCTTCATCCAGTAATCACGATCACTGTCTTCATGAACCTTCTCATAAGTTTGTCCTGAATGTTTAGCGATGATATTATATAACTCTTCCTTTAAGGTAATGATCTCACGTGCGGTGATCTCAATATCACTGGCCTGTCCCTGAGCTCCACCCATAGGCTGGTGAATCATCACACGGCTATGCGGAAGTCCGCTTCGTTTACCTGCCTCTCCGGCACATAACAACACGGCTCCCATAGAAGCTGCCATCCCGGTACAGATCGTAGCCACATCTGGCTTAATGAATTGCATGGTATCATAAATACCTAAACCGGCGTAAACACTACCTCCTGGTGAATTAATATATATTTGAATATCCTTGGTAGCATCTGTGCTTTCCAAAAATAAAAGTTGTGCCTGTACAATATTAGCTACCTGCTCATTGATTCCGGTTCCAAGAAAAATAATCCTGTCCATCATCAAACGGGAAAAAACATCCATTGCAACAGCGTTCATTTGACGCTCTTCAATGATATTTGGAGTCATTCCCTGAGGTAACATACTACTAACTACCTTATCATAATAATTGCTGTTTATATTATGGTCTGAAACAGCATATTTTCGAAATTCCTTTCCGTAGTCCATCAATTTTTTTCGTTTTTCTAAGCTTATACAAATAACCGGATAAAACCAAAAAAGGCGTTACCCCGGTTGAGTTAACGCCTTAAAGATAATTAATATATCGTAAAAAGGCCTATTTATAAATAGCTTTCACAAATTCTTCATAAGTCACTTCTTTCTCTTCGAAATTCATCTTTTCCTTGTAGAAAGCAAGTAGCTTTTCGTTCATCAATTGCTCAGACAATCTCTTAACCTCATCCTGATTAGATAGGATTCTGGCAGCGATATCGTCAAGTTCTTTTTGTGAAGGATCCATTTGACCAAATTGAGCCATTTGTTCCTTGATCTTTTCTGAAGCGAATTCTTTAAGATCGTTAAAGTCTACATTAAGATTGTTGTCATTAACAACTTTCCCTTCGATCAACTGGTAACGAAGCCCTTTTTCACTCTTCTCATATTCTTCAACAGCTTCTTCCTGAGTCATTGGTTTTTCACCAACAGTCTGAATCCATTTTTGAAGGAATTCTTTTGGAAGTTCGAAATTGGTATTTTCGATCAAAGTTTCAGTAATATCATTCATCAATTGCTGATCGCTCTGCTGCTGAAATTGCTTTGCTGCATCTTCCTTGATCTTATCCTTAAGCTCTGTTACCGACTTAACTTTATCTTTTCCGAATAGTTTATCGAACAATTCCTGATCAAGATCTGCAAGTTCTCTTTCGTTAACTTCAGAAATTGTGAATTCCACTTCGATATCAAGATCATGAGCCTTATCGTGCTCGATTCCTAAATGATTGATCAAAGCGTGATCGTCTTCAAAAAGACCTTTAGTTTTCAAAGAAATAGTATCACCTACTTTTGCTCCAACGAACTTATTAAGGTTTCTCTTTCCTTTAATGTTAGAAAGCTCGATAGTAGTATCCTTCTCGATTCCTTCTTCTTCATTTTTAAAAGTTCCGGCAACGGTATCACCCTCAGCAACCTCATCTTTGGTCTTAAGCTTCCCGTATTGTTTCTGGATACTTTCTATTTGATCGTTCACCATTTTCTCATCAGCAACAATATTATATTTTGTTACCGGCTTATCAAGATCAAGGTTTACGTCGAATTCCGGTGCAAGACCTAATTCGAATTCAAAGCTATAATTATCACTTTCCCAATCAAAATTTTCCTGATCTTTAGGAAGCGGGTTCCCAAGAACATCAAGTTTCTCTTCTGTAAGGTATTTGTTAAGACTATCCTGAAGAAGTTTATTCACCTCATCAACCAATACAGCCTGACCGTATTGTTTCTTAACCATCCCCATAGGTACATGACCTTTTCTAAAACCGGGAATATTGGCATTCTTACGGTAATCTTTTAAAATCTTATCTACTTTACCGGCATAATCTTCTTTAGCGATATCAACTTTAACTACCGCATTTAATTCATCAATATTCTCTCTGGTAATATTCATTTTGATCTTTTATAAAAATTGGAGTGCAAAATTACGATTTTTCTTATAAGTCTGCAAAGTTTCAAATTACTGAAATTCAGTTAAATCTAGTCAGATTTAAGAATTGAGAATAAAATGGATTGAAACAGGGATAATAATAAGCTGAAAATTATAGCCATAAACCAGCCATTCACGTCAAAACCATCAATAAAACCATCGGCCATAAAAATGATGATCGCATTGATTACAAGAAGAAATAACCCAAAGGTTAAAATTGTGACCGGCAGGGTAAAGAGCACCAGCACAGGCTTTACGATAAAATTTAATAAAGAAAGCACGATCGCCACTATAATGGCAGTCCAGTAACTATCCACAGCTACTCCGGGAAGTAATTTTGCTAAAATTACCACGGCCACCGCGGTTAGCAATAATCTTAGAATGAGTTTCATATATATATATAATTTGTTAAGTAAAAATGCAAAAAAAAGACCGGGAAAAACCCGGCCTTTTTAATTTTTATGTCAATTTTAATACTACTGTACGTCCTGACTTAAGGTTACAGTACCATAAGCACCAACATTAGCCTTTGGCACATTAGATCCATAAGTTGCGTTGGTCTCTTCGATAATAGCGTTTGCTATTACAGCATAACCACGTGGAGTAAGATGAATCCCATCAAGTGAGAAAGCACCACCGGTAACGAAATCTGAAGTTACCACACCTCCATCAAAAGCAATACCCTGAGCATTCAGCTGATTTTGTAAAGCCTGAGCATCCACAAAACCAAGTCCAAATTGTTCTGAATAAAGTTTTATAGCCGCATTGAATCTGGTTGTAGCATCCTGTATATACCCTAATTCTTCAGTATCAAGAGCATCCTTATCATCCAAACCATCTACAGCTCCAAACAATATTTGAACCTGCTCCTGAGTAAGGGAGCCTCCAGATTGAAGTACAGCGATAACCTCACCTACTTCCTGAGAGAATTTTACTGAACCGTAACCACTCGCAAGAGCAGCCTGGTCTACAGTTAAAAGAATCATTTCTTCTGCAGTCATTTGACGGAACCCTAATGGGTTTGTCTGAGTTTTTTCAACATCTATCAGGAACCTGTTTGGCCCTTCGTTAAACTTTATTGCATATTGAGAAGCAATTGCCTGCGCCTGTTCTGCAGGAACATTTTGTTGCATCAATACCTGAGTCATCACTCCTGCTACTGCCTGGAAATAAGCAGTTAATTGCCCTGCTGTTGCAGCATCCAATGCCAAAGCATTGTTTGGTACGGTTGTAAAGTATGGAGATGAAGTTACATCAGGAATATTTAACAACACTCCATCTGCCTTTTGAGCAAGAGCTTCTACTATTTGTCCATAAGAAAACGCAAATAAATTAGGATCTGTGATATCGTTAGGACCATAGGTCGCAGGATTAGTATTGTTTAATTGATACTCTCCAACTCCACCTGAAGAGGCGTATCCAAGAACATCATTATTCCCAATCCAAAGCGTAAAGAAGGTTGGGTCCTGAGCTAAAGCATCACCTAATACCGTTGCGTTATCTGCACTTGAAAATCTAGCAAAATATGGGTTTGCCAAACCTGTAGATACTGCAGCTACGCTACCATACCCCTGGAAACCTAAATGATATACTTTTGCACCCGGCACTCCCATATTGTTAAAAGGTCCGGTTAATTTATTACTAACTTCTGTTGTTGGCGCAGCACCTCTGTATCTTTTTGGTACAGGCCCATTCGCTCCTACAGAAAGTACAAACCGTGTATCGGCTATCTTATTTCCTCCCAGAAGTAAACCTCCGGCATTATCATTTACCAAAGGCTGAGTAAACCCCTGAGTAGGTTGAACTACTGCAAATTTTTCAGCAAGGATATTTGGATAAGAATTCTGTTGACCAGAAAGGTAAAGAGCACCATCTGCGTATCCGGCAGTTAGTGAATTCCCTAAAGCAACATAGTTTGAGAAATCTGCTGTTCCATTTGAATAAATTTCCCCGCCATCTACTGGATTTTCGAGTTCAGGTTCACAAGAAACCACACCCAACGCAAGAACTGCTATATATTTAAAATAATTTTTCATCTCTCTCTTAATTATATTTTAATAGTTACACCAAGACCCGGTACGAATGCACTCGATTTGTAAGTTCCTTCGAATGGAACATTCTGGCCATTTTCAGTATAGTAATCATAAGAAGCATCAACCTCTTCAAACCTGCTGTACAGGAATGATGCATCGATAGCCACTCTGTCTGAAACATTTACAGAAAGTCCTCCTGTAAAGTTATTGGAATCATTTCTTGGTGTTTCAGGTGCGAAATAACCTTCCTGAACCGGAGATTCATCAAAGTAATATCCTGCTCTTAAAGTAAAGACCTCGTTTGCTGTATACTGAAGTCCGAATCTGTAAATAGATGCGTCTTTGTATTCTCTTGGGTTATTTGAATCTGGAATATTTGGATCTGCAAAATCTACATCAAGAGATTCGTATACATCCCAGAAAGTACGGTTGTAATCGAAAGCGAACAACCACTGCTTATTCAACTGGTAAGAAGCACCAATTGTTAGTTCAGCAGGAAGTGGAAGCGTTGCATTAAACTGAGTATCTCTGAAAGGAGTTAATGGAGAATTAGGAATGTTTTCAAAATCGGCATCTCCGCCTTCAGCTTCAACAAGAATTTCTGAACGGTAATTAACCCCAATTCGAAGACTATCCATTGGGCTCCACATTGCACCGGCAGACCATCCAAAGGCACTGATTCCCGATCCATCAAGAGTTACATTCGAACGATTCCCTTCAATATCTGAAAGCGTTCTGGTAAGATTACGGTTAAAATTAACCGATCCGCTTACATAGATAGGACCTCCACCCACAGACAGGTTATCGGTAATTTTATATGAAGCTAACGCCTGCACATAAATAGCAGCCAGTTCAATATCATTTACTAAATGTGATCCGGCCCAGTCTTTTTCCCAGGCTACAGAACTTCCGTAAGGAGTATAAGCCGCAAGACCTACACTAAACTTATCGCTTAATTTGTAAGAAAAATATGCATAAAACGGGGTCCCAACAGGACTATCCGTACGAGCCATTTGCCCAAATTCATCATTTTGCCATACCACATCAGAGAATACGGCACTTACACCAACGGCTGCGTTGATCTTGTTTTCAAGGAAAACCAATCCCGCAGGATTAAAAAATGCCAATTCGGCATTATTTACTACGGCAACTCCCGTATGCCCCATCGCGAGTCCTCTCTGGCCCTGTAAACTTACTCTGTATCCCCCGGCATAGGTAGTTACCGCAGTCAACATTAACAGACCAAGTACAAAAAGTCTTTTCATAATTTAAGTAGGATTAAATTCTTAATTTCTTAAAATGCTAGCGCCAAAAATAGCATAAATTAGATATTACGCAATAAAACATTCAATTTTATTATGCATACATAATAAAATTAGAAAGGTTTTAAACAAAATGCATTACCGCTTTATAAAAGGCTTTAGCATTTTCTGCATGAACCCAGTGACCGGCGCCTTCAATTTTTTCGATTTCAGCCTCCGGAAAATGCTCTTTGATAAGAGATTTATCCTCCTCTTTTATATAATCAGATTCAGCTCCATTGATAAAAAGCGTTGGGCCCTCATACTTCGCACCCGATTCCAGCGCTGCACCAATATTGTTGATATTCGCTTTTAATGCATCAAGGTTCATTCTTAAAGAAAGTTGATCCTTGGTTTTCCAGTACAGATTTTTCAAAAGGAATAATCGCACTCCTGCTCCCTCAATATATCCTTCAAGAAAATCTTCAGCCTCACCTCTGGACGTTAATTTAGCTTCATCCAGAGCGGTTAATCCTTTAAGAATTTGCTGATGATGCGGAGCATAATATTTTGGAGCTATATCAACCACCACGAGCTTATACACCAGCCCTTCATTCTTACAGGCAGTTAGCATGGCTGTTTTACCACCCATCGAATGCCCTAACAGAATAATGTTTTTCAAGTTGTGAGTTTCACAATATTCCACAACATCTTCAGCCAGTAATTCATAGGAAAAATCGTCACTATGCGGACTTTTTCCATGATTTCGCTGATCGATCAAATGCACTTGAAAACCCTCTTTTGCAAATTGCTTCCCTAATGTTTTCCAGTTATCACTCATTCCCAGGAATCCATGTAAAATAAGCATAGGTTTTCCCTCACCCAGAA
>NZ_JBLVTL010000004.1:174123-181455 GCF_048285835.1 Christiangramia aquimixticola
ATATTGCTGAATTGTATTTTCCAATCCCATATATAAGGCTTCTGAAATTAAGGCATGGCCTATGGAAACCTCATCGAGATAAGGCACATTCTCCTTAAAAAACTGAATATTCTTCAATGAAAGATCATGACCGGCGTTGATCCCCAGTCCTAAATCATGAGCCAGTTCGGCACATTCAGCGTAAGCTTTCGCCGCCTGCTTATCTCCTTTAGCAAAGTCAACCGCAAAAGCTTCTGTATAAAGCTCGATCCTGTCTGCCCCTGTTTTTGCTGCTCCTTCAATTATTTCTTTTCTGGGATCTACAAAGATCGAGGTTCTTATCCCGTGTGACTTGAATTCTGCGATAACCTCTTTTAAGTAATCCAGATGTTTCACAGTATCCCAGCCGGCATTGGAAGTAATGGCATCTTCGGCATCTGGCACCAAAGTAACCTGTGCGGGCTTCACCTCCAGCACAAGATCCGTAAACTGCTTGATAGGCTTCCCTTCTATATTAAATTCGGTAGTAAGCACCGGCTTAAGCTCTCTAACATCGGCATATCTAATATGTCTCTCGTCCGGTCGCGGATGCACGGTAATCCCCTGCCCACCAAACTTTTCAATATTTATTGCTGCTTCACTAAGATTGGGAACATCCCCGCCACGGGCATTCCTTAAGGTTGCGATCTTATTGATATTTACACTTAATTTAGTCATATTTCGCTCATTTTATTAACAAAAATACAAAGTGCAGCCTGCTTCAATGAATATTATTTTGATTAATTTGCAGAAAAGGATAAGAGAATTATGAGTTTGAAGGAACACATTTTAAATGACGTGGAGATCCTGAGTCTTTCTGAAAAAATTGGAGATGTTCAGAAGCTTTTCAACCAGCTCACTTACACCCATCTGCCGGTTGCAGAAAATGGGGTTTATTTGGGGTGTATTTCTGAAAATGATGTTCGTTGTTTTGAGAATGAAAAAACACTGAATGATTACCGTTATAGTCTGGAGGGATTTTATGTAAGGGAAAGCAATTACTGGCTGGACAGCCTTGAAGCTTTTGCGCAGAACAATTCCAATATCCTTCCGGTTTTAAATGAAACCAACATATATATTGGTTATGTGGAGCTTAACGAAATGATCTCCTTATTTAAAGAAACTCCTTTTTTACATGAACCGGGAAATATCCTGGTAATTGAAAAATCTTTTAAAGATTACACCCTTGGTGAAGTTAGTCAAATTGTAGAATCGAATAATGCCCATCTCCTTGGAGTTTTTATATCCAGGATCGAGAATGAGATGGCTCAAATTACTCTTAAAATTTCTCCGTCAGGCATGAATGAAATAATTCAGTCATTTAGAAGATATGGCTACCTTATAATTTCTGAGCATCAGGAAGACAATTTCAGTAAAAACTTAAAGGACAGATCTCAGTATCTGGATAAATACCTGAACATATAGTTATGAAAATAGGTATTTACGGGCAGTTTTATCACGAAAATGCAGCCTTCTATATTGGACAGCTGCTTAGCTTACTTGATCAAAAGAACGTGGAAGTTTTGATCGAGGAGAATTTTCTGGAGCTTATTCACAGTAACAATTCCATCGATAAGGACTATGAACACTTCAGCGCATTTGAAGAACTGGACAAATCCTATGATCTTTTCTTTTGTATTGGAGGAGACGGTACCATCCTGAAAAGCATTAACTACATTCGAAATCTGGAGATTCCCATTGTAGGGATCAACACCGGGAGATTAGGATTTCTTGCGACTATTCAAAAAGAACAAATTGAAAGCACCCTGGATGAGATCCTTGAAAAGAAATTCAGCTTATCGAGGCGCTCGGTTTTAACTATTGAAACGAATCCTAAAACCTACGATCCGGTATTTTCTCATGTTGCTTTAAATGAAGTGGCTGTAAGCCGAAAGAATACCACCTCCATGATCACGGTAGACACCTGGCTGGACGGGCAATTCCTAACCTCTTATTGGGCAGACGGCCTTATAATCTCTACTCCCACAGGTTCCACAGGATACTCCTTAAGTTGTGGCGGCCCGGTAATTACTCCAGATGCAGATTCTTTGGTGATTACACCTATTGCGCCACACAACCTCAACGCGAGACCCCTGGTAATTAGAGACCATACTAAAATCAAGCTTAAAGTCTCCGGGCGGGAAAACACTCATTTGGTGTCTATGGATTCCAGAATTGCAACTTTGGAAAACGATACTGAAATCATCATTTCCAAAGCTCCCTATTGCATTAACCTGGTGGAATTAACCAATGATAGTTTTTTAAATACCCTTCGAAAAAAACTATTATGGGGTGAAGACCGGCGTAATTAAGCAATAAATCTTTCCAAAACGTGTTTTACGTATGTACAAATCTGCTCAAATTATTGCAGAGCAAACAGAATTGTTATATTTGCAAACTTTTGAAAACCTATGAGGTACCTATTCGCATTTCTGGTAATGGCAATTATTACCCTTTCATCCAGCGCCCAGCAGTTCGAAATTGGAGGTTTTGCCGGAGGGGCTAATTATATTGGCGATGTAGGAAAAACCAATTATATATTGCCAAACACTCCCGTTGGAGGCCTGATTGCGAAATGGAACAGAAGTGAAAGACATTCTATTAGATTATCTTTGTTGTATGCAGAAATTTCTGCAGATGACGCAAAATCTGATGAAACCAGAAGACAGCAGCGAGGATATTCATTTAATAATACCATCGCTGAAGCTTCCTTAGGACTGGAATTTAACTTCTGGAGTTTTGACCTTACAGACCCAATGCCCCAGAGTACTCCGTATCTTTATACCGGAATAACTTATTTTAGGGCAGACCATATGTGGTTAAAAAATGGTCGGGCTGCAAATCTTGTAAACGAAGGTACCAACTGGGATTTTGCAATTCCTATGGTAATGGGTTATAAAGAATCGGTTACAAAGCATATTATTGGAGCCTTTGAAATTGGAGCCAGGTATACCATGACCGATAATCTTGACGGTAGCTGGCCCGAGGAGTATCTGGGCAGACGTGAACCAACTGCTGTATTTGGAAATAGAAATACGAACGACTGGTATGTATTTACCGGCGTAACATTAACATTTACATTTGGGCGAAAGCCGTGTTATTGCTTTTAAATGAATTATAGAGACAATTTAAACCTTGAAAAATTACCCGAGCATATTGCCATCATTATGGATGGGAATGGTCGCTGGGCTAAACAAAAAGGTTTCCTCAGAGCTTCCGGGCATAAAGAAGGCACCAAAGCAGTGAGAGACGTTGTAGAAGGCTGCGCCGAAGTTGGTGTTAAAAACCTTACGCTGTATGCTTTTTCAACCGAAAATTGGAACAGACCCAAACTGGAAGTAGACACCCTGATGAAGTTACTTGTATCCTCTCTAAGAAAGGAGATCAAGACGTTACAGGAAAACGATATCAAACTTAATTGCATTGGAAACATCGCCAGTTTACCAAAAAAAGCAAGACAGGAACTACTTGATGTTATCGAAAAAACCTCCGGCAATAGCCGAATGACCCTGACCCTCGCTTTGAGTTACGGTAGCCGGGAAGAACTTACCAGTTGCTTCAAACAAATAGCAGAGAAGATAAAAAGTGAAGAATTATCCTTAGATGCTATTGATGAATCGGTTATAAATAAGCATCTTTACACCCAAAATTTGCCGGATGTTGATCTTTTGATCAGAACAAGCGGTGAGCAACGCATTAGTAATTTCCTGTTATGGCAAATTGCTTATGCGGAATTGTATTTTACGAAAATCTTATGGCCGGACTACAGAAGAGAAGATCTATTTGAAGCCATATACAACTATCAAAACAGAGAAAGACGATTTGGAAAAACAAGTGAGCAACTCAGTTAGTGCATTCATGACAAAGAAGATTTTTATTCTTTTCGCATTTTTTTTCATTTTCAGTATAGCTGCCAAAGCACAGGATCTCCCCCTTGGAGACTCTAAAAAATATACCATTGGAGAAATAAAAGTGACCGGTACCACCACCTATAACGAGAAAACGGTCATTGCTTATACAGGATTAAAAAAGGGAGAAGAAATTTACATCCCGGGAGAGAAACTTCGTAGCATTATCAACAAATTATGGAGTCTTGATCTCTTTAGCGATATCAATTTTTACCTTACCAATGTTGACGGGAACGTAGCCGATCTGGAACTTGAGATAAAAGAAGTACCGGTACTATATCAGGTAAAATTTGATGGGGTTAAAAAGAAATCTGAACGTGACAAGCTTATAGACGAAAACGGTCTTAAACCAGGAGTTAAGGTTACCGAGAACCTTATCACAACTACCAAGAACTATATTGAGAACAAGTATAGAAAAGAAGGATATTTTAATGCAGATGTTGCCATAAGAACCAGTGAAGCCAACGATTCAGTTGGGGCTAACAAGGTTAATATGGTCGTGGATATCAACCAGGGGAACCGGGTAAAAATATCTGATATCAATTTTATTGGGAATGAAGAACTTTCAGATTCAAAGCTGAAAGGGACCATGAAGAAGACCAAGCAGAAAAACCCTTTAAGATTCTGGAAGCGATCTAAATTTGTAAGAGCAGATTATCAAACCGATAAAGCTGCGTTAATAGATAAATACAAAGAAGAAGGATTCAGAGATGCCAGAATTATATCTGACAGCCTTGTTAAAAAGGACGATGAAACCATTGCTCTTACCATCAACCTTGAAGAAGGAAACAGATACTTTGTAGGAAACATTGATTTTCTTGGGAATGCTGCTTATACAGATGATCAACTAAGCCGACTACTTGGAGTTAAAAAACGTGATGTTTATAATGGGGTTGTGATTGACGAAAGAATTCAATCCAGGGAACCAAACAAAACTTCTATTGCCAATATCTATCAAAATAACGGGTATCTATTCTCGAATATTGATCTTGTAGAGACCAATGTTTATAACGATACTATCGACTTTGAAGTAAGAATTGTAGAAGGAAAAGAAGCATACTTCGACGAAATTAGAGTAACCGGGAATACCAAAACCAAGGATCACGTGATCTACAGGGAAATGCGTACCAAACCCGGTCAAAAATACAGTCAGGAAGCGGTGGTTGCTACCATTCGTGAACTTGGAGCATTAGGATTCTTTGATGCTGAACAGTTAAATCCTGAATTTGTAGATCCAGATCCAAGAGAAGGAACTTTAAGCCTGGAATATCAGGTAGTGGAATCGGGAGCCAGCCAGATCGAACTTCAGGGAGGTTATGGTGGCGGAGGTTTCATAGGAACCCTTGGTCTTTCGTTCAACAACTTCTCTATTCAGGGGCTTTTTGACAAGGATGCTTATACTCCTGTTCCAATGGGAGATGGTCAAACCTTATCTTTAAGAGCACAGGCAAGTACTTTTTACCAAACCTATAGCCTTTCTTTTAGAGAGCCATGGCTTGGAGGAAAAAGACCGGTGAGTTTATCTACTTCGTTTAGTTATACACGTCAGTTTTTATTCGACTATGTTAACAGAGAAGCAGATAAATCAAGAAGTTTTGATATTCTTGGAGTGAATGTTGGTCTTGCAAAAAGACTTACAGACCCAGATCAATATGTGACTTTATCAAATGTTGTTGGGTTCCAGAGATATAATCTTAATAATTATAATACCGGACTCTTTACTTTTGGGAATGGTCACTCCAACAACTTATACTATAAATTGGGAATAATTAGAGACAACACTGCCTTTAACCCTATTTTCCCAACTCAGGGTTCCAAATTCGATTTTAGCGCGAAATTCACCCCTCCTTATTCGCTATGGAACGGTGTAGACTACGCAAATCTTCAGGATATGGATGAGTATCAGTTAAGAGATGATAACGGCAACCTGATCAATTATGAAGGACACCGTGTTACTCCGGAAAACTCGGTACCAGATCAGGAAAAAGTAGATCAGAAAAAATATAACTGGCTTGAATTCTACAAGATCAAACTTGCAGGAAGCTGGTATGAAACTCTGGCAAATTTTGGAGGAAACAGCAATCTTGTATTAAAAACACATGCAGAATTCGGATTCCTGGGAGCATATAACAATGAAAGAGGTGTACCGCCATTCGAAAGATTCTATTTAGGTGGTGATGGTCTTGGATCTTATAGTCTTGATGGTAGAGAAACCATTCAGTTACGTGGATATCCAAACCAGTCGGTTGTACCACTTGACCGTCCGGCTGACTCTCGTGATGACGGAGCAGTTATTTATAATAAATACTCTTTAGAGCTACGTTTCCCTATTACTTTAAAGCAGGCAGCTTCCATTTACGCTCTATCTTTCTTAGAGGCGGGAGCAACCTATGACAATTTTAGAGACTATAATCCGTTTCAGTTAAACAGATCTGCCGGTGTGGGTCTTAGAATATTCATGCCTACCTTTGGTTTACTTGGGATAGATTTTGGATATGGGTTTGATGATGTAGTGGGTCAACAAGGTCCTAACGGATGGGAAACTCACTTTATAATTGGACAACAGTTTTAATTTGGCACGATATTTTCTATATTCGATTTAAATGAAAAAAAGGATAGCTTCCATATTAACCATTTTAGCCCTGAGCCTTTCTACGGTTCAAGCTCAAAAAAGTATCAGGTTAGGTTATATAGATATGGAGTATATCCTGGAAAATGTTCCGGAATATCAGGAAGCCAGCAGGCAGCTTGATGGCCGGGTGCAGGAATGGAAAGCCGAAGCCGAAGCTAAAATGCGAAAGGTTGAGGAGATGAGATCCAAACTCAATAATGAGAAAGCACTTTTAACTAAAGAGCTTATCGAGGAAAGAGAAAGCGAGATCGCTTACATGGAGCAACAGGCTTTGGATTATCAACAAAACAGGTTTGGCCCAAAAGGTGATTATATCAACCAGAAAAAACAACTGGTTAGACCTATACAGGATCAGGTGTTTGCAGCAGTACAGCAAATAGCCGAAAACCGGAATCTGGATTTTGTTTTTGACAGAACTTCAGACATTGGTATGATCTATGCAGACAAGCAGTTTGACGTGAGCGAAATAGTTTTGCGAACAATCAAAAGAACTGCCAACCGCGAACAACTCGAAAACAAAAGCGAGGTCAAGCAATTCGAGAAAGAAGAAAACCGCACTGTGGAGCAAGACAAGGAAATCTCCAAAAGAGAAGAACTTGTAGAGCAGAAAAAATCTGAACGGGAAGCATATATAGAAGCCCGAAAGAAGGAAAGGGATTCTTTGAAGAATGCAAGACAAAAAGAATTTGAGGAAAGAAGAGCTAAAATTCTTCAGGAAAGGGAAAGAAAAAAAGACTCCCTCCTTAAAGCAAGAGAAACAAAGAAGGACACAAT
>NZ_JBLVTL010000004.1:181487-199672 GCF_048285835.1 Christiangramia aquimixticola
CTACGATTACAATGAAACAATTCAGAACACTTTTTATAGCTTTAGCATTAATGATTGGCGCTACTGCTTTTACAAATGCGCAGTCCAAGGTTGCACACATCGCAACCCAGGAATTAGTACAGTCATTACCTGAGTATAAAAGCGCCATGGATCAGCTTCAAAAACTTGAAAAGACATATGATGCAGAGATAAAAGATATGCTATCTGAAGCTCAAAGCACCATGCAACGTTACGAAGCCGAAGCTAATACAAAGTCTGAAGAGGAAAACCAGAAGAGAGCTGCAGAATTACAGGCTGCTCAGAGAAGAATCCAGGAACACAGTGCAAAAGCGCGTCAGGATCTTCAAAAGAAGGAAACTGATCTTTTAAGACCAATTCTTGAGAAAGTTAGAAACTCAATTCAGAAAGTAGCCAGAGCAAAAGGTTATGACTATGTATTGGATTCTACTACCGGTACAGGAGTACTTTTGGCTGATGGTTATAACTTACTACCAGACGTAAAGAAAGAATTAGGAATGTAATATCATTCTTTTTTGAATAAATTGTTTAAACTGCGTACATACTTGTACGCAGTTTTTATTTTTACACAAATATGAATGACCCCAGACCCATAGGCATTTTTGATTCAGGCGTAGGAGGCACTTCTATATGGAAGGAGATCCACAGCCTGCTTCCAAATGAAAAGACGATCTATTTATCTGATAGTAAAAATGCGCCCTACGGCATCAAAACTCAGGAAGAGATTATCTCCCTTTCTGTAAAAAATACAGAAAAATTGCTTTCCATGGATTGCAAACTGGTGGTGGTAGCCTGTAATACGGCCACTACAAATGCCATTAAAGTACTCAGATCCACTTATCCCGTCCCTTTTATTGGAATTGAACCTGCGATAAAACCAGCGGCTTTAAAAAGCGCCAATAAGGCCATAGGAATACTGGCGACACGGGGAACACTTTCCAGTCAGCTTTTTGCAGAAACTTCAGAACTTTATACTAAGGACATCAATGTTATTGAAGTTGAAGGAAACGGACTGGTAGAACTTATAGAAGCCGGGAAAAAGGACTCTGAAGAAACACAAGAGTTTTTAAAGGATTTGCTAAAGCCGATGCTTGCCGCGAAAATAGATTATCTTGTTTTGGGCTGTAGCCACTACCCTTACCTGGTTCCTGCTCTCAGAAAAATTTTACCTGAAAATGTAGAGATAATCGATTCGGGTGAAGCAGTTGCCAGACAAACCAAATCGATTTTATTTAAATCGTCACTTCTTAACGGGACTGAAACTTATAAAGAACCTGAATTTTATACCAATACTTCTCCCAATGTGCTAAGGGAGATTATCAATGCCAATAAAAATGGTTATAAGGTTTCTACTTTGGAATTCTAATTATTGATCGCAGGACATTTACAATCGTATCTTTTCTTGCTCTCTCCAAAATTATAACCTAAAGTGATTTGATGGAAGCCACTATTGCTTAAAACAAGGGAGTTCAACTGGTAGCTGAAAGTATAACCAAACAGGAATCTATTATAATTCACCCCAAGGAAAGGCGTAAGATATCGAAGTTGTTCACTTTTCACCTCATCACCTGCAGAAGAATATTCTGAAGCATCAAAACTGTTTCGGTATGATAGCCCTCCCCATAATTTTCCATTATCCAATTGGTAATAGGCTTTTGCATTGAGATCTACAACTATTTCACTGGTGGCCTCCCTGGCCTGCAAAAGTATTGAAGGCTCATAACTCCAGTTACTGTTCCAGTCTAATTCAAAAACATAACCTGCAGAAAAAAGGTATTTCCGCATATTATCCGGAACCGCGTCAGAATAAAAGAGATCTCGTTTTACGGTAAGTATATTTTTTGCTGCAAAATGAAAATATAGGTCCCTCACGTAATATGAAATACCCACGTCCATATTAGCAAAAATATCTGACTGGCTCGCACCAATTATTGGATCAAAACGAGTGAATCCACTGGCATCAAGCCGGTGTTGCAGGATCCCTCCGCTAATTCCAAAAGAAAGCTGATTGAGATCTGCAGTACTTCTGGAAAACATAAGATGATAAGCAAAAGTACCATAGGCACCAATTTTGGAATAATTTCCGTTTTCATCACGAAAAATTATGCCACCCAAGCCAATTTTTTCACCAACTCGTCTATTATAACCAAAGGTCTGTAAGTTTGGAGCATCCTCCACGTCGAACCACTGGGTTCTTCCGGTAATTCGCAGCTGGTCAAAATTAGAAGCCCCTGCCATGGATGGATGAAGGAGGTATAGATTATCCACGAGATAATCTGAGTAAGTTGGAATGACCTCCTGGGCTTTAAGAGATAGCCCCTGTATTAAGAATATCGACACCAACAACCCGAAGCACCCCGAAAAATGTGTTGGCTTCCGCAAGAAGCCTTTCGTAAAAGCCCCAATTTTCATAAAGGCTATAAATATATGTATTAACCGTATTTTCTTTAGTATTTTTGCAAAAATTTTTGAGATGAAAGATTTCAATATCAACATAGTTCCAACAGGAACCCCATCAATTGTTAAGTTTGAAGCAGATAAGTTTCTTACCAGACATGAGAACTTTGAATTTAAGAATATAGATGAAGCTTCCAGGTCTCCCCTGGCTCAGCAATTATTCTATTTACCCTTTGTAAAGACAGTTTACATTGCCCAGAATTTTATTGCGATAGAGAAATATGATATCGTAGAATGGGCAGATGTAGAAAAAGAGGTAGCCGATCAAATTGAGACTTATTTGAATAAAGGCGGAGAGGTTATCAAACAAGAAGCTACCAGCTCCGGTAAAGTCCCGGTAACCGTGTACGCTGAAAGTACTCCGAATCCTGGAGTAATGAAGTTCGTAGCGAATAAAAAACTGGTAATTCAATCTGTAGAGTTCAAAAATATCGATGATGCCAAAGATGCGCCATTGGTTCAGAAATTATTTCACTTCCCATTCGTAAAAGAAGTATTTATAGATGAAAATTATATTTCCATCCAAAAATATGACATGGCCGACTGGAATGAGATCACCATGGAATTGCGTGAATTCATCCGTACTTATATTGAAGATGGAAATGAAGTTTTAAATGCAGACAGCATCGCTCCATCTGCGACTGAAACTGCCGAAGAGGAAAAAGCCAAACCGAGTTACGAAGATCTGGATGACACTTCACAGCAAATCGTAGCCATACTTGATGAATATATTAAACCTGCCGTAGCAAGTGACGGAGGGAACATATTATTCGACAGTTATAATGAAGAAAATAAAACGGTAAAAGTAATTCTACAGGGTGCCTGCAGCGGTTGCCCATCTTCTACCATGACCTTGAAGAGTGGGATTGAAACCATGCTAAGAGACATGCTTCGAGGAAAAGTTGAATACGTTGAGGCCGTTAACGGTTAAGAAACCTTCTTAGATAATTTAAAAATCCCTTTTTATAAAGGGATTTTTTGGTTTTAATCCTTATCTAATTCCCGGTTTATTCATAATGCCTAAGCGCAGTAAGGTTTTTAATGACTCACATTATTCGTATTTTAGGAGACACTTATAAATACCAGCCCACTAAATGGAAAACAATAAATCCAACGCCTTAATTAATGAAACCAGTCCTTATTTACTTCAGCATGCCTACAACCCGGTTGACTGGCATCCATGGAATGATGAGTCCCTGGATCTGCCTTTAAAGGAAAACAAACTTCTTTTAATAAGCGTGGGATATTCTGCCTGTCATTGGTGTCACGTAATGGAGCACGAAAGCTTTGAAGATCACGAAGTGGCAAAGGTGATGAACGCAAATTACATCAATATAAAAGTAGATCGTGAAGAAAGGCCAGATGTGGACCAGGTATACATGAATGCCGTACAGGTTATGACCGGTGCCGGTGGCTGGCCCATGAATATCGTAGCCCTCCCCGATGGCCGACCTGTTTGGGGCGGAACATATTTCCGGAAAGAACAATGGATAAATGCTCTTTCGCAGATATCCCATTTATATGAAACTCAGCCAGAGAAATTACTGGAGTATGCAGAAAAACTTGAAAAAGGATTACAACAGATCAATCTAATTGAACCTGCAGGAAGCAAGCAGAGTTTAGAGCCTTCGGTTTTTAAGGATATTATGGAGAACTGGAAAAGTTCTTTCGATCATAAAAATGGCGGTTATAACAGAAGTCCGAAGTTCATGATGCCCAACAATTATGATTTTCTCCTGAGATATGCTTACCAGACACAGGACCAGGAGTTACAGGAATATTGTAAACACACCTTTAACAAGATCTCCTGGGGCGGAGTTTTTGATCCTGTGGCCGGCGGATTCTCGAGGTATTCAGTTGATGAAAAGTGGCATGTTCCTCACTTTGAAAAAATGCTGTATGATAATGCACAGCTTGTGGAATCCTATGCCAGACTATATAAGCTTACAAAAGACGAATGGTATAAGGAAGTTGTAGAAAAGACGCTGAATTTTGTAAATAACGAACTCAGTGACGCTTCCGGAGCATTCTATTCTGCCTTAGATGCCGATAGTAAAAACGAGAAAGGTATTAGCGAGGAAGGCGCTTATTATGTATGGACCAAAGCTGAACTGGAAAAACTACTTGGAGAAGATTTCAGAATTTTCTCCACTTACTTCAATTTCAATTCCTTTGGAAAGTGGGAAGCCGGCAACTATGTATTAATTCGAACTCAGCCGAAGGAAGAGATAGCAGCCAGCCATGAAATTTCGGTTACAGAATTGAACGAAAAAATTGAAAACTGTTTAAATATTCTCGCTGCGCACAGGTCTAAAAGGGTAAAACCAGGCCTTGATGATAAGTCCCTTACCTCATGGAACGCTATGATGATAAGTGGATATTGTGAAGCCTACAAAGCATTTGGAAACAAAGAATACTTAGAGCGGGCTATTAAAGGAATCAAATTTATTGAGGAGCATCTTTGGCTGAACAACGACACTTTGCAGCATACTTATAAAAATGGTCGTAGCCATATCAACGGGTATCTGGAAGATTATGCTTTTGTGATCAAAGCCCTGCTGGATCTGTATGAAGCCAATTTCGACGAATTCTATCTTCAAAAAGCAGAGGAGCTATTTAAAATCGCAGAGCAGGACTTTTTAGATGAGGCTTCCGGATTATTTTATTTTACTTCAAGTAAGGACCGCAAACTGGTTACCAGGAATATTGAAATTAGTGACAATGTAATTCCTGCGTCAAATTCGGTCATGGCAAAAAACTATTATAGAATGGGCCAGTTAATGGCAAATATGGAGATGATCTCTGTTGCTGAAAATATGCTTGGAACCATTCTTCCAAAGATTTCAGAATACCCTCAATCCTATTCCAACTGGCTGGATCTACTGCTTAATTTTACCCATGACTTTTATGAAGTTGCTGTATCCGGTAAAAATTCGGTAAAAAAACTGGAAACTTTTCAAAGACAATATCTTCCCAATGTAATCCTTGCCGGAAGTTCAAAACCTTCAGAATTACCAATTTTGAAGCAGCGATACAAAGAAGGTGAAGATCTGATTTATATATGCACGATGGGCACCTGTTCTAAACCTATTATTTCAGAAGTCGAGGCTTTACAGCAACTTTCAGAAGTTTAACATAAATTAAACAACATTTAAGCTCTAATTTTTTAGAATAGGTTCCTTAATTAAAATCAAAAGAAAACAAATGGAAAAATTGGACAACTATGGCGAAATTGCCAAAGAGTATGCAAATAAGTTTATAGACTATTTGCCTACGCTCATTGGTGCTTTAGTTTTATTATTCGTGGGATTATGGGTTATTAAACTCTTCATCAAATACCTAAAAAAGCTATTTGACAAAGAGAATTTTGACCCAACTCTGGAAACTTTTACCATAAATGCTGCGAGCTGGGGATTGAAGATCTTATTGTTCGTGCTTGTAATTACTCAACTTGGAGTTGCAAGTGCCTCTCTGGTAGCTGCAATTGGTGCTGCAGGTCTGGCAATTGGTCTGGCGCTACAGGGATCATTGGCCAATCTTGCCGGTGGTGTGCTTATAATCGTTCTAAAACCATTTAAAGTTGGTGACTGGATCGAAGCTCAGGGAGTTTCTGGCGCGGTAGTAGAGATCTCGCTTTTCTATACCAAACTGGACACTTTCGGGAACCAGCGTGTGGTAATCCCAAATGGAGAGTTAAGTAATGATAACATCACCAACTATAGCTTTAATAAGACCAGAAAAGAGAACCTTACTTTTGGAATCTCTTATGATGATGATATCAAGAAGGCCAAAGAAGTTCTTACCAATATGGTGATGGAACAGGAAAAGATCCTGAAAGATCCCGCTCCGCAAATCATTGTTTCTGAACTTGGGGACAGCTCTGTAAACTTCTCTGTAAGATATATGGCAGAATTAGCAGATTTCTGGGATCTTCACTGGTATATGATAGAGGAAGGTAAGATAAGACTTGAAGAAGCAGGAATGACTATCCCTTATCCTCAGAGAGACGTTTATCTATACGACCAGACTAAAATGAATGGTACGGTAAGAGAAAAGAATATTGAAAGGTCTTAACCGGCTATAAAATCCTTTAAATAATAAGGCTCAAAATAAGCGACATCTTCGGTGTCGCTTTTTTTGTGTTTTAGTTCTGCGATTTCAGCCATTTCTACAGCTGAAGGAAAAACCTGCTCATGAAATACAGCATTTTCAGAAGAAATTATTTCCCTGAATTTCGCCACTCCATTCCCAATAAAATGAACCTTTGAATCTTTTAGATATTCTTCGAAAGAATTTTCATCAAGGATCTGTGCTTTGGTGTCTCTAATCTGATTCAATTGAGAATCATAAACGGCAGAATAGACTTCCATCCTTCTTGCATCCAACATAGAGATTAAAACTCCATCTTCACCCTTTAGTTTTCCTGCCAGCAAATCAAGTGTTGGTACAGAGATCAAAGGAATTTCCAGGGAGAAACACAGGCCTTTTGCGGCAGAGACTCCAATGCGCAAGCCGGTATAAGAACCCGGACCTTTGCTTACCGCAATGGCATGAAGATCACCGGTGGTTAGACCGGCTTCTTTTAATACCTCTTCGATAAATACATGGAGTTTCTCGGCATGAGAATATCCCTTGCTGTTATCTTCCTTTAAGGAAATAATCTTCCCGTCCTTCGCTAATCCTACAGAGCAATTAGTCGTGGCCGTCTCTAAACATAGAATGATCGCCAAAATCTATCAGGTTTTAATCCTCCGATTCTTCTTCTGAATCGGCTTTTTTAACTTCAATTTCATCTCCGGGATCCAGGCTTTTTGTAACAGTATTATAAGGTCCGGTGATCACAATATCCCCTGCCTTTAATCCTTTGGTGATCTCAATTTGAGAATCATCCTGTATGCCCGTTTCCACGACGCGAAGTTTAGCTTTTTGTCCCTCTTTTACAAATACACACTCAAATTTTTCATCATCACCTTTCACCGTACTTGTACCAAATTTTTTCTTAGTCGCCGTAGTATCACTTTTTATAACAATAGAGCTGATTGGCACCCCGATAACCTGAGTTCTTTTATTGGTAATAATATCCACCGTTGCCGTCATTCCCGGACGGAATGGCGAATAATTTTCTTTCTTCCCTTCCAGCAGGTCCTTATAGGATTCTTTTAGAATTCTAACTTTTACCTTAAAGTTGGTAACCTGATCTGTGGTAAGTTCGTTCTCGGCAGTATTGCTAATCTCGGTTACGATTCCACGGAATTCTTTCCCCAGGTAAGCATCCACCTCAACAATGGTTGAATCTCCCACAGCAACTTTTACAATATCATTTTCATTTACGTCAACTTCAACTTCCATGTTCTCAAGGTTGGCAACACGTAGAATTTCGGTTCCCGCCATTTGCTGCGTTCCAACAACTCTTTCACCCAATTCAGCATCAAGTTTGGAGATAGTTCCACTCATTGGCGCATAGATATTGGTTCTTCCTAGGTTGTCCTGAGCTTCGGTTACCGTAGCCGCACTACTTTGCATATTATAATATGCGGATTCCTTATTGGCCTGAGCCATCTCGTAATTGGAGATAATCCCATCCCATTCGGCTCTGGAAATAACTCCTTTCTCGAATAAAGTTTTGTTACGATTATAGTCTGCTTCGGCCTGCTTTAATCCCGCCATGGTTTGAGAATAATTCGCCTTGGCATTGCTATAGCTGGCTCTCGCACGCTGCACGTTGGACTGATAGATATCCGGATTCACTCTAACCAGAAGGTCCCCTTTTTGAACCGCCTGTCCTTCCACCACGGGTAATTCAATAATCTCTCCTGAAACTTCTGATGATAATTTCACTTCTACTTCCGGCTGAATTTTTCCCGTAGCAGAAACAGTTTCGGTAATATCAACAGGTTCGACTTTTGTAATTTCAACTTCTTTTACATTCGCTGAATTCCCAAACCATCCCGATTTTTTACCAATTACCAAAACAATAATTAAAACAAGGACGATCCCAAGGATGATGAAAAGTTTCTTTTTATTCATTTATCTAAAATTTTAATTCCCTCACAGGAATTCCAAAATAAAGTTCTACAACTTTTAGTTTAAAAATATAATCGTATTTAGCTCTAAGAGCCTCTCTTTGTGTATTCTCGAATCTGATCTTAGCCTGACTAAAATCGAATGCATTGGTCAATCCAACATTAAAACGTTCAGTAGCATATTCAAAGGCTTTCGATTGAGCTTCAGAAGCTACCAAGGCGGCCTCATAAGCTTCAAAGGCACCCTGAGCATCGATATAAGCCTGATAGACGTTTGCTTCCAGATCAAGCTCTGCCTGCTCCAGTTGATACTCTGCCCGCTTTACATTGATCTCACTTCTTTGCACCTGGTTTCTGGTGGCGAATCCGTTTAAAATTGGAATGTTCATTTGGAAACCATAACTAATCCCATCATTACGATATAATTGATCGATAAAAGGCAGCGGACTACCCAAAGTTGGAATCGTATTAGGAGCAACCACGATCTGTTCAGTAGCCTGAACCAGTCCTATTTGTCTTGTTGGCTCCTGTGGGTCCAGTACAGCTCCGGTAATCCTTCCCTGTCCTGTCTCACGGGTATTATAATTAAAGAATGCATTAAGAGTTGGATAATAAGCTCCTTTGGAAAGTACTACATCCTGCTCGGCAAGTTCTTTATTTGTTTGAGCGATCCGTATTTCAGATCTCGCTTCTTTTGCTTTTTCAATAACTTCTTCAGCCGAATTACTAAGGATCTCATTTCCAAAAACTGCATAGTCTCTGTCTACGATCTGGAAGTTCTCGTAATCTTTAATTCCCAAAGTTTGAGCAAGACCTATAAGTGAGATTTGAATTTGATTTCTGGCAATGATCATTTTCTGCTTTTCATCGGCAAGAGTAGCATTGATCTCCAGCAAATCACCTTGTGGCAACACACCTGCTTCCACCAGATCTTTGGTACGTTGCAACTGTTCTTTAGTTACCTCGTTCTGTGCCTGTAAAATTTCAAGATTTTGCTTACTAAAAAGAACCTGTAAATATGCATCGGCTACAAACAGGGCAATATCATCTTTCATCTTATCCAGAGAATATTGCGCAGCTAATTTAGAAAGCTTAGCTCTTTGTAATTGTTTAAAATTTCTCAACCCGTCAAACAAAGTGATCCCCGCGCTTACTCCTGTAGAGAAGTTACGAACGGTTTGATTTTGCAGGATCCCGGTGGTTATATTTTGAGTTAAACCGGTATTCCATGAATTGGATGCCTGAGCGTTGATCCCGGGAATAAAATTTCCAATGGCATCTTTTCTCTCAATGTCGGCCAGAGAAAGTTCCAGTTGCGTTTGTTTTACCTGAATGTTGTTTTCCAGTGCGTAGTTCACACATTCTTCAAGTGTCCACTCTTTTTCCTGCGCCTGTAACTGCACGCCGAAAAAGATTAGTAAGATTAAAAAGCTATAATTCTTCATAATATAATTCTGTATGATATGTCTTGAAAAGACATAGGTTGTTACACCCCCGGAGAAAAATTATAGTTTTTACCCCCTATTTTTATAACGAAAAGAAGGATTGATATTCTTAAAATTAGAGGATGATTAGAAAATTTTTTCGTCCATAAAAGTTAGTCAGGCATTCGATTAGCATCCTAACCCTGAAAAATTCTGGAATCTAAAAGAAGAAGTTTTTTAAGACCTATAAAGGTCACTTGGTAAATTCTGAAAACAGAAAAGACTATTGAGAAGAACTAATTTTCAGAAGGATTGGTTTTCCTTTTCTTCCGGGAGCGGTAAATAAAATAGCCTATCCCGCCAATTAACAGGTAAGGGAAAACCATCAGGTACAATATTCCGTCATTGATTCCCTTGGCCGCACTTTGATCGGCTTCACTTTCCAGCACCGCACGACACATAGAGCATTGTGCTTCCGCAGTATCAGGAAGCATCAACATTAAAAGGATGAATATGATTAAAAATCTCTTTTTCATTTCGAAATCAAATTCGGCATTGAATTTTCAATCCCCAAGCGTTTCTAATAATACGGCATCATAAATAAAAATACCAATACCCCTGTGATAGCCACATAGAACCAGATTGGGAATGTCCATTTGGCAATGGCAGCATGTTTATCATACTCTCCGCTTAAACCTCTGTACATGGTAAATAACACCAAAGGAACAATGATCGCTGATAGCACAATATGAGTAATAAGGATAAAGAAATAGATATATCTCATGATGCCTTCACCTCCATAAGGAACCGGCTCATTGCTTATCTTGGAAAGCACATAGCTTATAAGGAAGATCACAGAAAGTCCAAATGCCGAGATCATGGTATTTCTATGCTCTACATATCGCTCTGCCTGCATAAAATAGAATCCTATGATTAGCAGAATAGAGGTCATAAAATTCAAAATTCCATGAAATAACGGAAATGCCATAGTGGAAGTTCCTAGGAAATTATAACGTTCCGGCAAAAGCATTAGGATAAGCACGATTACGGGAACAGCAATAGACAGACCAATAATAACCGGTACTGCAACCTTATCCTGACTGTTTATGAGCTTTTTCAAAGTAGTTTATTTATATCCTCAATTAAAATATCTATTTGCGGTCCTTCCTCACCGGCGGCCACTCTTTTATTTCTTTCTACAGAACCTCTGTAGTAAATCAACGGATTCCCGAATTGATCTGTTCTCGATCTAATATAACCTTCTTTATCTATAAGTGCAAACATCCCCTGGTGTGCAAATCCTCCCGCTGCATTAGCGTCTTCTTCAGCGTAAATTCCAAAACCCTTATTAGCCAGTTCGTAGATTTTTTCTCCATCACCAGTCATCAAATGCCAGTTATCTGAAGTGATTCCGTAGTTTTTAGCATATTCAGTAAGAACTTCAGGAGTATCATGTGCAGGATCTATCGTAAAAGAAGCGATCCCGAAATCTTCAGAAGCTTTAAACTGATTTTGAACCTCTACCAAATTTTTATTCATGATAGGGCAAATGGTAGGACAGGTAGTAAAAAAGAATTCTACCAGATAAACTTTGCCTTTATAATCTTCATTGGAAATGGTATCTCCATGCTGATCTATAAACTCAAATTCCGGTGCTTTTTTTCTTTCCCCATCCAGCTCCAGATAGGCCAATGGCTCTCCGGTATTTTTTTTAGTCTTTTCGCTAACGGAGTTAAGCCTGTTAGACGAAACTACTTCTTCACTACTTATCCGGTCAACGATCTTGGGAATAAACAATATTCCAAAAATCAGAATAACCAGAGAAATACCTATGTATGAATAATTCTTCAACTTAAGATCTGTTTTTACGATTATTACGTTTTAAAGCCAGCCTGTATTCCGCAAGGATCACTTTAACATCGTCATTCATTTTATTATTAAGCTCTGCCACATCACGGGAATCATACCCATATATCATTCCGTGACTTTCATCATCATCTCTTCCTCTTAGATTCCTGTCCTTATCAATTATATAGACATATGGAGAATAGCTGTTTTGATCCAGTTTATGAGGCGTTTCAAAACTTGAGAACACAGAATCTATCATTTTAGAAGAACCATAAGCGATCTTCCATTTTGAAGATTCACTTATCTTTTTGAACTCTTCTACAAAAGCTGTGGTTTCCTCTTTGGTCTCAGAAGGTAAAACCAGGACGAATTGAAAATCATTAAAGCTGTAATACTTTTCAAGGATCTTCTTATCAAGATTAAAAGTGTTTCCTTTTATCTTTTCAAGATCTGAACCAAAAAAGGCTACAACGCTAATATGTTCATCGAAGGTAAGAAGGCTGTCGGTATTGGTCTCGAAAGCTGTTATATCCTCAACCTTTTCGGTAAGGATGGGTAATTTGGCAAAGTTGTTCTTTCCAGAAGCAAAAAACAGATATGCCGTAATGGGTAGTGCAAATAAAATCCCGAGTACCAGAAATTTTTTCATAACTGAAAATCCACAATTACTATGGGCTACAAAAATAAAAAGACGGTTTCATAAAACCGTCTTTTCCTGTGCATTTAACTTTTACTAGAAATCCCAGGCTACATGACCGGAATCATAAACGTCGTATATATATCCACCTTCAGTCAAAAGAATAAAGATCAAATAACTGATTAGGAAAATTCCCGTCCAAACAATAGAACGTCTTAAACCTTTAGTTTCATGCTCTAGGTGCATGAACGCCCAGGCGATATAATATGCTTTATAAATAGTAAGGATAATGAATATCCAGTTAAGAAGTCTCATCCCAATGAACATGGTATGAGTTAAAAATTCAGGTTTTATAATTCCCAGTATTACTTCAGCAATAGTTACAATTGAAAGTATTGCGAAAACCGTCCAGATCCTTTTAGTTGCAGATCCATGGTGTGTTGTATCGTGAGCCATAATAATTTATTTCAGAATTAAACCAGGTAAAAGAATGTGAATACAAATACCCAAACCAAGTCTACAAAGTGCCAGTAAAGACCAACCTTTTCTACCATTTCATAACTTCCTCTTCGCTCGTAAGTTCCTATGATCACATTAAAGAAAATAATGATATTGATTATAATTCCTGAAAGAACGTGGAAACCGTGGAATCCTGTAATAAAGAAAAAGAAGTCTGCGAATAATGGGTGACCATACTCATTTTGAGTAAGGTTAGCACCTTCTATAGTTCCTATTGCTTCCCTATTAAGTTTGGCAATGGATTCATCTCTTGAAAGTATGGTTTTCTCTCCGTCTTCAGTAAGCTCTTGAGTTCTGATAAAAAGATTATCATTTGCAGCAAAACCTGCTTTGATCTCGTCAAGACTATATGTAGGCAATCCTTCACCGGAATCAAACCAGATACCATTGTTAGCCTCATGTTCAACTCTCTCACCAGGAATTGAAACAGCCACATCGCTTAAAGCGACTCTATGACCATCTGCATCGATAAACTGAAGAATGTTACCACCTTTTGTGGTTACCGCTCCATAAGTTCCGTTTATAAAATTTTTCCATTCCCATGCCTGAGAACCAACGAAAATAATTCCTCCAATAATGGTAAGGAACATATAAATGGTCACTTTACCTTTTTTCATATGGTGACCGGCATCCACTGCCAATACCATAGTTACAGAAGAAAAGATAAGAATAAAGGTCATCAACGCCACATAATACATAGGAGCATCTACTCCATGTAAAAATGGGAAGTGATTAAATACCTCATCAGCGATTGGCCATGAATCG
The DNA here is from genome assembly GCF_048285835.1 of Christiangramia aquimixticola. Taxonomy (NCBI): domain Bacteria; kingdom Pseudomonadati; phylum Bacteroidota; class Flavobacteriia; order Flavobacteriales; family Flavobacteriaceae; genus Christiangramia; species Christiangramia aquimixticola. The sequence goes on from NZ_JBLVTL010000004.1 coordinate 195,179, forward strand.
ATGTACTTGAATCTTGAAAAACCATAAGCGGCAAGAAATCCTGAAAATGTTAAAGCATCAGAAAGGATGAAGAACCACATCATCATTTTTCCGTAACTTGCTTTTAGTGGATCGTTACCACCACCCCAGGTTTTTCCTTCAGTGCCTGTTCTAACAACAGTAGCCTCCATAGAAGTGTTTTAATGTTAAAGGATGCGCAAAAATACGCATTTTTATTATCTAAAGAAATATAAAAATAAAATCAGGTAAATCCACAGGATATCCACAAAGTGCCAGAAAGTTGCACCAAGCTCAAATCCAAGCATTTGCCCCGCGTTATAGCGTTGTTTAAAATGGTTATAAATTAACACCAAAAGCACTATGATTCCTATAACCAGGTGGGCTAAATGGGTCAATACCAACACATAAATAAAGGATGTCGTGATCGTGCTTTCGCTACCGGTAAAATAATAACCTTGGCTAACAATTTCAGAAAAGCTATAAAACTGGAAAACCACGAATAAAATTGCCAGAATAAGAGTTCCAATTAGAAGAGAAGTGGCATTCCTGCGATTCCCCTTTCTAATCATTTTCTTACTCATGATCAAAGTAACACTACTTGCTACCATCACCAGTGTACTCCAAAGAAAGGAAACCGGCAGTTCAAAATTGGTCAGCCAGTCCGGTCTGTTCTTACTTACCACATAAGCACTGGTCAATCCGGCAAAGGTCATGGCCATGCTTATAATCCCGAACCACAGCATCATCTTTTTAGCTCTGGCTTGTTTAGCTCTATCTGAGCCCTGTGTTAAATCCATTCTCGTATAAATTTATCAAGTACATATACTATTTGAAGGAGCGTGATATATGAAACGCTCGCAAACATCAATTTTTTCGCAGCTCCTGCTGTCTTCTCCTTAAAAAGCCTGATCGCATAATACAGCATCCCCAGCCCCAATAAGAAAATTATAACTCCAGACACCGGAGTAAGGAATAATTTCCCGGTAACTCCAAAAACAGGAATCAAAGAAACCATAATAGTCCAGCAAGTGTATAGCACAATTTGAATTGCAGTCCCCTTATCCCGTTTCCCGGTAGGCAACATAAAGAATCCACCTTTTTTATAATCGTCAAACAACCACCAGCCTATTGCCCAGAAATGAGGGAATTGCCAGAAGAACTGGATCATAAACAATGTTCCCGGTTCTATGCTGAATTTCCCGGTTGCGGCAACCCAGCCAAGCATAAAAGGAATGGCTCCCGGAAAAGCTCCAACAAATACAGAAAGCGGAGTTTTGGTTTTTAAGGGAGTATAAAGGCTTACATACATAAAAATGCTTATCGCCCCAAACATGGCTGTTTTAGGATTGATTATATACAATACAACCAAACCAAGAACTGTGAATATACTTGCAATAGTAAAGGCAGTAGTAACCGTCATCCTACCTGCAGGCAGCGGACGGTTTTTTGTACGGTCCATCAATGCATCCAGATTTCTTTCGATGATCTGGTTATAGGCATTAGAAGCTCCAACCATCAGGTATCCCCCAACAGCCAGCAAAGTAACCACTACAAAATCTATATTATCTGCTCCCAGAAAATAACCCGCCACAGAGGAAAAGACCACACTTATGGCAAGTCTCATTTTGGTAATTTCCTTGAAATCTGAAAGTATGGAAGCGTTTGGATTATGTACGCGAGTGCTGCTCAAAAAGCTATTTTTTTAACTTCGGCAAAGATACTCCTTAATTAGGTTTTGGCAAGGATGGCAAGATGTTAATTTTCAGGCGTCAAAAATCCTTAATAATCGAAATACCAATTAAAGATATCTGTCCTTAATCCGAAGTTAATCCAGGTGGTGGAATTTTCGAAATTCGCCACAGTTTTGGCCTGCGGATTAAAATCCCGGTAAATGAAACTCGCAAAAAGCTTAAGATTGGTAGCCGGATTCACCAGATAACCCGCTTCAAGCTCAGAATAAAATGAATTGGTCGTATTCCCCTGGCCAATTTTTACACCGCTTTCGAAAGCTCTATCCTCTTCAGTTCTATAAATATCCTGACCATAATACTCCCCGGTTTCACTAAAATCAAAACCTCTTTTCCCGTAGATGAATTTAGTACTCCCAAACCATCTACCCTGTTTATACCTCGCGATCCCAATAAATTCCCTGAAATTGGCTCCCCATAAATGCGCCATGGATTGATTGTTATGACCATAGTTAAGAGTGATGGAGTTATGGGAATAGGTATATGGGCGAACCTGATTATATTCTGCCTGCAGATAAAGATCATCCACGCCAAAAGCATTGAAATATTTTAACCCTAACTGAAAGCCGAGTTTATTTTTCCAGCTACCTTCTCCACCAAAAACATCTGTAGAAGAAAACTCATCTATAAGCCACTGCCCATAGGTGTACATTTGATTCGAGATCTTGTATTTCCCCGTTAGACCAATAATTGCATTCCCACCATCAGCCCCGGTGGCGAATTCGATAGCCCGGTAGAAGATCACTGGATTAAGATAATTTAGGTCTATTCCCCGCTCATTATCATTCTCCCACATCACCGATTCAAAAAAGCCAAGATTCAACCTTTTTGATACGTTCCAGCTTAAATAATGATTGGCGATATATTTAGTTCGGAAGGATCCACTATTTGTCACGGCAGGCCGAACATCCCTAAGCGACATCCAGGTATTGGTGTATTTAATCTTCCAGAATTGAGTATTCAGTTTTAAATATGGATAAGGAGAAGGGTTATCACTTAACAATAGCGACCTGTAACCATCCCCAATAAAATTATTCCCATGTCCAAACTGGATATTTATAAATTCTGAAGGCGTAAAGGACAGGTATCCTTCAGCTACCGGATAATCATACCCATCATTCATAAAAGTCTTGGCAATCCCTCTTCCCGGGATTATAGCAGGATCACCTCCGGCCGGGCGAATAGATTCAGCAAAGTCATTATAATACTGAGCAAATCTTCCCTGGTTCTCAAAGATCACCGAATAGAAATTGAACTTTTTCCCCAGGCCACCCTGAATGATCAGCTCCCGGGTATTATTATATGTCAACTCATATTCAGTTTGCTGGAAGTCTTTCCCTATATGAAGATCAAACCCAGGATCTATGGTAAACCAATAATCCTCTGTTTGAAATCTTACTAAATGCTCATTCCATAATTTACGGCCGACATAGGTATTTCTATCCTGCATCAATTCCTTCCTGTTCGCCTCAAAATCGTAATAAGGATTTACTTCACTATACATCAAAGGTTTTACGGCAGAATGAGAATTAAGACCTATTTCATTAATCTGAGCATCGAACCTGCTGTAATATTCGTGAGATAACGGAATGTTTATCTGGCTACTAAAGCGAGGCTGAGTGAAATCATCACTTTTGATTCTTTCATATTCACTCAATTCATTTGGTTCTAAAGCCACAACCTCATTTTCCTTTTCCTTTAGTACCAACTGCTCCTTTTCTTCTACCGGCTGAATACTAACCATTGTAGCCATTGGTATTTTTAAAGGCATCCTGAATTGCATATGGATAGGCCTCCCATTGTAGGTTGCAGGTTTTAAAACAGGCAGGGCATCAAAGACCCTTGTAATTTCCTCCTTAAGTTCTTCATAAGCTGAATCCATATAGATAAGCTGAAACTTACCTTCTTCATCTACTTCAAAAATAATGGTCACCTGGCCTGAATAATTTTCTTCGGCAACCACCGGTGGCATATTAAAATTCGATTTTATAAAGGAGATCAGGGTTTTATTAAAACACTGTGCTTGCTGCGCATATTCGATATTGGAACATTCGTCAAATTCCGGATAAACTTCAGAGGAGGCATTAACATCCTGAGCAAAGGTTTTAAAACTAAATACGGTAAAAACAAGAAGTAAGATATACTTCATAAACTTGGAAGCAGTTGATTGACGCATGTAATATACATAAATAGGAATTACCCAAAAATAAAAAATCCCGACAGATGTCGGGATTTATATATTCTATAAAGATCTTTATTAATCCTGTACCTTGAAAGCAATTGGAAGCGAGTACATAACTCCTACCGGCTTACCACGTTGTCTCCCTGGCTTCATCTTAGGCAGATTATTGATAACTCTTGCAGCTTCCTGCTCAAGTCTTGGGTGTGGAGCACGAGCTCTAACCTGACCAATATTACCTTTTTCATCAATTCTAAACTGAACGATCACACGGTTGATCCCGGTTAGTCCAAGTTCAGCTCCAAGATCTGTATCGAACTCTTTGTTCACATACTTACTGATCTTTTCACTCATACATTTCTTACGCTGATCGTTGTTGCTAAGATTTTCACATCCTGGGAAAATCGGCACATCTTCAATTACCGCAAATGGAACGTCTGCTACTTCTTCGTCTTCCGGCGCCTCAACAACTTCTTCTACTTCTACGATCTCATCAAGATTAGTCTCAGTAGACTGGATTTCATCCTCTTCTACTTCCTCTTCATCTTCCACAACTTCAATTACCTC
>NZ_JBLVTL010000004.1:199705-232838 GCF_048285835.1 Christiangramia aquimixticola
AGTATTTTGCATTTCTGTAATTGGCACATCCTCTTCATCAAGTGCGTCCATATTAACCTGACCTATGTCGATAGCTTCAGGATCGTATGTTTTCCATTCGATTGCCTGCCAGGTAATTAGCAGCACAATGATAAGACCCAGCTGAAGATAAAAAGTTCTATTCCTGTTTAAATCAGCTTTTGGATTTTTCTTAGGTTCCATAATGCGTTATATTGTTAAGGGTTGCTAAAATAAAGATTTTTTCTAAAAAACTAAATTAATATCAGATAATAAGTGATTAATTTCTAAGTAATTTCCCAAAGTATTCAGAATCATTACTGAACCTTGAATCTTATTGGGATCATATAAGAAACTGAAACCGCTTTCCCTCTCTGTTTACCGGGCTCCATTTTCGGTAATTTTCCAATCACTCTTCTGGCTTCTTCTTCCAATGCTGGATGTGGTGCTCTGGTCTGGATTTGTTCCACCACACCTTTTTCATTCACAACAAACATCACCGAAACAAGATTAATTCCGGTTAACCCTAGTTTCTCGCCCAGACTGGTATCAAATTCCCTATTTACAAATTTACTGATCTTAGAACTCATACACGCCTTTCTGCCTGCATTATCTTCCAAAGCTTCACACCCGGGAAATACCGGCACATCTTCAATAAATTCAAATGGCACCTCTACCGGCTCATCTTCACCTTTCACTTCAACCATATCAGCAGGTTCTAGAATATCATCAAGATCGATCTCACTGGGTGCGATATCATCTTCTTTAACATCCGTATCATCCTGAACAACTTCAATAACCGGGACGTCTTTGGGCGGTGGTGGCGGAGGTGTTTTTTCAAATATGGTAATGGGCGGTGCCTCTTCCTCAAGTTCATTTAACTGAACCTTTTCCTTATCGTTGAGTTGCGGAACATAAGTTTTCCACTCAAAGGCCTGCAAGGTTATGAAAAGAACAAGGATAAGTCCTATTTGAAGAAACAGGACCCATTTGCGGCGAAGGTCCGCTTTGGGATTTTTTTTAGGCTTCATCTGTTTTAAGTTTAGGTGGTGTTAACCGACAGATGTGATTCACCAGGTTGATTTCTTTTCGGAATAAAAATCTTAGTGGATCATTTCAAAAAAGTCGGGTTAATAAAGGTTATAATTTATTCAGAAAACTTCTGTCCAACTTTTTTACAGTGGGCGCCAATACTATAAAAAACAGAACAGCAAGTGCTACACCAGTTGAATTAGCCAGAATATCCCACCAATCGGGAGTTCTGTAACTGGTTAGGGTTCCCTGTAAAACCTCAATTAACATACCAAACATAAAACTTGCCAGCGCAACCCACCATAAATTAGCGGTATAGCGCGTAAAATCAGATTTTTTGAAAACGAAATATAGTTTCCATATCCCTGTTAAAAACAAATATGCTCCGGCATGGAGCATTTTGTCTGTAGGATCAAATCCTGCAACACTTACTTTAAAGTTGATTACTATTAAAGAAAAATAGGTTAGAGTACCGGTATAAGCAAGTGCAAGAAATAGTAATATTTTAGCCACCAATGATTTCCTGGTATTCTTCGGCAGTAAGAAGATCTTCAACTTCTGAAGTATCAGACAACTTCACCTTGATCATCCATCCATCACCGTAAGGATCGTTATTCACTTTTTCCGGCTCGTCTTCCAGACTGTCATTAAATTCAATGATCTCACCAGAAACCGGCATATATAGGTCTGAAACGGTTTTCACAGCTTCAACGGTTCCAAATACTTCTTCTCTTTCAAGGGTTTCATCAAGGGTTTCCACCTCAACATATACGATATCTCCAAGTTCTCCCTGGGCAAAATCTGTAACTCCAATAGTAGCGGTATCCCCTTCTATCTTAACCCACTCGTGGTCTTTTGTGTATTTTAATTCTTGTGGAATATTCATAGTTTAGTTTTATAAGATGGCAAAGTTAGTTTTTTAGCCGAATTGTTCAAATAAGGTTTTATTAATTTCCAAAATTATAAATCATCGTAAATCCGGATCGAATTGTGGTTTGTGGAAATGCGGTTGAAACTGCATATTCTGAGAACGTATGATCGTAATAGAACCTTGCGGTAAGATTTCTGGTAAACGCATAATCTGCCTTAAAATTGATCGACCAGATATCCTGACCGGAGATGGTCTGGTTATTCGCCAGATCGAGATAGCGCACTATCGTCCTATTCTGGCGGTAAGAAACATCTGCTCTAAAATTAAGATCGCTGCTCAACACCCTTCTTCTTCCACCAATAGCAGTAGCTATTTTAAGATCTTTTAGTCTATACCCCAGTCCCACGGTATACTCATTCCCGCTATATTCAGTCAATAAATTATTATCAAAACTAAAGGCAAGGGAACGGTCTTTTTCAAGTTCGGCCAGGATCTGAATATTGTCTTTTGTCTCAAAGTCTATCCTCACCAATGGCGTAAACAACTCGGTCAACACAAGATTTGAGAATAGCACAGGATTTTTAAAATCACCGGCCTGATTCAATTCTTCAGGGTTCTGAGGATCATAGTCAAGGTTGGTCTGGAATTGATTCAGAGTATAATCTGCCCGGTAACCATGGTTAACGGAGAATCTTCTGAATTTATCTTTAAACCACTGAAACCTCATGAACCCGGTATACTTCAGGTTCCAGTTTGGAACCGGAACATCCCTGAAGGCACCCAGTTTCACACTTCCTGCGTCTTTCCCGGAATATGCAGCGATAAAAGCCGGCAATAAAACTGCCTGATTGGTTTTACCTATCCCTCTTGGAAAACCTTCCTCATCAACATCATTAGGATTCAGTCCTCTTTCCGCAGCTACTCTTCTCGCAATTTCCAGCCTGTTCTCTCTAAAGACCTCAAAGGTTTCTGAACTTGCTTCATTGGACTGATTAAAACTCGTAGCGATAAGTAAGGTTGAAATATTAAAATTACCATACACGTATGGCGTAAGCGCCTGATATTCCAAAGTAACAGGATCCACGCGATAATTTTCTGAATAGTTTTCTGCCTGATTTTTTCTTCCGGTCAATTCTATGGTAAGATTCGGAATTATATCAAAACCGGCCTGATAATCCAGTTGCTCAGTTTCTATAGCTGAATACTGCTGATTGAAATTTTGAAATAAGGTTAACCAACCTCTCTCGGCAGCCATATATCTAATTTCGTCCTGGAATCCAAAAGTAAACCCTGCTGTTGGTTTGAACGTTCCCATAAAACCAACACTCTCTGTATATCCCGGAAGATAAATTCCGTTGCTATTGCTATAATTCAATTGAAAGGTTTTCAAACCAGTAACCAGTCCAATAAAGGAATTATAACCTTTATGCTTTTTAGGTTCAGGTTTAGCCTCTTCTTCAGGTTTATCATTAGATGGAGGTCCTAATGTTGGAACTCCACGACTTCTGTCTTTTATACTGGTCCCCGCCTGTGATTTTTTAGTTACAAGTCCCAGATAATTATACAGGTCCTGCATGTTTAGATTGGCATTGATCTGATGGGTATTCGAATTCTGAATACTATTCCCTATATCCGGAATCCCTTCCAGCTGCTGGTAGATCCTTGATCCTCGCTGCCATTGGAAATCTCCTGTATAGGAATAAGTGGCATTCACAAAACTCAGAACCGGGATCTTATCAAAAGGAAGATCATAATTCACCTGAATCGTTTGAAAATGCTGATTAGGCTCTCCAACGTTGAAAAAATCATCCCATAAGCCTATGGAGTTATCAGCAAACCCTTCATCATCTATATAATTTCTTATGATCCTGTTATTGCTCGCGTTAAAAGCTAAACTTAGTGAACGGGTCAGGTTATAGTTAATTCCGTATTGCCAGTCGAACAAATAGTTTCTTTGATAAAGAGTAGGAATTCCAATATCGCTGTCGCTTAAATCCAGAGACCGGAATTTTTGCTCGTTGTATTGCCTGAAGATTCCTGAACTCACGTTGATATTGGTTGGCAGATAATTAAAATTGAAATCTTTAAACAGCGCAAAATAATCGCTACTATCCAGCACGGCTATATTCTTTAACGGCTCCAGAGTTTTCTGCGGGAAATTGAATTCATAAGTACCTGCCAGGCGCACGCTTTGATCCAGTCCTTCCTCGATCTCAAAATCCCGATGATTCACCTGATTATAGGAAGAGGTAAAAGCAAAATTCTCAATATCATAAGGCATAGGGGTTTTATCTCCTGTACGTTCCTTACGTAAGCCGATCACATTCACGCTTTCGCGTTTGGTGTAAGATTGTGACTGATTTTTTATAATCTCCCTTTGTTCCGGATCCTGAATATTTTCAAGTCGGGTATCCAGCTCCACATCCAGGAATTCCTGATCATATTTTGGAGTGATCACCTCTTCTCCCCTGCTGTAATTAACCGGAATCTTAACACCCCAGGTTGGTGGCAGCAGTTGACCCATATTCACGTTGGTCACCACATCGTACTGCTTCAGGTCTTCACGACTTCTTTGATTAGGTCCCTGACCAATACTTCCAAATCCTACGGTACTACGACGTCCAGTAGCAGAAACGTTGGCAAAATCGGCGATGTTTCCATCCATGCTCACCACTCCGGCCCATCCACCTTCATTTTTAAGATCGGAAAGCCTCAATTCATTAAACCAAACCTCGCCACAAAGATCGGTCACTCCATTTTCGGGAGTTCCGTTCTTTACCCCGAGCATGAGCAACCTCACATTTCCAAAACTCGGATTCCCTTTTACCCCTATTCTTAAACGACCCATTTCATAGGGAGCTTCCGCATCTATCTCCTGAAGATCTTCAGTAAAATAATTAAGCTCTGTAGAAACAAGTGACGGAGTTCCCAAAACTGCGGTTTTAACCTGCTGTAAAAGGTCCAGTTCTAAATTAAGTCGGTTTACTTCCGGCCAGATCTCTTCTGGTGTAGAAGCTCCAAAAGCCGTAGGTGCTAACGGAATCTCGATCTGGTAGTAGTTATCAGTAAAATCGGTCCCCATTCTAATAAATGCCACCAGCTGCCCGTCTTTTAAAGTACGTTTATTGACAAGGGATTCGGCATGCAGGAACATTTCAAGATTCTTGTATTGCCGCATGTCTATCTGGAAATTCTTATAAACTGCTCTGGCGTCCTTAGGCTCCAGCCCACAAACGGTTAAAGAAAGGGACTGTTCGTTTTGACGGATATTGGAATTATTTTGATACAGCTGTTCTCTTTGCACTCCCGGAGGCAGGGTGTACGGGATTGGCTGCCTGTTCTCATTTTCTTCAATATTCACCGCATTTACCTCGAACAAGGTATTTGGATTCTGAAGCTGACCTTCATCTTCAAAAAGGTTTTGAGTATATCTACGGTAATCTCCACGAACAAGATCCATAGTTCCAAATCTTAAAATTGTGGATTCCTGAAAATCACTTAGGAACATTCTAATGAATCTTATCGACCTGAAATCTGCAATTCCACCCACAGCATTGGTTGGCTCAAAGATCGGGATCTTGAACTGCAACCATCTCACCGGTAGATCCTGCCCGTTTCTTAGAGTGGTGGTCAATTCCTTAACATCGGTGATATACGGGTTATTGTCGATATTCATCCCGCGGAAAAATGGAACTTTATATTCAAAATAACTATTGATGGTATTCATCGTGTTATCCTTGTTGATATCTTCAGTCGTAGGCAGCGTACTGTTCCCACGATTGGCATCGGTAACGTTTGTTGGTGAGTTCCCTTGTGATCCGTTATAATTAATATATCTGTTCAGGATATTTCCATCAGCATTCAGAAAATACTGATAGTTATCTGCTGAAGGATCCGGAAGATTTGCAAAATTTGAGAATTTCACCGCCTCTTCGCTATCCAGCAATCCATCATAACCAGCATCCTGAAGTATTCTTGCATCACCTTCAGAATCGAAAGCATAGACCAGGGAATTATCTGCCGGCACATTTCCAAAAACAGTGCTTATAACATTGGTTTCTCCGGCTCCTTCCGGTAATCCGTTTTCGTATTGTTTTCTACCGTCCTTTAGAACGTCTTCAGAAATATTTCCAAGATTAAAATTAATGGTTCCACCTTGTTTTCCTGCGTTTTCAGGATATATGTAAGGATCCATTACCCAGAACTGGATATACTCCACATTGGACTGCTCAAAATTGGTAGTATTTATGGCCCTCATGATCCCACCAAAATTCGACGCTGGATTAGGCAGAGTATTGCTTCCAGCACTTGCCGGATTGTAATTATATGGTCCACGCTGTGCCGGATCGTAATTTACATCCATGGTGTAAACCACCTGCGGTTGTCCCTGTACAATATCGGTATTCGGGAAGATCTCATTCAAACCAACCCTCCTGGTTGCGTAAGAAGAAATATCAGAATCACTTATCCCATCAGGCCTTCTGTTGCTGTAAAAAATAGGGTCTATAGTATACCAGGACATTCTGGCTCTTTTATAACCAACACCCATATCTCCGTTCGCCAGTTCCCCGCCAAATCCAATTGGCACACTGGACAGTTCCCAGCTTAGCGGATTGTTGATATCTATGGAAGTTTGGGCTGCTTCAAAATCATCGATATAAGTTGTAGCCTTTCCGTCAAAATCATTGGAAGCCGGTGATCCCGGTGACAGATAAGCAAACTCTCCTCTAACCGATACATTTGATTCCACATTTGTATCAATATTCGGTAATTTATTCACTAACCTGGTAAGGAAAGGAACTTTGGTATTGTAATTAAGGTTTAACCCAAAAATACTGTTGTTGATAGGCTCGTAGCTGTAATTAGATTTTTGGGTGAGCGGCCTCTCCTTAAGGTTGATAAATGTACCACCAATAAGGAAATTCTCATTGAACTGATGTTCCACATTGATCCCCGTAAAACGTTTGGTTTGCTGCCCAAACAAGGCATTATTTTCTGTATTCACCTGAATTGGAATATCTGAAGCCAGCAGTGCCTCATCCAGGATCTGAACTCTACCAAGTTCATAATTTACCACATAATCCACACCTTCCTGAAGGATTCTTCCTCCGGCCGTTACGGTAACCGATCCCGGTGGCAGATTAAAACCAATTGGTATCCCTTCAATTTCGGCTGATTTATATCTTCCTTTTAACTGAAATTTATTTTTATCGGCTTCAACCTGTTCCGCCTGAGTTTTCGTGGTTCGGTACATAGCCCGAAAAACGTATTTTTTCTGATTAGGGTTCCAGGTTTCCTGAAGGTCATAATCTTCTCCTCCGGCATTAGGATTCTCATCAAGTTTATCGAATAAGTGCTTCCCAAAAGGCTCTACAGAGGTAAATATGATATTCCCGTTTTGCGGATCGATGGTTAGTTGCGGTACATAGTCAAAGAACCCATCTCCTCCATTAATAGGGTCGTTATTGGTATTTAATTGATCCAGTCTAAAAACCCGAAGTAATGGAGTTTCACTTACATCTCCGGGGAGTGTTGTCCCTTCAACCGGTTTTATATAATTAAGCGGTTGAGGATCTGTATACAGAATATTCATTCTGAAATCCTCTCTTTCCAGCTGGTAAGCTCCCAGGCTGTAAATGTTCTTCATCATCAAATCCCAAACCGGCTCATTTACATTGGTAATGGTACTTTTCAGCATTTTCACCACCAGGTTTTGGCTGGCTCTGGTATTGGTTCCGGTTTCGGGCGGATCGTTTCCGGCTTCGCTGTTGGCATTTACTCCATCATTTGCAAATTCCCCTACCTGATAAACTTCCCCATTAATGGTATACTGGAAAGCCACCCCAAGAACCTCATCATTACTGAGTCTTTGGTTTAACGAAATATAACCCAGCTGAGTGTTAAGAGTATATTCGCTTGGTTTAAGCTGGCGTGCATTTTCGAGTTTGGCATAATCTGTTCCTTCAGAAACCGTAATAGGCCCAAAACCTCTGTCTACAGTGGCAATATCCCTTATGGCGCGAGTAAGAACCGTTTGTCCATTCCCATTTATTCCGAATGGGTTTAGGTCGTTCACCTTGTTATCTGGAAATGCTCCGGCTGGTTCGTTAAAAAATCCTGCCGGCAGGTTATCCAAACCAATATTTCCCGAAATATTTGTTTCTCCAAGATCCTGAATAGCCACGATATTTCGGGTATCCTGAATATTCTGAATATTATTCGTTCTATTGGTGATCCAGACCTGGATTCGTTTGATCTGAATATTGGTGTATATAAACGGATAGTTCCTTAAAGCCTCATCGTAGGTGTCTCGGAAATAATGCGAAAGAAAGAAGTGCCTGTCAGCGTCATAATCCAGAGCAAATTTTTCAAATTCTTCTACCGTAGCTCCACCTTCTACATTTACGGTTCTTCTTTCCGATTTTTGTTCAGAAAAAACTCCGGTGATACGGGTTTTCCCAAATTGCAGTTCAGTTTTAAAACCGAAAAGACTTTGAGCTCCCTGAATAAGTGCGTTGTTAAGAGGCATGTTCACATTACCGACCTCTATTTTTTGAACAATATCATCCTCATTAGGAGTATATTCAAGTTTTAACTGATTTTGAAAATCAAATGTAGATTCGGTATCATAATTAGCGATGATTTGAAGCCTCTCTCCAACCTGCCCCATCATGGACAGACTTATTCGCTGGTCAAAATCAAAAGATAGGTTGCTGCGATTCCGGGGTGAAAATGCCGGATTATCCTGTTTGGTATACAATAGCCCCAGATCCAGTTCTACCGATCCCTGGGGAACTATATTGATCTCACTCCCCCCGAAAATGCTTTCAAAGAAATTATTATTTACATAAAGATCGGGAAGCAGGTCTTTCTGAATTTCTTCCACTCCTTCTTTCCTACCTGAAAGAGCATCGTTCTTTATTTTGAAATAGTTCCGCATTTCTTCAGCAAGAACCAGATCTTCAAATTCTTCAGGGGTAAGCACTAAGGGAAGTCCCAGGTTGATGGACCCGAGCTTTTCTTTATAGAAATACCGGTCTAAAACCGGATCGTATTCATATTGGGAAACTATACTTTGAGGATTAGGCAGGCTTATGGTGCCGAGCGAATAGCCGGTACTGGTGGTATCCTGCGGCGTGTCCTGAGCAACAGCATCTATAGAAAACGCCAATAATATCAGGAATGTAAGGCGTACCGTTACAGACAGTTTCAGGTAATTGTTCCTCAATTTACTTACAGCTTTTTAAGAGCCAGTTTAATTATAGATTCAACGGTCGATTCGGCATCTTCTTTCAGGATCTTCTCCACAACTTTGCCGGCCTGGCGTCTGTTATAGCCTAAGATCTCTAATGCAGATAACGCTTCTTCCTTATTTGTATTGTTTGGAGTCATTAAAACTTCATCCTCACCAAGCACTTTAAGCACCTTATCTTTAAGGTCCAAAATTACCCTTTGAGCTGTTTTTGCTCCAATCCCTTTTACACTTTGAATTGTTGCCACATCCCCGCTGGCAATGGCATCGATCACTTCTTTTGGCTGAAGAGATGATAACATAACCCTCGCTGTACTTGTGCCAACGCCTGAAACAGAGATCAACAGTTTGAAAATCTCTCTTTCAGATTTTTCCATAAAACCGTATAGCGTATGTGAATCTTCCTTAACCTGAAGGTGTGTAAAAAGACTAATTGCTTCAGATTCCGGAATAAGTGAATAAGTATGAAGAGAGATATTTACGGCATAGCCAATCCCGTTACATTCTATAACCACATACGTGGGATTCTTTTCAATTAACTGTCCCTTCAAATGATGAATCATGGAAAAAGTGTAGGTTTAATTTCAAATGTAGTAAAATAAACCAAAGGCAAAAATCTACTTTCTGCCTTTGGTTTCTCATTTTTTAAGCTTTTGCCTTTGCGCGCTTCTCCTTTTCCTGAGCATCTACCACCGCTACAGCGGCCATGTTTACCATTTCCTCCACGCTTGCTCCAAGCTGCAGAATATGCACAGGTTTCTTCATCCCCATCATTATTGGACCAATGGAGTCTACATTGTTCAGCTCTTTGATAAGCTTATAAGTACTGTTGGCTGAATCCAGGTTAGGATAAATAAGCGTATTCACCTTAGTTCCCGCAAGTCGGGAGAATGGGAATTTGTTCTCCAGCATTTTCCTGTTCAAAGCAAAATCTGCCTGAAGCTCTCCATCTACTTTTAAGTCGGGATGTAATTTATGAAGCATTGCTACTGCTTCCTTCACCTTTTTAGCTCTTGGATCTTTAGATGAGCCAAAGTTAGCATAGGAGATCATGGCAACCACCGGCTCCATTCCAAATAACTGAACGGTTCTGGCTGTCATTTGTGCGATCTTCGCCAGGTCCTTTGCAGATGGATCTATATTGATTGAGGTATCACTAATAAATAACGGACCTCTTGAAGTATTCATCACATTGGTGGCAGCTACTCTGGTTACCCCTTTGGCCATCCCTATAAGTTCCAGCATAGGTTTTACCACAGTTGGATAAGCTCTGGAATAACCTGAAAGCAAGGCATCTGCATCCCCTTCGTTCACCATCATGGCTGCGAAATAGTTACGTTCCCGCAATAATTTATCGGCATCATACTTGGTTACCCCGTTACGGTGTCTGGTTTCCCAGTATTTTATAGCATAATTCTCTCTATGCTCGTTTTCTTCATCAGATTTTGGATCGATGATGGTCACATCATCTTCATCAAAATCAATCTCCACCATCAATTCCTTGATCACTTCGCGTCTTCCCAGAAGAATTGGGAATCCAATCCCTTCATCCTTTACGATCTGGGCAGCTTTTAATACATCCAGATGATCTGCTTCAGCAAAAACAATACGTTTAGGATTTGTTTTAGCTCTGTTGATCAATAAACGGGTGATCTTGTTCTCATTCCCCATTCTTTCCAGCAACTCATCTTCATATTTTTGCCAGTCCTGAATCCCTTCCCGGGCAACACCGCTTTCCATGGCTGCTTTAGCCACAGCCGGAGGAACTTTTGCGATCAAACGCGGATCGAATGGTTTTGGAATAATATAGTCGGGACCAAAATTAAGACGGGTTTCGCCATAGGCGATATTCACCTGTTCCGGCACCGGTTCTTTAGCCAGTTCAGCTAAAGCTTTAACCGCCGCTTTCTTCATTTCTTCATTGATCTTGGTAGCTCTAACATCAAGAGCCCCACGGAAGATAAACGGGAAGCCAAGCACGTTATTAACCTGATTAGGATGGTCACTTCTTCCCGTAGCCATAATGATATCCTTTCTGGTTTGGATAGCCAGGTCATAATTGATCTCCGGGTTTGGATTGGCCATTGCGAACACAATAGGTCTCTTGGCCATGCTCTTAAGCATTTGCGGAGTTACGATATCTGCGATAGACAGTCCAACGAAAACATCGGCATTTTTCATTGCTTCTTCCAGCGTATCTATTTTTCTGGCTGTAGCAAATTCTTCTTTTTCTTCAGATAGATTAGGACGGTCTTTGCGAATCACACCTTTACTATCGAGCATTACGATATTTTCTGACTTTGCACCAAATGCTTTATAAAGTTTGGTACATGAAACCGCCGCCGCTCCGGCTCCACTAATCACGATCTTTACCTTATCGATCTTCTTTTTAGCCAGTTCCAGCGCATTCAACAGGGCTGCAGCCGAAATAATCGCTGTCCCGTGCTGATCATCGTGCATTACAGGAATATCAAGCTCAGCTTTTAATCTTCGTTCGATCTCAAATGCCTCAGGAGCTTTAATATCTTCCAGATTAATTCCTCCAAAAGTAGGAGCTATATTTTTTACTGTTTCTATGAATTTATCGACATCCTTAGTGTCTACTTCAATATCAAAAACATCAATATCTGCAAAAATCTTAAAAAGCAGACCTTTCCCTTCCATTACCGGCTTGGAAGCCTCTGGTCCAATATCACCCAATCCCAGAACCGCTGTTCCATTAGAGATTACGGCAACCAGGTTACCTTTTGCGGTATATTTATAAGCATTCTCTTTATCCTTCTCAATTTCCAGACAGGGCTCTGCAACTCCGGGGGAATATGCCAGAGAAAGATCTCTTTGGGTAGCATATTTTTTTGTAGGTACAACTTCAATTTTTCCCGGCTTTGGTTTTGCATGATAGACCAGGGCCTCTCTTCTCTTTCTGGAAGTATTACTCATAATTATTTATTTTTCGGCTAACCAGCAAAGTTAACAAGCTTGCTCACGTAAAAGAAATAAAATATCTAAAAGCTGCCGGTACTTTTTAAAAATTAAAGATATGTAGGAAGTTGAGGATTTAGCCTGAAGAGAATTAAGGAGATAAAATATCACTTCTCTTTTAAAAATTCGATATTTCGTTTTAAGCCTTCATATTTGGTCCTTTTAACTGCAGATTTCCTGAAGATCTCATTGAAGGTTTCCCGGGTGATCTCCTCCCATTCTTTTTTATCCTTTTCCAGCAATTGCGGGTGAGGATTAAATAAAGGTTCGCTATGAGGTTTTGAAAAACGATTCCACGGGCAAACATCCTGACAAACATCACAACCAAACATCCAGTCGTCAAATTTGTTTTTCATCGGGTCCGGCAAATTGTCCTTCAGCTCGATGGTAAAGTAGGAAATACATTTGCTGCCATCCACTTTATAAGGTTCCACAATGGCATTGGTAGGACAGGCATCGATACAGGCAGTACAGCTACCGCAATGGTCGGTTACCGGTGTATCATATTCCAGCTCCAGATCTACGATAAGTTCAGCTATAAAATAAAAGGAACCCGTCTTTTTTGAAAGTAAATTGGAGTGTTTTCCAATCCAGCCCAATCCGCTTTTCGCAGCCCAGGCTTTATCCAGTACCGGAGCAGAATCAACAAATGCACGGCCTTCAAAATCTCCAATTTCAGCCTGAAGATTGGTAAGCATTTGTTTTAGTTTGTCCTTAATCACAAAATGATAATCCCGGCCGTATGCATATTTGCTGATCTTATAGGCCTCTTCATTCTGAAGCTGGTGCGGATAATAATTCAACAACAGGGAAATAACACTTTTTGAACCGGGAACGAGTTTGGTGGGATCCAGGCGCTTATCGAAGTAATTCTCCATATAGCGCATCTCGCCATGCATATTATCTTTCAGCCAATTTTCCAGCCTGGGAGCTTCCTCTTCTAAAAATTCGGCTTTGGAAATCCCACAAGAAAGGAAGCCGAGGCGCTTGGCTTCGGCTTTAATAAGTTCGGTGTATTTCGCCCTGGTATTCATCTAAGGCGAATTTACAATTTAATTTCAAGGATTGGGTACGGGTACGGCGGCGTTAGTTGGATAAAAAACACCGAGTTCGTTCTCCAGTCCTACCCAGGCATGTAAGGTCCAGCCCTTGGCATCACAGTTTACATGCCAATGGTCTTCATTACCTATAAATCCTTCTGGCGCAGGGCCATAAACCAATACAGATTCACATTCTGGTATAGGAATAAGGTACTCTGCGGCCCCAAAATTCATTTTTCCATTTTCATCGGGATAATAAACCAGAATTTCCGGATGTAACAAATCAAATTTTCCGTCAACATAATCTGGATTTAAATAATGGATTCCCATTTCCGGCACAAAGGGAGATACAACCATATCGTATCCATGTGCTTTAGCGACTTCAAAATTGTGAAACTTACGCATAGCTTTCGTAAGAATAGCAACCTGATCATCACTGGTTTTAGCTTTTTTCAATTGAAAATCATAGGAAATGATTTCATTTTCTACAGGCACCTCGTCTGTAGAACAGCTGCTTAAAATGGCGATAACCATTACCAACAGCAGCGCTTTGAACTTTGAATAAATAATTGTTTTCATAATATATAGTGGTTGGTTTATTTCACACCTGCGTTTTTTTCTCAGCAACTATATGCATATCAAAACCGGCAGCATTTGCCAGCAGATCCTGAATTATTTCCGGAGAAACAGATCTGGATTTGGCATCTGCTTCCTCTTCTGAAATTCCATATTTATCGAAAAAAGCTCCAAAACCTTTAGGACTATGTACATTGACCCATCTACAGGTTTTATCGCCGGAATTCTTAAAAGTATGAGTCGTATTTGGTGGCAGATCTACTGATTCCCCCTGACGGACCCTCCTTAATTCCCCATTAACAATGAAATCCATTTCCCCTTCAGTAATCACAAAAGACTCATGATAGCCCTTATGAAAGAGAGGTGGTGGCCCCGGCACACCTGCCTCGGTTTCTCCGAATACCAGATCATAATCTCCCGATGTATTTTGCTTGGAAACTTTATGACCTACTATCCACGTTTTTATTACTTTATCCATTTTATGAGATTTTTGTCTCGTAAATATATTTTTAAATTTTCAAAATTCAAAATTTTATAAGACATTTGTCTCATGAGTAAGAAATATTTTCAAGGCGGAAGAACAGAACAAAAAATGCAGACCCGGCATAGAATTCTCCAGGGAGCCCAAAGTTTACTTGCAAAAGGGGTCGATTTTACATTGGAAGATGTAGCCAAAGAAGTAGACATTTCCAGAGCTACCATATATCGGTATTTTTCCAATATAGATGTATTAGCAGCCGAAGCAGGTCTCGATTTCAACACCAAATCTTCTGAAGAAATTAACGAGAAAATACAGGACCTGGAATTGACAGAGGCGATTCTGGCTATTCAAAAATATTATAATGATCTCGCAAAGGAACAGGAAGCCGGCTTCAGAAAATTCCTGAGCGCTACCCTTGCCCTTCCCGAAAATCAAAAAACAAGAGGTGGACGCCGGGTAAATACTTTAAACCTATTGTTTGAAGAAAGGGGAGTTAATATTTCAAAAAAAGACCGGGAGAACATTATTAATATAGCCACGGTATTAATGGGAATCGAGCCACTTATTTCCTCCAAGGATGTATGCGGATTAAACAACGAGAAATCCGGAGAACTATTAAAATGGGGATTGGATCACATCCTGAAATCGGTTTTTAACAAAGAGTAAAAACTTACCTTTTCTTAAACTTCAGGATCGCATTTTCCGGTTTTAGAGTGATCAATGGTCGTATCTCAATCTCAGAATTCACGGCAATGATCTTATAATTTGCTACCAATTGAGCTACGGCAATTATCATTTCAAACATGGCGAAATTATTTCCTATGCACTTCCTTGGTCCTGCACCGAATGGAAAGTACTGTGAAGAATATTTTCTGTTTCCGCCATCAAAGCGTTCAGGTTTAAATTCTTCGGGAGAATCCCATAGCTCCGGGTGCCTGTGAATCTCGTATAGCGAAAACAACAAATTTGATCCGGGCTCAAAATACATACCATTAAATTCATCTACTTCCACATTTACCCTGTCAATAAAATAGGCCGGAGGATACAAGCGCATCGACTCTTCGATCACCTGCTGAGTTTTGGTAGCTTTGGTTACCAGATGCATAAGATCATCACTCTCCTCCCTAAGCAACTTAATTTCCCTGAAAATTATGTCCTGCCATTCAGGATTAAAAGCAAGTAACTGTGCGGTAAATGTAAGGGAGTTTGAAGTAGTCTCGTGCCCGGCGGTAAATAGGATCAGGATCTCGTCTATTAACTGAGCTTCATCCATAAAATTTCCGTCTTCATATTTAGCATCCAGTAACATATCCAGAAGATCATCGTATCGATTTCCGGAAGCACGTCTTTCTGCAACTATATCGCGCAAAATTTTTCCCGCTTCAGCAGTCAGATCCAGGTGTTTGTTTATTTTTCCACTAAGGTTAAACCACCAGCCAAGATATGGTTGGCGCAGTTCCTTCACCAGCATTTTCTGCGTGGCTTCTGTTATATACTGGAGCCTGTTGATCTCATTTTCGTTCGCGGCACTGCTGAACAAGGATTTTACAACCGTTTGAAAGGCAAGATCATTAAAAATGGGAAAAACATCAATTTCTTTTCCGGGCCGGATCTTTTTATATTCATCGTCGATAGCCTCCTGAATGGAATTGAGAAGATTTCCCAATTGCTTTTTATGAAAGGCCGGCTGAATTAATTTTCGTTGTTTTTTCCATAGTTCCCCTTCAGAAGTTAGCAGTCCGGTGCCCACATATTTAACCAGATCTTTGGTCTGGATCTCAGATTTCACATAGTTCTTTTGATTCTTCTGAAGCACATATTCTGCAAATGCAGCATCCCGGGAAAAGATCACAGATTTTTTCATTCCAATACGCAAACGGAATGAATCTCCTTTTTCCTGAAAATGCTGATGATGAAAAGGCAAAGGATTTTTCAGGATCCTGGCAGAATGTTTTAAAAATTCAAGCAGGGAAACTTCGGGAATATTACTTTTTTGGCTCATCAAACAATATGGTTTAATAGGAAAAATATCATATAACCTGAACTGAATAATACTTTTTATCACCTCAGATTTCTGTAAGGTCACACTGAGCGCAGTCGAAGTGCTTAGAGGTTTGGATTATATTTATAATGAGTAGCATTCCTGCATTCTGCTAAAAGTTGCAATCTATTATACTCTCCGTTAATGAGGGCCAATTTCTTTCCACGGGTCCATCCTTTTAACTTCTTTTCAAAATATATAGCTTCAAGAACATTCTCAAATTCAATATGAAATCTCAATTCAACCGGTCTTCGTTTATATGTATAAGCTTTGGGGTAATTACCATCTTGATGTTCTATCAACCGCCGGACCATGTCATTGGTGATACCAGTATAAAATGATTGATCTGAACACTCTAATATGTAAACACTATACTTATACAATGGTCAATTTTTTATAAAACCCAATACTTTATTACTCAGAAGATAATAAGATTTATACGGATTATGGCTTCGACTGCGCTCAGCCTGACACACGACCGTTAATTCTAAAACTAAGCAACCCGATAATAATCTAAAACAAACCTCCCTGGGTGCTGCCTTTGATCCTGCCCAGATGTTTATAAGCATGCTCTGTAACTTCCCTGCCTCTTGGAGTACGGTATATAAAACCCTGCTGAATAAGAAATGGCTCATATACTTCCTCAATGGTTTCGGCGCTTTCGCTAACCGCGGTTGCCAGGGTGGTAATTCCAACCGGACCACCTTTAAACTTATCGATGATGGTGGAAAGTATCTTATTATCCATTTCGTCGAGACCATGAGCATCCACATTCAGTGCTTTTAAACCAAATTTAGCGATCTCGATATCGATCTTGCCATTACCCTTGATCTGAGCAAAATCACGAACCCTTCTTAATAGCGCATTCGCAATTCGAGGTGTCCCTCTGCTTCTTCCGGCAATTTCAATTGCCGCTTCCGGAGAGATTGGCACGCGAAGGATCTCAGAACTACGTTCAACGATACCTGAGAGCAGTTCGGTTGAATAATATTGCAGTCGGCTGGAGATACCAAATCTGGCTCTCATAGGAGCTGTAAGCAAGCCTGAGCGCGTGGTTGCACCAATTAAAGTAAACGGATTAAGATTTATTTGAACAGTCCGGGCATTGGGTCCGGTTTCGATCATGATATCGATCCGGTAATCTTCCATAGCCGAATAAAGATATTCTTCTACTATAGGACTTAATCTATGTATCTCGTCAATAAAAAGAATATCCCTCTCCTCAAGGTTGGTAAGCAAACCTGCAAGATCGCCGGGTTTATCCAAAACAGGTCCTGAGGTTATCTTAATCCCAACATTCAGCTCATTTGCAAGAATATGAGCCAGGGTAGTTTTCCCCAAACCGGGAGGACCATGAAATAAGGTGTGATCAAGAGCTTCGCCTCGCATATTCGCCGCCTGAACAAAAACCTGAAGGTTTTCAAGTACCTGCTCCTGTCCTGCAAAATCATCAAAACTTAAGGGCCTTAAAGCTCTTTCTATATCAAATTCTTCAGGGGAAAAATTATCACCGGAAGCATCCAGATTCTCATTCATCATTTATACGGGTTATGCTGTTCAATATAGTAAATACCAAACCAAATTCAGGCAAATATTCAAATTCAAAGTTAATTAAAAAAGCCTTCTCCGGGATGGAAAAGGCTTTTAGTAAGTCTTATATAAAAAGTGGTGATCCTAGTGATGAAGTTCTTCTTCACCATCCTGTAATGGCATGGTTTGAGGAACAAAATCCTGTCCTTTGATCACATATTCACCATCATCTCCTGTTTTAGAGTAGTCATAAGCCCAACGGTAAACTGAAGGAATTTTTCCTGGCCAGTTTCCATGGATATGCTCTACAGGAGTAGTCCACTCTAAAGTATTCGATTTCCAAGGGTTCTGAACTGCCTTCTTTCCGAAGAAAATAGAGCTGAAGAAGTTGTAAATAAATACCAACTGAACCAATGCTGTAATGATCGCTGCAACTGTAATGATAACATTAACATCGGCATAATCATCAAAATACGGGAAACTTGTGTTAGTATAATAACGTCTTGGAAGACCTGCAATCCCGATAAAGTGCATTGGGAAGAATACTCCATAAGCACCTACAGCAGTTACCCAGAAGTGGATATAACCAAGGTTCTTATTCATCATTCTACCAAACATTTTTGGGAACCAGTGGTAAACACCGGCAAATAAACCGTAAAGTGCAGAGATACCCATTACAAGGTGGAAGTGAGCTACCACGAAGTAAGTATCATGAACGTTAATATCCAGCGTTGAATCTCCTAAGATAATTCCGGTAAGTCCACCAGTAATAAAGGTAGAAACAAGACCAATTGAGAATAACATTCCCGGGTTCATCTGGAGGTTACCCTTCCATAATGTGGTGATATAGTTAAATGCTTTTACTGCTGAAGGGATCGCGATCAATAATGTTGTAAAGGTAAATACCGATCCAAGGAACGGGTTCATACCTGATACGAACATGTGGTGACCCCAAACAATTGTTGAAAGGAATGCGATCGCAAGTATAGAAGCAACCATCGCACGGTAACCAAAGATTGGCTTACGCGAGTTGGTAGCAATAATTTCTGAAGTGATCCCAAGTGCAGGTAGAAGTACGATATAAACTTCTGGGTGACCAAGGAACCAGAATAAGTGTTCGAATAATACCGGAGAACCTCCCTGGTGACTTAACACTTCTCCTTTAATGAAGATATCACTAAGGAAGAATGAAGTTCCAAAACTTCTATCCATGATCAATAACAATGCAGCTGATAAAAGAACCGGGAAAGAAACCACCCCGATAATTGCAGTTACAAAGAATGCCCAGATAGTTAGTGGAAGTCTTGTCATAGACATTCCGGCAGTTCTAAGGTTAAGTACAGTTACAATATAGTTAAGTGATCCAAGTAAAGAGGAAGCAATGAAAATTGCCATAGAAACCAACCATAAGGTCATCCCTGTTCCAGATCCACTAATTGCCTGTGGAAGGGCACTTAAAGGAGGATAGATAGTCCATCCAGCCATTGCCGGTCCCGACTCCACAAATAATGAAGTTAACATGATCACAGAAGAAAGGAAGAACAACCAGTAAGAAACCATGTTAAGGAATCCAGAGGCCATATCTCTTGCTCCAATCTGCAATGGAATAAGTAAGTTCGAGAAAGTACCACTCAATCCTGCAGTTAGTACAAAGAATACCATAATGGTACCGTGAATGGTAACCAATGCAAGATAGATACTTGGCGACATAACTCCATCCGGAGCCCAACGGTCACCTAATAATGCTTCAAAAACCCAGAAAGATTCTTCCGGCCATGCAAGCTGCATACGGAAAAGAATAGACATTCCTATCCCTATAATCCCCATGATTAGTCCGGTAATAAGATATTGCTTGGCAATCATCTTATGGTCCGTACTAAAAATATACTTGGTTATGAATGTTTCTTTATGATGATGTCCGTGATCGTCGTGGTGATCGTGTGCCGGTGCGTTTGCAATTGCTGACATATCTTATATTCTTTATCTTAGTTTTGTTCGTTATTTACTACAGCCACCACATCACTCTCATTTGGTGTCTCTTCGTTCTCTTCACTATCGTCAGCCGGAGCGTCTCCTGCTGTATCTTCTGGTCTGTCTACATTCTCACTCTTATCTTCCATCGTGCTACCAAATGTTGGTTGCTCAGCCATCCATGCATTGAATTCTTCTTCAGTCTCTACGATGATCTTCATTTGCATATTATAGTGTGCCTGTCCACAGATCTTGTTACAAAGCAGGAAGTAATCAAATTCATAAGCGTCAAGAGTTGGCTCACCTTCGGCGATCAATTCTTTATTCTTTTCATTTCTGAATTCGTTTACACTTCTTACTTTATCACGCATATACTCACTTTCCTTGATCTCTGCCGTAGTAACTGTTGGAGTAAAACCAAACTGAGTGATCATACCCGGAACAACGTTCATTTGAGCACGGAAGAATGGGAAGTAAGCAGAGTGCAATACATCCTGTGACCTAAATTTGAAAAGAACTGGTCTGTTAACCGGTAAGTGTAATTCTGAAACCACAACATCATCTTTCGCATAAGGATCAGATTCATCCACACCCAGCATATTCACACCTTCGATAAATCTAACATTCGCTTTTCCTAAAGTATTATCCTCTCCAGAGTAACGTGCTCTCCAGTCAAACTGAAATGCATATAATTCAATTACCAATGGATCTTCTTCATCACTCACATTCATGATATCACTCCAGGTAAATAAACCGTAAATGATAAGACCTGCAAGAACGATTACAGGGATAATGGTCCAGATAAATTCAAGTTTGTCATTATCAGCATAAAATAAAGCCTTCTGAGTTTTCTTCCCTTTGTATTTGTATGCAAAGAAGTGAAGTAATCCCTGAGTTATTACCTGTACCACCATGATTAGGGCGATAGAGATAAACATCAAATTATCATATTCAGCACCGTGTTCAGCTGAAGCTGGTGGTAAATAGAACCTTCCGTATTCCCAGAAACAGTAAATTGTAATTACGTAAAGGAAAATAACAAAAGCCAACATCAGGATTCCGTTCAGGCGGTTATCCTTATCATTCGCAACCTGAGAAGTATCGGCATCATGACTCTGCGATAACTGAAATATCTTGGAGATCTGCCAACCTGTAACGGCCAGAAGTGCTAGTACTATGATTACTAAAAATACAGTCATTTTATAAGTTCTTCTTTAAACAATCTATCTAATTAATAATGGTAATGTTTACTTTCCTTGATGAAAGGGTTTCCTTTTACCAGTAATGGAGCCTTAGTAAGGGAATTGAAGACAATATAAGAGAACAATCCTCCAAACAGTAACATTGCACTGATCTCAGAAATTCCAATAAACCATGACTCTCCTACGGTAGCCGGCATAACCATTACATAAACATTCAGGTAGTGACCGCAAAGGATCACGATTCCCGTCATGATAACAAACCAGTTCACACGTTTGTAATCACTGTTCATCAATAATAACACTGGGAAAAGGAAGTTAGTGATCAACATACCGAAGAATGGCAATTGATAGTCTTCCATTCTCTGAATGAAGTACACAACCTCTTCCGGGATATTTGAATACCAGATCAACATAAACTGAGAGAACCATAGGTAAGTCCAGAAAATGCTGATTCCAAACATGAACTTTGCAAGGTCATGAATATGACTGTCATTCACGAATTCTAAATAACCTCGTGATTTAAGGTAAATGCTGATTATAGCGATAGTTGTAATTCCAGATACAAATAAGCTGGCGAATACAAACCATCCAAATAATGTACTAAACCAGTGCGGGTCCAAACTCATGATCCAGTCCCATGACATCATAGACTCTGTCACGATAAAGAATACAAGGAAACCTGCAGCAAGTTTAAAGTTCTTTTTAAAGTAAGTAAGATCTGTTGCGTCGTCCATTTTAATGGAGTTCTTTCTTAACAGATGTCTGAAGAATGCCCAACCTCCAAGATAGATAGCAGCTCTAATAAGGAAGAAAGGAACATTTAAGTATGCAGATTTATTCTGAATAATCTCATCATGAGCAACTACTTCAGGATCCATCCATACAAACAGGTGGTTAAGGTGTAAACCTGAAAGTACAAGGATCACAAAAACAATAACTCCTCCTGGTAACAAATAAGCGGTAATCGCTTCCATTACTCTGAAAAGTACCGGTGACCATCCTGCCTGTGCAGCGTATTGTACCGCGTAGAAAGCAAGAACCCCAAGGGAAATCATAAAGAAAAAGAAAGCAGCAACATATAGTGCAGCCCATGGCTTGTTTTGCAACTGGTGCAAAATGTGCTCTAAATGCTCGTCCTCATGAGAAGCCTCTTCTCCGTGACCTGCTTCAGCTCCATGAGCTTCGTCAGCATTCTTTACTTCACTTTCGTATCCATGGATATCTTCCACTTCTACAGTCTTTCCTGGAATTTGTTCCACATTTATTTCGGGAGTACTTTCTGTAGCATGCTCTTCCCCATGATGCCCATCCTGAGCGATCATTTCTTTTACTTCCTCTACGGTTTCCGGTGCCGCGATGAATCCGTAAATGAGACCTATTGCGCCAACAATCATACAAATGATTGCCGTTAATTTTAATTTACTGGATAGCGTATACATATCGATAGATCTAAATCTTTATTCTTGAGTTTCGGTTTGGTTGTTCTGGTTCTTAGAACCATCAATCACATCATCTGCATCATCATATAGATTAGCATCTGCTCTTGATGGAAGCAAACTGGTTTGCGCTTCTTCGAACTCTCTTTCAGGTTTCCCTTCCAACTTATCTTTTAAGCTCATTACATAATGATCTATTTGCCATCTTTCTTCAATTGAAGTTTGAGAAGCATAAGATCCCATGTTATTGATTCCGTAATACATTACGTGGTAAACACTACCTTCAGTAATTGCACGCCCGGCGTCATCGTAAGAAGGAACACCCAGAATCTTTTCACGCTCTACCAAAATTCCTTTTCCATCACCTTTATCACCGTGACAAACTGCACAGTAAATAGTGTAAAGGGCTTTCCCTTCTGCTAAATTTTCAGAAGAATATGCAAGCGGATTGGTAAGGTTAGCTTTGGCATCGGCAAATCCCTTAGGATTGTTTTGGTATTCGTAAGGCATCCATCCACGTGGAATAGTACCTTCTACCGGCAACTTAGCCTCCTGGCCGTTTTGAAAAATATCGTAATTACCGTAAGCCTCGTAAGCTTCAGACTCGTACATGTCCGGCATATATAGATAGTTTGGATCCTCCTTGTCATGGCAGGAAACAACTGCAAATCCAAGCAGACAAAATCCTATAGTTTTATGGAACAAACTTCTCATTATCGCTATTATTATTCTATTAATTTAATTTCAGATGCACCAGTTTCATAAAGAAAGTTGGTAAGCTCATCGATATTATGGTTTGCAGCATCAACTTCCATAAGGAACACATCATCTGTAGTTCTTACATCAGGATTTTCTGCTTTTTTGAATGGCCATAATTTACTTCTCATAAAGAAGGTGATAACCATAAGGTGAGCTGCAAAGAATACCGTTAATTCGAACATAATTGGAACGAATGAAGGCATGTTCTCGATAAAGCTAAAACTTGGTTTCCCTCCAATATCCTGAGGCCAGTCCTCGATCATAATAAAATTCATCATCGCAACGGCTACAGACAATCCTACCAATCCATAAAGGAAAGATGTGATGGCCAATCTGGTTGGAGCAAGACCCATGGCTTTGTCAAGTCCGTGTACCGGAAATGGACAATAGATCTCACCAATGTGATAGCGTGCTTCACGAATCTGCTTTACAGCTTGTAAAAGCAGGTCGTCATCTCGATAAATAGCGTGTAAAACTTTAGATGCCATCCTGATTATTTATTTTTTAGTTTGTTTGCCTGGTCGATCCATCCTTCTCTGTTTTCCTTAATAGGGAAGTTCTCGATCACTTCATTAAGCAATTCAAAATCCTGTTCTTTCAATTTACTTACCTGATCAAACAAGTAGATCCCTACCTGATGTAAATGTTGTTGCAATAACGGTCCAACATTCTTAAGTTTTGTAAGATCATTTGCTTCCTGAGTCTTAGGATCAAAAGTTCCAATCCTGTGAAGCATCTCGTCGATACGGTCTTTAGTAACTTCAGAAACAACCATTCCGTCTAGATTCACAGTATCCTCATGTGGATGGTCACCTTCTTTAGCTTTTGTATGCTCAGTATCCTCGATCTTATGGTGCACACCTTCAGCTTCGTTGCTTCTTGGGTTTCTTCCATAAGTTTCCGGAGTGTAATGAGGCACATCATCTCCGTGCTCTTCTCTTAGTTTCTTATATTTTTCTCCTGAAGACTTCAAAATTGTTTTAACCTCTGCCTGAGCGATCACCGGGAACGAACGGGCATAAAGAAGGAACAATACAAAGAAGAATCCAATGGTTCCAATAAAGATCCCAATATCAACAAACGTTGGAGAGAACATAGTCCATGAAGACGGAAGGTAATCACGGTGAAGCGAAGTCACGATAATCACGAAACGCTCGAACCACATCCCAATGTTTACAATAATGGAGATAAAGAAAGAGAACATGATACTGGTACGTAGTTTCTTGAACCACATAAACTGCGGAGAAAATACGTTAAAGGTCATCATACTCCAGTATGCCCACCAGTAAGGTCCGGTAGCCCTGTTAAGGAATGCATACTGTTCGTATTCTACACCTGAATACCATGCAATAACAAGCTCAGTAATATAAGCAGTACCTACGATAGAACCCGTAATCATGATTACGATGTTCATAAGTTCGATATGCTGAATAGTAATATAATCTTCAAGATTAGAAACCTTTCTCATAATGATAAGCAAGGTGTTTACCATTGCAAATCCAGAGAAGATCGCACCCGCAACGAAGTAAGGAGGGAAAATGGTGGTGTGCCATCCCGGAATTACAGATGTTGCAAAGTCAAAAGATACGATGGTGTGTACAGAAAGTACAAGAGGAGTTGCCAAGCCAGCAAGTACCAATGACACTTCTTCAAAACGCTGCCAGTCTTTAGCACGTCCACTCCATCCAAAAGAAAGAATTCCATATACTCTTTTTGTAAAAGGAGTAATAGCTCTATCACGTATCATGGCGAAATCTGGCAACAATCCTGTCCACCAGAAAACAAGTGATACAGAAAGGTAAGTAGAGATCGCAAATACATCCCATAGAAGCGGTGAGTTAAAGTTCACCCATAGAGATCCAAACTGGTTAGGGATTGGAAGTACCCAATATGCCAACCATGGACGCCCCATGTGAATGATAGGGAAAAGACCCGCCTGCATAACCGAGAAGATCGTCATAGCCTCTGCAGACCTGTTGATCGCCATTCTCCACTTTTGACGGAATAAAAGTAATACGGCAGAAATAAGCGTACCGGCGTGACCAATACCTACCCACCATACAAAGTTGGTAATATCCCAGGCCCAACCTACTGTTTTGTTTAATCCCCAGGTACCTATACCTGTAGAAATCGTGTAAACCATACATCCTGCTCCCCAAAGAAAGGCTACAAGGGCAATAGAGAAAACTATCCACCAGGATTTGTTAGCCCGTCCTTCAACCGGAGCCGCAACATCAACCGTCACATCGTGATAGGTTTTGTTCCCGGTAACTAGAGGCTTTCGTATAGGTGCTTCGTAATGAGACATATCCTTATCTAATTGATTCTTAGTTATTCGTTAATTTAAGCTTCGGTTGTATTTCTAACTTTCGTCTGGTACATCACGTTTGGTTTTGTACCCAGGTATTCAAGCAGATGATACATCCTGTCATCATTTTTCAATTCAAGAACTTTGGATTCTTCATCATTAACATCTCCAAACACCATAGCTCCTTTATCACATGCAGCAGAACAAGCAGTCTGGAATTCTCCGTCTTTAATCGCTCTACCTTCTCTCTTGGCATCAAGAATAGTTTTCTGAGTTTTTTGAATACACATAGAACATTTCTCCATAACCCCTCTGGAACGTACAGTTACATCTGGATTAAGAACCATTCTTCCCAAGTCATTGTTCAAATGGTAATCGAACTCATCATTTCTGGCGTAGTTGAACCAGTTGAAACGACGCACTTTATAAGGACAGTTGTTAGCACAATATCTTGTACCAACACATCTGTTATAAATCATCTGGTTTTGCCCCTGTCTTCCGTGAGAAGTTGCCGCTACCGGACAAACTGTTTCACAAGGTGCATGGTTACAATGCTGACACATTACAGGCTGGAAAATAACCTGAGGGTTATCTGCCGGCTCTTCAAGCTCAGCAAACTCAGATAATGAACTTCCTAAACCACCAATGTTTTCTTTCTTATCAAGATCGTTCGCGAAAGTATCTTCAGAAGAGAAGTATCTGTCAATACGCAACCAGTGCATATCTCTTGATTTTCTAATCTCCTCTTTTCCTACAACAGGAACATTGTTTTCAGAATGACAGGCGATCACACAAGCACCACATCCGGTACACGCGTTAAGATCTATACTCAGGTTAAAGTGAGGCCCGGTTGTTCTGTCAAAACTCTCCCAGATATCAACTTCCGGAGAAGTAACCGGAGTTTCCTGGTGATCAAGTGAAACATTTGGAGTTTTGTTCCAAACTTTCGCATCTTTTGTATTGAATATCTCTAGGGTGGTTTCTTTAATGATATCTCCCCTACCCATTAGAGTATTGTGCAATTGTACACAAGCGAACTCATGCATTCCTGCAGCTTTCTCAATCTTTACTTTTTGTACAGTATTGAAGTTCTTATACAACGGGTATGCATTCACACCTGTTTGCATCTCTTCCTGTACTCCTGCCGTTCTACCGTACCCAAGCGCAAGACCAACGGTCCCTTTTGCCTGCCCCGGCATAATGTAAACAGGAACATTTTTTAGAACAGTATCTCCAACAGAAACATTTACGTAACTACCGTTAAGACCACCGTTATCATCATGCTCATTTTCAAGACCCATTGCCTCTGCATCTCCTCTGGAGATAGTAAGGTAGTTATCCCAACTTGCACGGGATAGTGGATCCGGCATTTCCTGTAACCATGGGTTGTTAGCCTGCTGGCCATCACCTATGGCGATACTTGTATATAAGCTCAATTCAAAACCATCACCTTCAAGCTCATCCATATTGAACTTGATTGGAGAAGATGTTTTTGGAGAAGCCGGCAATGTAACAGGAGAGGTAGCTTCAAATACTCCGTCATGAAGTACTTCGCTCCAGCTTCTGTCACCTAATCCACCAGACCAGGTCTCCTTGATATATTCGTAATAAGAAGCATTATTATCAGACCATTTTAGAAGGGTATCCTGAAATTGCCTTGTATCAAATAACGGTCTTATCGTTGGTTGCATCAGGCTGAATGCCTTTTCACTAAACTGCACATCACCCCAACTTTCAAGGTAATGCGGAGTAGCCGCAACGTATTTACTTAATTTTGAAGTCTCATCTGTTCTTGTAGTGAAATCTACTACAGTTTCAACTTTTGCAAGACCTTCAATGAATTCTTCTCTGTTTGGAAGTGTATGCACAGGGTTAAGACCGGCGATCAAAAGAGCACCAACCTTACCGTTGTTCATATCTTTTACAACCTGAAGAACTTCAGAAGCATTACCCTGACGGATCATTCTTGCATTAGAAGCATCCATTACCTTACTTCCTAAAGCCTCATTGATCTCGAAAGCCCAGGTATGAGCTTCTTCATCTGGCAATCCACAAGCTACAACAGCTCCGCTTCCTGCTTTTCTTAACTGACTTGCAGCTTTAACAACAGCATCATCAAGTTTTGGAGAAAGGGAACTGGTAGAAGAACCACCAACTATATAAGACCTTAAAGCAGCCATTACAGCTTTTTGCTCAGAAGGTTTTAGAGTAATACGTTTATCTGCATTCGCACCCGTAAGAGTCATGTTAGACTCGAACTGGATGTGACGAGACATCTTACCATTTTTAGGGATACGGGTTTGAGCATAACCCGCATCAAATCCACCTCCCTGCCAGTCGGCAAGAAAATCTGCACCAACACCAACCACAGTTTTCACTTTAGAAAAGTCGTAGTTAGGCAATGCACGTCTTCCATATTTATTCTGGAATGCATTCAAAGCAGCATCTTCAGAAACTGTATCGTACACTACGTGACGAACATTTCCATATTTAGAAGAAAACTCCTGAATAAGCTTTGATGTAGAAGGACTGGCAAATGTTTGTGTAAGCAAAACGATCTCACCGGTAGTGTTTTCAAGAGCAGTTTTAACCTCGCGGTCAAATTCTTCCCAGGAAACATTTCTTCCTTCAATCATAGGGCGCTTTACCCTCTTTGTATCATATAACGAAAGTACCGATGCATGCACACGTGCATTTACACCAGCCTTAGCTTTCGAAAATTCGTTATTCTCAATCTTGATAGGACGACCCTCACGAGTCTTCACTAATACACTGGCGAAATCAAAACCATCTGCAATTGTAGATGCATAATAATTTGCTACCCCGGGAACTATTCTATCCGGCTGAACCACATAAGGAATAGATTTTACCACCGGACCTTCACAGGCTGCCAATGATGCCGCTGCTGTACTGAATCCAACATATTTAAGGAAATCACGTCTTGAAGTTTTAGAGTCTTCAAGCTTTTGTTTATCCCCAAGAAAATCCTCTACCGGGATCTGCTCAGCGAATTCCTTTTGCTGGAGCGCCTCAACAACAGAGCTGTTATCTTCGAGCTCTTCAACACTTTTCCAGTATTTCTTGTTTGATGACATATTATATCTAGATATTAGCTTCTTAATTAAACCTGAATTTCAGGATTTTTAATAGTGACACTTACCACATTCAAGACCACCCATTTGAGCAGCTGTAAGCTCTTCTACACCATATTTTTTAGATAACTCCTCGTGTACTTTTTCATAATACTCGTTCCCCTCGATACGAATATTGGTTTCACGGTGACAGTTTACACACCACCCCATAGTTAAAGGAGCATTTTGATACACAACTTCCATCTCCTGGATTGGACCGTGACATTTTTGACACTCAACACCAGCAACACTTACGTGCTGAGAGTGGTTGAAATATGCAAAATCAGGAAGGTTATGAATTCTCACCCACTTAACCGGTTTTTCTTCTCCGGAATAAGTTCTGGTCGCAGGATCCCAACCGGTAGCATCATATAGCTTGGCGATCTCCTTATCGTAAAATTCTTTTGAATATTCTTCAGTAGCTGTTTCAGGAGAAACTTCAGAAATGGACTTGTGACAGTTCATACAAACATTCAACGAAGGTATCCCTGCAGTTTTTGAAGTTCTTGCAGAAGAGTGACAGTACTTACATTCGATTTGATTGTCACCGGCATGAATACGGTGAGAATAATGAATTGGTTGAATTGGCTGATAGCCTTTATCCACACCAACCTGCATGAAGAATCCGTAAGCGAAATAACCTACAGCAAGAAGCACAACCACTGCACTTACAAGTACAAGGAATTGATTTTCTACAAAAGCTTTATGGATAGGCTTGCTTTTAGGCTTTTCCGGAATCGTAATCCCTGAAGCCGCAGCAAAATTTCTTAATGTTTTATTTACAAGGAATAACACCACCAACAGGATAGCAAGTACAAATACCAGAATTCCAAGAATCACATTCACAGAAACTCCGCCAGCACCCTGACCACCAGCTTCACCAGCAGGACCT
Source organism: Christiangramia aquimixticola (assembly GCF_048285835.1). Classification (NCBI taxonomy): domain Bacteria; kingdom Pseudomonadati; phylum Bacteroidota; class Flavobacteriia; order Flavobacteriales; family Flavobacteriaceae; genus Christiangramia; species Christiangramia aquimixticola. The sequence goes on from NZ_JBLVTL010000004.1 coordinate 229,207, forward strand.
CCACTCGCAGCTTTTGGCTCCGGCTTTGGTTGCTCTACATAAGCAAGGATATTATTAATGTCTGATTCATTCAATTGCGGGAAAGCCGGCATAGCCGTTTGACCCCACTCATTGTAAACCGCATTTGCCTTAGAATCTCCACTCGCGATAAGTGCAGCTGAATTCTTCACCCACTCATGGATCCAATCCATATCGTGTCTATCTGTCACCCCGTTAAGAGCAGGACCAATAGAATTGGAATATGGCTTGTGACATGCAGCACATAAAGAGTTGAACAGTTCTTTCCCCGCACCGGGATCACCCAAAGAAGACCCGCCAGAAGCCGCCTCCTGACTCGCCTCGGCCGGAGCCGGAGAGTCCTGTGCAGTCTGTTCCTGTGCCTGCACAAAAACAGAAAATGAAAATAAAAATGCTACGCTTAAAAGTAGTTGTCGCGAAGTTGAATGGCGGAAAATCACCTTTTTCATATTATAAGTTCGATTAACGTCTAAACTTTGGTACGGTTTTTACACTCAGTATTTTAGGGCTAAAAACCTAAAAAGGTACCTTTAAATTCAGGCACAAAAGTAATACTTATAGACGATTTAAGGAATGTTAGATAAGTGTTAATGGTTAATTTATAATAGTTCTAAATAATAAATTACAACCTGTTTAAGTTATTTAATTTTACATTTGTCAAAATCGAGGAAATCATGAATAAACCGAAACTATATCAGACTTTATTAGCATCTGCTTTTTTCTGTACTATCAGCTTTAATATCAGCGCTCAGGAAGGCAACGTGAACATCCAGCAGAGCAAAAAGATCGAGAAGCTTATGGAAGTTAAAAAGGAACTGAATCAAAACAATAAGATCAAAGACAGGTTTGTGATCCAGTTATTTTACGGCGACAATGGCGAGGCAAATGAAGTGATCCAGAAATACCGCAGTCTATATCCTTATTCTTCGCAAATAGTATACGAAGCTCCAAACTATAAGGTTTGGGTTGGCAACTTTAGAAACCGCCTTGAGGCAGATCGCGCACTACTTAAAATTAAAGATAATTTCCCGGCAGCATTTATCCCGAAGCCACAGAGAAAATAGGAACAACTACAAATAAAAAAAGCGGCCAATGGCCGCTTTTTTTTGTTCTTATAAGTAAATATTATTTAAGGGTTTTCTTTACTTCCACCTCTCTAAAGGCTTCCACAACATCTCCCTCTCTAATATCATTGTAGTTCTTGATTTGAAGACCACAGTCATATCCTTTTGAAACTTCTTTCACATCGTCTTTGAAACGTTTTAGCGAAGCAAGCTCTCCGGTATAGACCACAACTCCGTCACGGATAAGTCTGATTCCTGCACTTCTGTAGATTTTTCCTGAAGTAACCATACAACCTGCGATGGTTCCAACTTTGGAGATCTTGAAGGTCTCACGAATTTCAGCAGTACCGGTGATCTCTTCCTTAAGTTCCGGTGAAAGCATACCTTCCATCGCATCTTTAAGATCGTTGATCGCATCGTAAATGATCGAGTAAGTTCTTATATCGATCTCTTCCTTATCTGCAACCATTCTTGCATTTCCGGCAGGACGAACGTTAAATCCGATAATTACTGCATCAGACGCTGAAGCAAGTAGCACATCACTTTCAGTAATTGCACCAACTCCTTTATGAATGATGTTTACCTGAATCTCTTCCGTAGAAAGCTTCTGGAAACTATCTGTAAGTGCTTCCACAGAACCATCCACATCCCCTTTAAGGATGATGTTAAGCTCTTTAAAGTCACCAAGTGCAATACGTCTACCAATTTCATCAAGAGTAATGTGACGCTGGGTTCTAACATTCTGCTCTCTTTGTAACTGCGTACGTCTTGCTGCGATATCCTTAGCTTCACGCTCATCTTCCATCACCTTGAAAGTATCACCTGCCTGAGGCGCACCATCAAGACCAAGGATAGACACCGGCGTAGAAGGACCAGCCTCTTTTACCTCATGTCCACGCTCATCGTGCATAGCTTTAACCTTACCACTATTTCTACCGGCAAGTACATAATCACCAACTTTAAGCGTACCACCCTGAACCAGGATAGTTGCTACGTAACCACGACCTTTATCAAGGAAGGCTTCAACCACAGTACCTTTTGCAGGTTTCTTTGGATTAGCCTGTAATTCAAGAATTTCAGCTTCAAGAAGTACTTTTTCAAGTAATTCTTTCACACCTAATCCTGTTTTCGCAGAAATGTCGTGGGACTGAATCTTACCACCCCAGTCTTCAACAAGAAGATCCATTTGGGCAAGTTTCTCTTTAATTTTTTCCGGGTTTGCAGTTGGAAGATCAGATTTGTTGATCGCAAAGATAATTGGCACTCCCGCTGCCTGCGCGTGAGAGATTGCCTCTTTGGTTTGCGGCATCACATCATCATCTGCTGCAATTACAATAATTGCAATATCTGTTACCTGTGCACCACGAGCACGCATCGCCGTAAAGGCTTCGTGACCCGGTGTATCCAGGAATGCTATTTTTTGTCCGCTTTCGAGCTTCACACCATAAGCACCAATATGCTGAGTAATTCCTCCACTTTCCCCGGCAATTACATTCTCCTTACGGATGTAATCCAATAGGGAAGTTTTACCGTGGTCAACGTGACCCATTACTGTTACGATTGGAGCTCTTGCTTCAAGATCTTCCGGATTTTCTTCAATTTCTTCAGCAGCTTCTTCAACATCTGCCGTAGTGAATTCAACCTCATAGCCAAATTCTTCAGCAACGATGCTTAAAGTTTCTGCATCAAGTCTCTGGTTCATGGTAACCATCATTCCAAGAGACATACAAGCAGAGATCACCTGAGTTACAGAAACATCCATCATGGTTGCAACCTCACTCACCGTAACGAATTCAGTCACCTTTAAGATCTTTTCGTCAGATTCCTGCTGAGCAAGATCCTGTGCAGATCTTTGACGGTGTTGATCCCTTTTCTCTCTACGATATTTTGCACCTTTACCTTTAGAAGATTTCCCCTGAAGTTTCTCCAGAGTTTCTCTTACCTGCTTTTGAACTTCTTCTTCAGTAGGCTCTTCTTTGGTAATTGGTTTACTTCGTTTTCTTCCGGCAGCCGCACCTGTACCTTTAACACGTGGTGCTCCACCTCCACCTTTCACATCTTTACTAATGCGACGGCGACGCTTTTTGCGCTTATCCTTATCATCCTTCTTATCGTCCTTTTTCTCGTCCTTCTTCTTAACAGGTTTCTTGAACTGAGAAAGGTCGATCTTTTTACCGGTAAAGTTAGGTCCACTAAGTTTAGTGTACTTGGTCTCTATGGTACTGGATTCTTCCTTAGGCTCTTCTTCCTTAGCTTCAGCCGGAGCGGCTTCTTCTTTCTTAGGTTCAGGTTTTACCTCCTCAACCTTTTCTTCCTTAGGTTTTTCAGGCTGAGAAACTTCCGGCTTTACAGCAGGTTTCTCAGGAGCTTTAGGCGCTTCAGCTTCTTTGACAGGTTCTTCAGCTGGAGTTTCTTTAACTTCTTCTTTCGGGGTTTCTTTAGCAGGCTCGGCTTTTGGCGCTTCTTCCTTCTTAGGAGTTTCTCCCGGCTTTTCCAGATCTATTTTCCCAACAGGTTTAAGACCTTCCAATTTCGCCCTGGATGAAACAG
>NZ_JBLVTL010000004.1:232883-247601 GCF_048285835.1 Christiangramia aquimixticola
CAATTTCCTTACGCAGCTCTTCCTTTTCTTTCTTACGTTCTTCACCAACTTCTTTGGAAGCAACCTTCTTACTCTTATCGGTTTGGAACTCGTCAGAAAGCACCTCGTAGATTTCTCCCGAGATCTTGGTAGTTGGACGTGCATCAATCTCGTAGCCTTTGGAAGTAAGATATTCCACAGCCCTGTCTAACGAGATATTGAACTCACGTAGAACTTTATTTAATCGCGTTGTTTTCGCTTCTGCCATAAATTGCCCTCTAAATTAACCTCTTTTAATGTATTCAAAAATAATTTTATTCTTCAAATTCTGAGCGAAGAACTCTCATCACATCTTTGATGGTTTCTTCCTCAAGATCTGTACGACGAACAAGATCATCAACATCCTGCTCTAATACTGCTTTTGCAGTATCCAGACCAATCTTTGAAAACTCGGCGATCACCCAGTCTTCGATTTCGTCTGTAAACTCTTTTAACTCAACATCTTCCTCAACACCTTCTCTGTAAACATCGATCTCATACCCGGTAAGTTGACCGGCTAGACGAATGTTATGACCTCCTCTACCAATAGCTTTGGAAACTTCTTCCGGCTTAAGCATAACCTCAGCCGTTTTCGCTTCCTCATCCATTTTAATGGAAGTTATCTTAGCAGGGCTCAATGCTCTGGTAATGAACAACTGCTCATTATTGGTGAAGTTGATCACATCAATATTCTCATTCCCTAATTCACGTACAATACTGTGAATACGAGAACCCTTCATCCCTACACAGGCTCCAACCGGATCAATCCTGTCATCGTAAGAATCAACGGCTACTTTCGCCTTCTCACCAGGTACACGAACAACTTTTTTGATAGTGATCAAACCATCAAACACTTCCGGAATTTCCTGTTCGAATAACTTCTCAAGGAAACCGGGAGCGGTTCGTGACATTATGATCGTAGGTTTATTACCTTTTAGTTCAACGCTTTCGATGATCCCTCTTACGTTTTCTCCTTTTCGGAAAAAGTCAGACGGAATCTGGCGATCTTTTGGCAACACAATCTCATTACCTTCATCATCAAGAAGAATAATGGCTCTGTGTCTTATATGATGAACTTCTGCAGTATAAATCTCTCCTTCAAGATCTTTAAACTGCTTGTACAGGTTCGTATTATCATGCTCATGAATCTTTGAAATAAGATTTTGACGCAATGCCAAAATAGCTCTTCTTCCAAGATCTATAAGCTTAACTTCTTCTGAAACATCTTCTCCAACCTCAAAATCCGGCTCAATCTTTCTTGCCTGGCTAAGAGAAATTTCCCTGTTGGAATCTTCTACTTCACCATCAGCAACAACGATCCGGTTTCTCCAGATCTCAAGATCTCCTTTATCAGGGTTTACAATAATATCAAAATTATCGTCTTCCCCATACTTTTTCTTTAAAGCATTTCTAAAAACATCCTCCAGAATAGCCATAAGGGTTACTCTATCGATAAGTTTATCGTCTTTAAACTCGGAGAATGACTCAATCAACGCGATATTTTCCATATCAATATGTGATTAAAATGTTATTTTAACTTTCGCTTCAACAATATCAGAATAAGGCAAAACTACCTCTCTCTGTACTGTTACTTTCCCTTTCCCAACCGGCTTAGGCTCTCTGGCCTTCCAGGAAAGTTCTATTTCCTCTTCATTAGCAGAAACAAGGTCACCTTCAAACTTATCGTTCTCGGTTTTCACCTTTAATCTGCGACCTAAATTCTTTTTGTATTGCCTTGGTATTGAAAGAGGTTCAGAAACCCCTGCCGATGTAACCTCCAGAGAGAAATCCTCTTCTTCCCTGTCCAGGTTGTGCTCTATGGCACGGCTTACCATTATACAATCATTTACTGAAACTCCCTCGTCACCATCAAGCACTATCTTAATGTGATTAGCGGAGTTTATCTCAAGGCTGATTAAAAATAATGATTTATTTTCTTCAAAAACCTTCTCTGCTAATTTTTCTACTTTCTCTTTCAGCATATGTTTATAAAAAGAGGGGACTTCTGTCCCCTCGCTGTACTAAATTTCAGTTTCAACGCTGCAAATATAGCAATATTTTCCAAGTATAAAAACGTGATTATAAATGAAATGAGCTATACCCGTAATTCCACTCAAATTTTAGCAAATTTTTCATAAATGGAATGCGCTATAAAAAATGCATTAAATGAGAGTAGCTAAAATATTCTTCGTAAATTTAATAGAAGCCCGTTTAATCTAATCTTACATGCGTTATGAGAAATATTCTCGTCCCTACAGATTTTAGCGACCGCGCTGAAAATGCTCTTAAGGTTGCCGCACAGCTGGCAAGAAAATTTGACAGCGAGATCTTCCTGTTGCATATGCTGGAACTCCCCTTACAACTTATCGACCCGGTAAATGGCAGCAGCCACAATATGCCCGAAGCTATTTTCTTTATGAAACTCGCGCATCAGCGATTTGCCAAACTCATGAAACAGCCTTTTCTCGAAGGAATCAAAGTACACGAAACCGTGGAATTTCACCGGGCTTTTGACGGAATAATGGAAATAAGTAAGGAGAAAAAATGCGATCTAATCGTTATGGGTTCCCATGGCGCCAGCGGAGTACAGGAAATGTTTATTGGCTCGAATACCGAAAAAGTGGTGCGACATTCTGAAATTCCTGTTTTGGTTATTAAGCAGAATATTCAAAACTTTCGCATAGATAATTTTGTTTTCGCGACAGATGCGAATCCCCGGGACAAGGGAACTTTATCCCATGCTTTTAAATTTGCAAACAGTATAGACGCGAAACTTCATTTGCTGTATGTTAACACTCCTAATGACTTTACCACCAGCAAGCAAACCATTAAAAAACTTGAGGAATTTGTGAATGGTCACGAAGCTGCAGATTATGACATGCATATCTACAATGATCTTACGGTAGAAAAAGGCATTCTCAACTTTGCAAAAAGTGTAGATGCAGATCTTTTGGGAATTGGAACACATGGTCGCAAAGGAATCGCTCACTTTTTTAATGGCAGCATTAGTGAAGATCTGGTAAACCATACCAGCAGACCGGTAGTTACCTTTAAGATCTAAAGGAATGTTTTCATAGCCCCTTTTCTAATAAGGTTCCAGAAATAATTCCAGAAAGATTTGGTCTGGTCCCGTTCATAGGTGATCTCCTTATATTCAGCTTTATCGTTCAAAGCTTTGTTTTTAACCAGTAGATTCGCCAAAGCCGAAACCAGTTTATTCTTTTTCTGCTTATCCTTCTGAAGCACTTCCACTTTAAAATCTTTGTATTCCAGTCGCATATCCCCCGTGGCCTTAGTTGAATTTCCGGTATAGACGAAATTCATCTTCAGGATCTCCCCATGAGCTTCCACATTCATCGCCGGTTTTAAAAACTGATTCATCTGTTCAGCAGAGAGATTTCCCATCTCGCCTGAAATTCTAAAATAATCGCTCTTATTATTCACTTTAAAACTCCAGTCAATAGAAAGTGGAGCTGACTTCATAAAATTGGCCCGCGCTCTTACTCTGGTGGTTGGAAAATCTTTGCGATCCAGATCAAAATTGGTGATATTCTCTATCTCCCCATTTAAATTTGAAAAATCCACCACCCCCGGTTCCCTGTTGGCATGCAGGCGTTCTTCATATTTCAGGTATCCGTTAACCAACTTAACATGATCCAACTTTAATTTTATCGGCAAATCCCTAAGCATTTTACTATAGAGAGATTTATAGGAAGTTTCGTCCGGCTTTAATTTATCCCGGTAAATCTCAAAGTGAAAATTGGAGATCAGAGTATTTTCACTTTGAAACCTGGACTCCTCATTTTCCGGATCCCATTTAAAACTGTTCAAGGCTAAGGAATCTATTTTAAGGATATACCTGTCTTTTTCATTTTTTAAATATTTCTGATGTCCGGCTTTGGAATATTTCGGCAGGATTTGCAGATTTTTCACCCCAAGATCCTGGTCTTTAATTTGAATTTTGCCTGTGGATAAAACCTGAAGTTGATCGAGATCATAGAAAATACTATCTATTTTTATCTGTCCCGGAGAGAAAATAAAAGGCAATTTAGCTTTTAATGAAGCCGAGTCGATCAATACATCTTTTAAGTCAATGGCTCTAATTTTAGCGAACAACCTGTGTTGTAAACTGTCCTTTTCAAAAATTTTCAAACTTCCGCCGTTAATATTCACCTTATTTATAAAGATCTTATTTTTAAAGGATTTCGACTTTTTAGGCGCAATAGAATCTTTGGACCGGGAAGGCAGATCAAAAATCTTCACATTGGGATCATTAATAATGAGCTTCCCCACTTCCACATTTTTATTGACGATATACTCATACAGATTTATATTCTCCAATCGAATTAAATCTAAAGAAAGTTGTTTTCCCTTAATAGACAGTCGGGCATCAAAAACCTCGGCAGACCGGTTTAATATTTTTACATCTACTTTCCTGTAGGTTGCCTGTATATTATCCAGGTTAGCTTCAATTCCTTTTTTGATCTTAGCTTCCAGAATATTATTAGCCACTAACAGTCCTAAAGCCAGAACCGCAATCCCTATTAGTACCCCTACGGCAATTTTATTTGAGCTTTTCAATTTGCATCTATTTGAACCCGAAATTTACAATTCGGAAACCGTCGCCGATCAGGTTTAAGATTATTTAACTTAAAAGTTTGTAAGCCAGAAGGTACCAAAGTTAAATTTTCGTCAAACTTGATTATTAGTCGGGATGGTATGGATATTGGGTAGTATATTTGAACAGAATAATTTATAAAGATGTTTTTAAAAGTAGGTTTAAAGGTAATGTTTGTGGTAATCGAGTTGTTCCTCGGTTTTTACAGCCTGGCCGTAAGCGAAAGCTTATTGGTAAAATTTTTGTTTTTTGCGGTTACGGCAGCCATCATTTCCTTTGCGATGCTGAAAACTATCAATAAAGTTCTTCCGGCAGATCATGGTACTTTCAACTTTGATGAAGAAGAACAGGAATAAAAAATTCGGAAAAAGAAAAATTGAAATCCGCTGAAAATTTTCAGCGGATTTTTTTTCATTAGCTTTTTAAAATATTCTGCTTAATGAGACTCGTTTGCCTTGCCGATACCCATAACCAACACCATGATATTGCGCTTCCAGATGGAGATGTTCTTATACATGCTGGTGATTTTACCGATGGGGGCACGCGCAATGAAACCAATAATTTTCTGAATTGGATAGCAGCCCAGCCTCATAAATACAAACTTATAGTCCCGGGTAATCACGATTTCTTTTTTGAAAAGCAGGATCAAATAGATACTATTCCCGGTTCGGTAACTTTACTGATAGATTCCGGAATAAACATTAACGGAATTAACTTCTGGGGTACACCCATGACACCCGGCCTGGAAAACTGGGCTTTTAATAAAGAAAGGGGAAAAGCAATTGGCCAGCATTGGAAAAAGATTCCGCTTAAAACAGATGTTCTAATCACCCATACTCCACCTTACGGAATTATGGATCAGATAGGTAGCGGGTTAAAACTTGGCTGTGAAGAATTGGCAAAATCTATAGATCTTGTCCAACCCAAACTACATTTGTTTGGACACATTCATCATTCTTCCGGCTCTTTAATTAGAGAAAACACTGAATTCTACAATCTTTCTATCCTTGATGAACAGCAGCGAATAATGCATTCCCCAACTATAATTGACCTTTAATGTAAAAATATTCTTAAGAGAATTTATGCTTGAGTTAAATAATTATTAACAGGGAAAGTATTACGTTTTTTTTAACAGCATTTTGGATCTACGGGCCTAATTTAGCCATAACGATAATGAAAAAATGTAGGAACTATGAATGGAATTACTACCCCGGAGATTTTAAATGACCTTAAAAATCTAATTTCTTACAGTATTATTAATAAAAATATAGAGACCGCAAATTTCCAATTGCTACACAAGGAACTGGTAAAACGATATTTCGATGCCAGAAAAGTTTCTATCAACTATGAAGATCACAGCATAGATCTTCAGCTTCCGGTAGGAGACAACAAATACACCAATATCACTTTCGAATGTCAGGATCTGGAAAGATTCCTAAAATCCTGTCTTAAAAAAGATGAAGAAAGCCTGTTCTTTTATCAGAACCTGCTTTCACAATATAATGTAGTATCTGCTGCATAATAATTATTAACCATTCTTATTAAAATAAAAGACCCTTAGAGGGTCTTTCTTTTTATATAGCTTCTCTTAACTCCTGTAACTGAGTAATCCCAATAGGTTTGGATAGAAATCCGGATAAACCCGGAAACTCTTCCAGTTTATCTCTGTCTGAATAGGCAATGGAAGAACTCACCACGTAGACTTTGGTTTTTTCATAAAGATCTTCATATTCCTTTTCGAGGGCCTCAAGAAACTGCCAGCCATCCATTAAAGGCATATTGATATCCAGTAAGATCAATGATGGCAGATTATCTCTGTTTTCTCTAAAGTACTCCAAAGCCTCAAGCGGCCTTAAAAAGAATTCCGCTTCCTCAAAACTTTGAGATCTGTCAATGTATTTCCGGATGATCATCTGGTAAACTTCATCATCGTCAATAACCGCTATATTCATTTTATTTAAATATCACTTTAAATGTTGTACCAATTCCTACTTCACTTTCTACCTCCACATCGCCACCCATGGCATTAATCTGATTCTTGGTTATAAACAATCCCACTCCCCGGGCATCTTTTCTTCCGGAGAAGGTCTTATATAAGCCAAATAATTTATCGCCATGGCGCTTCAAATCGATCCCAATCCCATTATCTTTTATTTCAAGCACCCAATGATTTTCTTCCTTATAACCTTTTATCCAGATCACGGAATCCCTTTCTTCATGACTATACCGCAGCGCATTGGTTATAAAGTTAAGCAACACACTCTCAATATATGCCGAATTAAAATGAACTATCATCCCATCGGGAACTTCAGTTATAACTTCAGCATTCCGGGCATTGATCTGCAAACTCAACATCTCCAGGGTTTGTCCTAATACCGAATTTACAGAAATTGGTTCCACTTTCAAATCCATATTGGTATTTATGGAAACCACCTCATTAAGATCCCGAAGGGACTGATCCAGATTTTTGGAAACCTTCTTTAGCAGGCCTATAAAATTGTTCTTTTCTTCTTCTGAATCTTCCGAATCATAAAGATCAAGAATAGCCTCCATATTACTGGCGTGAGACCTTAGATTATGAGAAACTATATAGGCGAAATTAAGCAGCCTTTTATTCTGTTCCATTACCAGTTCATAAGACTTCACCAGATTCAGCTCAGCCTCACGTTTTTCGGTAATATTCCGCAGGTTGATCACAAACCCATTAATGTTATCGGCATCCAGCATATTGGTTAACGTAAGATTCACCCAGAACCACTGATTATCGGCATCTATTACCTTAAGAATAATATCAGGAATAGGAATACCGGGTTTGGTATAAGCATATTCTATCTTCTCCCGAAGCATATCATGATAATCTGGATGTACATAATGCAAAACCCCATTGACTGAAAAATCAATTTTTTGGTAATTGGTAACTTTACCTAATGATGGAGAGGCATATTTAACGCTGTTCTGATCATCAACGATAAGAATGATCTCATTGGAATTTTCCACCAGAGACCGGAAACGGTTCTCGTTATCTTTCAGCAGCTGTTTGGCCTCCACTCTGGAGGAGATATCTTCCACGAGAGCAATATGCGAAGTAGCCTCTTCACCTTCTGCCCATAAAGGAGAAACATTAAGATTGATCCAGATCACCTTGCCGTTTTTCCTGATAAGCCTTTTGCTCAGATGATATTCCCGTATTTCATTATTACGCAGTTTCTGCATGAGTTTCACATTGGAATCTATATCTTCCGGATGCGAAAAATCTGTATGTTTTTTCCCTGTTAACTCTTCTTCTGAATAGCCGATCAATTCCTGAAATCGTTTATTGGTCTCAAGCACTTTTCCGGTGCGAGAATCTACCCGCGCCATCCCAATGGCCGCCTGATTAAAGATAGTACGGAAACGATGTTCACTATCTGCCAGCTCCCCTGCCTGCATTCTAACCCTGTTCTCGAGAATTACCGGTTCTTTTAAAGCATGATAAACGATCCAACCCAAAGCTCCACCAACCAGCAAAATAAGAAAGGCGACAGGAATCAATTCATAAAACGGACCCCAGATATCCTGCGGAATAATGTAAATTTTCCAGTTTCCATCTGAAACTTCAATATCTTCAGAATAGGAATCTTCAAGTTTCGTAATCCCATCCAGAAAAAAATCCTCTTCACCAGAAACAGGATTTACCTTGGAAAACTGAAAGCTATAATCTTTCCCGGAAAGTTCAGAAATACCGGACTGAGCAATTAGGTTATCGAATTTTATAAGAACCGCAACAAAGCCCCAGAAGTCATCTTTGATGAAAACCGGAAGTCGGCCTACAATGGCTAGTCCGCCTTGTTTTAATTCAAATGGCCCGGCGAAGAACATACGTTTTCGCGCAATTGCCTCAAGCGCCTCATCACGGCGTGCCGGATCTTTTAATATATTGTAGTTGATCGCTTCTTTGTTCTCTTCGTAGGGATAGACTTTAGTAATCACCCCTTTAGGAACCGTTTGTATAGCGTCAATATTTGTATTATTATCGATGATACGGGCAGCAACCTCCTCGAAGTTTTCTATCTGTCCGTCATTATCGATCTGCAAAGCAAGGGAAAGAGCAGCGGAATAGCTGTATTTAAGAGACTGATCGATATTCTGCTCCACCACTTCGATCATGGCGGACATACTGGACTTTCGATCATCCAGCAGTATCTGATAGCGCTGCCAAAGAATAAACAATCCCGCAAGCATCAAAAGCATGGAACTCAGCACTGCGAACAGCATGGGTTTCCTAATGATACCGGAAGATGCAGGGTCTTTGGTTTGCTCAGTCATTTAACGGGGATGCAGGGTATTTTTAAAAATTGTAATTTCTAAAGGGGCAAATATAGTTAAATAACTGTTAACAACCTTAATGGAAAAAATAGGCATAAAAAAACCCGGCGAAGGGCCGGGTTGTATTTTATTATGATTTACTTATTTTAGAAAAACGCTACTTTATTTTTTAGCTTTTTCCAGAAGTTTTCCTCTTCCACTCCGTAGACATAACCATACTTATTACCATATCCAAAATTGGAAAGTTCCACGTCATTTAGAACGAATCCTACATCATGTAGCTTCCCGTCTCTTTTTGCATCCAGAGCAAACTCCTGCAACTTCTTCTCGGTATATCCGGCCCTAACCATATATAAGGTAAGATCGGCGTGTTTATTAATAAGAAAGGTATCTGCAACCAGCATTGCCGGCGCTGTATCAACTATAATATAATCAAATTTAGCCTCCAGCTGATCAAACATTTTAGAAGCTTTTTCAAGTCTCCATAATTCTGCCGGGTTAGGAGGAATACTACCAGAAGGCAGCAACATTAGCCCCGGGTGTAATTTTGAGGTTTTAATAAGATCATCAAGCTGCAAACTATCATTTACCAGATAATCACTAACACCTAAGAGAGTTTTAGTTTGAGCTTCATATCTCTGCAACTGCGGGTTACGCAAATCTGCACCCACCACAGCTACTTTTTTACCAGTATTCGCAAGGGTCATGGCCAGGTTAAAAGCCGTAAAGGTTTTCCCTTCCCCTTTTACTGTAGAGGTAATAAATATCTTTACACCGGTTTTCTTATCATTAGAGTTCACAAGTAAATATTGCAGGTTGGTATGCAAAATTCTAAAGGCCTCTGCAAGGATACTACGGTCACTTAATTCAATAATGTCTTTCTGACCTTTTACTACTTTAGGCACCTCTCCAACAATAGGAATTTCTTTCGCAGCTCTTTCAAGATCAGCCCTGTCTTTAACCTTATTGTTAAGCAGATTTTTAAGATAGATAAAAAGGAACGGCACTAATAATCCCAGGATTAACGCCGCCAATAAGATAATCTTCGGTTTAGGTGAAACCGGATCTTTTAAACTATATGCCCTATCTACGATTTTCGCTTTAGGCGCAGTTACAGCTAAAGACAATGAATTTTCTTCTCTTTTCTGTAAAAGGAATAAATACAAGGCTTCCTTGATATTTTGCTGACGTTCTATACCTCTGTACTGTCTTTCTTTTGAAGGCACCGCAGAAATCTTGGACCCAAGCACCTGACTTTGCCTATCCAGATCTTTCTGAGCGATTCTCAAATTAGAACGCATTCTTTCCAGACTTTGCAACACATTAGCTTTGATCTGATCAATTTGAGAATTAAGACGAATTACTATCGGGTTTTTCTCTGTGGAACCACTTAGAATTCGATTTCTTTCCAGCACAAGGCTGTTATACTCCTGAATACTATTATTCACAGCAGTCTCCTCAATCCCCAGATTTGCGGGTAAAAGATCTGTTTTAGATCCGGAGTTAAGATACTCGATCATGGCATTGGCAAGTTCCAACTGAGTTCCTACTTCCTGCTCCCTTTTATTGTATTCACTGGCATTCTCAATATAAATACTTGATTCTGCCTGAATATCGGTTAAACTATTAGCCTCCTTGAATTTTTCTTTTCCGGTCTCAACACTATCCAGCTCCTCATTAATAATGCCTAATCTATCATCAATAAATTCAGCAGTATTCCTGGCAACAAGGTTCTTATCCTCAATGGCTTCGCGGTTATATTCCAATACCAGCTGATCAAGAATATCTCTTGCCTTAGCACGAACAGGATCAACTAAAGTCAGCTCTATTAAACTTGAATTTTTATCGGTTAAATTAACCTGTAGTTTTTCTTTGTAATTTGAAGCTACGGCATCGATTGTGGAAAAACTCACGATAACATCAGTAGACTTTTTATTGAGAACTTCCTCATTTTGGTTGATAACAATATCTCCAAAACCAACATTTACAGGCACGCCAAAATCAGCTTTGAAGCTTTCCCCTGTTTCAGTATTGGTAAGTAAAAGTCCTTGATTATTTTTAGTAATTCTGAAGTTATTTCCAATTTCTTCAGCTCTTTCTGCTAAAGCAACTTCATCAAGCTGCAGCACCTGTACCAGATAAGGAGAATTCAGATAAACTTCTTGGAGGTATAAACCTGAATCATCAAAATATCTAACGTTAAGATCCAGTGCTTTGGTTACACTGGTCATCAAACGACGGGACCTAAGAATTCCTATTTCATTCTCGATGGAATTAGTACCCATCCCAGAAAGTAAGCCCATATCTACAAAAGCCGACATTTCAGATGAAGGGCCTTTACTCTCTTCATCTTTAATTATGATACTTGCCGTTGTACTATAAGTAGGCTCGGTTACTTTAAGATATACAATTGCAACCAGTACAGCAATAACAACACCGGTAATGAACCAGGGCCAGTATTTAAGGTATTTTTGTAATTCCTCTCTTAAATTAATCTCTTCCTCCTGAGGTCTGGGAGTATATTGTTGTTGTGACATAAACTATCGCGTTAATAAAACAGCTAATGATATAAGTACAGAAGCTATGGAAATATATACACCGGCATTACGGTTATAGCTGGCAGACTGTCTTTGCGCTGAATTTGGTTCCACGTAAACCACATCGTTTTGCTGTAAATAATAAAAAGGTGATTCCAGAATTTCCGGATTTGTTAGATCCAGATACTTATAAACTTTCTTCCCATCTACTTCCCGCATAACGAGAACATTGGAACGCTCACCATATATTGAAAGATCTCCGGCAAGTCCAAGTGCTTTGGGCAGACTTAAATGTTCCCCGGTCACATCATAAGTACCGGGCCGGTTAACTTCTCCCAGCACACTAACCTGGAAATTGGTAATACGTACGTTTACAATAGGATCCTGCACGAATTCACTAATATCTTTTTTCAGTTTTGAGGCTAATTCCTGAGTACTAAGACCCTCTACAGTCATTTCACCTAAAACCGGAAATTCAATTTTTCCATCCTTGGCTACCAGATAGGTTTGTAATTGCTGTCTACCCTGAGGAGACAAAGCCAAGGGTCCACTAGTTTCCGGCATTCCAACTACCGGCAGGTTAAATGGCATGGCCGCTGCCTGTTCCGGAGCTGAAACACTTATGGTCAATAAATCATTTGGTTTAATCGCAAGGCTTTTGTTTTGATTTTGCTCAAGGCGTTCTCCAGCTTCTTCAAGCCCCTGAAAATAAACAATTTCTTTTCTGGAAACACAGGAGCTTAACAGGAAAACACAAAGCACTACCTGTAAGGATTTTACGATTTGGGATCGCTTCATTTTTGTCATTCTAAATTGGGTGCGAATATAAGACACTTCTATAAAAAATTCACAATATTTTAACTTTTAAATAAACTCCTCTCTTGCGCTAAATTAATTCGCAGTTTGACTAATAAAATTTTAGGTCATTGAAGGCAAGGTCAAAGCAATCATCCGACAAATTGTGCTTTACAAATTATCCCGTTATAAACCGTCCTTGCGAGGCGTACCGGAAACATGCAATTTGTAAATTCAATCACTAACTATCCTTTCACCAACCGTCATTGCGAGGCGTAGCCGAAGCAATCTCATCTTAAATAGCAGAATTACTAATATAAAGTGATTTCTCACGCTGTTCGAAATTACATTTCACTTCTTTACTTACTGATCACAGTTATTAGACCATTATTAAAAGGGTCATTTCGAAGAAGCAGAGCGACTGAGAAATCCCTTTACTTCAAAATTAAACTTCAGCTCTCATACTTGAGATCGCATCATTCTTTTCGCGATGACCGCTAACATTTTAAAAGCTTAGCAACAGACTAAAAACCTATCGAGTCAAGACCGCTTTCACCCATTTTTCATTATAATTCCTTAACACATTCGCTAACCTGGGAGTACCTCTTCTAACTTGCTTCGCCACGGGGTCAAAACCATTGTAAGAGTAAGCCCAACGAAAGGATTCTGAAGTTCTTAATTCGAATTTATCATTTCGCAAAATCTTACCTGGCCACAGGGAAAATGCAAATTGAAAACCTACAGTATTACCTATATCGGTATGAGATGCAAAAAGGCCCAGTTCTGCTGCGGGATATTGTTTTATCAAATCTATTCTTGCACCTCTATCCATATATAAAAATTGTCCAGCACTTAATTTAAGAGTCGTATTTTCTATTCCGGTGCGCCATTCCACATCCGCAATCGCATAAATATCGTCCATAGACTCACTATAGTACTCCAAACCATATAAACGATAATAACCGGTAAGACCTCCCGCCAAACCAAAGCTCCAGTTAGAATCTAACTGAGCAAATCTATATTCCAGATCAAGTCCATAACGGTCATTATAAAAAGTTCCTGCACTAAGACTTACAAAATGAGAGTTCCAGGGTTGAGCAAAATAATGCAGCATCGTTGGCGCGGCTCTGAGCTTCTTGCCATGATTATCAAGATTATTATGTACAGGTATCGTTATTCCTGATTGCATACTTAGCCCACGGGCTAAGTAAATTCTGGCACCGAGAATGAAATTCAACTTGGTTTCAAAAGGATCTGTAAAATATCCGAATCTTGCACTAAATTGAGGATGAAGCCTAAAGTTAAACCTGTAGTTTCGGAATGGTTTATTATTTTTCTGAAAAAACTCTTTTTCTGCAAAGGAAAGTAGCCGGGATTTTAAATTTTGCGTATCATAAACGTAAATTGGAACATTATGAAGCAGCGGAATCCAGAGAAAATTTTTATCTCTTGTTCGATCAGTCATTAAAAGTTCTGCATACTGAATGCTATGGCCTGGATTTCTAAATTCCCGATGTTCAAAAAAAATTCTTATGGTATCCTCCTCCTCAGCGAAAATAATATTTTCAAATCCAGAAGCAGACAATTTGGAAATATCCAATTGAGCATACATATTACCTGCCAATGAACAAATTATAATACTAGTCCATAGTTTTAGCATACTTTCTTAAGCTTTTAGGTGGAAAATCCAGAGACATATTAAAGGCTGCGTTTAAACCCCAGTCTTTTCCCTCGTAAGTATAGGCCTGTAAATTCAGCCACTGCCAGGGCCTTAAATAAACCCCTCCGTTAATAGTATTGGAATCAAATTCCAACATCAACCCACCAAACTGTATAGGTGAATATGAAAATCCGGCAAAAAATCCAGTTAAATAATCAGCTTTTAAATTAGTTGTAGATTTTCTTTCAATACTATAATCAAAAATAGAATTAGCATTAGGTCTTTTAATAAAAACAAAGGGTGAACCATAGCCCGAGGTTAATTCCATTACTCCAGACCCGATAGATATTCTTTTCGTTAATACAAGATAATCATGAGATAAATAAGGCGCAGCAGAGCCTGGAGGAGTCAACCCCAAAACAATCCCGGGGCGAGTTTCAGTTTCTTTTAAAAGGCGAAATCTAATATCCAGGTGTCGATCTCCAATTCCCAAATTGTTCAACTTTGCCCTAACAGGCCTATGGGCTATCGTAAAATTAACTTCAAAAAACGATGTGAAAGAACCTCGTAAATTATAAAAATACACATCTGTCAATTCATTTTTAAACTGGCTATAATCTCCAGGCATAAACGCAAAAGTCAAACCTACCGGTCGATCTTCGAACCATCCGGCTGTAGGAGTATTAATATATCCCGGCTTACCCATGATGTTTACTTGGGATAATGAGCTATGGGATAATAAGCAAAGAAGAAAAAAAAGGATGATGCGGGAACACATGAGTTTT
>NZ_JBLVTL010000004.1:247755-267986 GCF_048285835.1 Christiangramia aquimixticola
AATTTAAAACTCAGGAAAATTCCAGTCAAAAATTTAATAAAAAAAAAGAGCTGTTTTAACGTAAGCCCCATCGATTGTAAGTAAAACTAAATTATATTCAGTTTAACAAGTAATTCGAAGTGACAACTTTAAAAAACAGCTCTTTTAGAAATTAAGCTAATAATTAGCTACCAGATCCCTGGTTATGGCATTTAGCCAATGAATCGTTAAGAGTTTTTTGTGCAGCAGCAAGTACTACATTAAAATTTGCTTCGATTTTAGCATATGCTTCAGCAGCAGCATTCCCGATAGCAGTTATCTCTAAAGTCTTTCTATCCTTAACTACAACATTAGCTTTAGTAAACCACTCGTTTATTTTTGAAGTCGCATCTACAGTATATAAATATGCAAGATTACGAATAGTTGCTTCAAGGTCAGCCTGATCATCCGGCAAAGAATCAGCAAAAGCTATTAAATCGGCAACAGTTTGCTTTACAGCTTCTTTATAGGTCCCTTTTCCATCTAAAAGATTAGCTACACGATTTTGTTCTCTTATCTCAGCATTAGCAATTGCGTTGGTTTCCCAAGCAGCCACCTTCGCTTCTTCATCTGCTTTTTTCTGAATTGGCGCAGCCATAGCATCATTGTATGCTTTTTCAGCTTTTTGCTGACATGTGGAAGTTTGTTGCTTTGTTTGCTCAACTCCTTTAGCAGCTTCAGCAATAGCTTTGTTCAATAATACCTGAGAAGTATTAAAATCAGCACTAAAATTAATTTTAGGCATCATTGCTTTAACTTCATCAGGTGCATTTTTAAGTGCCTGTTCAGCTTCCGCTGCATTACCCGAAAGATTTTCGGAATTTAAAATTTCAGATACTTTAGCTGCATCCATACTTGCTGCTTCCTGCTTAACATCTGCCGATAGTGTTGCTGAAAAATCGTTAACCGCCTGAATCTTTTGCTGAGTTTCAGCTGAAGTATCTCCTCCATCCTGAAGATCGGCTACAACATTTTTAGTAGCTTCACTTTCTTCTACGCCACCCAAATCTGGCTCTTCTGCAGTAGGCTCCTCAACCTCAACTTCTTCCATTTCCGGGAGGTCTTTAAATTCTTCCTCAAAATCGAATTCCTGAGGGGTATCATCATCTTTGCTACAGTTTGTTACAGCAATAGATAAGGCAATAAAAAAGACCATTTTAAGCCCTTTTTTAAAAAATGAATTGGTTTTCATGGATTGTTTAATTAGAATTATTAAAAAGTATTAAATAGAATTATAAAAAATATGATTTAAGTAAAAAAATTATGATTCTTAATTAGACCTCTGAGCTGAACCCTGATGCCATCACGATTTCGTTTAGACACAATAACGGTTAATTTCCTGTTTTTCTTAAGGATCTCAAAAATCAATCCTACCCCCATGAAAACCAGCAACATGATAAAACTCAAAGCTATACTTCCAAAATGTTTGCTTAAAAATATAAAAACAGCAATAATAAGAATATTTATCCCACCAAGCACCAAACTTGCCTGCTTATGTGATAATTTATTATCCAAAAGCACATGATGTAAATGATTTCGATCTGCCTCGAACGGGCTTTTACCTTCTATAAGCCTTAAAACTATAACCCTCAGGGTATCATATATCGGCAAAAACAGAATAGCAGCAAGAAATAACACCCTATTTTCAGACATAAAACCCTGATCAAGCAAGGCAGGAGATTCATTTCTAACGAGAATTTTAAGACTTAAAAAAGCGATCAAAAATCCTATGGTTAAAGAGCCGCCATCGCCCATAAAAATTTTCCGGTCTCCCCGTGAAAAATTATATCGTAAAAATCCGGCCAATACTCCAACCACGGTAACACTTAAAAGAACAAAGTAGGGCTCATTAATAATATAGAATATAACCGCAAAGGATGAACAAATTACGATACCGGCAATTCCCGCCAGCCCATCTATCCCATCTATAAGGTTATAGGCATTTATAAGGGCAACAACCACCAACAATTTCAAACCGTAACCTAGCCATAATGGAATTTCCGTGAATCCTAAAAACCCATGAAGATTGGTTAGTAATAATTCCGGTGAAAATATTATAAACCCGGCTGCAAAGATCTGGCTTACGAATTTAAGTTTGGCCGAAGATACTACCAGATCATCCTTTAAACCAGCCATAAACAAAAAAGTAAGACCTATTATTAGGTGGTTTCCCGTATAAGAAACCCGCAAACTCTGGAGAATACTAATTATCAAAATAAGCACTAAAAAAAAGGCGACACCTCCAAATGAAGGGACATCAATTTTATGAGAACTGCGGTGATTGATCTCTTTCACGAGTTGCTTTTCCTTGGTCACCCAGAGTACTTTTGGAATAAAATACCAGGTAAGACTAAAAGCAAGTAAAAAGATTCCAAAAGTAAACAGAACATTATAATTACGGAAGAGTTCCAGCAGTACCTGTTGATCTAAAATATTCATATTGATTATAATTAGGTAAAAACTTAAATAACCTCCTAGCAGGGTATCGGGCTAAGGATAAAAACTTATACTTATCAAATGATTTCAAATAACTACTTTGAAATCATCATCGCTTTCTAAAATGTTTTTATATAAAGACGTTGTTAGCTCCGTCATTTTTTCTTTATGAAATAAATCTTCATACCTGTTTAAAGAATTTTTAGACATTTCAGTTCTTAAAATTTCATTGCTTAATATTTTAATGATACCTTGAGCTAAAGCCTTGCTTGAATTTGGCGCCACAACAAGACCGGTTTCATTATTTTTGTTAACCCAGGTAACGCCCGAACCTTCAATGGCAGTAGTAACAATGGGACAACCAAAGGACATAGCTTCAATAAGAACCACACCAAAAGCCTCAGACCTTTCATTAGATGCTAAGCAAAATAAATCGGCGCGACGATAGTATTCTCCAATCTGATCAAATGGCAATTTACCAAGTAAAATTACTTTACCTTCTAAATTATTTTTTTTAATTAATTTTTGTAGACCTTCTTCTAATTCTCCCACTCCCCCAATTAGAACTACATAATCTGAAGGAAGATCCAGTGCCGCATTTATAAGATATTCGAAACCTTTATAATAGATCAATCTCCCTAAGGAGAAGACTACTTTTTTACCTTGAAACCTATTATTCAATTCAGCTCTGAATTCTAAATTATCTATAAATTCATTTCTATCTATACCAATAGGAATAATCTCACATTTATTTCGAAATGGTTTTAGGTCTTGAGACCCAAATAGGTATGTTGAAGTAGTAACTATAATCTTATCTGCTCTATGAAGTAACAATTCCTGAAAAGGAATATATACCTTCTTTAAAAGCTTTTGATTAATAATGTCGCTATGCCAATGTAATACTAATTTACCTTTAAATCTACTTAGTTGCAATGCAATAGCAGCAACAGGATTTGGTAAATGAACATGAATTATATCATAGTTCTTTTGGATCTTTCGTAATTGGTTATAAAAAGAAATAGAGATAGGAGTAGAAAACTTTTCTATTAATGTTCCTTCCCTATAAATCACATATTCCCCTTTCTCCAACTTAGAACCCTTTTCATGATTAAAGCAAATTACATCTGTAGAAATACCCTTCTTGTTCAAAGATTCCACCAGATCAAAATTCACCTTCTCTATCCCACCAAAAAAAGGGGGATAATATTTACCAACGTGGAGGATTTTCATTATATAATATTAAAAATAAAATAATGTTGACAAGAATGTTATTCCTATAATACTATGCGCAATCAATGATTTTTTATAGATAATTTTATTATTCCATAAAATCCAGTGTTGACCCATAAACAGCAGAAAAATTATAAAAGCATTTAGCCAAACAATTGATTCCAAAGTAATAAGATTAGAAAAATCAAGCAGAAATAGACTCACAAGCATTAAAAATAAAAACACTAATAGCAGAAATATAAAAAATTTCATCTTATTCTCTCGCTGTAAAATTGGTTCAAAAAGAGATGAATTTATCCAAAACGAAACCTGAAAAAAACATAGTAAAAACAAAAATCTATTACTCTCATAGGTTTCAGTAAACTGCTCATAACGACCCATTAAAAGATAAGGAAGACCAAAAAACAAAAATAAGTTAAATATAAAAAGTCCAGCAATAATTAAACTGTAATATTTATCCAAAATAATATGGTCATCGACAAAAATCTTTCTAAAAAGTAGAATCCCAAAAACTCTATAAAATATTAACACCATAGATGTTAGTCTGAAAAAAAACGAATACAACCCAACATTTTCAAATGTTGAAAAATACTCTATGTATAATCTGGTGTTACTGGTAATAAGAACTAATAGAGGGCCTGCAATTACAATCAATCCTCCATATTTATACACCTCATAAACATCTTCTTTGTTTATTTTTTGCCAATTATCTAAATTTTTAAAATGGTAAAAAACACTAGTTAACACTAAGAGGAGCAAAACTGAACTAAACCATAATTTCAGTGAAAAATTAAATAAATCAAAATATGCCCCAACAGCAATGAGGGTCATAATTATATATACTCCTGTATCTAAAAAGACAGAAGTTTTATTTTTACCAGATAACTTTACAACACCGGATAAAAGGATTTGATCTCCAAATGCCACACCTAAAACAATAGCTCCAAAATAGATATTCCCTAAAACACCAGGAATAAGCAAGGCCGTTAATACTAGTAAGGAAGTAAGTAATATGAAGTGAAAATGAAATATAGGTTTTAAATTAACCTTTCCTAATTTTAAAATAAAATATGCATAAGTTCCGGCAAAACCCATTGAAAACAACCCCATCAAGGTTTGACCAAGATTTAAAGCATATTCAAATGTCCCAAAATCTTTTATCGAATCAACAACCTCATTTATCCCTAACGGTGCAATGTATACCAGAGATTTCAAGAGGCCCATCACAAATATTAACGAAACAATTCGCTTTATAAGAGGCATTCTAGAAAAAAGGAGGTTTGTTATACTATTTTTCATAAACATCCTCTACAAGTCCCACTTCATCCACTTTTTTAAGTTTTGATTTTATGGTCTCAAACGATTTATCCAACAATCTTAAAGGTTGATTAACATACATCCCCGGAGTAATTAGATCTTTTGAAATTGTTGCATTACCTCCTACATTTATGGTATCTGCTATTTTTACGCCGGGGTTTATCAAAACTCCGGAACCTAAATAGACATTTTTTCCAATATCAATTGATCCATCAACGCGGTATCTTCCAGACCCCTTGCTCGCGTGAACGTAGCCGTGAGTCCAGAGCTGGCTCCGTATACCGGCTAATATGGAATCTTCACCAAATCTTATAGACCTAGTAAGATCCAAGTGGTGGTCAGATACAACAATGGCGTTTCTTCCCAAAGAAAGAGAGGAAGTTCCATAAGATATACCTCTTTTCCCCCTCACGAATTTATTTCTTTTACCAATAATTGCTGATTCTTCAAGGACTATAGAGAAAGGCCCTTTAAATACATTAAAGTTCCCAATTGAGGAATTTTTTTTCATCTTAAGTTCATTCACTAAAAGAATAGAACAGCCAATTTGTGCTGATCTATGAATTTCAAATCCTAATCTATTGAGAAAAAAAGGCTTGAACCGTTTTGGAAAAAATATGGAAATTAGGCAACAAAAAAATTTGTTCATCACTAAATGTATTTTTGCTCTTTTAAGTAAGTCCAATAATAATTAATAGAATTTTTGCCGCTATTCTTTGTCTTTAATCTTGATTGCCTGAAATATAATTTTAGGACATTCAAGTTTGAAAATTTTACATTGAAAGAAGATTTCAGAATATCCTTAATAACATATTTCGGATAAAAAATTTCTCTATGGTCGTCTTTATATTGAACAGTATTATAGATTATATCACTATCAGCAAATGGTAGACATAAGTATCTTATGTTAGAATGTTTGCATGCATTATGTACTACTTGATTATCTGAGCCTTGTAAAAACGAATATATTTTCGCATACATTCTATAGGAATTCCTATAATCTAACCTTTGAGAAATAAATTCAATATCCTTATTTAATGACTGGGATGAATTTTCATCTACGAGATAACAATACTTCTTTTCTGTAAGGAAGGAAAGAATATCTTCCCTCTTATTTTCAGGAAAAGAAAATTTTTTCTTAAAAAAGAACTCTAGAATAAATTTGGAAATTGAAGCGAATAATCCCCGCTTATAAAGAACGTACCTTCTAAAAAAGCTCTGGACTGAGTATTCTGATGGTCCGTAGGAAAAAATACTATCAGAACTTTGCCCATTTATAATACAAATATCCGATCCAAATTTTTCCTTTATTGTTTCTATTCCACTAAATAAAAGACTGGCAGTATGTCGATCAAAAAGCTGGTAATCCAGAATATTCGGATTCCAATGCAATTCACAGTTTAAAATCTCTAACTTAATATCCACATTTTTGGCTGTTGCAACTATAAGTTCTTTTTCTTTTTCATCACTTATTTTTGAACTGTATAAGAAAACGCCGGTAAAGTCAATTTCATTTTTTTTCAAATAATGAGCAAGTAGCAATGAATCCAACCCACCGGAAAACATAAGGATATTTTTTTTGACCGATAATTTTTTAATCATCTTGAAGGTTTGCTCCAAGGAATGATCTATTGCTTTAGATAATAAATGCTTATTTTTTCCAATATTGAGATCTTTGAAAACTAGGTCGATCTTGACATTGTTTTCGTAAAAAGTACTTATGCTACACGGAGGAAATTTATTTAAATTATTAAAAAATGTACGGTTACCCACAGTGTATTTATGGTTTTCCCAATAAGCCAAATCCTCTTTATTGAGAATACAATTCTTTTTAAAGATATCATTCTCTAATATTACCTTATAATCATCAGTTATAATAGTATTCCCTTTATGTTGAGAATAGTATAGCCTACTACCCCCCAGAATATCAGTAATAACTACTAATTTCTGTTTCTGGATTAATAAAATTGCCCAAGACCCTTTAATTTTTTTGTGAAGATTGGAATGGTCATCAGCTGAAATAAAATCGATGACATCCTCTTTTGGATTAAGATAATAACCTAAAATAATAGTATTATCATCTAATTTATCAAATTTGGTATGAGAAATCTTTAAATCAATATTGTGATTCGGTAAATGTAAAGATAGGGGAGTATAAGCCATTATAGCGATGTTTCTTTTAATTAAGTCTTAAGTTGGTAGGTAATGAAGCAGCCTTTTTTGAAAAAGTTGTTTCCTCTAAAAAAATAAATAGAGTAAACCATAAGAGAAAATTTGAAATTGCACTCAAGTGATAGGTTACCACTCCCATTACAATGGAAATAATTATAATAGCAAACGCGATATGAACCATCTTTTTTTTAATCGATGCGGCTAAAATTTTTATAAAAATCAAACTATAAAATAAAAAACCTAATAATCCATTATCTACCAGAAGACTTAGCCATCCACTTTCAGTACCATTAGAATACTTCTTCACATAGGCTCCATTATCACCAAAAATTAGTTCATCCCAAGAATATCCGGAAAACATTTCTATTGCTTGATTCCAGAATCGCTTCCTAGCAGATTCACCGGCTAGCTCATTTGATTTTAGTTCTAAAATTCGATTTATGGATATCATATAATAATTCTCCAATAGATAGGAAAAAATAAAATGTGCTAAAATTAAGGTTATAGCTAATAGGAAAGAAACTTTTAATATTTTTCCAGATTTGAATTGTAGAATGTTAAAAGAAAGAAAAAGAACTCCAATTACGAGCGCCAATCGTGAATTGGCTAAAAAAGCACACAAGATTGCTAGATTAATAATTAAAAAACGCTTTGGAAATAGTACCATCATCGATATAAGAAAAAGACCAAAAGAGGTAGACCCATAAAATATAGCCTTGCTTCTAAACACACCTGATAGGCCACCTGCAACGTTTTCATTTATCACAAATTCCTCTCCAGTAGTAGCATTAGCAAAAACAGAATCAAACAAATACGAACCTGAGAAATATTCGTAAAGAGCGATTGGGATACATAAGTAAAATACAATAAGAAGTTGCTTCTTAACTTGGACCCTAGCCAACGCATATGCAATAAATGCAATAGCTACGCCAATATACGAGTAAGCGGTATAATAACTATCCCAAAAAGGGATAGAGACTATCAAGAGTAAAATGGAAACGAAAACAATTAGATTATTCGTATAGGATATTTGTAGAATGTCTTTAAAAAAGAACAATGATATTATAATGAAAAATAAACCTCCATACAATTTTAAGTTAACATTGAAGATCGAAAGAATATAGGCATCAGCAAACAGAGAAAAAATAAGTATAAATGCCAAAAACTTTTTAAAATAAGAAGTTATTGTAGTTTTATACATTCAAAATTATTTTTTTAAATGACTCCTTTAGAAATGCCAGGTTTGCCTCATCTTCCATATATCCTTTATTATGCAGACCATCTCCATTTATTCCTCTAAAACTAGTTGCCATTAATTCCTGAAGAAAATCCACTTTTTTATCTTCAGAAAGGATTGGAAAACTTCCTTTCTTAACAGAATTTATTACTGGTTTGATCGATTCATTTTGGTCCAAGTAGACACAATTGTCTTGACTGGTTTGTATACCCTGCCCTAACATTACCACCGGCTTATTATCGAATATGCACTCAATTGAGATAGTCCCGGTAACGGTCACTACCAGATCAATATAGGGCCACAATTCCTTCATATTACTGGCGTGATTCAAGGCAATTATTTTACCCGGGTTTTCCTTAACCAGTTTTAATAAACCTGAAGAGATCTCATATTTGGATTTTGGATTCGGTTTTATTACTAACTTCTCATTTTCACCTAAATCAGCTAATACCCTAGCAACCACTTTTGCCTGATCATTGTTTGGATATCCCCAAACATCAATATTAGCTTCAGGCTGCATCTGCATAGGATATAATATATAAAACTGATCTTTTAAATCTTCAACCCCAACCGCAAATTTTTCCCATTCATGGATTTGCTTTTGATAATAAGAATTGATCTTTCTTTTCTTCAAAGGCGAAGGGGTATTATACTTTTCACCTAAGTAATATCCCAATGTTAATCGAGCTTTATCTTTCAAAAAATCAAAATTCGAAATTGCGGTTTTAGAGACATTCATGTAATCTGGCAACGCCAAGCGCTTTCCAATTGCATGGGCTGTTTCTTTTGCATCTTCAATTGATAATTTATCATTTGAAAAGCCAAAAGGTGTAAGCGTATCGTAGTTGTAAAATGAAAAACGGTTTTTAGGATATCTACAGGAGGATGGGTGCAGATACCTTATATCCCTTTTTTTACAAGATTTAATAACAAGTAATTCGTGAAATAATGTTGATTCTCCAAAAACTAAATCTGGGTTAATTTCATCTATGATTGCTTCAATCTTATCTTCATACCAAAAAATAAAATCATCAGATTTGATTCCGAAATAATTCAATCCTCTATCTGCCTGAATTATTTTTTTTATTTCTGGTGTATAAACTTTTGGTTTTGTCAGCTTTTTTGGATAAGGTAGAAGCTTAACGTTTTCCATTGAAGGTTTAAACATATGATTTTGAACGAGGAAATAAACTTCATGTCCTTCTTTTTCAAGCTCATGGCCAATAATTTCCCAAAGGGCAGTTTTATACCGGTTTTCAACAAAAAGAACTCTCATTATTTTTTAATATCTCTTAAATTTAATGCCGTTCCTTTATCAATTCTTTTATTAATTTTTTGCCCTATAACTTTATTTAAATACTTTGGATGTAATCCAAATCCAGGTCTTATACTTCTTACATTCTTCTCGGTAATTACCTCTCCAGCTTTTATATCTTCTACCACATAAAGTGAACGGGAGAAATCCTTTCCTTTTTTTTGTTTTTCAGTAAGGGAGTAATCAACTTTCCCAATGGCTTTTTCTGCTTCGCGAACTAATGTTACCATTTCCGTGAATTCCTTTTCATCTAAAGAAAAAGAGGCATCTGGTCCACCAACAGATTTATCCAGAATAAAATGCTTCTCAATGATTTTTGCCCCAAAACAAGTAGCCACTACTGGCACAGTACTCCCCATAGTATGATCGGAAAGTCCGGATATCACATTATATCTTTTAGCCAGATCTTTCACCATCACCATATTGGCCTCCTCAATAGGAGCAGGATAGGAAGAAGTACATTTTAGCAAGGCAATATCTTTATTGCCCATACGATGACAAGCATCAAGAGCAAGTTCAATATCTTCTTGTTCTGCAATACCTGTGGAAATAATTATTGGCTTTCCTTTTGAAGCTGTGTATTCAATTAATGGTATATCAGTTATCTCAAAGGATGCTATTTTATAAGCTGGTGTATTTAAATCCTCCAAAAAGTCTACCGCAGTTTTATCAAACGGTGAGGAAAAACAAATAAGACCTTCTTCTGCCGCTGTATCAAACAATGCTTTATGCCACTCCCATGGTGTATGAGCTTCTTGATATAAATCGTAATAAGTTCGACCATCCCAAATAGATCCCGATTTAAGTATAAAATCATCTTTATCAGAATTTATGGTTAAGGTATCAGCCGTGTAAGTCTGTAACTTTATTGCATTGGCTCCTGTTCTTTTTGCTGCTCTAATTGTTTCTAGGGCGGTCTCTAAATTACCATTATGATTAGCAGATAATTCTGCAATGATAAACACCTCTGAATTCTTATTTATTTCGAAATTATCTATTCTCATTATTCACTTAATTTAATAAATCCCCAACTATAAAATTTTTCTGTTGGTTTCTTATTTTCTTTATTTCTATTACGCCGTTAGGTGTTTTTACTTTCAATGGCTCACTGCATAATATGAGACCATTTGGCATTTCATAATTAAAAGTATGATCGACAAAACAGATTTCATCTATAATTACTTTTTCAGTATGGTAGTAAGCAAAAGCTCCGGGATATGGGTGTGCCTGTGCTCTCACCCAATTCCAAATTCTTTCTTTTTGCCATTCCCAGTTTATTTTCCCATCCTCCGGATTTCTCTTCCCGAAAAACGAAGCTTTTTCTGTATCCTGAGAAATAAATTGAAGTTTATTGTCTTTAACTTTTAGTAAAACTGAATCTATTAAAGGAATATATAGCTTTTCATATTTTTTTAAAATAGTTGCACCTGTATCATTAACATCAATTTCAACTTCAATTTGCTCAATTATATCTCCGGTATCACACCCGGAATCAATAATATGAGCAGTAATACCAGTAACTTTTTCATTGTTGATAATTGCCCATACGTGAGGTGTACGTCCTCGGTATTTAGGCAATAACGACCCGTGAATATTGAAGGCTAATTTTTCCGGTAGCTTTATTAGATCTTCCTCTATAATAAATAAATAGTTAACCGAAACTAAAACATCTATTTTCTTTCCTTGGATAAACTCTTTACTTCTTCCTTTTCGAGGATTACCTGAATAATATGGAAAATTATATTCCTCACATAAATTAATAATACTCAAAGAGTTTTTGTCTGTCATTACAAATACGACATCATATTTATCTCTTAAGTATTTTAATACTGAACAACCTAAATTTCCACTTGCAAGTATACCTAACCTCATTATGAATTTAGTTTGGAATGAATTACTACATCAATAAACTCGTTATTAAACAAGCAATGTTCTTTTAATACAGCATCTTTGAAGAATCCATTAGATTCCAAAGTTGTATAAAGTTGCTGCCTTAGATCGAATGCATATACATACAGTTTATGAAAATTTAGTTCTTCGAAAGCCAGTTCCTCTATTAATTTAAGGAAATTACTCCAATGAAATTTAAAATTACCTTTTTCTAATTTTGTATTCATTATAAAGGAAATCTCTGCATTTCTATCAATCCAATTAATGTGAACTAATCCTCCATATCCAATACAAATATCATTTTCTAAAAATGAAAATAGAATTTGCGCCGGATTTTCCTGTGTGAATAACTCTGAAACAATGTTTTCAAAGTACTCATCTTGAGATGCTTTTGTTAAGGGTTGAGATTGTCTTAAATGATATATTTGCTCATTCCTCCATTTCATTATCTCATAACGATCTTCCTTTCGTATAGGAGCTATGGAATATTTACCAAAAGTAAAGGTCTGCTTATTTAGTGCTTTGTAAGAGTTCATATTTAATTTCAGCAAGTTTCCAATCCAATTCGTTATCAATATCTTGTGCTTCTAATTCTGTAATTAGAATGCCTCCAGCATTTTGAGAAAGCATACTTTTATTTTTTAACAAGCCAACAGTATTTAAAAAATAAAACTGTCCGGCATCGTGATAAGATTTTTCCAAATCCTGTGAGCGTGAATTTTCAAATTCCGGATAAAAATATTCCAGCTTTCCGTTATTCATCTTCAGAGATCTCTGTATTGGAAAGCTATAAGGCATGACTGGAAAAACAGCATCCAATTTTTTCGTCCTCAAGTTTGAATAAGCTTCCTTTAATTTTTCTGAGGTAGTAAAAGGCGCACTAGGATAAAGACAAGCAATATTTTCAAATTCTAATCCCAGTGATTTATATGTTTCTATGACCTCAATTAAAACATCCACCGTGGTCGCATAATCATCTGCATTATTGGCGCTTCTCATAAAAGGAACTTCCGCCCCACATTTCAAGGCAATTGCAGCAATTTCTTCATCATCTGTAGAAACCATAACTTCTTCAAACAATTCTGAATCTAAGGCTGCTTCTATGGAATATGCAATAATGGGTTTTCCGAGAAAATTTCTAATATTCTTCTTTGGAATTCTTTTGCTACCGCCTCTAGCCGGTATAATGCATAAATTTCTAGACATTATAAAATTCTTCTATCTTGGATATTACGAAACTTTGTTCTTCTCGTGATAAGGTTGGATACATCGGTAAACTAATACATTGCTTATAATAGTTTTCCGCATTTATCATATCTCCTTCACTCCAACCCAATTCTCTATAATAAGGCATAAGGTGACAGGGTATATAATGTATTTGTGCAAAAATATTATTTTCACGTAAGTAATTATACAGCCCTAATCTATCTTCAACCTCCATTACATATAAATGGTAAGCATGTCCTGCTACAACGCCAGACTGACCTTTAACAAAAGGTTTATTTTTAAATTCTTCCAAATAAAAATCAGCAATTTCTCTCCTTCGTTGTAGTCCGAAGTCTGCCCTTTTTAATTGACTATTTCCCAGTGCAGCTTGAAAATCCGTAATTCTGTAGTTATATCCCAGCGCTTGCATTTCCATATACCAACCAGGATATTCATCAACTCCACCAGAAAACTCGATTGAGTTTTCATATAGATCATTATTTTTAATAATGCCGTGCGTACGAAGTTGTAATAACTTATGATACAATTCCTCATCGTTGGTAGTGATCATTCCACCCTCACCGCTTGCAATATGTTTTACGGGGTGAAAAGAAAATATCGCCAGATCTGCAAACATACCATTTCCACATCGTTGCTTCTCTCCGGTTGAATCTTTGAAAAATCCACCAGGAGCATGACATGCATCCTCAATTATCCACAAACCGTATTCATCTGCTAACTTTCGATAAGCTTCAAGATCTACAGCATTCCCAGCAAAATCTACAGGAATTATTCCCTTATAGGTGCCTTTAGGCGAGGATTCCAAAAGTTCCTTTACTTTATTAATATCTAGTAAATAGGTCTTGGGATCAATGTCAGAAAAGACAACCTCGCCACCGCAATATCTAATACAGTTCGCTGAAGCAGCAAAGGTTATTGGGGTGGTAATTACCTTATCACCTTCTTCTACGCCCAAAGCCAATGCACATAAGTGTAAAGCCGCTGTTCCATTAGCTACTGCTACAGCATACTTACTGCCCACATAATTAGCAAAATTCTCTTCGAATTCCGTGATTCTTGGTCCTTGAGTAAGATAATCAGATTTTAATGTCTCAATTACAACTTGAATATCTTCCTCTGTAATATTCTGACGCCCGTATGGTATAGAATTGCTCATATTAAATTGCAAAAGTTGGATCTACATGCTCTTGAATAAGGCTTCTTAAATCCTCTACTGTTTCCCATTCTTCGTTTTCACCTGAATTATATTGGAAACCCGGCTTTACTTTCACAGCATTAAATTTTTTAATGAAATCTTCTTTGTTCCATTTATGGGTGGCAGGTAAAATTGTATAATACTTACCCAAATCATAAGTTAAATATGAATCAGAAGATGTGATCATTTCTTCGTGAATTTTCTCTCCAGGACGAATTCCAACAACAGGCTTTTCACAATCTGGCCCAATAGCCTCGGCCACATCTGTAACTTTATAGGAAGGTATTTTAGGAACAAAAATTTCTCCTCCCCATGCATGTTCAAGTGCATGCATTACCATATCTACACCACCTTGTAAAGAAATGTTGAAACGTGTCATTGCTGGATCAGTAATAGGTAATATCCCTTCATTCTTCTTTTTCAAGAAAAATGGTATAACTGAGCCATTTGACCCCATTACATTTCCATAACGCACTACAGAAAATTTAATAGGATTCCAACCAGTAATATTATTAGCCGCAACAAACAATTTATCTGAGGCTAGTTTAGTTGCGCCGTAAAGGTTTATAGGAGCTGCAGCTTTATCCGTAGAAAGAGCCACTACTCGACTAACCTCACTCTCAAGGCATGCATTTATTATATTCTCTGCACCTAAGATATTTGTCTTAACACATTCCATTGGGTTATACTCTGCAATTGGCACATGCTTCATTGCAGCGGCATGAATTACATAATCGATTCCTTTCAAGGCTCTTTTCACCCTAGCTTCATCTCTAACATCTCCAATAAAAAACCGTAATTGAGGATAGTCTGCCACAGGAAATTCCTGGGCCATTTCAAATTGTTTTTGCTCATCACGAGAAAAAATCACTAATCGTTTAACATTTGGCTCTATTTTCAAAATATGTGAAGTTAGAGCCTTTCCTAAAGATCCTGTTCCTCCTGTAATTAATATTGATTTATTTTCTAACATGTTTCTGTAAGTTTATTTTTTTAATACAATTTAAATCTCTACTAATTAATAAGCGGAGAGCTACTTCTTTCTAGTTTTAAATACAGCTTCTTCACATCCTGAGACTGCTCTTTGGACAGTACCAGATTAGCATCTGAAGTACAAACCAGAATTGAATCTTTTAGTCCAACAAAAGCCGTATAATTCTCAGATCCAATCACCATATTTCCGTTTTCATCTATAGGATGGTTTTGATCTTTTAGATAATCAAAGATCGCATCAAAACTTCCCATATCACTCCACTCGAAATCTGAACTTACCACCTTGATCTTATCACTTCGTTCCATCACAGCGTAATCCACGCTAATCGAGGGAATTCCCATTGAATCATCAAGTTTTAATTCTCCTTCTTGATTATTCTTCCAGGCTTTAAGTGATTTTTCAAACACTTCCGGTGCGAAATTTTTAAGCTCCTCAAGAAAAACTCCTGCTTTAAAACAGAACATCCCACTATTCCACAGGAAGTTTCCGGCTTCTAAAAATGACTCAGCAGTTTCAAGGTCAGGTTTTTCTCTAAAGGCAATTACATCTTCCCCTTTATGCTCGATATACCCATACCCGGTTTCCGGTTTCTCAGGTTTAATCCCGAAGGTTACGATTGAATCACTTTTCGCAAGTTCTATAGCCTTATTCACTGCAGCGGAGTACTCCTCCCCTTCTTTTATAATATGATCTGCCGGAGTTACCAGTAAAATATCCTCAGGTTTTGCCGAAAAAGCCGCAAAGGCAATTGCAGGAGCAGTATTTCGTGGAGTAGCCTCTATAATATTAGAGTATGCTTCGTTGCCGAGTTTAGTCAGAGCTTTCTTCGATAATTCATTATTATCCACATTACCTACTACATTAAGCTTAGTAGAAAAACCTTCATTTCGTATTACTGAAAGTTCGAAAAGTGAATAGCCCCCAAAAAGATCAATGTATTGTTTTGGCCTCGACTTTCTCGATAATGGCCAGAGCCTGCTTCCCACCCCTCCGGTGAGCAAAACATGAATGATTTCAGACATTTATTAGGTATATTAAACACGGCTTCGCCGCAGTGAGTCACAAAAAGTTACTCTCTTAAAATTTTAATGGATAAACCTGATTGGATTAATCTCAGTCTGGAACGACTGATAAAGATTTAAGTAGGATTAAGTCAGGTTAATTAGTTCATTTTTTTACAGCGTGCAAATCTAAGCTGAAATAGAGGTATCTACAAGCTAAATTTGTTAATTTTTTAACTTTTCGAGCTTAGTTATTAACGCAATCGTTGTATTAGTTTAAAATATTCAATTCAGGTATTATTATTTTAATTAACTGAAAATTAAAGCCAACCACGACTTTACGCATCCACTTGCCGCATAAAATCAGGACGGGGCTCCGCTTGCAAAGCAACTTTGAGCAATCTTCTCTTAAAATTTCGCTTCATGCATTTAATAACCATTCTACCGTTGTTCTTAAACCACTTTCGAAACTTTCTTCAGCTCTCCAATTGAAATTATTACGCATTTTCGAAGAATCTATTGCATACCTATGATCATGACCGGCCCGGTCTTGAACATAAGTTATTTGATTTAAATAATCACCCCGATCCAATGGCTGTATTTCATTTAACAGCTTACAAATTTTATAGGCTATTTCAATATTCTGAAATTCATTGTCTCCACCAATATTGTAGACCTCCCCAGTTGTACCTTCAAAGTAAACTTTCAAAACTCCTTTAATATGATCTAAAACATAAATCCAATCCCGAACATTCTTTCCATTCCCATAAATTGGAATTTTCTCACCCGCAACAGCATTTCTAACAATAGTAGGAATTAATTTTTCTGCATGCTGATTAGGACCATAATTATTAGAACAATTAGTGATAACAGTATCCAGTCCATATGTATGAAAATAACTTCGAACCACCATATCTGCCCCAGCCTTACTGGCAGAATAAGGTGAATTTGGAGCATACGGAGTTTCCTCAGTAAAATAACCCGTATCACCCAAACTTCCATAAACCTCATCTGTGGAAATATGATGAAATCTGGAGCCGATATATTCTTCTTTATAATGAAAAGGTTTGATCATCCAGGTTTTATATGCCACATCAAGTAAATTAAATGTTCCCTGTACATTTGTTTTTATAAATACGCCAGGATTTGCAATAGAATTATCAACATGGGATTCAGCCGCGAAATGGATCACCCCAGAAATATTATAGTGGGCAAAAATCTTTTCCAATAGCTTACGGTCGCAAATATCTCCCTGTATGAAACTATATCTTGGATGACCTTCCACAGATTCGAGATTCTTCAAATTACCGGCATAAGTAAGCAAGTCTAAATTGACGACCCGGTACTCTTTATAATTTTCCAGGAAGTAAGGAATAAAATTGGATCCTATAAACCCTGCCCCCCCAGTTATCAAAATACTCTTTAAATTCTGTCCCATTATTCTGCTCTTTTTAATAAATATTTACCATAAGAACTTTTCCCTAGAGAAATGGCCAGATCATACAATTGTTGTTTGGAAATATATTTTTTTTCATATGCTATCTCTTCTAAGCAAGCCACTTTCAGGCCCTGACGTTTTTCCAGGGTGTGGATGAAATTTGAAGCTTCCAACATGGATTCGTGAGTTCCGGTATCCAGCCAGGCATAACCCCTGCTCATGATCTCCATCTTAAGCTGGGACCTGTTCAAATATTCCTGAATAACCGAAGTAATTTCGAGTTCTCCACGATCACTAGGTTTTACAGATTTCGCAATATCAATAACACTGTTCGGAAAAAAATATAAGCCAACTATAGCATAATTGGATTTTGGAATTTTCGGTTTTTCTTCCACACTTAGCACTCTTCCCTTGGCATCAAATTCAGCAACTCCATATCGCGAAGGCTCATTTACGAAATACCCAAAAACACTTGCCATTTTTTCCTTTTCCACTGTTTCAACAGATTTGCTCAATAATCCAGTGAAACCATGTCCGTAAAAAATATTATCTCCCAACACCAGGGCTACATCATCACCTCCAATAAACTCCTCGCCAATTATAAAAGCCTGCGCCAAACCATCTGGCGATGATTGAATTGCATATTGAAATTTCATCCCCAGTTCACTCCCGTCACCTAAAAGCCTGATAAAATTATCTTCATCAGTTTCGGTGCATATAATCAAAATTTCCTTAATTCCTGCAAGCATAAGCACAGAAATAGGATAGTAAATCATAGGCTTATCATAGACATTAAGCAGTTGCTTAGAAACCCCTTTCGTAATAGGATACAATCTACTTCCTGAGCCACCAGCCAATACTATACCTTTCATAAATTATTATTTAATTATAAAAATATACTTTAATAATAAGACTTATACCAATTAAGGTAATTTCGAACACCCTCCTCAATATTGATTCCGGGCTTATAAGCATATCTCTGCATCAAAGGGGTGCTATCTGCCCAGGTTTGTTCTACATCCCCCTGCTGCATAGGCAACATTCTTTTTTCCGCTTTTTTTCCTAACTGATTTTCGATTTCATCTATAAAATCCAGCAATTTTACAGGCTTACTATTACCTATATTAAAAATCCTGTAATCGGAATTTTCATCAATTCGTTGATCATTTATCACGGCTGAAACCCCTTCTATTATATCATCTATATAGGTAAAATCTCGTGCCAGATTTCCACCGTTAAATACATTTATTGCCTCTCCATTTACAATAGCATTGGTAAATAAAAACATAGCCATATCAGGTCTACCCCAGGGACCGTAAACAGTAAAAAACCTTAAACCGGTGGTTTTTATCCCGTATAAATGACTGTAAGTATAAGCCATCAGCTCATTACTCCGCTTAGTTGCCGCATACAGACTAATAGGCTCATCTACCCTGTCTTCAGCTTCAAAAGGAATTTTTTTATTCAATCCGTACACACTGGAACTACTGGCGTATACAAATGATTTTATGGAAAACTGACGGCAACATTCGAGAATATTGGAGAATCCTAATAAATTACTGTCGATATAAGCCTGAGGATTATCTATACTAAATCTTACTCCTGCTTGGGCCGCGAGATTGCATACCAGATCAAATTTGTGAGCTTTAAAAATTTCCGGAAGCAATTCCCGGTCTTCCAAATTCAGTTTATAAAATAAAAGTTCATTATACTTGTCGCTATTAACCGGAGTATTATAGACTGAAACATCAGATTTAGAAAGACCTAATTGGAGCAATCGGTCAAACTTAAGCTCCTCACTATAATAATCATTAATATTATCCAGAGCCACTACCGAATGACCTTCCTTCAAAAGTTTCCTGCAAAGATGAAAGCCAATAAATCCGGCGGACCCGGTTACTAATATTTTCATACAATTAATGCCATTTTGGAATATTAAATAATGGATGGTACAAATAAAGGACTATTCGTTCAACCAAAGTTACAGATCGGTTACTTTAAACGAAAACTTCTAATTGCTATTCTTAAAACTAAACCACATCCTGAACATTTGCAGTAAGGGTCCAGCCTAGATCTTTTAAAATGAGCTTCAATTTCTTGTTTCCTACCTCCTTTATAATTGCTTTTTTTTTGGCAAAATTCCCGGATTTTATTTCTACCTCATCTCCGGCTTTAAGGATCCCCACCTCAAACTCCCCAAGTTTATCATTCTGCAACCAGGACTGGATCGCTTCAATTTCTTCATTTTTAGCGATTGCCGGCTTCCCTAACCATTGCATATAACCTACAATTCCCGGAGCTCCATACACTAAATTTCTATTCTTGTCATCCAGATTTACGAATACATAGGACCTAAAAAGAGGAACCGTGACCTTTTTCTTCCGGTCACTCCATTGTCTGACTTCGGTAATTACAGGACAAAATATTTCGAGACCCGACTTTTCCAAAATTCTGGCCGACTTGATTTCATGTTGGGGTTTTGTACGGAGTACATACCAGGGCATAACTCTATTATCTTAAAATAATTATATGTCATCTTCCGCCTGGGGCTCCGGAAGTCATTCAAAAATACATTTAATGTGGAAACAAGCCAAAGAGAGGTTTCGATTTTTTCACTTCGTGAAATAAGTAATTAGCCGGTTTTTATAAAGATGAAAATTTGAACCATGGGATGAGAACTCAACTTTTTAATAATCAACGTTGTTCGTTCTAAAAATAATGAGATCGCTTCACTTCGTTCACGATGACGGTGGTTTTTGGT
>NZ_JBLVTL010000004.1:268024-268101 GCF_048285835.1 Christiangramia aquimixticola
AAGTCTCATTACTCACTACTGAATACTCATTTCTATATTAGAACCGTCATTGCGAGGCGAAGCCGTGGCAATCTCAT
>NZ_JBLVTL010000004.1:268178-268745 GCF_048285835.1 Christiangramia aquimixticola
AGTATCATTACTCACTATTGAATACTCAACTCCAAATTAAGAACAGTCATTGCGAGACGCAGCCGTAATCCAGACTCTTGATATAAGACGCTGGAAGTTAGACCGTCTTATTACTCACTACTGAATACTCAATTCTAAATTAAGAACCGTCATTGCGAGGCGAAGCCGTGGCAATCTCATTATTTGCCCCTACTTCCATGTTTAAACCAATTAACAGAAACGAAACATAAAATAGATTTCTCACTACGTTCGAAATGACTTTTAGATAAATGAAAGAATATAGAAAGTTTCGAACTTTCAACAGTAAGATCGCGTCACTACGTTCGCGATGACGTTAAAATAAAAATTCCGTAAATCAGACAGAGAACCGTCTCAAGAACCGGTGTTACCAACAAGTAACTAATAGCTGAAAACTAAAAAAGCCTGAACTTTCGTTCAGGCTTTTTGCACTTTGTTGGCCTTCCAGGGCTTCCTTCGACTTCGCTCAGGATAAACTTCTCGCCCAACTCAATTCGTTATAAAAATAAAAATCCCGACCATAAATGTGATCGGGATTACATTTTGTTG
>NZ_JBLVTL010000004.1:268814-282252 GCF_048285835.1 Christiangramia aquimixticola
AATGCTTAAATGCGGATGCAAATTTAGCACAAACTTTAATTTACACAAACTTTTCTGATGAATTTTATTGAAAAAATTCAACTTAATTTTTCCTGCTGTTTTTCGGGCTTCATTTTCAGCGACTTCCAAATTTTGGGCTTTTGCTTAAGGTTTATAAATCTTTCAGCATTTTATTATTAAATTCGCCACTTCAGCAGAATTACATAGTATTTATGACAGATCTTAACTTTAGTAAGTGGAATAAAATTCTTGGGTGGCTCGTTTTTTTAATCTCCCTAACCACCTATACCCTTACTCTTGAACCTACGGCAAGTTTCTGGGATGCCGGAGAATATATTGCCACCTCAGCAAATCTTGAAGTGGGTCACCCGCCGGGAGCGCCATTCTATCAAATGATGGGGGCATTTTTTGCCACTTTCGCTCCGGATAATACTCAGGTTGCCCTGATGATCAACTTCATGTCTGGCTTTGCCAGTGCGGTAGCCATCATGTTCATGTTCTGGTCTATTACTTTGCTGGTATTAAAGATCGCCGGACCAAGAGAAAGTCTGTCCGATTCTAAAAAAATTGCTGTTCTGGGAAGCTCACTTGTCGGTTCACTTGCATTTGCTTTTACCGATAGTTTCTGGTTCAATGCCGTAGAAGCGGAAGTTTATGCCATGGCCGCCTGCTTCATGTCGGTCATGTTCTACCTGGGTCTGCTCTGGGAAAGAGATATGTTCACGCCAAGAGGGAACAGATGGATCATTCTTATTTCCCTGGTAATAGGTTTATCGTTCGGAGTTCATTTTATGGGGTTGTTAACCTTACCTGCAATTGGATTCCTGTATTTCTTTAAAAACTATAAAAAAGTAACAGTTAAGAACTTCATTATAGCTAATATCGTAGTAGTGGCTGTCCTGATGTTCATCTTTAAATTACTATTACCTTATACACTTACTTTCTTTTCGGCTTCAGAATTATTCTTTACCAATAGTCTGGGAATGCCATTTAACACAGGGACGGTAATCGCCCTTTTGGTAATTATAGCAGCGTTTTATTTTCTGATAAATTATACCCGAAAACGCAACCTGTACAAATACAACACTCTCCTATTATGTATATTATTTGTACTAATAGGATTTTCCAGCTGGGTAATGTTACCCATAAGAAGTAATGCTCCTACAGTAATTAATGAGAACAGTCCGGATAACGCCCGGGAACTTCTGGCTTATTATAACAGAGAGCAATACGGAGAAACTCATTTATTTTACGGACCGCAGTGGTCTGAAATGTATGCAGGTCTTGATGCCGATAATCCTTATCGCGATGGAAAGCCTCAATATGAAAAAGACGAAAAGCTTGGCAAGTATGTGATCGTAAACGATTACAAGAATTCCAGACAAAATCTGGATGATGACCATAAGGCCGTGCTTCCAAGAATGTGGAGTACAGAGCATGCCGTGAATTACATGGAATTTACCGGCCCGCTTGAATTTACCATAAAACCTGAATATCAACAGGAAGAAGGTTTGATTGGTGCGGTGAACGAATTCCGGAGTCAGTTTGCCCGCGGGGAACGGGACATGGAAGATTATCACAATTTCCTAAGACAATTCAGCGAATATATTAATGTGGAGAAACCCTCTTTTGGTTCCAACATTGGCTATTTCCTGGAATATCAGGTTGGTTATATGTACTGGCGCTATTTTATGTGGAATTTCGTGGGAAGACAGGATGATATTCAGGGAAAATTCGGAGATCTGCACGGGAACTGGTTAAGCGGGATCGATTTTATAGACGAATGGCATTTAGGATCTCAGGAGGATCTTCCCAGCGATGTAAAGAACAACAAAGCACGTAATACCTATTATTTCCTTCCGCTTTTATTAGGATTTATAGGGCTGGTTTTTCAGCTGAAAAGGGATCAGAAAAACTTCTGGGTTTTGATGGTTTTCTTCCTGTTTACCGGAATTGCCCTAAAAGTTTATTTAAATGAAAGACCTTTTGAACCAAGAGAAAGGGATTATGCTTTAGTAGGATCCTTTTATGTTTTCGCCATCTGGATAGGTTTTGGGGTATATGCGATTTTCGATAAGTTAAAAGACAAAATTAGTCCGAAGATACTTGCTCCGGTAGTAGTGATTGCAACTTTACTCGGGGTACCATCGCTAATGGCAGCCGAAAACTGGGATGATCATGATCGTTCCGGCAGAGACACTGCCCTTACCATGGCCAGAATGTATTTGGACTCAATAGACGAAAACGGGATTTTATTCACCATTGGGGACAACGACACTTTTGCCCTGTGGTATGTGCAGCAGATAGAGAAATACAGGACAGATGTGCGGGTGATCAACACCAGCTTACTTGCTACCGACTGGTACATCGATCAAATGAAAAGAAAAGCTTTTGAAAGTGATGCCATCCCATCCCAACTGGACAACGAATTCTATAACGGGAAAAATGATGCAATCTTTTTAAAAGCAATCACTCAGGATACTGTGCCGATCAAGACCTGGATGAATTATGTGGAAAATAGCGATCCCCGTACTCAGGCAGAGCTGCAAAGCGGCGCCATGATCAACACTTTCCCTTCACGTTATGTTCGTATTCCGGTGGACAAGCAGACCGTTCTTAAGAACAACATCGTGGACAGGACTGAAGCTGATCAGATAGTGGATCACATAGACATTACCATTGGCAATCAGGTATTGTATAAAAACCGAATCCTGATGCTGGACATTATCGCCAACAATAACTGGGAGCGACCTATTTATTTTACCGGCGGAAGTTTTGGAGACGAAGATTATATCTGGATGAAGGATTATCTTCAGCTGGAAGGGGTTACCTATAAACTTGTCCCTATTCGTACTCCTATCGATCCACGGAATCCATTCGATATGGGCCGGGTGAATACGGAGAAAATGTACAATATAGTTACAAACTGGAACTGGGGGAACATGGGATCTTCAGAAATTTATCATGATCCGGAAACCCGTAAAAACTCCATTACCTACCGAAGCAATCTGGCCAGGTTAACCGAAAACCTGTTAAATGAAGGCGACACCCTCCATGCCCGTGAAATCCTGGATCTTGGAATGAAGCACATGCCGGTAGAGCATTATGAATATTACACTTTATTAGAGCCGTTTATCACCGGTTATTATGAAGTTAATCAGCCGGAGAAAGCCAGAGAGATCTGGGAAAAGGTGGTGACGAAATATCAGGAAAATCTGAGATTTTACAGCAACTGGAAAGTCGAGAGACAATACAGATATGCCGATGAGATCATAACCGATATGGAACGGTACCGCGGACTGGTTGATATCATGATGGTTTATGAAGACCGGGAACTTGCCAGATCAAAGGCTGAAGAATTCAACAGCTACCTGAGCATGTTCAAACATTTTTACAGAGATGAAGAAAGGATGGATCCGGCTCAACAATCACCTCAGGAAGAAATTCTGGAAGCGATTGATGGCGCTGAAACCCCTGAACCTAATCTGGATACTGCAGCACTGGAATCGGTGGAAGAGTAGTGAGAAGTGAGAAGTGAGAATTGAGTTTTAGGTTTTCCAATATCTAAGCTGAAAATGTCAATTTTGATTAAGCGAAGCAAGCCCTTTTAGGACTTGCAGATTTGCAGTTTGAAGTTGGAAGTTTATTATTTAAAGGATCATT
The DNA here is from genome assembly GCF_048285835.1 of Christiangramia aquimixticola. NCBI lineage: Bacteria > Pseudomonadati > Bacteroidota > Flavobacteriia > Flavobacteriales > Flavobacteriaceae > Christiangramia > Christiangramia aquimixticola. The sequence goes on from NZ_JBLVTL010000004.1 coordinate 272,478, forward strand.
GCGAGCTCAGGGAAGCGATTCCTATTGGAAATTCCGATCTTACTGATTGTAGCAGATCGCATATACATAGTAAAACAATTCCCTTTGAAATTATTCCGCCCTAAATACCCGTCAATCTTAAAACTGCTGTACCCCGGAAGAATATCAAGGCTAGATAATTCCGGTGCTATCTATTTAACTTTTGATGATGGCCCGGTGCCGGAAGTCACTCCGTGGGTATTGGAAGAACTTAAAAAATGGAATGCGAAAGCGAGCTTTTTCTGTATTGGAGAAAACGTAAAAAAACATCCTGCTGTTTTTAAGAAAATAATCAAGGAAGGGCATTGTATAGGCAATCACACCTTTAATCATCTTAATGGCTGGAAGACCTCAGTTACAGATTATATTGAAAACACCCAAAAGGCAGAAGATATCATGAACCAAATTTCTCAGGTTCAAAATTCAGATCCTGAATTATCAACTCCTCCAATTCCTAACTATAAATTGTTTCGACCTCCGTATGGAAAAATCAAAAATTCGCAGGCGAAACAATTAGTAAGTAGTGGTTTTAAGATCGTGATGTGGGATGTTATAAGCGGGGATTATGATCAGGATTTTTCAGCAGAAGAATGCTATAAAAATGTAATCGATAATACTGTTGGAGGCAGCACCATCGTTTTACACGACAGTGTAAAAGCTTCAGAAAATCTAAAAGTGATCCTTCCGAAGATTTTAAAATATTATTCAGAAAAAGGTTTTGAATTCAGAAATCTTACTGATGCTCTTTAAGAAGTCCAATTAGAGTATTGGCTTCCAATTCGCCACTATGTCTCCACTTCATCTCTCCACCTTTGTAGATCATAAGCGTAGGCAAGCCTTTCACGCGTAGCGCCTCGGCCAGCTGGGAATTTTTATCCACATCTATCTTGATAACCTTTGCTTTATCACCAAGAGCCGCAGCCACATCTCTAAGTACCGGATGCATGGCTACAGAGGCATCGCTCCATTCGGTATAAAAGTCCAGAAGAACAGGAATATTCAGATCTACTAACTCACCAAACTTTGACATAATTCAGTTTTAATTTAAAGTGCATGCAAATCGCCCATAAGGCCTGCTGAATCAAATATAGGAAATTCTGCTAATTATGCAGGTTTCGGACCTTTTTTAAGCTCAATTACACTTATTTCGGGCCAGATACCAATTCTGCCGGGATAAGCCAGAAAACCAAAACCACGGTTCACATTGATATAACGCCCGGCTTCTTCATAAATTCCTGCCCAGTGTTTATATCGATATTGCACCGGACTCCACTTTAACCATCCCGGAATTTCTATCCCAAACTGCATCCCGTGAGTATGACCACTCAAAGTAAGGTGATAATGCTTCTCATCATGTTTCACCTCTTCATCCCAATGCGAAGGATCATGACTTAATAATACCTTGAAATCTTCTTTCTTAAGCCCCTGCCCTGCTTTATTAAGATCTCCGGCTTTTTTGAAGCCGCCAATCCCCCAGTTCTCTACACCAACCAAAGCAATTCGCTGATTGTCTTTTTCGATAAACCTATTTTCATTAAGCATTAGATCCCAGCCCATTTCTGCATGAGTCTGTTTTAATCTTTCCAGATTCTCCTCTTTTGCTTCTTTGCTACCCCAATCGTGATAATCGCCATAATCATGATTTCCCAGAATGGAATAAACTCCGTCTTTCGCTTTAACCTGTGAAAACAGATCTTTCCAGTCATCCATTTCTGAAGCCTTATTATTTACAAGGTCACCGGTAAAAACAACCAGGTCGGTATTCTGCTCTTTCAGCAATTCCACACCATAAGAGATCTTCTCCTTATCATCGAAACTACCGCTATGCACATCACTAATCTGACTTATAGTATAACCATCAAAGGCATCAGGAAGATCTTCAAAATATAAAGTGTAGCGCAATACTCTGAAATTATAACGCCCTTTATACATCCCGTACAACAAGCCGGCAAAAGGAATTGCCGCCATCCCCAGGGCAAGTGTACTTATAAATTTTCGCCTGGAAGGGAGATCAAAACTCTGGGAGGACCCAAAGAATTTCTGAATTCCGGCCACCGGAATACGCACCACATCCTCACCCAGCATGATAATAGACAAAACAATTTTACCCACGAAAAAAGCCAGGAAGATCCCAATCGCATAACCTCTCCCCCCTGCAAACCCATCATTAGGTGCAGGCTGATTAAACTGAAGAAAAAGGTTCCCGATAACCACTGCAGAAATTATAAAATAGGCAACTGCAACCCAGATATTTTTATTAAAAACCCGTATTGCCTGAAAAGCATAAAGGTCCACGACCAAATAGATCGCAATAAGGATGATCCAACGCATTAAAAATTTTTATTGCGAAGATAAATGTTTAGAAAACTTTCTTAAGCGGTATTGTGATAATTTAACCTGATGATAATCAAAGGATTTTCAATAGCTGCAATAAGTTGTACAGGGCTCAAACAAAAACTTATATTTATAGGAGATTTTACTTAAATGAAACGCAGAAACTTTATTAAGAAAACAGGGATCGCCGGAGCCGGACTTAGCCTGGCACCCGGTCTTATTTCATCTTCTGCCATAAACCATAATTATATGAATGAAAATATTCCGGTTGCCGTAGCAACATGGAACTTCCAGAATGCCACAAAAATGGCCGGCTCCATGCTGGAGAGCGGTGCCACTGCCCTGGATGCCGTTGAAAAAGGTGTAATGGTGGAAGAAGCAAATTTAAGGAATACCACCGTAGGGAATGGTGGCGCGCCAGACAGGGATGGGAATGTCACTCTGGACGCCTGTATCATGTCGCCCGATGGCAATGCCGGGGCTGTGGTCTATTTAAAGGAAATTGAACACCCGGTTTCGGTTGCACGAAAGGTCATGGAAGAAACTCCTCATGTGATGCTTGCCGGTGAAGGTGCCTTGCAGTTTGCCATTCAGCAGGGGTTTAAAAGAAAGAGTCTGCTAACTGAACAATCTGAAAAAGACTGGAAAAACTGGCTGGAACATAAAAAATACCAGCCTATAATCAATATCGAAAACCACGATACCATTGGCATGTTATGTATGGATAAATATGGGGATATCGCTGCCGCCTGTACCACCTCGGGTTTATCATACAAAATGAATGGCAGGGTTGGTGATTCGGCACTGGTGGGTGCCGGGCTTTTCCTGGACAATGAAGTTGGAGGTGCCGTGGGTACCGGGATGGGGGAAGCTATCATGAAAAGTGTAGGCAGTTTTTTAATCGTTGAACTTATGAGATTGGGAAAATCTCCGCAGGAAGCCTGTAAAGAAGCTGTGATGAGAACAGTAAGACAGGATCCCCGATACAAAAAGTTTCAGGTAGCTTATGTAGCCATGAACAAAAAAGGAGAAATAGGTTCCTATTGTATTCATAAGGGTTTTAGTTATGCCAAATTTCATAAAGGAGAAAGCTCGAATAATGAGAGTGAATCTTATTTAAAGGAATAATATTTAAATTAAAAAAATAAATCCTTCAAGGTTTTAAAAACCTTGAAGGATTGTTCAAAGTAATAATGGAGATTTTACAAAAGGATAAATATTACCACATTTATAATAGGGGAAATAACCGGGAAAATATTTTCCTGACTCCGGAAAATCGCCGCTACTTTATCCAGCTTTATTCAAAACATTTAGCGAATAGTGTCACCACATTGGCGTTTTGCCTTTTAAGTAATCATTTTCATTTTGCCGTCCGGATTGAAAAGGAGAATCAGGAAGTCACCCAATCTTTTTCCAACTTTTTTAATGCATACGCCAAAGCTTTTAATAAAGCCAACAATCGAACCGGCAGCCTTTTCGAAAAAAACTTTAAACGAATAGAAATCAATTCTGAATCCTATCTCAGAAATTTGATATTATATATTCATTTTAATCCGCAGCTTCATTTTGAAGTAAATTATAAAACCTTTCCATTTTCCTCTTACCCGCAGATTATCATTAACAATAGCAATTTGATTGACATCCAGGAAATAATTCGATTATTTGACAGCATTGAAAATTTCAAACTATTGCATGAAACACAAAATTCAAATCTGGAAGAAAAGTATAAACTGGAATAGCTATTCCGTCAAATAACGACCTTTTTAAATAAGGAAAAACAGCGATAAATACAGATTTTTATGACTCTTTCCATTAAAAACTTAGTGCGAAATCTTCCGATTTACATAAAATAAAAATTCCTGAAATCGCAGGTTAAACAGGGAAGACTAATTTAATCTTTGTAGTTTTGGGATATTCTCATTCTTATATATAATAATTACCAATGGCCGACCAAAAACGCCTTTTCTTACTCGACGCATACGCCTTAATTTTCCGTGGATATTACGCTTTTATCAAGAATCCCCGTATCAATTCCAAGGGTTTCAACACCTCAGCGATCATGGGCTTCACCAATTCTCTTTTTGATGTAATTAGAAGGGAAAAACCAGATCATCTCGCGGTTTGTTTTGACAAGGACGGAAGTAAGGAGCGAACGGAAATGTTTTCGGAATATAAAGCCAACCGGGATGAAACTCCGGAACCTATTAGAGAAGCCATTCCAATTATACAGGACATTCTTAAAGCCATGCACATCCCGGTTGTGGAATGTGCCGGCATGGAAGCCGATGACATTATAGGAACCCTGGCCAAACAAGCCGAAAAGGAGAACTATAAAGTATATATGGTCACTCCCGATAAGGATTTCGCCCAGTTAGTTTCAGAAAATATTTTTATGTACCGCCCGGCAAGAATGGGGAACGGGATCGAGATCTGGGGAATCCCGGAAGTGCAGAAGAAATTTGAAGTTGAGAGACCGGAACAGGTGATCGATTTCCTGGGAATGATGGGAGATTCGGTTGACAATATTCCGGGATTACCGGGGGTTGGGGAAAAGACCGCCAAAAAATTCCTGAAACAATACGGAAGCATGGAAGCTTTGCTGGCCAATACCGATGATCTTAAAGGTAAGATGAAGGAGAAGATCGTTGAAAATGCTGAGTTAGGAATACTTTCGAAAAAGCTTGCCACCATTTTTACCGATTGTGACGTAAAATTCCATGCGGAAGATTATGAACTTTCTCAACCTGATGCCGAAAAAGTGCAGCAGATCTTTGAGGAACTTGAATTCCGAAGGTTAAAGGATCAATTTATAAAATTATTCAGCGGAGAAGATGATGGGCCACAAACGCAGGTTTCCAATTCACCATCAGCTAAACAAAATGCGCAGACTGCCGGAGCCGGTCAGTTCTCATTATTTGGAGGCGACAGTGAGGAGATCGAAAGAACCAGCTCGCGCACCAATCTAAAAGACACTCCACATTTGTATCAATTGCTGAATACAGAAATGGCGCGAAAAATATTTCTGGATAAACTCCTGAAGCAATCCAGTGTATGTTTTGATACAGAAACCACAAGTTTGAATCCGCTGGAAGCTCAGCTTGTAGGGATTGCATTCTCATGGGAAGCCGGAAAAGGATTTTATTTGCCCTTCCCGGAAGATAAAAACGAAGCTCAGAATTTAATCGAAGAGCTGAGAGAGTTCTTCGAAAATGAGAAAATTGAAAAAGTTGGTCAGAATCTTAAATATGACATTGAAGTTCTGGACAAATACAATATAAAAGTTGAAGGTCCACTTTTCGATACCATGATCGCGCATTATCTCATCAACCCGGATATGCGTCATAATATGGATGTGCTGGCCGAGACTTATTTAAATTATACTCCGCAACCCATAACCGATCTTATTGGTAAGAAAGGCAAAAATCAGGGCAACATGCGGGATGTACCACTGGATCAACAAACCGAATATGCCGCGGAAGATGCGGATATTACCCTTCAGCTAAAAAACTTCTTTGAGAAGGAACTGGAAGACGCCAATACCCGAAAGTTATTCGATGAAATAGAAATTCCACTGGTCAAGGTATTAGCAAATATGGAACTGGAAGGGATTAACTTGGATGAAAAATACCTGCAATCACTTTCTGAAGCTCTTACCAACGATATCAAAACTCTGGAAGAACAGATTTATAAGGAAGCCGGAGAGGAATTTCTTATAAGTTCCCCTAAACAACTTGGGATCATTCTGTTTGAAAAAATGGAACTGGTCAAAAAACCAAAAAAGACCAAAACCGGACAATATTCTACCAGCGAGGATGTACTTTCTGTTCTTGCCGATAAACATGCGATCATTCAGCATGTACTGGATTACCGTGGGCTGGTAAAACTTAAAAACACTTACGTTGATGCTCTTCCTAATCAGGTTGAAAAAACAACCGGAAGGGTGCATACAGATTATGTACAAACCATAGCGGCGACAGGAAGATTGAGCTCAAATAATCCTAACCTTCAAAATATCCCGATTAGAACCGAACGAGGAAGACAGGTTAGAAAAGCTTTTGTTCCGCGGGATGAAAATTTCGTATTGCTGGCTGCCGATTATTCTCAGATAGAATTAAGAATCATCGCTGCGCTTAGTCAGGAGGAGAACATGATCCAGGCCTTTAAAGATGGGGAGGATATTCACGCCTCAACTGCCGCGCGAGTTTTTAATATTCCTATTGAGGAAATTACCCGTGAGCAAAGAAGCAATGCCAAAACAGTGAATTTCGGGATCATATATGGAGTTTCCGCATTTGGCTTAAGCAACCAGACCGGCCTTTCCCGCAGCGAAGCAAAAGATCTTATCGATACTTATTATAAGACCTATCCAAAACTGAGCAATTACATGAGTGATCAGGTACAATTTGCCAGAGAGAATGGATATGTTTCTACTATCCTTGGCCGAAGAAGGTATTTAAAAGACATCAATTCCCGAAACCAGGTGGTGAGAGGTGCTGCAGAGCGAAATGCCGTAAATGCGCCAATCCAGGGAAGTGCTGCCGATATTATTAAAATTGCGATGATCAATATCCAGAGAAAGCTGGAAGAAGGAAAGTACAAATCCAAGATGCTGCTTCAGGTGCATGATGAACTTGTATTCGATGCACATAAAGAAGAACTGGACAAACTTAAAACCATGATCAAGCATGAAATGGAGAACGCCTATAAGCTGGAAGTTCCGTTAGATGTAGACATGGGAACCGGAGATAACTGGCTGGAAGCGCATTAGGTCCCAGCCAGATCTAAATTCCTTATAGCATAAATCTGTAAGTGGCTTTAATCAAAAATGTATTCTGTGGTTTCTGCTTTAACAGCTGATGGTCTATGATGGTATTAAAATCATCAGCTCCATTTCCATATCCATTGATTCCCTGAGACCAAACCAGGAAAATTTCAGATCCCGGAATATACTCCCATCGCGCTACCAGATTGGAACGAAACTGAACCACTGAAAAATCTGGGTTGGAAATGGTATAATCCACTGTTCCGTTAAGATCTTCGTCGATTTGAAAAGTGTTCCCGTCAAAATTTATTTGGTCATCATTATACCAGGTCACTCTCTTATCCAGATCTTTCGCCACAGGATCATTTACATAATTAAGGGAAGAATAATCTGCCTTAAAAATAAATGGTTGCCCGTAATACTGAATAGTAAGGTTTGGATTGATGCTATAATTCAACCTGAAAGTAGTGCTTAGCATCTTCTGATCGATATCTCCTAAAATATAGCGGTTCTGATCATTAAAACTCTTCTGAGTCACATACTGTGTTTTATTAGGATTTTCTGAATACTGCACATCCAGACTCATATTTAAAGAATTGAATGGCTGATAGGTAAACGTGGTGCGGAATAGCCTGTATTCAAAATTATCCTGTTTTGCTACCGAATTCACATGTCCGGCTTTGAAGGAAAATGCTTTTCGGCTATCTGTTCCTGAAAACAAATACACATAATTTTCTTCGTTGAATCTCCATCTGGGACCACCTCTTAAAAATGAATTGATAAAGATTCTTGGTTTGTGAGCCGCACCAAATTCAGACCACCAATTATTCTTATAATTGGCAAATGCCTTCAATTCATATTGAATACGATTGTAGTTACCCTCAAAATCGTATGTCGAAAATTGCTCCACACCTAAAAACGCTCGCCTGTACCAGCCGGTTGGTTTATTGAACAATCTTCTAACTTCTGCGTATTGTCTTATTTCATCTGCCTGTCTTAAGAACCCAATGTCATTCAGCTCCAGTTCCGGAGAGATCCATTTTGCACCAAAATTATATAAGTAATTTCCACCACTGCTTTTTCCAATTTCCAGTTTTCCTCCCGTACCGGTTAAACTGGTTCTTTCAGTATCCACTTCTACATGATCTGCATCCACCCGGTTAAAAAGATGAACTATGGAATTTTGAGTGGAAGTGATTGCCTCCCTGCTTCCTTTTACATGACTTAGCACCGTATTCCCTTCCAGGTAGTATTTCCGGTCTTTCCAGTTATGTTTAAAATCGAGTCCGCCGGAATACGCCTGAGTATGTAAATTTGAAAAACTGTTTTCCAGATTTCTGTGCACTCCGGTGAAAATCCCACCTATATAACTATTGCGGTCATTAAAATCTTTCTGCACCCTTCCTACAAAATAATTGGTAAGTGGTTCTACCAGAACTTCATCAGTTTCATCATTATTCAAAATTACATTGGCATATTCCTTACCTGTTACAGATTCCAGGATTCCCAAAGTCCAGCCATTCTTAGTTTTTCCACTGAATTTAGCCGCTCCTAATATGGTGGTATTCTGTGGCTGATCCACATACGCAATATTATCCCTGTTCACACTTCCCTGCGGACTTCTGCCAATCCTTCTGGAGAAGAATAGATTATCCTGAGAATCGGCAAATCTGTAATCAAAAACGCTCTTGTTTTCTACAAAGAATGGTCTTCTTTCCTCAAAGAAAATTTCGAATCCATCCAGAGCAACAGCACCCGGATCTGCATCTACCTGTCCAAAATCAGGATTAAACGTAAGATCAAGAGTAAGGTCGTTGGTAACACCAATCTTGGCATCAAGCCCGGCGGTAAGATCTCCATCCCGTCCATCTTTAAAGGGGTTACCTGCCTGCCGCTCATACGAACTGTATTTTCCAACTGTATAGGGTTGAATTTCCAGCTGCTTTTGAGGTTTTAGATCTTTGAGCCCATGTAATTCTCCAAACTCACTTACCCAACCGGCCGGGTTAGGAGGAACCGGCTGCCAGGTAGACCGCTCTTCATTATTAAAATATCTTCTTGTAGATTGTATTCCCCATATCTGTTCTTTTTTATTACTAAATCGCAATTGACTTAATGGGATCTTCACTTCAGCTGTCCAGCCTTCTTCATCTATATTGGTTTTTAGAAACCAGATAGGATTCCAACTGGAATCAAAATTGCTATTATTCGAAACGAATTCATCTCCTTTCACTCCACTTGCAGAAATGGTAAAAGAAAAGGCCGTACGATCGTCGTTATAACTATCTATATTCAGCTCTACCCAATCCCCGGGAAAATCGTCTCTACGACCCATTCGCTGGACAATGTTCTGCGGATCCGGTTCATAACATCTAAATGCCACGTAAAGATTGCTATCGTCATAAACGATCTTCATTTTGGTTTGCTGCGAAGGCGGCGTGTTATTATCAGGTTGAAATTCGGTATAATCTGAAGTCCATTCCACGGCGTTCCAGGCTTCGTCATTAATAAGTCCGTCAATTTTAATGGCCCCTTTCCCTTCAATAGATGTAGTAGTATAGGTTCTGCGGGCAAAATTGAGATCCAGGTCCGGTTTCGAATTAGCCTGGGCAAAACCCTGCATGTTTATAAACAGGCAAAAACAAACCAGGGTAAATAATT
>NZ_JBLVTL010000004.1:282291-297167 GCF_048285835.1 Christiangramia aquimixticola
CTATTTTAATAGACCCTGATGATTCCCGGATGTGACACTTTCAAATTACTTTAGCATTTTTATAACAAAAAAAAGACCTCATAGCTCTTCAACTATGAGGTCTTATACAACTAACACTACAAACTATTTTATTAGTAAAATCTAGGATCTCGTATACTCCAGTTCTAAAATTCTTATTACTGAAGCTCTTGTATTCCCTGGATCTGATACATATTGATTAGATTCCATTTTTGTTATATCCAGACTAAAATAATCGGGACCTTTATTAATATATTTTTGATGTATATATTCCTGTCCGTTTAAATTCATAGTCAGGATAAGACTATCATTTCTTACTTCCCACTGCCCATTATCCATTCTGTCTGCAATACATTGAAAGTCGTCTCCATCGCCAGCTTCAAAACTCATGGTTGCGTTGTTGGTAATAAATGAACCATTGGAATCAAATGTTATGTACATATTATTGAAACAATCTGTTTCGTCCATTAAGTTTGTACTTCCACCGGGATTAGAATCCAGATCCACTTCAACATCAGAAGTTATTTTACTAAGCTCCCAGTGCCCTACCATATCATTATTTGTGATGGCCGTAAGATTGCTCATTTTAAGTTGTGCCTCTTCCTGAGCTTCATTCTTACTACATCCAATAAAAGAAATAAGCAGCAGCAGACTTAAATATTTAATTTTAAACACGTTATTCATCTGTATATAAATTTATTTACCGGACAAAACTACCATGAAAGCAAATAAATTTATGACTTTATTAACACATATTTTGTCGTTAATCGAACTTTAACGTATTTCATCTAAGTGGAAATGAGTATACATCGCCACTTTAGTAGGAATAATAAGTAAAGAATCATCTTATTATGCTGTTTTAGAAAAAGGAGAATTAATCTTCCTGAGAATCAACAGGTTTAAAGCAAATTAAATTTTCTCAGCCCTGTTTGCTATATGAATTTATAATTGTACATTTGCACCCCTGTTTTCCCGATTGAGATTCGGGTAAATGGGATTGGAATGTTTAATAATTAGTAAAATCAATTGGTGTGGACACATTAAGTTACAAAACAGTATCGGCTAACAAAGCCACCAGAACCAAAGAATGGGTTGTGGTAGATGCTGAAGGACAAAATTTAGGTCGTCTTGCTTCTAAAGTAGCATACCTGCTTAGAGGAAAGCACAAACCTAACTTCACCCCACATGTTGACTGCGGAGACAACGTAATCGTTTTAAACGCGCAGGGTATCAACTTGACAGGAAAGAAATGGGACGCGAAAGAATACATCCGTCACACAGGCTATCCTGGTGGGCAAAGAAGTCTTACAGCTGCTGAGCTTTTCGAAAAAGGTCCGGAGAGACTAGTAGAAAAGGCAGTAAAAGGGATGCTTCCAAAGAACAAACTTGGAGCTGAACTATTCAGAAATTTAAAGGTTTATGTAGGATCTGAACACGATCACGAAGCTCAAAAACCTAAAACTATTAACTTAAACGACGTTAAGTAATGGAGGTAATTCACAAAATTGGCCGTAGAAAAACTGCTGTGGCCCGTGTATATGTTTCACAAGGAGAAGGAAACATTACAGTAAACAAGAAAGACCTTAATGATTACTTCACTACCGGAACACTTCAATACAAAGTGAACCAGCCGTTAATGTTGACTGAAAACGAAGGTAACTTCGACATTAAAGTTAACGTATATGGTGGTGGTATTACCGGACAGGCTGAAGCAATCCGTTTAGCATTATCCAGAGCTATGGTAGCGCTAGACCAGGAAAATCATGGCGCACTTAAGCCAGAAGGTCTTCTTACTAGAGATCCTCGTATGGTAGAACGTAAGAAATTCGGTCAGAAGAAAGCCCGTAAGAAATTCCAGTTCTCTAAACGTTAATCTTATTACCGGATTGATTTCCGGGGAGTTCATAAAAAAATTAATTTTTTGTTGTTATTCTGTTCATGCCGGGCAGAAGTTAGTTTAGCATCTAAACGGTCAGGGCCGTACTATACAAGTAGCCACCTGATTGTTGCTATCTCAACAGAACGTAAACTATTACAAAAATGGCAAACAAAGTAGAAGTAAAAGAATTACTTGATGCTGGTGTTCATTTTGGACACTTAACCAGACGTTGGAACCCTAACATGGCCCCATATATCTATATGGAGCGTAACGGTATCCACATCATCAACTTATATAAAAGTGCTGCTAAAATGCAGGAAGCTGGTGAAGCTCTTGCAAAGATCGCAGCAAGCGGAAGAAAGATCCTTTTCGTAGCTACTAAGAAACAAGCGAAAGAGATCGTTGCTGAGCAGGCTGAAAAGGCTAACATGCCTTATATCACTGAGCGTTGGCCTGGTGGTATGCTTACAAACTTCGTTACTATTCGTAAAGCTGTTAAGAAAATGGCTTCTATCGATAGAATGAAGAAAGATGGAACTTTTAACTCTCTTTCTAAAAAAGAGCGTCTTCAGGTTGACCGTCTTAGAGCTAAGCTTGAAAAAAACTTAGGTTCTATCTCAGACATGTCAAGACTTCCAGCTGCGCTTTTCGTTGTAGATACTACACGTGAGCACATTGCGATCAAAGAAGCACAAAAACTAAACATTCCAATTTTTGCGATGGTAGATACAAACTCCGATCCACGTGAGGTTGATTATCTAATCCCATCTAACGACGATGCTTCTAAATCTATTAGCAAAGTTGTTTCTTATGTTGCTGACGCTATCGTAGAAGGTCTTTCTGAAAGAAAATCAGATAAGCCATCTAAGAAGAAAGAAGACAAGGCTTCAAAAGAAGAAGGTTTTGAAGATAAAGCTCCTAAAGCAAAAAAGGAGAATGCTGAAGTTCCTTCTAACGACGCCGAAGACAAAAAGGCAATGAAAGAAGCTAAGAAAGATGTTAAGCTTGAATCTAAAACTGAAACTTTAGAGAAAGCAAAATCGTCTAACGAAGAAGAATAAAATAACGTTTTCATAAAACCTAAAAGTCGTTTAGTTTCTTTCTTTACAGTGAGTTTCTAAACGACTTTTTTCAATAAAAAAACAATATTATGGCCAAGATAACCGCCGCTGAAGTAAATAAATTAAGAAAAGCTACCGGTGCAGGAATGATGGACTGCAAGAAAGCTTTAGTTGAAGCTGAAGGTGACTTCGATGCTGCAATTGAATTACTACGTAAGAAAGGTCAGAAAGTTGCTGCAAAGAGAGCCGACAGAGATTCTTCTGAAGGAGCTGCTATTGCCAACGTAAACGCTGACAATTCTAAAGGTGTGATCATCTCTCTTAACTGTGAGACTGATTTCGTTGCAAAAAACGATGATTTCATCAAATTGGCTAACGATTTCGCTGAAATGGCTCTTAACTATTCTTCTAAAAAAGAATTCCTTAAAGCTGATTACAAAGGTATCTCTGTAGAAGACAAACTTACTGAGCAAACCGGAGTTATTGGTGAGAAGATCGAGATTGGTGCATTCAAAACTTTGGAAGCTCCATTCGTAGGTTCTTACATCCACGCTGGTAACAAAATCGCTGTTCTTACAGGTCTTTCTAAGAATGTAGTAGGTGCTGAAGAAGCTGCAAAGAACGTTTCTATGCAGGCTGCAGCAATGAACCCGGTTGCCCTTAATGAAGAAGGTGTTGACCAGGCTACTATCGATAAAGAAATCGAAATTGCTAAAGATACTTTAAGACAGGAAGGTAAGCCAGAAAACATGCTTGACAAGATCGCTCAGGGTAAACTTCAGCGTTTCTTCAAAGACAACACTTTGGTACACCAGGCTTATATCAAAGACAACAAACAAAGCGTTGCTGAGTACGTTAAATCTGTAGACAGCGAACTTGAAGTTGTAGGATTTGAAAGAGTTGCTTTAGGATAAGCTCCTTTATATAAATTAACTAAAGAGGTTTTATTCATTTAAAACCTCTTTTTTTATATAGCTATTTTAAGGATAACGGCGAAGTCATTTCGAAGGAGCGTAGCGACTGAAAAATCTCAAAAATTATTCTGAAGTCGTTAGAGATCTCTCCCTTTGGTCGAGATGACTAATGAGAAAAACAACGTCATTTCGAAGGAGCGTAGTGACTGAGAAATCTTAATATTATTCTGAAGTGGTTAGAGATCTCTCCTTTGGTCGAGATGACTAGTGAGAAAAACAATGGCATTTCGAAGGAGTGTAACGACTGAGAAATCTCAAAATTATTCTGAATACGCTAATGATATCTCCCTTTGGTCGAGATAGCATAAAATCATTTTTTACTTTTACAATATGTCTCAACAACCTTTCAAATTCAAACAATTCACTATTCAACAGGACCGTTGCGCCATGAAAATTGGTACAGACGGAGTTTTACTGGGAGCATGGTCCTCACTGGAACATCAACCTGAAAGCATTCTTGATATAGGAACAGGCACCGGATTAATTGCCCTCATGCTAGCTCAAAGATCTGAAGCCGGCCTAATAGATGCCCTGGAAATTGAAGAAAACGCCTATGAACAGGCTGTAGACAATTTTGAGCAAAGTGATTGGGGAGACAGGCTTTTTTGTTACCACGCAGGCTTTGATGAGTTTGTAGAAGAAATGCAGGATGAAGAAAAATATGACCTCATCATATCAAATCCGCCATTTTATACTGAAGATTACAAAACCGGTGATGATAACCGCGATCAGGCCAGGTTTGCAGATGCGCTTCCTTTAACCGAATTGATAGTAGGAGCTTCCCTCCTGCTTTCCCAAAATGGTCATTTTGATCTTGTGATCCCTTTTACGGAAGAAAAGAATGCCCTGGAAATCGCAGATTCACATAAATTATTTCCACTTAAGATAACCCGGGTAAAAGGCACTGAAGGTTCTCCGGTAAAACGCAGTTTGATAAGTTTTGGTTTTGAGAAAAAAGAAGCTATTATCGATGAACTTATTCTGGAAATTTCCAGACATAATTATACCGAAGATTTTAAAAAACTGGTATCTCATTTCTACCTGAAATTATAATTGTTTCAAATAAAAGACTTGGTTACATTTGTTGGAAACAACTAAACAAAAATGAAACCAGATCTTTTTCAGGCTCTTGATTATTACAATCTTGACGAGCTCTTAACCGATGAACATAAAATGGTACGCGATGCCACACGCGAATTTGTGAAACGTGAGGTATCCCCCATAATTGAACAGGCTGCACAGGACGCCAAATTTCCAGATCAACTAATCAAAGGTTTGGCAGATATTGGTGCTTTTGGTCCTTATATTCCTGAAGAGTATGGTGGAGCAGGTTTGGATCAGATCTCCTACGGACTCATCATGCAGGAAATTGAAAGAGGTGATAGTGGAATTAGATCCACCGCTTCTGTACAATCTTCACTGGTAATGTATCCAATCTTCAAATACGGAACCGAAGAACAGAAAAAGAAGTTTCTTCCTAAACTCGCTTCAGGAGAAATGATTGGATGTTTCGGATTAACTGAACCGGACCATGGTTCAAATCCGGGAGGAATGACCACCAATTTTAAAGATAAAGGTGATCACTATTTACTTAACGGTGCAAAAATGTGGATCTCCAATTCGCCTTTTGCAGATATTGCCATAGTTTGGGCAAAGAATGAAGAAGGACGTATCCATGGTTTGATCGTGGAACGTGGAATGGAAGGATTCACCACGCCTGAAACTCATAACAAATGGTCCCTTAGAGCCAGTGCCACCGGAGAACTAATTTTTGATAATGTAAATGTTCCCAAAGAAAACCTGATGCCGGGTAAATCGGGATTAGGAGCTCCACTTGGTTGTCTGGATTCCGCCAGATACGGGATCGCCTGGGGAGCAATTGGAGCAGCGATGGATTGCTACGATACCGCGCTTAGATACGCCAAGGAAAGAGAGCAATTTGGAGTACCAATTGCCGCTAAACAACTTCAGCAAAAGAAACTGGCAGAGATGGTAACAGAGATCACCAAAGCCCAGTTAATGGCGTGGAGACTTGGAACCTTAAGAAATGAAGGAAAAGCAACTTCTGCACAGATTTCCATGGCGAAAAGAAACAATGTGGAAATGGCCATTAAAATTGCCCGTGAAGCAAGACAGGTTTTAGGTGGAATGGGAATTACCGGAGAATACAGCATCATGCGCCATATGATGAACCTTGAGAGTGTGATCACTTATGAAGGTACTCATGACATTCACCTGCTTATTACAGGTTTGGATATCACCGGGCACGCCGCATTTTAAATAAGCGTCATCCTGAACAAATTCAGCATGATATTTTTCTATAGTAAATCAAAACAAGGGCAGCGTTTACAACGTTTGCCCTTTTTATATTTCTCACAACATACACTTTTTAAAGGTTTCGGTTTTTTCGCAACCACTCCTTCAATTCTCAAATAATCTTTAGACTTATTTGAATAGAATATCAGTACAAAAACACCAGCGGCTGCCTTCAGAATCATAATTATAATTTAAAGGAAATCACTGATTTTCTGAGTTAAACAACTTATAAAAAGACCGAATGGTTTTTAAAATTATAATACAGAAATTAACTTTGTGAAAAACATGAAGGCCGTATGATCAATGAGATAAATGAGAGCTTAAAACCTCTAACCACCCAATTATTAAATCACCCACTATACTCAAAAATTAACACCCCAAGACAGCTACAGATTTTTATGGAACACCATGTTTTCGCTGTCTGGGATTTTATGTCTCTTTTGACCGCTTTACAGGAAAAGTTGACTAAAACAACTAATCCATGGTTACCTATTGGAGATCCGGAAACAAGGTATTTGATCAATGAGATCGTTCTTGCTGAAGAAACAGATATAGACATGAAAGGGAACCGGCAAAGTCATTTCGAGATGTACCTTGACGCCATGACCGCTGCAGGTGCGAGTAAAGAAAAAATTGAAGACTTTTTAATGCAGGTTACTCATGGCACCGACATTTTCCTGATAATAGCCACCAGCAAACTTCCAGTAAGCATTAAACAATTTCTGAAACATACTTTTGAAGTTGTTTACAGCAATTCGACCCACAAGATTGCTTCAGCATTCACTTTTGGACGCGAAGGACTCATCCCGGCAATGTTCTCCTCCATCATTGAGAAAGTACAGCATAACTTCCCTAAAGAGGATCTAAGGCAGTTTAAATACTATTTTGACCGTCACATTGAACTCGATGAAGATGAACATGGACCCATGGCTTTCAAAATGGTGGAACAGTTATGCGGAACAGATAAAAAGAAGTGGGAAGAAGTTAAAAGAACCGCGAAGGAATCTCTGAAAAGCCGAATTGAACTGTGGAATGGGATCGAAGCCGAAATATCAGAATTCGCTGAGCCGGCAGAGGTATAAATCAATCAATTACTAAAGACTTCAGTCCATTCCTTAAATGAAAAAAACCAATATCTCTATTGGTTTTTTTCATCTGTAATTTCTTTAAAAACCAGGAAATCTATTATTCTGAAGCAGGGGCAATTCTCACCTCCAGGCCATCCAGACCTTCGGTAATAGGGATCTGGCAACTAAGCCTGCTATTATCTTCTACAAAAAATGCCTGATCCAGCATATCCTCTTCCTCATAGCTTTTTTCCGGAAGCATATGTTCAAAATTAAGAATATAACACTGACAGGATGCACACATTGCCATTCCTCCGCAAATTCCAATAGTCCCTTCGGCAGCGAGCTCATATGAACGGATCACCTCCATAAGATTCATATTCATATCTGTTGGAGCATCTACAGTGTGCGCTTCCCCTTCGCGGTCTATAATGGTTATTTTAACGTCAGACATTTAAAAAATTAATTTCTAATTGATACTTTTTACAACCTCGCGCTTAGCTTCTTTCTTGCTCCCATCAAAACCATTCACTCCACTAACAGTAGTATATTTCATCACATATTTCTTATCTGGATTGATCCTTTGATAAGCGCTCTGGCACATGATCGCAGCTTCATGGAAACCACAAAGAATAAGCTTTAGTTTCCCCTTATAAGTATTCACATCTCCAATGGCATAAATACCCGGAATGTTGGTTTGATAATCGTAAGAATTATCAACTTTGATCGCATTCTTTTCGATCTCAAGACCCCAGTTAGCAATAGCCCCTAATTTTGGCGACAATCCAAAAAGCGGAATAAAGTAATCTGTAGATTTAACTTCCTCGCCTCTTACCTCATCTTTATGCCTTATAACTACAGAATCAAGCTGGCCTTCACCTTTAAGGTCAACCACCTCTGCATCTGTTATAAGTTTGATCTTCCCTATCTTGGATAATTCTTCTACTTTTTCTACAGAATCCAGTGCTCCGCGGAAGTCCTTTCTTCTATGTACCAGTGATACTTCTGAAGCGACATCTGCAAGGAAAATACTCCAGTCTAAAGCAGAATCACCACCACCGGCGATCACAACTTTTTTATCACGGTAAACTTCAGGATCCCTTATAATATAAGCAACCCCTTTATCCTCATAATCTTTAATAGAGGGAATTGGCGGTTTTCTTGGCTCGAAACTACCCAGCCCACCTGCGATCACAACTACGGGAGCATGATGTTTGGTTCCATGGCTGGTAGTAACTATAAAACTGCTATCTTCCTGTTTATCTATGGTTTCTGCTCTCTCCCCCAAAGTAAATCCGGGTTCAAAAGGTTTGATTTGTTCCATTAGATTATCTACCAGATCACCTGCAAGAACTTCGGGAAAACCCGGAATATCGTAAATAGGTTTCTTAGGATAGATCTCTGAACATTGACCACCAGGTTGAGGCAATGCATCAATCAGGTGACATTTCAGTTTTAATAATCCCGCCTCAAAAACGGCGAAAAGTCCTGTGGGACCCGCGCCAATAATAAGTATATCGGTTTTAATCATGCTTTTAATTTCAATTAGCAGTAGAACATTATCTATCGATGTTCACTACTTTTTCTATTTGGGGCACATATTTTTTGATCGTCATTTCCACACCACTCTTCAAGGTCATCTGGTTTACAGAACAGCCTACGCATGCGCCTTCTAACTGAACTTTAACCAAACGATCGTCTTCAATGGAAACCAGTGAGATATTTCCGCCATCGCTTTCCAGAAAGGGACGTATCTCTGCCAGTGCCTTTTCAACATTAATTCTTACCTCTTCGCTATTCATCTATTTTTTATTAACCGCACTACAACCGGCCATAGTGGTGATTTTAATTGCTTCGGTTGGAGGAAGATCTTTATTTCGGTTCACCGTCTCCTGTACCATATTTCTGGTAATATATTCAAATGCGGTTTCCAAAGGAGTTCCAGTCTGTAAAGCTGCCGGTCTTCCAATATCTCCCGATTCTCTTAAACTTTGTACCAAAGGTATTTCTCCAAGGAATGGAACCTGAAGGTCTTCAGAAAGATTTCTCGCTCCTTCTTTTCCAAAGATGTAATATTTATTTTCCGGCAATTCTTCCGGAGTGAAATATGCCATATTCTCAATAATTCCCAAAACAGGCACATTGATACTTTCCTGCTGGAACATGGCCACACCTTTTTTCGCATCGGCAAGCGCAACATTTTGCGGGGTACTTACAATTACAGATCCTGTAATTGGTAGTGATTGCATGATGGAAAGGTGAATATCTCCGGTTCCCGGCGGAAGGTCTATAAGCATAAAATCAAGCTCTCCCCAGGCTGCGTCAAAGATCATCTGGTTTAGAGCTTTGGCGGCCATAGGCCCTCTCCACACAACTGCCTGATTCGGCTTGGTGAAAAATCCAATAGACAGGATCTTTACTCCATAATTTTCTACCGGCTTCATTTTAGACTTTCCATCAACGTTTACCGATAATGGTCTTTCTGCCTCAACATCAAACATAATTGGAGTAGATGGCCCGTAAATATCGGCATCAAGGATTCCTACCTTGAAGCCCATTTTTGAAAGGGTCACTGCAAGGTTGGAAGTAACTGTAGATTTCCCTACTCCTCCTTTCCCGGAGGCAACAGCTATAATATTTTTAATTCCCGGAATGGCTTTCCCTTTAATTTCAGGTTTCTTTTCCGGCGCCTGAACCTTGATGTTTACTTTGACTTTAGCCTTATCGTAAACTTTTTCATGGATGACTTTCATCACATCCACTTCAGCTCTTTTTTTGATATGTAATGCGGGAGTACTTAATACAAGGTCAACAACCACCTCGTCGCCAAAAGTCATGACATTTTGCACTGCCCCACTTTCAACCATATTATTCCCTTCGCCTGCTACAGATATAGTTTCCAGGGCTTGTAAGATCTCTTTTCTGTTCAATTTCATAGACCGATTTTAATCAGATTCTTTAGCTTATATAGACTGATTCTAAATGCAAATATAATTGGAAAAGCTAAGAATACGAAGAATTTAGCAATATTAGATTTATAGGAGAATAAGCGGGAATTATAGGCTTTTAAACTCCCTGTAATCCCTCTAATTCTGTCATGGGATCCCAGAATAATTCTTTAAAATTCACAACTTTCATATCCTGAACTTTCACACCTTCCTCTTCCAGCAATAGTTGCATGGCATTAGTACCGGAAAAATGATGCTTGCCGGTTAGAAGACCATTCCGGTTTACGACCCGATGGGCAGGGACATCCTGATCGTGAGAAGAATTCATGGCCCAACCCACGATCCTCGCGCTTTTAGCTGAACCCAGATATTTCGCGATAGCGCCATAGGAAGTTACCCTTCCTTCAGGAATAAGCCGGCAAACTTCATAGACCTTCTCAAAAAATCCGGAATCGTTTTTCACATTTATGCGTTTGAGATTCGAATGATTGCAATTATAATAAGGATCAACATTAAGGCAGCCATGAAGTAATTAGAATATTTCGCAAAGGTTTCTGCCTTCTTGTCAATTTTATCAAAAAGAACAACATACAGATATAAGGCGCTAAAACTACCCAGACAGGCAGCTAAAGCAAATGAAGTGTTTAGAGACCAATCGTATTCTATGTTTCCACTTAGGTCCATAGCTCCGGCTATGGCAACAAAATATGGCACCGGAAAAACATTAAGACTTGCTACCAGTATTCCTTTGAAAACACTATTGGCATTAGCTTTTTGTTTATGATGTTTTATTCCCTTTTTATGCCGGGCCTGTATAAAGAAGTATACTGCCAGAATACAAAAAACCACGAGACCTGCGCGCAATAACATTTTGCGTACATACGGATTCTCAAAAATATACCTGGCCAGTAATACAGCGATCAGCGCCTGAATTAAAACAACCAGCCCTGCCCCTATCGCAACATACAAACCGTTTCTTTTACCCTTTTCAACGCAGGTTTTAGCCACGGTCATATTCACCAGCCCGGGAGGAACCACGCCAATGAATGCTGCCAGATATGTGATCAGGAAAAGTTTTGTTTCTTCCAATACCCCTTATTTAATCGTGAATTGTATATAAGTTATGGGTTTACCTTTTTCAAGATACTGTTTTTCGTAGAAAGTTTGAATTCCGGTAACTTCTTTTGGAGAATATTCATTTTTATAAATATCGTGGTGAGCATACAACACTTCCTGACCCTGCCCATGCAACAGGCCTAAGGTATAACCATGCATAAATTCTGAATCTGTTTTTAAGTGCATAAGTCCACCATCTTTTAAGACCTGCTTATATCTCAACAAAAACTCAGCGTTGGTTAATCGGTGTTTGGTTCGCTTATACTTGATCTGAGGATCGGGGAAAGTGATCCAGATCTCGCTTACCTCATTTGTTTCAAAAACATGTTCGATTAGCTCAATTTGAGTCCTGATAAATGCAACATTATCCAAACCTTCTTCAAGGGCAGTTTTTGCACCTCTCCAGAATCTTGCTCCTTTAATGTCTATCCCTATAAAATTCTTGTCCGGGTTTTGTCTGGCAAGTTCAACGGTATACTCGCCTTTTCCGCAACCAAGTTCCAGAACTATTGGATTGTCATTCTTAAAAAAGTCTTTACTCCAGTTTCCTTTCAGCTTAAAAGAATTATCGGTGAGTTCTTCCCTTGAGGGCTGTATCACATTATCGAACTGTTCGTTTTCTTTAAACCGCTTAAGTTTATTCTTGCTTCCCACTTAATTTTAATATTTTGGTAAAATTAAATAAAATCGGTTAGGTGCCGGTAAGAATACATTCGTAATATACCGAAGATGCGTATTTTAGTAGCTCCCCTCAACTGGGGACTTGGCCATGCCACCCGTTGTATTCCCATTGTTAAAGAGCTTGAGTTCGCTGGATTTGAACCTGTTATCGCTTCTGATGGTGAAGCACTAAAACTTCTGAAAAAGGAATTCCCTCACTTGATTCATCTCAAACTTCCTTCTTATAAAATCAGATATACCAAAAAAAGTCGATTGCTTAAGTGGAAACTTCTGGCAGAATCTTTCAGGATTCAAAAGGTAATTAAAGCGGAACAAATACAAACCGAAGCGATCGTCAGGGAATATGAAATTCAGGGGATCATATCAGACAACCGGTTTGGTGTGCGCAGCAACAGTCTGGACAAGCATGTTTTTATAACGCATCAGATAAATGTTTTAAGCGGGAGGTTTACTTTTTTGAGCAGCTTTTTAAACCGGAGATATTTAAAAAAATTCGATCAATGCTGGATTCCGGATATGGAGGGAGAAGACAATCTTAGTGGAAAGCTGGGCCACCCGCGACAGCTTCCTGAAAACTGCAAATATATTGGTGTTCTAAGCCGACTCGAAAAAACAGAATCTCTTAAAAAATATGAGTATTTAATTCTATTAAGCGGGCCGGAACCTCAACGAAGTATCCTGGAAAAAATAATGCTAAAGGAATTTAAGAACACTACTTCCGAAGTAATAATGGTTAGAGGAACATTTGATGGCGCTAACCTTTCAGTTTCTAATCAAAACCTAAGAATTGAAAACCATCTGTTTGGAAAAGCTCTTGAAAAGGTAATGAATGAAGCTGAATACATCATTTCCCGCCCGGGCTATACCACGCTTATGGATCTGGCGAAACTGGAAAAGAAAGCTTTCTTCATCCCGACGCCGGGACAGGAGGAACAAAATTATCTCGCTCAAAGATCACAGGATAAAAAAATTGCAGGCTTCTGCCAGCAGAAAGATTTCAGCCTTTCCCAATTACAAAGAATCGAAAATTACTCCGGACTCCAGAACTTAGGATTCAGCAACGACTTCAGAAACCTTTTCCTGTTTTTCAAGAGTGAATGAGAATTCACTTCCTACTTCAAAAACACTTTCAACAAATATCTTTTCGCCGTGGGCTTCAAGAATGTGCTTTACAATAGAAAGACCTAAACCAGACCCACCCTCTTTACGGGAACCGCTTTTATCCACTCTAAAAAACCTTTCAAATAAACGGGGAATATGCTCTTTTGCTATTCCTTCCCCATTATCGGTTACTCTTACAATAATTTTATTCCTTACAAGATTCTCTATACTAATTTCTGTAGTCCCCCCGTGTTTCCCGTATTTAATGGAATTCACTATTAAATTGGTTAGGACCTGCTGAATACGATCACGATCTGCCCGCACATACACCGGCTCAATATAATCCATGTCAAAAGTGAGGGTGATATTCTTTCTTGCAGCCTTCATCTCCAACAAGTCAAAGGAGGCCTGAATAAGTTCGACAACATCAAAAGTCTCCAGGTTTAAATGCAGATCCCCTACTTCAAGTCTGGTGATCATATCCATATCTTTTACAATATAAATAAGCCGTTCCACTCCTTTATTCGCACGGGCGAGATATTTTTTCCTTATCGCCTTGTCTTTATGCGCCCCGTCAAGCAACGTAAGTATATAGCCCTGAACAGTGAATAAGGGCGTTTTAAGTTCATGCGAAACATTTCCAAGAAATTCCTTTCTATATGCCTCTCTCACTTTTAAAGTCTCTATCTCCAGTTTCTTATTCTCGGCAAACTTTTTCACCTCCCGGGTAAGGCTGGACATATCTGTAGTGATCTGGTTAGGAGTCAGGGTTGCGGAATCCAGTAAAGTTACATTATCATATACCTTTTTAATCCTTCGGTAAATAAATCGCTCTACCCTGTACTGGATAATTAGAAAAGAAAATAAATAGGTGAGTATTGCGAAGAAGATAAGCACCCAGAGTACAGAAGAGAAATCAATATATAAAATAAGGGCCATGAGCCCGCTTAAAAAAACACTTATATAAAACGCAGTTCTAAGGGCAAATCTATATGATCGTTTAAATTTTTTTGACATTAAACCACGAACTTATACCCAACCCCTTTAATGGTTTTGATTTTCTCGTCTCCAATTTTTTCCCGCAACTTTCTAATATGCACATCAATAGTTCTACCTCCAACTACAATATCGTTTCCCCAAACCTGATCCAGGATATCTTCCCGGGTAAAAACTTTTCCAGGGCGGGAGGTTAAAAGAGATAGCAGTTCAAACTCTTTTCTGGGAAGTGCCATCTCATTGCCGTCCTGCGTTATTTTGTACTCATCGCGATCTATGGTAACTCCACCAAGATCGATAACATCTGCATTTTGACTCTCCTCTCTGTATCTGCGTAAAAGGGCCTTTACTTTACTCACAAGCACTTTTGGTTTAATGGGTTTGGTGATATAATCATCGGCTCCGGCTTCAAAACCTGCCATCTGGGAATAATCCTCTCCGCGGGCAGTAAGAAAAGTAATGATAGTATGTTCAAGCTCAGGTAATTTCCGGATATGTTCACATGCTTCAATGCCATCCATTTCCGGCATCATTACGTCCAGAATGATCAAATGCGGCTTTTTCTCTTTAGCCAGCTTTATAGCTTCAACCCCATTTTTCGCGGTTATCACCTTATATCCTTCAGATGACAGGTTATACCCAACAATTTCGAGAATATCGGGTTCATCATCTACCAGTAAAATCTGAATGTCCTTTTTCTTCATAAGGGAGACCGCTAT
>NZ_JBLVTL010000004.1:297235-332988 GCF_048285835.1 Christiangramia aquimixticola
GCTAACCTTGAAAAAACCATCTAGTTCATCGTAATGGAACCAAAGGAGATTTATTATTCCTTTCAGAATTTAGCAATCCTATAATCTTAGAAAATCACACGGGGGTAGTTAAAAAATAAATTCAGATATAGACCCTTGAAAATCTGAATTTTACAGAACAAATCATGTCATTTTTAATTTCCCAAACTTAATTCACATGATTTTATTGTTTGGGTTCAAAATATTGGCAGGATTTTTGAAATTTTATTTGTAAGTTTGTTTAACTCTCGATTTGTAAAAGAATGAAGCAGAAGTACTTATTAACTTTTTTACTTTTTAGTTTTCTGATGTTGGCAGTACCTGTCAATGCTCAGGATTCTTTTAATGCTTCCCATCGAACTGAAACTCCTATCGATGGTCTTTCCATTTATCCAAACCCGGTAACGGGTGGAAAAGTTTACATTTCTTCGACAAAGAACCTGGATAAGATTGTCGAAATTTATAATGTTCTGGGAAAACCGGTACACAAAACGAGATTACGAGGCAGAGAAATGGATGTATCTGCACTTACTCCGGGAATTTATATTTTAAAAATTCAGGAAGGTAAAATGAAAGCTACCCGAAAACTGGTGGTAAAATAAATTAAAGACTTCGGTTTTTTTGTTAAGCTTCTGTTTTCAGAGGCTTTTTTATTGCTTAATTTTGCCTGAAACCTGCTGAACCTCTATGCTCACAAAGGAAATTTTCAATATTAAATCTGATGACGAATTTAAATTTTTATGCCTAAAGGTGTTTAAGTTTCAATTTGAAAACAATCCGGTTTACAGAAACTTTTGCGAGTTGCTAAACCGGAACCCGGAAAATGTTCAGGAGATCATAAACATTCCATTCCTGCCCATAGAGTTTTTTAAAAGTAAAAAAATAGTATCTGTAAATAAAGTGGCTGAAAGTATTTTCACCAGTAGCGGCACCACCGGTTCTACTACCAGTAAACATTTTGTTACAGATCTTGAAGTTTACGAAAACAGCTTTAAAAAAGCATTTCATCAATTTTATGGTGAGCCTTCAGATTATACTATCCTGGCATTACTACCCAGTTATCTTGAGCGCACAGGATCTTCCTTAATATACATGGTAGACTCCTTAATAAAGGATTCAATTAATCCCGATAGCGGATTTTATCTGAACAATCTAAGTGAACTTTCAGAAAAACTGGAAGCTCTGGACAAAGGAGGTAAGAAGATATTTTTAATTGGAGTATCATTTGCCTTGCTTGACCTTATAGAAATATCACAGTTCTCCCTAACAAATACTGTGGTTATGGAGACCGGCGGGATGAAAGGGCGAAGGAAAGAAATGATAAGAGAAGAGTTACATGAGGTTTTAAAAAACGGTTTTGGGGTAAAGAAAATTCATAGCGAATATGGAATGACAGAATTACTATCTCAGGCTTATTCGTATGGTGACGGAATATTTAAATGTCCTAACTGGATGAAAATCCTTATCCGCGACCCGGAAGATGCTTTAACCTTTTTACCGCAAAACAAAACCGGCGGAATAAATGTGATCGATCTGGCGAATATAAATTCCTGTTCTTTTATCGCCACTCAGGATCTTGGCCGGATCAAGAATGATAAAATCGAGATTCTTGGAAGGTTTGATAACAGTGATATTCGCGGTTGTAACCTGCTTATCCTCTAGAAATGTTAATTTTTATGGTAAGTGTAATTCCGGATACAAATTCCCGACAGACTTCATGCAGAACTCGGTGATCCCCAATCATTTAGTTACTGCACTAAGTGAAATTTTTTCATATTAGATTGGTTAGTTAGTTGCAAAGCCTTCAGGATTTCTCCTGAAGGCTTTTGTATTAACTGTTATCTGAAAATCGATATATAGATTATCATAGACACGGCAATTGTGAAAATAATAAAACTAATTATATCTTCATCTTTAAATCTATCCAAATATTTAAAAATAAGTTATACTTCGATGTAATACTCAAATATACGTTAAACTGCGCGAATTATAAAAGTATTCTTTTTTCCTTTATTGATGATAACATATTTATCTCCTATAAGATCTTGAGTAGTTACTGTGTAATCTTCAGTAACCTTCTCCTTATTAACTGAGACAGAATTTTCTTTCAAAGCTCTTCTGGCTTCACCATTCGATTTCAGGAAATCTGTTTTGGCTGAAAGAGCTGCTATCATATCCAAACCACTTTCAATATCGGCTCTGTCCACATCTGCCTGCGGTACCCCTTCAAAAACATCAAGGAAAGTAGCTTCATCCAGTTTTCTAAAATCATCTGCAGTACTTTTTCCAAATAGAACTTCAGAAGCAGCCAGAGCATTTTCGTAATCTTCCTGAGAATGAACCATTATGGTAACTTCCTTCCCAAGAACTTTTTGCAACTCACGCTGATGAGGAGCTTCACGATGTTTCTCGATCAAAGAATCTATTTCTTCCCGACTTAGGAAAGTAAATATTTTAATGTATTTCTCTGCATCCTCATCACTGGTATTCAACCAATATTGGTAAAATTTATAAGGAGAAGTACGATTAGCATCAAGCCAGATATTACCACCTTCGGTTTTTCCGAATTTAGTTCCGTCAGCCTTAGTGATCAAAGGACAGGTTAAGGCATAACCCTTTCCATTTCCAATCCTTCTAATAAGTTCAGTTCCCGTGGTGATATTCCCCCACTGGTCGCTTCCACCCATTTGCAAAGTACAGTTCCCTTCCCTGTAGAGGTGCAGGAAGTCATAACCCTGTACTAATTGATAGGTAAATTCAGTAAAAGACATTCCCTCTGTAGAGTCTGATGAAAGGCGCTTCTTTACAGAATCCTTGGACATCATATAATTTACCGTGATATGTTTCCCCACATCACGAATAAAATCAAGAAAAGAAAAGTCCTTCATCCAGTCGTAATTATTCACTAAAACCGCTGCATTTGCTATATCTGAATCAAAATCCAGAAACCTGGATAATTGATCTTTTATTGCATTTTGATTATGCCTTAAAGTTTCTTCATCAAGCAGATTTCTTTCCGCCGATTTCCCTGAAGGATCCCCTATCATCCCGGTTGCTCCACCAACCAGCGCATAAGGTTTATGGCCGCACAGTTGGAAATGCCTTAACATCATTACGCTAACCAGGTGACCAATATGTAGAGAATCTGCAGTAGGATCTATCCCCACGTATGCAGCCCTCATAGCTTCCATTAAATGTTCCTCAGTTCCGGGCATAGCATCATGCAACATCCCTCTCCAGGTGATCTCTTCGACAAAGTTCTTTTCCATCATAAATTTTAAAATAACAGCCGTAAAGATACCATTTACTCTTATTTTTCCTAAGTCGATTAGCTATATTTACCCCATGATACTGGTAACAGGAGGAACAGGTTTAGTAGGTGCTCATCTTTTGTATGAACTTGCTGTAAAAAAAATTGCAGTAAGAGCAACTAAACGAAACTCAAGTGACCTTCAAAAGGTCAAAAATATATTTAGTTACTATTCTTCAAGTTCAGAAGCTGAGAGTTTATTCACCTCTATTGAATGGGTTACGGCAGATATTAATAATATTCCAGATCTCACCAAAGCATTTGAGGGAATCACATATGTATACCATTGTGCGGCTCTTATCTCTTTTGACCCCTCTGATGAGAAACTATTAAGAAAGATCAATATCGAAGGTACTGCCAATGTGGTAAATCTCTGTATCGCCAACCAGGTCTCCAAACTGTGTTATGTAAGCAGTATCGCTACTCTTGATTCGAATACCGTAAATGAAATGGTTGATGAAAATGCCGGCTGGAATCCGGAAAGGAACCATACAGATTACTCCATTTCTAAATATGGTGCTGAAATTGAAGTTTGGCGAGCCACGCAGGAAGGTATTGATGCTGTAATCGTAAACCCTGGAGTTATAATGGGTCCGGGAATTTGGGAAACCGGTGGAGGGAAAATTATCGATAAAATATACAAAGGTCTATCCTTTCATTTCCCAAAAGTTACCGGATTTGTAGGGGTCTATGATGTGGTTAATATCATGCAGGAGTTAATGAATTCATCGATTAAGAATGAACAATTTATTGTTGTAGCCGAAAATCTCTCTTTTCACAGAGTTTTTGAATTGACAGCGACTGCTTTAAATAAACCCAAACCACACAGGGCTTTAAAAAAGTGGATGGTATTTGCCGGTTGGATTTTTCAAAAAATAGGATCTTATTTCGGACTTAAAAGGGAGATCACGCGTGATGCTATTGAGGGAGTTTTTAAACTCACCAGATATAATAACCAGAAAATAAAACAAGCACTTGATCTTGAATTTGAAAGCCTTGAAGAAGTAATTAACAAAACAGCTAATTATTACAGAAGGGACAAATAGAACCTAACTAATTCCTTTCCATTGAAACCGGAGGAAGAATCAAACTATCCTTTTTAGTTTTTTCGAGTTCTTTTAATTTGATCAACCGGATAGAATCCTTTTTAAGCGAATCGGCTTTGATTGGATCAAGTTTTAAAGAGTCCATCAACTTAATAGAATCTTTACGCGCCTGCTTAATACTGTCTTCCCGTTTCACTTCTATTTCCCGAATAGAATCCAAACGGATCTTCAGCTTTTGAATCCTTGCTCTTACACTATCATAAATTCGTTCATACTGAACATAATTATCTGCATAGTAATCACTGCTTTGCTGAAATTGAATACTATCGATTTTGAATTTTTCAAAAACATAATTATCCGGCTCGATCCCAATCTGCTCCAGTTTATACTTATTGTAATTCTTGGCCGCATGTACCAGTGATAATTCGGTAAGCACATCGATCATTTTGGGTTCCGGAATAAGATCATCCGGCCTCTCTGTTTTATCAATATCCTGACAGGATAAAAATGAGCAGAGAAAAAATAAAATAAAGATCTTATGTTTGGAATTAACGATCAAAGCTTAATCTTTCAGCAATTTTAGCGAATGGTTGATGTTTGAAATTCTTATAAACAAGGTTACCATTTACAAATGTATGTGTAATCCTTGATTTAAAAGTTGTTCCTTCAAATGGTGACCATTGGCATTTAGAAAAAATATTATCCGGTTGAACCGCCCATGGTGAATTAAGATCAACCATTACAAGATCTGCCTTATATCCTTCACGAATAAATCCTCTTTTCTCAATTTGAAATAAAATCGCAGGATTATGGCAAGCCTTTTCAACAATCTTCTCCAAGGAAATTTTTCCCTGATGATACATTTGCAATAAAGCCGGAAGCGCATGTTGTACCAGAGGACCTCCACTTGGAGCTTTGGTATAAACATTTTTCTTCTCCTCTTTAGTATGCGGAGCATGATCTGTTGCAATTACATCCAGATAATCGTCCAACAATCCTTCAAGCAATGCTTTTTGATCCTTTTTGGTTTTCACGGCAGGATTCCATTTTATCAGGGTTCCTTTTTTCGCGTAATCTGAATCATTAAACCAAAGGTGATGTATACAAACCTCGGCAGTGATCTTTTTATCCTTTAAAGCCTTTCTGTTGCTGAATAAGCCAAGTTCTTTCGCAGTAGAGACATGGAACACATGTAATCTTGCACCGGTCTTCTTAGCCAATGCCACTGCTTTTGAAGAAGACTTATAACAGGCTTCCTCACTCCTGATCTTTGGATGGAGTTCGATTGGAATATCATCCCCGTATCTGGCCTTACATTCCTCCAAATTCTTCCTGATAGTCTCTTCGTCTTCACAATGAACCGCAATTAGAACAGGGGATTTTTGAAAGATCTGTTCAAGCACTTTCTCATCATCTACCAGCATATTCCCGGTTGAAGAACCCAGGAATAATTTTAATGCAGCAACCTTCTTAGGATCGATCTTTTCGATCTCGCTAAGATTATCATTGGTTCCTCCAAACATGAACGAATAGTTCGCATAAGAGGTTTCTGCTGCAGTATTGAATTTTTCTTCCAGCAATTCTATGGTAGTAGATTGCGGTAAGGTGTTTGGCATTTCTATAAAAGAAGTAATTCCGCCCGCCACAGCAGCACGAGATCCGGTTTCAATATTTTCTTTATGAGTTAGTCCGGGTTCTCTAAAGTGCACCTGATCGTCAATTAAACCCGGAAGCAAATGAGTTCCTTCCGCATCAAAAATATTTACATCAGGGGATTTTGCGCTAATACTTTCCGCGATCTCAACGATGATTCCGTTTTCGATAAAAACGTCACCCTCAACAATCTTATTCTCGTTTACTATTTTCGCGTTCTTGATTAAAACCTTTTTCATCAGACTTTTTTCCTGTTAAACAGACTTTTCAGCTTCATTTTTATTACCCCGAACACGGCCTCCCAAATAATGGATCCGCTCATTTTAGAAGTTCCACGGGTTCTATCGGTAAAAATAACCGGAACTTCTACTATTTTATATTTTCTTAGATGTGCCTTGAATTTCATCTCGATCTGGAAGGCATAGCCCACAAACTGAATTTTATCAAGATTTATTGCTTCAAGCACTTCTCTTTTATAACACACATAACCGGCAGTAGTATCATGGATATCCATCCCGGTAATAAACCTCACATATTTTGAGGCAAGCCAGGACATCAAAACCCGATTCATTGGCCAGTTAATCACATTCACTCCTGTAATATAGCGAGACCCAATGGCAACATCTGCCCCGTCCCTTTTACAGGTGTTAAACAACCTAATTAGATCGTTGGGATTATGAGAAAAATCGGCATCCATTTCGAAAATAAAATCATATTCTCTTTTAATGGCCCATTTAAATCCATATATATAGGCAGTCCCTAAACCCTGTTTCCCAACTCTTTCTTCAAGGAACAAACTTTCGGGAAATTCGGCTTGTAATGTTCTCACACGAGTAGCCGTGCCATCTGGAGAATTATCATCAACCACCAGGATATGAAATTTACGCCGTTGAGAAAACACATTCCTTATAATGCGTTCTATATTCTCGATTTCATTAAAGGTGGGTATAATAATTATCCCATTTCCCATTCCCAATTATTTTGCACAAATGTATGCAAATAAAAACATCAAATCTTTATGATCCCCCACCGGAATAACAGTCAAAATTTTACATTTGTAAAAATTTTTTCATGCAGGCGATTTACAGGATTTATGAATATCAGGATTGGATCACGATCACCTTCCTAATATGCTTTGTTCTTATTGTGCTTGCCAAGATTCTTTTCCCCCAACGTTTTGAAGATTTTCTCTCCCTTCTAACGTCTGGCAAATTTATAGCCTTTAA
Source organism: Christiangramia aquimixticola (assembly GCF_048285835.1). Lineage (NCBI taxonomy): Bacteria > Pseudomonadati > Bacteroidota > Flavobacteriia > Flavobacteriales > Flavobacteriaceae > Christiangramia > Christiangramia aquimixticola. The sequence goes on from NZ_JBLVTL010000004.1 coordinate 304,489, forward strand.
GGGAAAAGAGAATAAAGCTTTTCACGGTTTTAACATATTGTTATTAACTATTCAGAGCCTTGCGATTTCCATGTTTTTATATCTATGTTATGATTATTATTTTGAGAGTGATCTTGCAGTTCCAATATTGTATATCAGGATTTTAACCGCTTACGTTTGTATTATTCTAATCAAGACCGGGGTTGAGAAAATTATTGGAAATATTTTTGAAATTGATGATCAGGTAGACTACTATATTTTTCAAAAATTCACCTATAGAAGTTTTATTGCAATTTGCCTGCTTTGCATAAGTTTATTATTAACCTATAGCGTAAACCTAAATTCACTCCTTTTAAGCCTTACCGGTGGCCTAGCACTGATTGCTAACGGACTAGGAATGTTTATAATTTATAGAAGGAATCAAAATGTGTTAATAGTTAATTGGTTCTATTTTATTTTGTACCTTTGCGCTCTTGAAATTGCCCCTTATATTATTTTGTACAAGCTTATTACAATCTAAAAAGGATCAAACAAAGTTTTATATATGAAAGTGAAAACAATTTTGGTTTCCCAACCCGAACCTAAGGTAGAAAATTCACCTTATTTCGAGCTGGAAGAGAAGCAAAAGGTTAAAATTGATTTCATACCCTTTATTCATGTTGAAGGCGTACCTTCCAAGGAAGTTAGACAACAAAAAGTAGATCTCACTAATTATACGGCTATTATTCTTACCAGCCGAAATGCCGTGGATCATTTTTTCAGGATTGCTGAAGAGATGCGTTTTAAAGTACCAGATACTTTAAAATATTTCTGTTTGAGCGAGGCTGTAGCCTATTATCTTCAGAAATACGTGGTATATCGTAAACGTAAGATTTATGTTGGAAAAAGAACTTTTGCCGAATTAGCTCCTACGATCAAGAAGTATAAGAATGAAAAGTTCTTATTACCTTCTTCAGACATGCTAAAGCCGGACGTTCCTAAAACTCTAAATAAATTAGGCGTTGAATGGAAAAAGGCGGTTTTTTACAGAACTGTGGTTAGTGATCTATCTCACTTAAAAGATGTTACTTATGACATCCTGGTATTTTTTAGCCCTAGCGGTATTAAATCCCTTTTTGAGAATTTCCCTGATTTCGAACAGAATAATACGAGAATTGCAGCTTTTGGAAATACTACCATTAAAGCCGCAAAAGAACATGGACTGGTTGTGAACATCAAGGCCCCTACGCCGGAAACTCCAAGTATGACCATGGCTATTAGTAAATATATAACAGAGGTAAATAAAAAGTAGTTGAAACTATTTTGATCATATAAATAAAAAAATCCGGTCTTGCGACCGGATTTTTTTTCAACTAACAATTAAAACTATTTAATTGGAGCTCCATTCATTATTTCTTCGTTAGCATATTCTTCAAATTTGCTGAAGTTTTGCTTAAAGAAACTGGACAACTCCTTTGCTTTACGATCATAAGCTTCTTTGTCTTTCCAGGTACTTTTTGGATTAAGTACTTCAGAAGGTACATTCTCACAAGTTTTAGGCATTGACAAACCAAAAATTTCGTGAGTTTCAAACTCAACATTATCCAGCTTTCCTTCAAGAGCTGAGCTAATCATTTCACGTGTATACTTCAGTTTCATTCTGCTTCCAACACCATAAGGACCACCGGTCCATCCTGTATTTACCAGCCAAACGTTAACTCCTGCATCTTTCATCTTTTTGCTTAACATCTCAGCATACTTGGTTGGATGTAAAGGCATGAAAGGCGCACCAAAACAAGCAGAGAAACTTGGTACCGGTTCATCTACACCAGCCTCTGTTCCTGCAACTTTAGCCGTGTAACCACTAATAAAATGGTAAGCCGCCTGTCCCGGAGTTAGTTTACTAATTGGAGGTAACACCCCAAAAGCATCTGCCGTTAAGAAGAAAATATTCTTAGGATTCTCACCAATTGATGGCTCCTGGATATTATCGATATGATAAATAGGGTAACTTACCCTTGTATTCTGAGTTATGGAAGTATCTTCAAAATCTACATTCCCATCTTTATCCATCACCACATTTTCCAGAATTGCTCCCGGCTTGATCGCATGATAGATATCCGGCTCACTGTCTTCTGAAAGGTTGATCACTTTTGCATAGCAACCACCTTCAAAATTGAAAATTGTGTTTTCCTTGGTCCACCCATGTTCATCATCTCCAATTAGCTTACGCTCAGGATCTGCAGACAAGGTAGTCTTTCCGGTTCCGGATAATCCGAAAAATATAGCGGTATCTCCCTCTTCACCTACATTTGCAGAGCAGTGCATTGGCAAAGTGTTCTTAAACACAGGAAGAATAAAGTTTAAAGCAGAGAAAATTCCCTTTTTGATCTCTCCTGTATAACCAGTTCCACCAATCAAGGCGATCTTTTTACTGAAATTAAGGATAGCAAAATTTTCCTGACGTGTCCCGTCTTCTTCTGGATTCGCTTTAAAACCCGGGGCATTAACCACAAGCCAGTCTTCCTTGAAATTATCAAGCTCACTGTCTTCTACCCTAAGAAACATATTATATGCAAATAGATTAGACCATGGATATTCGTTGATTACTCTAATATTCAAGCGATAATCCTCGTCTGCACAAGCATAAGCATCTCTTGCATAAATCTCTTTTTCTCCAAGATAGCTTGTTACCTTTTTATAAAGCTTATCAAACTTTTCCTCTTCAAAAGGAATATTGATGTCTCCCCACCATACCTTATCTTTTGTCACTTCATCTTTAACGATGAATCTGTCTTTTGGAGATCTGCCGGTAAATTCTCCGGTATTCACAGCCAATGCCCCAAACGAGCTGGCAACTCCCTGTCCCAATCTAATGGTTTCTTTCTGAAGTTCCTCCGGAGATAGTTGATAATGTACCTTGGCGTTTTTGATCCCGTAATCCTCTAACGAAATCGTTTTCGTAATTTGGGTGTTATCGACCATAAAAAATCAATTCTGTAGTTTGTTTAGGGGTACAAAAGTATAAATCTTATGCAGATAATACGTTAAAGGTTTTCAATTTATTTCATTTTTAACTTTGTGAAATTCAGCACCAATAAAATCCAGCCCACTATTAGCAGGGTTCCACCTAAAGGTGTGACCAAAGCGATGGAAGTCAAGTCTAATCCCAGTAAAGGAGCAAGAGTTAATAAATAAATGGAACCGGAAAAAAGTATAGTTCCTAATCCAATTAAAATATAGATAGTTTTATTTCTTTTTTCCATCCTGATATTTCCAAGGATTAGCAATAAAAATGCATGGTACATTTGAAATCTAACACCCGTTTCAAAAGAACCAAGTGCCGCCGGAGACAACGAATTTTTTAAACCATGTGCCGCAAATGCCCCTAGAATAACGGCTAACAATCCAAAAACAGCTCCGGTAATTAAAAACTTCCTATCCATATATCTTAATTTTTTATCGTTTAAAGTTTTAATACATTCGTTCGAACTACACAAAACTAACTTAATTTATGCGAGAAATATTAATTGTGGGAGCCGGGAAATCAACCTCTGCCCTCATTAATTACCTGTTAGACCAGGCCGAAAAAGAAAATCTTTATTTACGAATTGGTGACCTTGATCTCGAAAATGCTAAAAAAGCCTGCAGAGATCATGCGCGATGTGAAGCTTTTGAACTGGACGTTTTTAATCAGGAAAGTCGGGAACCGGCAATTAAAAGAGCCGATATTGTTATTTCCATGTTACCAGCAAGATTTCACATAGAAGTCGCCAAAGACTGCGTGAAATTTGAAAAAGATATGGTAACCGCGTCCTATATAAGTGACGAAATGAAAGCGCTGGATGAAGAAGTAAAAGCTAAAGGCCTCGTTTTTATGAATGAGATTGGAGTTGATCCCGGGATTGACCATATGAGCGCAATGCAGGTAATTGACAGAATTAGGGATAATGGAGGTAAGATGCTTCTTTTCGAATCTTTTACAGGGGGACTCGTAGCTCCGGAAAGTGATGATAATCTATGGAATTACAAATTTACCTGGAACCCCAGAAATGTGGTGGTAGCCGGTCAGGGTGGTGTTGCTGAATTTATCCAAGAAGGAAAATATAAATACATCCCCTATCACAGATTATTCAGAAGAACCGAATTTTTGAAAATTGAAGGCCACGGGAAATTTGAAGGTTATGCCAACCGTAATTCCCTGAAATATCAAAGCATCTATGGGCTTGATAACATCCTTACTCTTTACCGTGGAACAATTCGTAAAGTAGGCTTCAGCAGAGCCTGGAATATGTTTGTACAGCTGGGAATGACAGATGACAGCTTTACAATGGAGGATTCTGAAAATATGAGTTACCGGGATTTCATAAATTCGTTCTTACCATATTCCCCAAGTGATTCAGTAGAGCTGAAGGTTCGCCATAACCTGAAAATAGATCAGGACGACATCATGTGGGAAAAACTAATTGAACTGGATTTGTTCAATCCCAATAAAAAACTTGGAATTAAAAATGCAACCCCGGCACAGGCTCTTCAAAAAATACTGATGGAAAAATGGTCATTATCGCAGGATGATAAAGACATGATCGTGATGTATCATAAGTTTGGTTTTGAACTTAATAGCGAAAAGAAACAAATTGATTCTACCATGGTACATATAGGAGAGAATCAATCTAATACGGCCATGGCACAAACCGTGGGTCTTCCCGTAGCAATGGCAGCCATTATGATCCTGAACAAGGAAATTGAAACACCGGGAGTGCAATTGCCTATTCAAAAAGAAGTTTACGGCCCTATCCTAAAGAAACTGGAATCTCATGGTATAAAATTTAAAGAGAAAGAGACTGAATATCTGGGATATAATCCATTTGGAGAGGTAGGTAATTAAAAACAGAAAGCATTTTTCGTAATTTAGCTTTTTAATTAAAATCACTTACATGAAGATTTTGAATGATAGTGTCGAGTTAGATGGGATAGACAAAACCATTCTAAACTTTTTAATGAAAGATGCAAAAAAACCAATTTTAGAAATTGCCAAGAATATAGGAATTACAGGAGCTGCTGTGCATCAAAGACTTCGGAAACTGGAGAAATCCGGTTTGATAGAAGGATCAAAAATGATTCTTGATGCGCGATTACTGGGATATAAGACAATGGCTTTTGTTGGGGTTTATCTCGATAAAGCGGTAAGTAACCCGCAAGCGGTAAAACAGCTGAATGAAATTCCGGAGGTTATAGAATGTCATTACACTACGGGAAACTGGTCAATATTCCTTAAAATCTTATGTAGGGACAATGAACATTTGATGAATGTTCTTAATAAGAATATACAGGCGATAGAAGGAGTTTCCAGAACAGAAACATTTATTTCCTTAAATCAACAAATCGACAGGCAAATTAAGATCTAAAAAAAGCTGTCCTTTCGGACAGCTTTTCTTTTTATGCTAAATAATTTTCTCCTAATCTCTTCCCATATAAAGGCTAACAAAATATAGTAAAGTAGCTAACGATCCAATTGCTGCCACCACATATGTTCTTGCCGCCCATTTAAGAGAATCTTCAGCAGCTTCGTGTTCTGCTCCTGTGAGCATATTTTCGGTTTCCAACCAAACCAAAGCTCTTTTACTGGCATCATATTCCACCGGCAGAGTAATAAAACTGAATAAAGTTCCCGCTGCATACATAATAATACCCAGCAATAAAACCGTTTGTCCAACCCCTGCTCCAACCATGGTCATAAGGATCAATCCTCCAAAGATCGCCCATTGTGACAATTTTGATGCTACACTTACTACAGGAACCAGTTTACTTCTCATTTGCAACCAGCTGTAAGCCTGTGCATGCTGAAGCGCGTGTCCACACTCGTGGGCAGCCACAGCCGCAGCTGCTGCATTTCGTTGAGAATACACTCCTTCACTTAAATTCACGGTTTTCTTAGCAGGATTATAATGATCTGAAAGCATTCCCGGCGTGGAGATAACCTTTACATCATGTATATTATTATCCCGCAACATCTTTTCCGCAATTTCTTTACCGCTCATCCCGTTGCGCAGATGCACCTGAGAATACTTCTTGAATTTACTCTTAAGCTTATTGCTAACATACATACTCACTATAAAAATGAGTCCGGCAATTATATAATATCCCATCATTGGTTTAAAAATTTAATGTTTATTCAACAAACCAAATATATCAAAAACCCCGCCATTGGAAACACTGTCATTTCAGGAATTAGCCGTCATAAAGGTTAATTAAAACCTAATCCTTCCCAATCCTCTTCAAAAAGACCGCTTTATATTTCACAAATTCAGATATTAGCTATATTTGCATCGATTCATAAAAATCTATTATGCAATACAAGAGAATACTTTTAAAACTATCTGGAGAAGCTTTAATGGGAAACCGTCAATATGGCATTGACCCGGAACGACTGGCGGAGTATGCGGCAGAGATCAAATCGGTAGTTGAAGAAGGTGTTGAACTTGCTATAGTTATTGGAGGAGGAAACATTTTTAGAGGTGTTGCCGGAGCAAGCCGCGGGATGGACCGCGTGCAGGGTGACCACATGGGAATGCTTGCCACCGTTATTAATGGTCTTGCTTTGCAAAGTGCTCTTGAAGATGCCGATATCCAGACCAGATTACAGTCTGCCATTAAAATTAATGAAGTTGCCGAACCTTTTATTAGAAGAAAAGCCATTCGTCACCTGGAAAAAGGAAGAGTGGTGATCTTTGGAGGAGGTACCGGAAACCCATATTTTACAACAGATTCTGCAGCTGTTCTTAGAGCTATAGAGATCAAGGCAGACGTTATTTTAAAAGGAACCAGGGTTGATGGAATTTACACCTCAGATCCTGAAAAAGACAAAAGCGCAACTAAATTCGATTTCATCAGTTTCGAAGATGTGATCAAAAAAGGCTTGAAAGTTATGGATACCACAGCTTTCACCTTAAGCCAGGAAAATGAATTACCAATTATCGTTTTCGACATGAACAAGCCTGGAAACTTACTAAAAGTTACTACCGGGGAACGTATTGGAACTAAAGTGAACTTATAAACCTGAAATAGAAAATTTAATAAAATGGATGAAGTTGAATTTATATTAGAAGAAGCAAAAGAAGGAATGGAGCAAGCCATTGCGCATCTTAAAAAACAACTTTCGAATATTCGGGCCGGGAAGGCAAGTCCAAGTATGCTTGGAAGCGTTATGGTTGAATATTATGGTTCTCAAACACCTTTACAACAGGTAGCGAACGTTAATACTCCAGATGCCCGAACCCTTTCCATTCAGCCTTTTGAAAAAAGCCTTATCCATGAAATTGAAAAAGGTATCATGCACGCAAACCTTGGATTCAATCCAATGAACAACGGGGAAAGCGTGATCATTAATGTGCCGCCGCTTACTGAAGAAAGAAGAAGGCAACTTTCAAAACAGGCGAAAGCTGAAGGTGAAGATGCGAAAATTGGAGTTCGTAACGACCGGAAACAAGCAATGCAGGAATTAAAGAAAATTGATATTTCTGAAGATGCTCTTAAAGCAGCTGAAGATGATGTTCAATCTCTAACTGACGAATACATCAGCAAGATCGATAGCATTCTTGTAGTAAAAGAAAAAGAGATCATGACCGTTTAATGATCAATTACCTATATAAAAATGCCGGTTTGAATTTGCATAACAACAAATTTGATCCGGCATTTTTGGTATATGGAACCTGATTTAAAACCACGCCCCTTGATATGACCAAGCTTCTTACAATTGCCTTTCTATTTATTTCAGTTATATCCTTTTCTCAATCTCTTGTTTCGGGGAGGGTTATTGATATTGAGTCTCGAAAACCACTCGCATATGCGAAGCTGGAAGTTGAAGGCAGGCAGATTCTCGCCAATATTGACGGAAGTTTTGAGCTTATGTTAACCAGAGAAATGGTTAATGTGAAAATATCCTATATAGGATATAAACCGGTCAGCATTCAGGTAAATAATGATACTAAATATATTCAGGCAGGTTTAAAGCCGATATACCAACAACTGGAAACAGTTAATCTTCAGAATGATTCCAATCCGGCGAATAGGATCATAAAAAAAGCTATCGAAAGCAAGTCTGTGAATGATCCGGAACAGGCCTTAGAATGCTTCTCATATAAATCTTACTCCAAATTTATTATCGATAATGAGAAAAGCAGAATTCAATTAAATGCCGACTCCACTTCCTCCTCTATAAAAACCATTCTGAACGAAGGGAGAGGATATCTTTCTGAAAAAGTAGCAGAACACATTCATTCTTCTTCAAAAAAACATATCGAAAAAATTGAGGGGATAAGAACTGCGGGATTTAAAGATCCGGTCTACAATGTTCTGACCATGGAAGTAAACCCATTTTCCCTATATCAGGATACATATCAACTTTATAAGACCGACTATGCCGGGCCATTGGGTCAAAAGGCTTTTCCCAATTATGAGTATAAGATTATAGATACCACCTCTGGCAACAGGCCGGCCTATGTTATACATTTTAAACCGAAAAGAGAACATATAGTTGCCGGACTTGAAGGCTTACTCTATCTAGATACTTTAAGCTATTCAGTTCAAAAAGCGAAAGCACAATTATTGGGCAGTGTACGACTGATAGTGGAACACGACTACAAATTTTATCCTGAAGAGAACATCTGGTTCCCTAAATCACAAACCACTACTATTAAACCGGGCGCTGGTGGAAAAGAAGTTGCCGTTTTTGGTGGCACCATAGGATTAGCTACAGTACAGCAAAAACAGGGAATCATGGGAATGATATTAGGAGCTGAGAAGATTGAGCGAGATCTTTACCTGACTTCAGAAGTTGTTCATTATAATATCAATCTGGACCATCAGGCTTCTAAACCACTCCGCAACCCTGAAATTTTGGTTCAACCAGAGGCTTTAATAAGATCCCACGAATTCTGGCAGGAAAACCGCAAACTTAGTTTCACCCGTCGTGATGAAGCCACCGAAGAAAAAGTGGAACATTTAATTGAACAAGGAAATATAGAAAGAAAAATAAGAGTCAAAAATGCGATGGCTACCGGTTATTATCCGTTAAAATACTGGGACATTGATCTAAGTAAGTTCTTTAAATATAATATTTATGAGGGTTTAAGATTAGGGACCGGAGGGAAAACCAACGAGGATCTTTCTACCAAATTCAACCTGCATGGGTATGTTACTTATGGTTTTAAAGATGAAGCATGGAAATACGGGGCCGGCACTCAAATCTATTTAAACAAAGAGAACCATACCTCTCTTAATCTTGATTTTTCAAAAGACCTAAATGAAGTCGCTTCTTTCGATTATCTAAAAGGTTCAAATCCATTCTCAATTTTGGAACCCAGATTTGTGAATACCAACAATTATTACAAGCTGCGCTCCTATTCCGTAGGATTGGAACATAAGATCACTCCTTCTTTAGACGCACAAATCCAGATGACCAGAGAAGAGATCGGGATAATTTCAGATTATCTTTTTAATTTGCCGGGTTTCACCAGAGAGGACTATGATCTCGCTATTGCTAAATTTTCGGTTATATGGCAACCTTTTTCCCGATATCTGCGAACCCCTGAAGGAGACATGACCCTGGAAAGGAAATTTCCACAATTTACGGGACAAGTAGATAAGGCATTTGAAGAATTAGGAGGCGAATTGAATTTCACCAGATTAGGCCTTAAGGCTGAACATGAAATAAAAAGGCTGGATCAATCCCGCACCGAATTTATTCTGGAAGGAAATTACGGTTTTGGAGATCTACCCCTTTCTCATGCTTTCCATGCAAATCCCAACAATCCTAATAAAGAAAAGATCTTATACAGGTTTTCGGTGGCAGGGAGGAACAGTTTTGAAACCATGTACTTCAACGAATTTTATAGCGACAGGCAGTTAATATTTCATGTTCGTCATCAACTAACTCCTTTCAGAATTTCTAAAAATATTAGACCGGAATTAGTTTTCCTATCCCGTCATGCCGTGGGAGACTATCAAGATGCCCGTGAATTTGAAAATTTAGAATTCAAAACCTTAGAGAGAGGGTATCATGAAGCAGGCCTGGAATTAAATAAGCTAATAGGAGGACTTGGCCTTAGTACCGCATATAGATACGGAGCCTACCATTTACCCACCTTCAAAGAGAACTTTTCTTTTAAGTTCACATTTCAGCTGGAATTGTAAGCTTTTGTATATTAAAAGATTAATTGCAAAGTAATTAAATCAGCTTTTTTTACCTTTGCCCCGCTAAAAACAAGCCATGCACAAGATCTTTAGCTTTGGATTCTGGAATTCCATTGCCTCCCTTATACTTAGAAACCGCATTGCCATTATCATTATAATTGGGGTCGCCACTTTCCTGCTTTCCACTCAGTGGAAAAATATGAGATTTTCCCATACAGAGGCAAACCTGATGCCAGATGATCATGAAGTTAATCTTAGCTATAATGATTTCCTGGACAAGTTTGGAGAAGAAGGCAATCTTATCCTTTTGGGCATACAGGATTCAGAATTATTCACTCCTGAAAAATTTGCAGCCTGGAATAAATTAACTGATAAACTTCTCACTTACCCTGAAGTAGATCAAATAATATCACCATCAAGCTTAAAGGAACTTAAGAAATTTGAGGATCCAAAAAGATTTGAAATGGTACCTGCATTGGAATCTAAAACTCCAACAGAGCAGGAATTAAAAGATTTTGAAGATAAGCTTTTCACCGCCCTTCCTTTTTATGAAAATCTGGTATACAGCACTCATTCCAATACTATTCAATCGGCTTTATATCTCAATAAAGACCTGGTAAACACCAAGGCGAGGAAAATATTTGTACTCGAAGAACTCAACCCTTTAATTGAGAAATTTGAAGCTGAGCACGATATAGATGTACGCGTTTCAGGAATGCCATATATCCGGACCCTGAATGCTCAAAATATTGTTGATGAAATAGGATTATTTATTGCAGCAGCATTATTGGTTACCTCTTTTATCTTTTTCCTATTCTTCAGGTCGTTAAGGGCCACACTTATATCTATGATCACGGTTTGCATCGGGGTTATGTGGGCTTTTGGAGTTATTGGATTATTACACTACGAAATTACCATCCTTACTGCGCTTATCCCTCCGCTGATAATTGTTATAGGAATTCCCAATTGCATCTTCCTTATCAATAAATATCAGCAGGAGATCAAAAAACATGGGAATCAGGCAAAATCTTTACAAAGGGTAATCACCAAGGTAGGGAATGCAACTTTGCTTACGAACGTAACCACTGCTTCCGGATTTGCCACTTTTATACTTACCGATAGCCAGTTACTTAAGGAATTCGGGGTTGTTGCATCCATCAACATTCTGGCAATATTTCTTTTGAGTTTATTGATCATTCCGGTGATCTACAGTTACCTTAAACCTCCAAAAGATCGTCACCTTAAGCATTTGAATAAAAAATGGATCGGTGGCTTTGTGAACTGGATGGAGAACATGGTTCGTCATAACAGGATCGCCATCTACATTTCTTCCATTGTTCTGCTGGTATTAAGTATCATTGGGATTTACACCATCAGAATTTCAGGAAGCATTCTTGAGGACATGCCTCAAAACACTCAGTTCTATAAAGACATTAGATTTTTTGAGAGAGAGTTTGACGGAGTGATGCCGCTTGAAATATTGATAGACACCAAAAGACCTAAAGGCGTACTCAAACTTTCCACTCTAAAACGGATAAATGAGCTGGAAGACTTTATAACCGAGGTTCCTGAACTTTCAAAACCCTTATCCATAAACAGGCTGGTAAAATACAGCAAGCAGGCATACTATAATGGGAATCCCAAATATTATCAACTGCCTTCTTCCCAGGAAAGGAATTTTATAATGCCTTATGCGAAAAGCCTTTCTTCCAATGAAGGTATCATGCAGTCTTATGTAGATTCCACCGGTCAATATGCCCGTATCACTACGTTCATGAAAGATGTGGGTACTGAGAAGATGAAGGAAATAGAAAATGACCTCCTACCTGAGATCAAAAAGATATTTCCTGAGGATCGCTATGAAGTATCGCTTACAGGGAAAGCTCTATTATTCCAAAAAGGAACAAATTATCTGGTCAAGAATCTAATTATCTCTCTTGGTCTGGCCATTTTACTAATTGCGGGATTAATGGCCTGGATGTTTAGAAGCTTCAGGATGATTTTGATCTCCCTGGTTCCAAACCTTCTACCGCTATTGGTTACGGCAGGGGTGATGGGCTTTCTGGGAGTACCTATAAAACCCTCAACCATTCTGGTCTTTTCAATCGCTTTTGGAATTAGTGTGGACGACACCATACATTTCCTTGCGAAATACCGTCAGGAATTAAAAGCCAACGACTGGAAGATTAAAAGGTCTGTTTATGCTGCGCTGCGGGAAACCGGAGTGAGTATGTTCTATACCTCCATCGTATTATTCTTTGGGTTCTCGGTGTTTATGATAAGTAGTTTTGGCGGAACAGTAGCTTTAGGAGGGCTGGTCTCGGCTACCCTTTTATTTGCCATGCTTGCGAATTTACTATTGTTACCCTCACTATTATTATCCTTGGAAAGAAGTATTGCCAATAAGGAAGTACTAAAGGAGCCGGCGATGAAAATTTTGGAATCTGAAGAAGATGAAAACGAGTGGGACTCTATAGATAAAGAAAATTAAAATTTTAATAAAACAGCCTGCTTGCTAAGCATCAGGCGAAAAACTATCTTTGTTTTTTCTAAATTTCAACTAAATGATACAAGCAAAAATCGCTGAAATACTGGAAAGCGATCAGTTTTTACAGGAACACCAGGTTAAAGGTTGGGTGCGCTCATTCAGAAGCAATCGTTTTATAGCCGTTAATGATGGATCAACCCTAAAAAACCTTCAGTGTGTTATCGATTTTGAAAATACAGATGAAGACCTCATAAAGAGAATTAATGTTGGTGCTGCAATTGCTGTAAAAGGAACTTTGAAGGAAAGCCTTGGAAGTCAGCAACGCGTGGAGATCGAGGTTACAAGTATCGAAATTTTAGGTGATGCCAACCCGGAGGAAGTAAAACTTACCATCCTCTCCCCTAAAAAACACAGCCTTGAAAAACTTCGCGAACAAGCTCATTTAAGAGTGAGAACGAACACTTTTGGAGCAGTTATGCGGGTTAGAAGTAAACTGTCTTTTGCAGTTCATAAATATTTTCAGGACAGGAATTTCTTTTACGTAAACACCCCTATTATCACAGGTAGTGATGCTGAAGGTGCCGGTGAAATGTTTAAGGTTACTTCTATGGACCTTAAAAACCCTGCAAAGAACGAAGACGGGTCTATAAATTATAAGGAAGACTTCTTTGGGAAAGAGACCAATCTAACGGTTTCCGGACAACTGGAAGCTGAAACCTTTGCCCTTGGACTTGGACAGGTATATACTTTTGGACCTACTTTTAGAGCTGAAAATTCAAATACTTCCCGACATCTTGCTGAATTCTGGATGATCGAGCCTGAGGTTGCTTTTTGCGATCTTGATCAAAATATGGACCTGGCTGAAGATTTCATCAAATACGTACTTAGATACGTAATGGAGAATGCCAAAGAAGACCTTGAATTCCTTGCCGAAAGACAGGAGAATGAAGACAAGCTTAAACCGAAGGCAGAGCGCAGCGACATGAACCTGCTCGAAAAATTAAATTTTGTCCTTGACAACAATTTCAAAAGGGTAAGTTATACGGAAGCTATTGACATCCTGAAGAATTCCAAGCCAAACAAAAAGAAGAAATTCAATTATATCATTGAAGAATGGGGTGCAGATCTTCAAAGTGAGCATGAACGCTACCTTGTTGAAAAACATTTTAAATGTCCGGTAATTCTTTTTGATTATCCAGCCAACATCAAGGCATTTTACATGCGTCTTAACGAAGACGGAAAAACGGTAAGAGCCATGGATATCTTATTCCCTGGAATTGGGGAGATAGTTGGAGGAAGCCAGAGAGAAGAAAGACTGGATGTATTGAAGGAAAAAATGGCCGAACTGAATATTCCGGAAGAAGAACTTTGGTGGTACCTTGATACCCGTAAGTTTGGAACCTGTGTTCACAGTGGATTTGGTCTTGGTTTTGAAAGACTGGTACAATTCACCACGGGAATGGGGAATATAAGGGACGTAATTCCTTTCCCAAGAACTCCACAAAACGCGGAATTTTAAAAATTTGAAAATTATTGAAACGCATATAGTTCCTGCGATCGATGAAAAGATTCGATTGCAGGAATATGCGTTTTCTATCTTTCAAACCATAACCACCCGAAGCGCCTTAAAAAAGGCCGTAAAAAAGGGCCTTATACTTCTTGATGGTCAACCGGCTTCTACTTCCAGCTGGATAAAAACCGGTCATAGAATTGACCTGTTAGAGGAAGAAAAAACCTCAAAAAAAATTTTCAAATTCGACCTGCCTGTTATTTTTGAAGACAACTGGCTGGCCGTAATTCATAAACCTGCAGGACTCCCTACCAGTGGGAACTACTTCAGGACTATTGAAAATGCTTTACCTCATAATCTTGATCAAAGCACCGAATTTGATGCTTTAAATTATCCACTTCCCGTGCACCGGCTCGATAGCCCCACTTCTGGAATTCTATTGGTAGCCAAAACAAAACTTGCCCAGCGCATACTCAATGATGATTTTTCAGCTAAAAAAATCCATAAAGTCTATTATGCTTTAGTCCATGGTTTGTGCGATGATGAACAAATAAACCTTGAAATAGAAAATAAACCTGCGCAAACAATGGTAATGCGGTTAAAACAATTCCGCATAGAAGACCAATCCTATTCATTGGTCCGGGCAAAACCACTAACAGGGAGAACTCACCAGATCAGGATACATCTGGAGCATATGGGCAACCCTATCGTTGGAGATAAATTATACGGAAATACTGAAGAGACATTTTTCAAGAACAAAAATCTCTTCCTATTCGCAGGAGGAATAGAACTAATCCATCCAGTTACTACAGAAAAACTTAGCTTCGAGATCGAGCTTCCCAAACGATTTAGAAACCTTGCGCGATTCGAAGTTCGTTAACAAAATTTTACCACAAACATGGGTCATGCCAAAGCGAGTATGGCTCGATTTTTCCTTATTTTTGTTAGACAAGTGTCCTAAATATGCTAAAGCAACAATTAAATTTTAAATTATCTCAAAAGCTATCTCCGCAACAGATTCAGTTGATGAAACTTATCCAATTGCCAACTCAGGCATTTGAACAGCGAATCAAACAAGAGATGGAAGAGAACCCTGCTTTGGAAGACGGGAAAGAAGAACGTGTGGATGAATATGATGATATTGGAAATGAAAATACGGCGGAAGATGATTATGAAACCATCGAAACCGATATTGATGTAGATGAGTATTTAAGTGATGATGAGATCCCGAGCTACCGTTTAAACGCCAATAATTATAGTGCCGATGATGAGGACAGGCAGGTACCATATGCTGCCGGAACTTCTTTTACCCAGCATTTAAAAACTCAGTTAAGCACTATCCGGCTAAATGACATCGAAGTGGAAATCGCTGAATTCCTCGTTGGAAGTGTGGATGAAAGTGGATATATAAGAAGAAGCATTCAGGATATTGTGGATGATCTGGCTTTTACTCAGAATATCTATACAGATGAAGAGACTGTGGAAAAGGTTCTGGAAAAAGTTCAGCGACTTGATCCTGCCGGTGTGGGCGCACGAAGTCTGGAAGAATGCCTTATTATACAACTAAACCGGAAAGAACCAACCAAACAGGTTGAACTTGCCAAAGACATTCTTGAAAGGTCTTTTGATCATTTTAGTAAAAAACATTACAGCAAACTCCTTTCCCGTCATGATATCTCTGAAGATGAATTGCGGGAAGCAATAGATGTGATCGAACATTTAAATCCGAAACCCGGAGGTGCATATTCCGGTAACACCCGCATAGTGGAACATGTGATCCCGGATTTTACCATAAAAATTGAAGACGGGGAGCTACAGTTAACCCTCAATGGAAGGAATGCACCGGAAATGCATATTTCCCGGGATTATTCCAATATGATGAAAGGCTATAAGGAGTCTAAGGAGAAAACCAAAGCACAAAAGGATGCGGTTATGTTCATCAAACAAAAACTGGATGCTGCCAAATGGTTTATTGAGGCCATTAAACAGCGCCAGCAAACATTGATGGTAACCATGAGTTCCATTATGAATTACCAGAAAGAATATTTCCTTACCGGTGATGAAAGAAACCTGCGCCCAATGATCCTTAAGGACATTGCAGATGAGATCGAAATGGACGTTTCTACGGTTTCACGAGTAGCTAACTCCAAATATGTTGATACACCTTACGGAACCAAATTGATAAAGGAGTTTTTCTCTGAATCCATGAAAAATGATCAGGGTGAGGATGTTTCTACGAGAGAGATCAAAAAGATCCTTGAAATGTCTATTGAAGAGGAGGACAAACGCCGACCTTTAACAGATGAAAAACTGGCGAAAGTATTAAAAGATAAAGGATACCCTATTGCCCGCCGAACTGTCGCTAAATACAGGGAACAACTGGATATTCCGGTAGCGAGATTACGAAAAATTATTTAATGAAATTTCTTTTAAGGCTCGCTTCCTACCTTTTTCATCCTTTATGGATGCCTATGGCCGGTAGCATTTATTATTTCCTTTTTATCCCCCGCTATTTCCCTCCGGAAATCATTAAATCAAAATTGATCGGGATAGCGATAATCACCATTTTTATACCGGTCGTATTTTATTTTTTATTGAAAAATCTGGGAAGAGCAGAAAATATCTTTTTAGAAAAAGTTGAGGAAAGGCGGTGGCCTTTGTTTTTCTTTAGCCTGCTAAATATAATGGTGCTTACCCAGATCCTTAAATTTTACAATTACCCGGGCTTATTCTATTATTTCTGTGGCATTCTTGCTTCCTCCATCCTTGCTTACCTTCTAAGCTTGCTCAGGATCAAAGCCAGCCTTCATATGATGGGCTTATCCGGCCTTTTAATGTTCGTGATAGGGTTCTGCATCTATTTCAATCTATACCTGCTGCACACCATCGCATTTTTGATTATAGCGACAGGACTCACAGCTTCTTCCAGATTATATTTTAAAGCACACTCAACTTCAGAATTGTCCCTTGGCTTTATTTTGGGTTTTCTTCCACAGCTGGCAGTTTTTTATCTCTGGATCACAGAATATAGAATGTTAGACCAATTTTAAAGGTGGAAACTTCGATCTGTTCTTCCTGCAGTTGTGCATCTTTAAAAAATGGGATGAGCGAATAATAAACCTGGAAGTTAAAAGTATTGTAGCCAAAAGTGAAGGTGGCACCGGCTCGTAATCTATTAAGTTCGTCCAGATCCCTGACCACAATTTGCATGGCATCATCTTTATAATTACTACGGAAATGATAAATATAACCGAATCTAACTCCGGTATAAACACGCCAAAACTTGTAAGTAGTCGCATCTGAAGTTCTCCAACGGAATTCTAACGGCAATTCCACCTGCTGAGTTGTGAACCGGTTGGTTTGATAATCTACATCATTATCCAGTGCCGTAAACAGGGTTTCACCCTGTGAAGATTTGGTTATTTGAAGATTTTGGCCATAACTGTCTATTCCCCATCCCGCACCAATACCAATGGCAATATTTCTTTGTTCATTCACGGGGAAATCCCTGACAAATCCAAGACTAAGCCCTCCGGAAAAACTTTCCTGTTTTATTGGCTCAGGTTTATTGGTTACCAGATTAAAACTAAAGCCGACGTAGAATTGATCTTCCCTATACAAACTATCGATTGTAAAAGGAACAGTATCGGGAATATGGTATTGCCTTTCCTCCTGACCAAAAATAGCCGGAGATAGAAAAAGAAAGAAAATTAATAGTTTATGATTAAACTTCATGATTAAACTAGCCAGAGTTTAAATATAAAAAAACATCCTGTCCGGTATAAACCAAACAGGATGTTTTATCTAATGTAAATGAAAAGAGTTATTCCACATTCTTGCTGGCATCACCAACAAGCGTAGTATAGTTAATTTTCAATGCTTCAGCTTTTCTAAGCTCTTGTTTAATATCTGAAACAAGACCCATATTGGTCTCAGCGTCCACTTTTAGAGCAGTCGTAAGGTAAGGAATCAATTCCTCTCTCTTAGACTCTCTTTCAGCATAAATAAATTGCTGTACTTCTTCAACACTCGCAAATTTATCGTTTAACTGAATTCTGGCCTCTGTCCCATATTTCGCCTGGTATCTTTGACTAGGTTTCCCTGCATAGATATACATGATCAAATCCTTCTTATCAAGTTTCTCAACCTGGTCAGCATAAGGTAAACTATTCTGAACCATTAGAGTATTTTGACGCATTACGGTAGCAACCATAAAGAAGAACAAAAGCATGAAAACGATATCAGGTAATGACGCCGTACTAATGGCAGGCAATTCCCCAGACTTTTTCTTTTTAAATTTAGACATAATAGAAGTCGTTTTCTTGTTTAATAAAATCTAGCTTTTTGGTTCGGCCTCAGATAACTTCTGCGGGATCATATCGGTGATAACATCGATCTTTTCCTTAAGAGCATCTTTGTCCCCATTATAGCTAGGATCATTGTAATTCTTCTCCATTTTGGTGAAGGTCATACCGTACATTCTTTCAGCTTCACGATCTCTTAGCTGGTTATAAGCAGCTACAAGTTCGTTCTGTACCGCGATATAAGTACCATACTCAGTACCCCTGTTATTAACCAGGGAAATAATCGCTTTACGAGGGTTCACTGAAGATGAAGGATCTTTAGGTCCCTGGCAGAAGCTACAAGCTTCATCTCCGGTTCCTCCTCCATTGTCAAGAAATTCAACGGCAGCTTCTTTTAATTCAGAAAGCTCCATCTCCTCATCTTCTACAAGTAATTGGTTATTACTGTTAACCATTACCGTAAAGATGTTTCGTTGTTTAATTACCGGCGGCTCCTCCTCTTCAGGCTGCCATGGCGGTAGCTTTCTACTTATCCCGCTATCTGTTTCAATTGTTGTAGTAACAAGGAAAAAGATAAGGAGTAAGAAAGCAATGTCTGCCATAGACCCGGCGTTAACCTCCGGTGCTGATCTCTTTGCCATATTATTTAGCTAGTTTTTTGATTCCCGAGAATACCATAGTCGCTACAGCAATTCCGGCAAGGATATAGAAGGTAATTAAGCCAGCTCCCACCCAGTGGTCACCAGATGCAGAAAGCATACTACCGTCTTTAAGTTCTTTTGCCGTACCGTCACTTAAAACATAAGCTACAATAACGATCAATAAAAATGATCCAACAGCAATAATGGTGTTCTTAATATTTCCTCTAAATAAACCTACGATCACGAATATCCCAACCAGTACAATAACTGCAGCTAGTACCAGATATGCGATCCACATGTATGGGTCTAAATAACTCCCCTGGAGGTCTGCCGAGGCTTTTATAGCATCGTCACCGGCGGCAATAATCCTTCCCAGAAGGATCATCCCTATCACACCGATAACAAGTGCCAGATATTTTAATACTTTATGTAAGGTCATAATTTAAGTTGTCTTAGATTCTTTTTTTATTCTTGTAAGCTACCAACATATCTATAAGAAGTATAGATGCATCTTCCATATCGTTCACGATACTATCAATCTTCGCGATGATATAGTTGTAGAAAATCTGAAGAATAATTGCAACGATCAAACCAAATACTGTTGTAAGAAGTGCTACTTTAATACCACCTGCTACAAGTGAAGGTTGCATATCACCAGCTGCCTCAATACGGTCAAAAGCCTGAATCATCCCGATTACAGTACCCATGAACCCAAGCATTGGAGCAAGAGCGATAAATAAAGAAACCCAAGATACATTCTTCTCAAGTTGTCCCATTTGAACACCTCCGTAAGCAACAACCGCTTTTTCAGCAGCTTCGATGCTCTCATCAGCTCTGTCTAAACCTTGGTAATAGATAGAAGCAACAGGTCCTTTTGTATTTCTACAAACTTCCTTAGCTGCCTCAATTCCACCACTGTTAAGAGCGTCCTCAACATCCTGAGCAAGCTTTCTTGTGTTAGTAGTAGAAAGGTTTAAAAAGATAATTCTCTCAATGGCAATGGCCAGACCAAGAATTAAACACAATAGAACGATCCCCATAAAGGCTGGACCACCCTCGATGAAACGTTTCTTAAGCTCCTGGTGAAAACCAAGTTCTTCTTCTTCCAATTCATCACCGGCTGCTGTTTCCTCGTCATCCTGAACAAAGGTCACAATCGTTCCTGGCAAAGTATTCGCGCTGTTAGCCGCCTGTACGTTGTAGGCCCCAAGAACCGTTATCGCGGCGATTACCAAAATAGAAAATAATCTTTTCATTACTGTTTGTCTTAATTTAATTAGTTAAAGGGTTAAAGATATAAATTATTTTTAATAAAAACACTTAGCAGAGAGGAAGGGATTCGAACCCTCGATACGCTTGTGACGTATACACACTTTCCAGGCGTGCGCCTTCGACCACTCGGCCACCTCTCTGTATTCCTAAGTACTACTTAGGGCCGGCAAATAACGAAAAAAAAGCTTTCCCGTCAAGAATCCATCGTTAATTTTAAGACATTTCCCCTCTAAGGGAGGTTTCGAAGATGGTTCTGAAGACCTTTGGCGAAAGATCTTTGCCTAATAGGTACATTAATTTACAAATCGCAGCTTCTGTAGTTATGTCATTTCCAGACACTATACCTATTCGCTGCAAGCCCACACTCGTTTCGTATTGACCCATGGTTACACTCCCGGCAACACATTGGGTGACATTCACGATACTAAGTCCATTCCTGATCTTTTCACGTAGAATATCTAAAAACCAGGGGGCATTAGGTGCATTTCCGCTCCCATATGTTTCCAGAACCACACCTTTTAAACCCGGCTTTGATAAAATATGTTCTACCGTACTCTCTGTAATTCCCGGGAACATTTTTAAAATAAGCACATCGTTATTGAAACCGGTGTGTAATTTTGTTTTCTGCTTGCGGTTTGGTTTCCATAAAGCCTTATAGTTTACCGAAAGATAAACGCCAGATTCTGCCAAAGCAGGATGATTCATCGACGCAAAGGCTTGAAAATGCTCTGCATTTAATTTTGTGGTTCGGTTAGCCCGGTAGAGCTTATATTCAAAATAAAGACCGACTTCAGAAATTACAGGTTTTCCGTTCTTTCTTAAACCCGCTACCTGTATGCTGGTAATTAAATTCTCCTTCGCATCTGTTCTCAAATCACCAATAGGCAATTGAGATCCGGTGAAAATGATTGGCTTGGTTAAGTTTTCGAACATGAAACTAAGCGCCGATGCCGTATAAGACATGGTATCACTTCCATGCAGCACCACAAACCCATCATAATTATCATAATGCTCCTGTATGGTGGTCGCGATCTTTACCCAATGCTCAATATCCATATTGGAGGAATCGATGGGCTCGTCAAAACTCAGCGTTTCGATCTCGTGCTCCAGAATATTAAGTTCAGGGATATTTTGAAGCAGTTCATCAAAGTTAAATGCCTTTAATGCACCGGTTTCATAATCCTTGATCATTCCAATGGTTCCTCCTGTATATAAAAGAAGTATCCTGGAACTATTCTTCATGCAACGAAAGTTTATTGATTACCGGATTTGCATACATAAGCAAATAGCTGTTCAATGCCAGCGGATTTTTAATATCTACTCTGCGGCTGATCCTGCGGTCAAATTGTCTTTTTTCCTTTTCGGTATATTCAGATGTAAAACGCTCTTCGTTCTTTAAAAGATCATAAGCGATGTAATTTGAAGGCCAAAGCTTATAATTTCTGTAAATACTTTGATCTATTAACTGAGCTACCTCTTTTAATTGATCATTTACAGAAAGCCCTTTACTTCTAATGGCTGCAAAATCATCTTCAGTAAGTACCTGCCCCGCATTAAGCTGAATACGACCTTTTTGCCCCATGGCGCCGCGCATGATGCTGTTAAAATCTTCGTTGGCACTTTTCTTATATTCCTCCTTCATTCTTTTAGCAAGAACCTCCGGCATTTTAAGCATATCTGTAGGATCCAGTTCGTAAGAAATGGCTACTGGCACGATCTTAAGTTTGGCGAAATAATCAAGAATATCATCGTTCTTTTTGGCCATTCCCAGCATCTTTAAAACACCTTGCTGAGTAAAATCATTTCCATCTTTGGTACGACCTTCTCTCTGGGCCATCCATACGGAACGATCTTCTTCCATTAGCAAATGCCTGATGTATTCAGACAACTTCAAAGAACTCCGTAACATTTCACGCGGGCTTTGATTACGAAGCACCAGGAAATTCCGGTTTAGCTTTGAAAGCGCCATAAGAAATGGCTTTTGAACCAGATTATCTCCAATGGCAGAAGCCGTCATTACCAGATCGTGATTATAAAGCGTATAATTTATCAGGGAAGTATCCAGAATAATATCCCTGTGATTGGAGATATACATGTAGGATTCTTTGGTGTCCAGCTCTTCAAAACCTCCATCTGTTAAACCTTCGCTGGTTTTCTCAAGTACCTTCTCCACACTAAGATAGATCACCTTGCTCTGGAAATCCCTAATAGAATGGCACTCACCAACTATGGCTTTAATATCACTATAACTTAAGTCCGGAAATGTAAATTGAAGCAAGGCTTTCACCATGGGATGCTTTACATATTCGCGTAAGGCATCATTTACTTCTTCATCCCGGTAAAATCTTATATCGTCAAAATTTTGCACCTATTTCTAAAATTATTTCAACAAATGAACAAAAATTCTGTTTAACAGCTCTAAATTCCGAAAACTTCCTTGGAGTTTTTTGTAGTAACCTCAGCGATAGTTTCTACTGGAAGATTATAAATTTCAGCCAGTTTTTCAGCTACCTTAAGTATATAAACCGGATCATTTCTTTTACCGCGGAAGGGTGTGGGAGCAAGGTAAGGCGCATCTGTTTCCAGCACGATTTCTTCCAGAGGAATTTCTGCCAGAAACTTATCAATACCACCATTTTTAAAGGTAACCACGCCTCCTATCCCTAATTTCATATTATAGGATAGAGCTTTTTTGGCCTGCTCTAAATTACCGGTAAAACAATGAAAAATTCCGAATAACTTTTCGTCCTTTTCAGATTCCAGAACTTCAAAAATCTCATCAAAAGCTTCCCGGCAATGGATCACAATAGGAAGTTCGTATTGTTTCGCCAGCTGTATTTGCTTCTTAAAAGCGTCCTTCTGAATTTCCAGAGTAGATTTATCCCAATACAGATCTATGCCTATTTCTCCAACAGCATAGAACTTTCTTTTATCAAGTTCTTCAGAAACATGCTTCAGCTCATCTTCATAATTTTCTTTCACATGCGTTGGATGCAACCCCATCATAAGGAATACATTATCAGGAAAAGCTTTCTCAAGCTCGTACATGCTCTGAGTGGTTTCAGAATCTATAGCCGGAATAAAAAATCTTTCCACGCCTTTGTCCAAAGCAAGCTGAATTGCCTGCTTTCGGTCTTCATCAAAAGCATCACTGTATAAATGGGTGTGTGTATCAGTAATTATCATAGCTGCAAAAGTAAAAGAAGATTACAGAATGATAAAAGGAAGTTGCGAAAACCCAATACAAATTCGTCAGGAAAATCCTGAATTTAAGATTTCTACTTAAGTAAGCCCTCTTAAGTTAAGGTCGCAGTAATATTTCCATTATTTATACTGGTTGCATACACCTTCAGATTACGGGTGGTGCCCGATGCATCCTGTGGACCTCTTATTACATCCCCATCTTCCTCATACCGGGCAAAATGCAGGCTACACTCAATATAACCCTCGTCTTCTTTCCAGGCTAAGGCGCCACCCTGATGCGGACAAACGGCCTCTGTAGCCACAAAATCGGCAGTTGTATTCCCTCCTCCTATTCTAAAAAAGAGAACCCGATCTTTAATAATTTGATCTCCAATATTAGGTATGGCTGTAAGGCTAACCGAAACCGTATTTCCTCCTCCACCCCCTCCACCGGGCGGATTGGTAGTGCCACCTCCATCGTCTCCGGAACTACAGGCTGAAAGCACACAGGCACCGGAACAAGCCAGAAGGATGCCTTTAACTAAAAACTCACCTCTTTTCATAATTATAGATATTAAACGTTATCCTGTTTTAATTCAACCTGGTTTTTGGTCCCAGGTTAAAATTTCTTGAGATCATAAAACCAAATCTTACTCCGCCATCACTCCAGCTTTTTGTAGTGCCGGAGATAAAATTATTTGCGGTAATAGCCTGAGAATTCTGGAAATTAAGGGCGAATACATGACCCCCTGTTTCAATTTCCAATCCTACTCCAAACGGGTTATAATAGTCGGTTTGCAAATCTTCCGGCCTGCTAAAGCCATTGACCAACGTATAATCTGCTATCAGGGAAATTCTCTTAAAAATTTTAATTCTGCCTCCCACACCCAATGCGAATAGATTTTCAGCATCATCAACATCACGAACCTGGGCTTCTGGCCTAATCAAATATCCCGGACTAAGCATTAGAGAAATACCCGGACTAAATTTTTTAGCGATAATAGCCTGAAAAAAATGGGAGATCCTGTCTCCTTCTTCTGGAAATTCATCATTAGAAAATGGTTTTCGGGTAATCCAGCTACTTTGAGCAAATAGAGTTACAGAAACCGGCATCCCGTCTTCTTCCTGCCATAGTAAACGATATTTTAAAAGTCCGCTATAGGCTTCGTTAAATTTACTTCTACCAATCCCAACGGTAAGAGCATCGGTAATTCCATAATCGAATCCCAAATAGAGGTCGGTAGCCACATCGAGTCCGTATAAAGTATTGGAACCACCAAATTCTCCACCTATATCGCCAAACCTGTGACCTATCCAAAAAGCCAGGTCATTCTTCTTTTGAGTTTCATTGGTTTGCAGCAAAACTAATTTCGGACTCTTAAAGGTGGCCTGAACTTTATAGTCTTTGGTTTCAGATATTTCAGCCATGATACTGTCTACATCCTGAGCTTGCAGGACCGTACACAAAAGCAGAAAACAAATTAAAACAGGTTTATTCATTTTGATATAAATTGAAAATCAGCGTTGACATTTACTTCAATAATTTCGGCAATATTTTTCCAGAGAATTTTAGGGATCTTGATTTTATGAGCTTCACAGGCAACCTGAAAGTTTGCAGAAAGATTTATTCTCTGGCCGCCATCTAAAACATTTAATATTACCGGAATTTCCCTTTCTTTTGAAACCCCATGAACAGTAAAAGTTCCTTTAATTGTATTTTCCTGAGATCCGGTAATTTGAAGATCGATCTTCTCTAAAAATTCACCTTTAAAGGTTGCATGTGGATATATTTCACTTTCGACATAATTCTCATTGAAATGTTCCTGCATCAATCCTTTCTCGAATTGAAAAGACCTCATCTTCACTTTAAATGAAATAGTTCCATTATCAGCATTTATAACCGAAATCCCTTCTGTTGAAACCGCCTCAATGTCTTCTACAGGTGCTGAAGAATAAAAACTCACATGAGCCGTGGTAGTTTGATAAAATTGTGCGGTAGCCGAAGAAGCTCCACAGAAGAAGATGACCAGTATTATAAGTGAAACCCCTCTCATTAGTAATAGGTACGTAAAAAATTAGGGTATAGTTTGACCTATACCTTAATAAATCTATAGAAAATTTTTGTAATAATCCTCTTACCTTAAGACAATTACCCTTATAGAATTAGTTTAATTATTTTTTGAAATATAATCTGAGAGGTATTTCGCATCCTTTTTGATCCCGCCTAAAGTAGCCGAACCACGGGTGTGCAACCACGGTAAACCTATAAAATACAGCCCTTCAATATTACTCACCCCGCGATAGTGATTGGGATATCCATCTTTGGCCAATTCCAGACCTTCTATCCATCCAAAATTAGGACGGTAGCCGGTTGCCCAGATAATGTTTTTAATATCTTTTATCTTTCTCTTTTCCGTTACTATAAGATCACCTTCTGCATTTTTAGTTTTCCCAACCGGCTCCACATTGTCCCTTTCAAGGATATCCTGTACCGGGGTTCCTATTACAGGCTGTCTTGATTTCGATATTTTTCGCCCTAACCACGTATCTCGGCTAAAACTCAGAAATCCTGATTTAGTGAACCACCACCAAAGTGTTTTTCCCAGTATTTCCTGCGGAAGTACTTTCACATCTGTAGTTCCGGAGAAATAAACTCCACGATCCTCCTGAGAAACCTCATCAAGGATCTGGAAGCCACTATCCCCTGCTCCAACAACCATTGCTTTCCCTTTTCGAAGCTGCCCCGGATTTTTATAGTAATTACTATGGATCTGAAATATTTCAGGATCTATTTTTTTTGAAAAAGGTGGAGTATAAGGAATATGAAACGGACCCGTGGCGACTACCACATTTTTAGCCTTCAATTCTCCTTCAGGACTTTTCAGAATAAAATGATCGTCGTGGTGAGAGATATTTTCAATAAGTGTATTTAACTGAATGGGGATCTCAAATCTATCCACATAATTTTTAAAATAACCGGCCACTTCAGTTTTAGAAGGATAATGACCTTTTTCCGCAGGGAATTCCATCCCCGGCATATTATTGAATTCGGTAGGAGTAAATAAAGTAAGGGAGTCCCAACGGTTTAACCAGGAAGCACCAATTTCTGACTCCTTATCTACAACAAGGAAGTTCTTCCCCTGCTCCCGTAAGTAATAAGCCATGGCCAACCCTGCCTGTGCGGCACCCACTACAATAAAATCCAGCATTCTTTGTCGTTTTTGGCAAAAGTAAGGCTATTAAAAGGTTTCTGAAAATGAGACCTTAGAAGATGATTTCCTTGTAATTCCAGAATTGATAGAGGAAGAGAATAAGGAAAGCGAAGCTTACAATAAATTCCATAAAACTGGAAGCCAGCAGACCCACAAAAGAACCGAAAGCGGCTTTCCCTGCGGTTTTAGAATCGCTCTTATTTATAATCTCTCCTATAAAAGCACCTATAAATGGAAAGATTAAAATAGCAAACGGAATTGGCGCGAAGATCCCGATGATCAACCCTATAGTGGCGCCTATCATTCCCTTGCGACTCCCACCAAATTTTTTAGTTCCCATGGCCGGGATAATAAGATTTAATACATATATAAGTATTGCCACCGCCAGGGTAATCCCCAGGAAAAGATAATTTATCCCCACGCCGGGAATAAGATAAAATATCAATAAACCTATCCAGCTTAAAGGCACTCCGGGCAGTACGGGAAGGAAGCTCCCAAGCACACCCAGGATCATAAAAGCTCCGGCAATAATCAACATTATAATTTCCATAAATCCATTTTAAAAAAACGAATATAATCAACTTATAATTATTTTATAACTAATAAATTAGTTTAAACTAAAATTTTAGTTATATTAGCTATATCAAACTTCAATTAATGAAACAATTAACCAAAGCTGAAGAAGAAATTATGCAAATTCTCTGGGATCTCAGGGAAGGAAATGTAGCCGGCATAATTAACGAGATGCCTGAACCAAAACCTGCCTACAATACGGTTTCTACCATTGTTAGAATCCTGGAAAGCAAAGGTTTTGTAGATCACCGCAAGGAGGGAAAAGGATACATTTATTTTCCTGTTCTGGAAAAAGAAACCTATAGCAACCAGAGTATGAACCAATTGATGAATAATTATTTTAATGGTTCATTTAAAAGCATGGTTTCGTTCTTTATGAAGAAGAATGAAATGAGCACTAAAGAGCTGGAGGACATCCTGAAAGAAATTGACAAAAAGGACTCATAATGCTGCATTATATTCTACAAATACTGTTTTTTCAATTATTCTTTTTGCTGGGATATGAGATATTTTTAAAAAAAGAGACCTTCTTCAATTATAACCGGATCTATCTTCTGGTGACCCCTATTTTAGCATTCGTGATCCCATGGTTAAGGCTTGAATTTTTGGTCGAGGCCGTCCCTCCTACTGCCAGGCTCATTATTCCGCAGGCACTAACCACAACCCCGGGGATATATTCAGAACAACTTCCCACAGTGGTTGTTAACGGGGAAAAAGGCATCCAACTTAACTGGTGGCTCATCACCTACCTTTTAGGTCTTTTAGTTTCCTCATTCCTATTTTTAAAGAAATACAGGAATCTACGCAAGTTGTTTAATTATAAACAGGTTTCAAGGGAAAAGGATTTCCGCATCATAGAAATTCCCAATTCAAACCTCGCCTGCACATTTTTCAATACTGTTTTTATTGGAGATCAATTAGCGGAAGATGAAAAACAGCATATCCTGTCCCACGAACTGGTGCACGTAAAGCAGAAACACAGTTACGACATGATATTTTTTGAATTCCTAAAGATCATATTCTGGTTCAATCCGCTGCTCTACATCTATCAATCCAGAATTGCCGGTTTACACGAATTCATGGCAGATGAGGAAGTTGTAAAAAACACCGAAAGAAGATCCTATTATCAGCAATTATTAAACACGGCTTTCAACACCCAGAATAT
>NZ_JBLVTL010000004.1:333027-334217 GCF_048285835.1 Christiangramia aquimixticola
AAAGCGAATATTTATGTTACAAAAAAACAAATCATCGAAACTTTCAAAATTCAAACTTTTACTCATCGTTCCACTTATGCTGGCCATGTTGACCTATGTTGCCTGTTCAGATAATAAAACGGAAGAGGAAATAGATTCAACATTATCTCAGTTTAATTACAGTCTTAATAAAGTTGAAAATCTTGAGGAAAACCTTGAAAAGAAAAAAACCCATGAAGCTTATGAAAATTTTCTTATCAATAACCCCGATTATGTAAGTTGGGCTACTATAAATTATAACTCTGACCAGGTCTCATACTCGATACATAAAGCTTCAGAAAAAGTTCCAGATGGTTACAATAAAATGGTAGTAACCAGTAAAGATGGAAATGAGTATACCATGTACATGAATCTTAAAGCAACAGGTCCTGAAAGCACTAGTGCGACTAAAAATCTTTCACAGAAAAGCAATTTAAACGATTCCGAAGAATCCCAAAATATGCCTGAATTAGTTTTAAACGATAATGATTATATAAAAAATCAAAATTTTAATACAGAGAGCGCACATCCCTTTGCAACCATAGATATTGCTCCTGCTTTTCCTGGTTGTGAAGAACTTTCCGGGGAATCCCGTAAGGAATGTACAAGTCAAAAGATCTCTGCCTTTATTGGGAAGCATTTTAATTCCAACATCGGAAAAGAGTTAAATATTAAAGAATTTAATCGCATTCTAGTCCATTTCAAAATCGATCAAACAGGGAAAATTGTTGAAACCAGAGCTAGAGCTACACATAAAGAATTAAAGGAGGAGGCAATCAGGGTTATTAATAATCTTCCCAACATGAAACCTGGACAGCATAATGGAAAAAAAGTCACAGTAACCTACACTCTACCTATCGTATTTCAAGTAGATGAATAAAGCAGTCATTATTATCTTATTTATTATAGGAGCCAAAGCCGGAGCTCAAACTTCGGCTTTAAATATTCCGGATAGTCTGGCAGCTGTGGGCAAATACAATGAAGCAATTAAAATGCTTCAAATGACTAAACCAAAATCTGATCAGGTATACCTAAGACTGGCTAAGTTTCAACAAGCCACCGGGCTTGATCAGGAAGCAATTAAGAGTTACCAAATCGTACTAAAAAGAAGTCCGGGCAGAGTTTTAACCGCTTTAGATTATGGGGAACTTCTGTTAGAATCAGGAAAACTG
>NZ_JBLVTL010000004.1:334263-355811 GCF_048285835.1 Christiangramia aquimixticola
ACAATGCCGGGTTTGTATTTCGGCTGGGCCTGGTACGTGAGAGGAAAAAAGATAGTACGGCCATAGACCTGTTTTTTAAAACAATCGCTCTCGAATCTACTCATCAGGGAGCATTATATAAAACCAGTAAACACCACTTACAAAATGGGCAGCATTTTAATGCAATAAAACTGAGTTCGACTGGCTTAGAGAAAAGACCAGACAATATTTCCTTACTTTCTATTTTAGGCCAGGCTTATTCGGTTTCCCTTCAGTTTGACAAGGCGATTCCGGTTTACGAGAAAATCATTAACCTTGGAAAAGGTTCTGAGTTTATTCTGGAAAAACTGGCTAAAGCCTATCGCCTCAATGCTCAACCAAAACAAGCCATAGAAACCTATAAAAAAATGTTGGATTTTAATGACATGAACAGTGCGGTGCATTCTAATCTTGGTACGCTTTATCTAATCACAGATGAGGTTGACAAGGCACAATTACACTTTACCATGGCATTGCTAATTAAGAAACAGCCGTTAGATAATGAGTACTTAAATATTGGATTAACCTTTAAGAAGCAAGGTGAATTTGAAAAAGCTTTTCAGAATTTTGAAAAAGCCATAGAAGACAATCCTAAAAATGAGCGGGCAATCCTGGAAAGAGCCATCGCCGCTGATGCTTTTATGAAAGACAAAGAAAGTATCTTGAATTTATACCAGGCTTATTATAATAAGTATAAAAACTCCGGAAGAAATGATATGCTATCCATAGCTGAGTACCGCATAGGTCTATTAAAAGGTGAGATCCATCAGTCGAAATAATAAGAAAATTAGGGGAAGCTGCTTTCTACTTTAGGTATTAAATCATTTTAATTCAAGCAATTTTTCCTAACCTGCTATATTTCACTATTTTTGAATTTCGAAAGCGGATTGCCAATGAACAAAGCATTACTTCTGGTATTCATTTTAATACTGACCTCCTGTAATTTTGAAACTAAAAAGATCTCTTCTGAAGAAGTTTTAGAGCAGGAATCCCGTTCCCTTAACTGGAAAGAAGTAGATGAATACCCCGCTTTTGAAAACTGCAAAAATAAAACCGGTCTGGCGGAAGCAAAAAATTGTTTTGAGAATCAGGTGGCCACTACCATATATACATTTTTGGCAAACCAGCAACCGGTAGTTACGGAGAGTATCCACGATACAATTTTTCTTTACCTGGAGATCACCAAAGAAGGAAAACCACAGATAGAGTCTATGACGATAGACACTACCATAACCAGGCAATTACCGGAAATTGAGCAGTGGCTAAAACAAAGTATAGATTCACTTCCAAAGATCTATCCTGCTAATAAACGAGGGATTCCGGTCTCTACTATGTTTAAAATGCCGGTGGTGGTTAAAGCGGAATAGTCAGGATCTTAATAGTGAGATTGCTTCAGTCGCTTTGCTCCTTCGCAATGACGGTGATAACTTTGAATCGTCTATACGAGGTGAAGCCGAAGGAATCTCATTAATAATTGGTAATTGTTCATTGTTCATTGTCAATTACTTCTTAAATCTTCTCCCCTTCCATTTAAAGTCCTTAACCAGGGAAAGAATAGCGACATAACTTGTGAAAAAGGGATAAACAATACTGCTCCAAAAATAATTGCGCATCAATTCTTCACTCTTCATGAATTTCGCCGACTTGTGGATCAGGATAAAATCTGCAATGAACTTCAATAAAAATACCAGCATCAAAAATTGATAAGGGATCAGACCAAGTAAAGCCAGAACACTAAAAACGATCAGGGAAAAATTCTTTAAAAAGACAATTATTCCCGTGGCTTTCGCAAAATTACTGGAATAAGAAGAAGTCTTGGCCGCCCAACGTATCCTTTGGGCCATCAGTCCGCTCAGGTTTTGCTGAAGATTGGTTAGGACGGCTGCCTTAGCTGATTTCACAAAGTCCACTTTTAAGCCTTTTTTCCGGAGTTGCTGTAATAAGAAAACATCATCCCCGCTGGCGATCCCTGCATCGGCATTAAATCCGGATTCCCGTAGAAAAGTTTCTTTTTCGTAACACATATTGGCGGCATTGCACATAAAGGCTTTGTCAATTCCAAAAGCTCCCACTGTGGAGGCCTGAAGACTTATAAAATCCAGCTCTTCAAAACGTTGAAAATATGCCTTTCTTCTTGCTGAATCCTGTATAAAACCAACCGGCCCGGCGATCATTTTAGAATTATTACTAAAGATCATTTCATCAAAATAATGCAGCCAGTTTGCGGGCACGATACAATCTGCATCTGTCGTGGCGATATAATCGAATTTGGAAACGTGAATGGCGGTTCTAATCGCATCTTTCTTAGGGGAGGTGCTGTTTTTTATATTATCAAGAACCTTAATATGGAGTTCCTGAAATTCATTTTGAAAGATCTCTGCCAATTGTCTGGAGTGGTCTGTCGAAGCATCATTTACCAGTAGAATTTCAAATTTTCTACTGGGATAATTCAGGTTTGTTAGCGACTTAAAAAGATTCGGTAAATTTTCGGCCTCATTGCGGAAAGGGATGATAATTGAAAATGAGTTTTCTGAAGAGTTACCTTTTAATTTAAATTCAGGAATTTTTTTCCAGCCATAGATAAATGCCACTACCAGCCCCAGATAAGCTGAAGTGATAAGTCCCAGAAAGATCAGCAAAAGCATGACCATGAAGTTTGATGCTGCCAAAGCAGAATTGTTTAGCTTTGTGAAAGTCCCAAATTAGGTAATTTTTGTGAGCATATCTTCGAAAAAAACGGTTTTGAAAGGCGAAAGGATCATTCTGGGTATCGACCCGGGAACCACAATTATGGGCTTTGGTCTGATAAAGGTGGAAAATAAAAAGATGAGTTTTATTCAGATGAATGAACTTCAGCTGAACAAATACAGCGATCATTACGTAAAGCTAAAACTGATCTTTGAACGCACCATTGAACTTATTGACAACTATCATCCGGATGAGATCGCCATTGAGGCTCCTTTCTTTGGGAAAAACGTGCAATCCATGCTTAAACTTGGACGAGCTCAGGGAGTAGCTATGGCCGCCGGACTTTCCAGAGATATTCCTATTACAGAATATCTGCCCAAAAAGATCAAAATGGCCATTACCGGAAACGGAAATGCCAGCAAGGAACAGGTTGCAAAGATGCTGCAGAGTCAGTTAAATATTGGGAAACTTCCCAAAAACCTGGATGCAACAGACGGTCTTGCGGCGGCTGTTTGTCATTTTTACAATTCAGGAAGAACAGAAATTGGAAAAAGTTATACCGGCTGGGATGCTTTTGTTAAACAAAACGAAAACAGAATTAAAAAGTAATGAGCGACACCTGTAATAATTGTGGCTCTGCAATATCGGGGAAGTATTGTTCTACTTGCGGTCAACGTTCCAATGTGGGTGCGGTTACCTATTCAGAATTAGGAGATGACCTTTATCAAAGTCTGTTTTCTGTGGAATCTCCACTTAGCATCACTCTAAGAACATTATTTCTTAAACCTGAAAAACTATTTAAGGAGTATTTGGGAGGAAGTCGAAAGAAATACTATCGGCCTGTAGCTTTTTTTATTCTAATGACGGCCATTTACCTGGTGGTTAGATCCCTTATCGATTTTGAATCGAACGTGGAGTCTATGGTTATCACAGGCGAAAATGAATCAAGTGCATCTAAAGAAGCTTCAGTTTTCATGATAAGGAACATAAATAAATTCTTGTTTCTTTTAGTATTGGGAATGGGCATCTCGTTAAAGGTCTTTTTTTTCAAACGCCTGCGACTTTTGGAGTATTGGGTGATCGCATTTTATATTACCGGGATTTACACCTTACTCACAATTTTTGGAACCGTAATCACAGTTTACGGCAGCAAACAAATTCAGCCGGTAATTATCTTTTTGGCACTGGTATATTTTATTTTTTGCTGTATCCGATTCTTTAAAGGCAATAAATTTTTAGTAGGAATTAAAGCCTTTTTTGCTTTTTTCATCGCCATGTTAATATATGTGGCCGGAAGTTTTGAATTATCTTACCTTATCACCTCATATTTGACATGAGCGGAATTTACATCCATATCCCTTTTTGCAAGCAGGCCTGCCACTATTGTGATTTTCATTTTTCCACCTCAACGAAGAAGAAGGCTCAACTGGTAGAAATGTTATGCAAGGAGCTGGAGATTCGGAAGGATGAACTCGGAGAAGACTCAATTGAAACTATCTATTTTGGCGGCGGAACTCCTTCTTTATTAACTTCAGAAGAATTGGATCTTATTTTTAAGACGATTTTCAGGTATTATGAAGTTTCTGAAAATGCTGAGATCACGCTGGAAGCAAATCCCGATGACCTTTCTGAAGCAGTGATAAAAATGCTGGATGCTTCGCCGGTAAACCGATTAAGCATTGGCGTCCAGTCGTTTTTTGAAGCTGACTTGAAACTGATGAACCGGGCACATAATGCTGAAGAAGCTCTCCAATCATTAAAATTAGCGAAACAGTATTTCGACAATATAAGTATAGACCTTATCTACGGAATTCCGGGATTAACCAATGAGCAGTGGAAAGAGAATCTAAAAATCGCCTTAGACCTGGACATTCCACATATTTCCAGTTATGCGCTCACCGTGGAACCTAAAACCGCTTTAGAGAAATTCATCGAAAAGGGAAAGGTAAAACCTGTGGCAGATGAACAATACCGGGAGCAATTTGATATTCTGGTCAGTAGCCTGACCTCAAAGGGATTCGAGCATTACGAATTCTCCAATTATGGAAAACCGGGTTATCATTCTCAAAATAATATGGCGTACTGGTTAGGGAAACCTTATCTGGGAATCGGACCCTCAGCTCATTCCTATGATGGAAACTTCAGGAAATGGAACATCAGCAACAACAGCCTTTATATTCATTCCATTGAAGCAGGCAACTTACCTCAGCAATCTGAACAACTTTCCAATACCGACTCCTACAATGAATTTGTGATGACCAGGCTACGCACCAAATTTGGAGTATCGGCGACAGATCTCGGGAACAAATTCGGAGATAAATTTAAACTCCATTTCCTGAAAGAAAGTAAGAAGTTTATTGAAGATGGGCTTATGGAAATCAGGCAAGAGACCTTTCATATTACTACCAAAGGAAAATTCCTGAGTGACGGCATCGCAGCCGATCTTTTCTATATCGAGTAGGTTAACCTCATTTCGAAGAAGTGAAGCGCCTGATATATCTCATATTAGTTGAATCTTAAAAACAGATTTCTCCCTTTGGTCGAAATGACATCTGTAAAGTCATTCTGAAGAAGTACTACGCCCGAGAAATCTCATTTTAAAAACCTATTATCAATTATCAAATTACTATGCTACATTTGTTAGAACCAATCGAACATCATGTTAGCCAGCATAAGCCATAAGAGCCACTCTTATAAAATAGATTTCTCCCAACCTTTGGATATTTCCATCAGTCTGCGCGGGGATAATAAAAATCCAATGGCCTGGTACCTGGATCACCCGGAAATTAAACCGGTAAAGGATGGAGATTTTATTGGCAAAGTGAGCGAAGGCTCATCGGTGAATTTCAACAATATCTGGTTTAATCCGCATGCTCATGCAACGCATACCGAATGTGTGGGACATATCAGCAAGGAATTCAACAGCCTTCAGCAGCATCTAAAAATCTTCTTTTTCAAGGCACGCTTAATTTCTATTGAACCGGAAAAAAGAGGTGAGGATTATGTATTTACCAAAGGACAGATCAGCAAGAGTCTTAACAATATAGATTCGGAAGCTGTGGTCATAAGAACTCTTCCGAATTATATCGGGAAAATATCCAGGAATCATTCGCATAGTAACTGGCCATATCTGGAAGAAGCAGCGGTTGCCCACATTCGGGAGCTTGGCATAAAACATTTATTGATAGATCAGCCTTCTGTAGATAAAGAAAAGGATAATGGGAAATTACTGGCTCACAAAGCCTTTTGGGATTACCCGAAAAACATACGTTATGATGCTACGATCACGGAATTGATCTATGTCCCAAATAAGATCGAGGATGGCGACTACTTTTTGAATTTACAGCCTGCTTCTTTTGAAAATGATGCCGCTCCCTGCAAGCCGGTACTTTATAAGATCCTTGATAGATGAGATTGACTTTAAAACTTGAAGAATTGGGAATGTTCCTATTGGGAATATGGGCCTTTAGCCTGCTCGACCTGAGCTTGTGGTGGTTCGCCGGACTTTTCTTTGTTCCCGATGTTGGAATGCTGGGATATCTGGCAAATAATAAAACCGGCGCCATTCTTTATAATATATTTCATCATAAAGGCCTGGCAATACTCATTGGTCTGGTTGGATATTATCTTAAATTGCAGGAACTCGAGATATGCGGGATCATTTTATTTACTCATTCCAGTTTTGACAGGTTTTTAGGATATGGTTTGAAGTATGATAAAGGTTTTAAATTTACTCATCTGGGAGAAATAGGAAATTAAATATGGAATTACTCTTTATAGGATTGGCGGTAGGCGCCATTGTTGCTTATTTTATTTTTGCGAGGTTCAACTCTGAACGTTCAAAACTGAAAACCAGTGAGCAATCTGTGGTTTTGATGGACAAAATAAAAAGCGTTTGCAAGTTCATTACGGTAGAAGGTGATTTTTCTGAGATCTATCATTACGAAAATCTGAAGGAGAAATATTTGAGTCTTATTCTGGGAAAGAAAAAAGCTATTGTATTAGTAAACGCAAAGGCTCATGTAGGATTTGATCTGAGTAAGATTAGAATGGAAAGCGATAATGATCATAAAAAGATCATCCTTACCAATTTTCCTCAACCCGAATTGTTAACGATTGAAACAGATTTTAAATATTACGACAAACGTGAAGGTTGGGCGAATCCTTTTACAACTTCAGATCTTACAGATATTAATCGCGATGCTAAAAAGACCATCGTAGATAAGATACCGCAAAGCGGTTTATTGGATAAGGCA
The DNA here is from genome assembly GCF_048285835.1 of Christiangramia aquimixticola. Lineage (NCBI taxonomy): Bacteria > Pseudomonadati > Bacteroidota > Flavobacteriia > Flavobacteriales > Flavobacteriaceae > Christiangramia > Christiangramia aquimixticola. Next base: position 341,226 of record NZ_JBLVTL010000004.1, read on the forward strand.
AAAGGCGAAGCTTTGGAGACCATTCTTTTAATGGAAAAGATCGTGGAAACCATCGGCTGGAAACTGGATTATACCGCGTTGACTATAGAGACCGAGGCTAATAGAAAGATTGAAAATCAGTAATGAGATGCTGAAACTAGTTCAGCATGACGAATTTTTGGCGTCACCCTGAACTTGGTTCAGGGTCTTTCTTTTTAAAAATGAAAAAAAGCTACACCTATATATTATCTAATAAGACCAGATCTGTGCTGTATATAGGCGTCACATCTGAATTGAAAACCAGATTAATCCAACACAAAAATGGTGAAGGATCTACTTTCACAAAAAAATACAAGGTGCATGATCTGATATATTTTGAGGAATTTTCAGATATTAATCAGGCAATAGCAAGAGAAAAACAATTGAAAAACTGGCATAAAGACTGGAAATTGAATTTGATCAAAACTAAAAATCCGGAAATGAGAGATTTATTCTATGAACTATGAGATGCTGATATTCTCGATGCTTCGGGACAGCATGACGATTTTAGTAAATCCCATTCCAACGTCACCCTGAACTTGTTTTCAGGGTCTAAATAAAAGAAATGAACATCGACACTTTTAGAGATTATTGCCTTGGCAAAAAAGGAGTGACAGAAGGTCTCCCCTTTGGTTCCGATAATCTTGTGCTCAAAGTTATGGGTAAGATGTTCTCCATTGTCACCCTGGATGAAATCCCGTTAAGAGCCAATTTAAAATGTGATCCGCAAAGGGCTATAGAACTTAGAGAAGAATTTGAAGACAATATCCTGCCGGGCTATCATATGAATAAACAGCACTGGAACACTCTGGTCCTGGATGGGAGGCTGGACCCGAAACTTGTTTTTGAATTGATCGATCATTCCTACGAGCTCGTAGTAAAAGGACTCAACATAAAACTTAAAAAAGAACTTGAAGATTTATAATGACAAAAGCTGAAGAATTTTATTCCTCGCGACAGGCGAAATACATTGATTTAAAAAACCAGATCTCCAAAAAACTTGTTTTCTCAAGCACGCTAAGATTGTTCGTTTTCCTTGCCATTTGTGCTGAGATCTATTTTTTCTTCGGAAATATTAACATCCTGTTACCTCTAACCATCCTTCTAATTGCAGTTTTTATCTATCTGGTATCCCGACATACCGATTTTAAAAAGGAAAAAGAAAAACTTGTAGCTCTGATCAACATCAATGAGCGGGAATTAAAAATTCTGAAAACCCGCGATTTTTCCGATTTGCCTGACGGAAAAAAATTCGATCCGGAAGATCATGACTATAGCAGGGATATAGACCTTTTTGGCAAGAAATCATTTTTTCAGTATCTCAACAGAACTGCACTGAAGGAAGGAAAGGAAAGACTTGCAAAGATCCTGCTTGCCAACAAAACAGTAGATATCCTTAAAAAACAGGAAGCGGTTAAGGAGCTGGCTTCCAAAGCAGACTGGCGACAGAATTATACAGCTACCGCAAAACTTGTAAAAACCGAAACGGAATCTAAACAGATCCTCTCATGGATACGCAACTACAAAAGTTTTGTCCCTAAATACATGAAATGGTTTCCGGCAGTTTTCACCCTGGCGTCCATTGCCGTATTTTTCATTTATTATTTAGGAATTATTGGAGCTTCTCAGGTATTACTTTGGTTTTTGGTTGGTTTAATGATCACCGGATTCTTCTTCAAAAAAGTGAATGACCTTTCAGCAAAGGTGAGTATGGTACAGGACACATTTCAGCAATACCATCAACTGCTTGCCTTTATAGAAACCGAAAATTTTGATTCGGAATTGATGAAAGAGGTTAAAACTTCCATCACTTCAGAATCTAAAAAAGCTTCGGTGATCTTAAAAGAATTTTCAAGAGCTATAGATTCTTTGGATCAACGCAACAATTTTCTGTTCGGCGTCCTGGCAAACGGATTTTTCCTATGGGACCTAAGACATTCTTACAGACTGGAGAAATGGATAGAACATCACCACACCGCGGTAGAACACTGGTTTGAAGCTGTAGAAAGAACCGATGCCTATAATAGTCTGGGGAATTTCGCCTTTAATCATCAAACTTATACTTACCCGGAGATCCTGCCTGCCGGTGAAGGTATTAAAGCTAAGAACCTGGGACATCCCCTCCTCGATGCAGGGAAACGCATTAACAACGATTTTGAAATAGACGGGAAGCAATTCTTTATAATTACCGGTGCGAATATGGCCGGGAAAAGTACTTTTCTTAGAACGATTGCGCTGCAGATCCTTATGAGCAATATTGGTTTACCGGTATGTGCTGAAAATTGTAAATATGCCCCGGTGAAACTTATTACCAGTATGCGTACCAGTGATTCCCTGGGAGATGATGAATCTTATTTCTTTTCAGAATTAAAAAGACTGAAGTATATCGTGGAAAAGATCCAGACAGAGAATTATTTTATCATTCTGGATGAGATCCTGAAAGGCACGAACAGCACAGATAAAGCAATAGGTTCCAGAAAATTTGTACAAAGGCTGGTTGGCAGCAATTCCACCGGAATTATTGCTACGCACGATCTAAGTCTTTGTGAAATAAGCAATGAACTGCAACAAGTGAAAAATTTCTATTTTGATGCGGAGATCGTAAATGATGAACTTCACTTCGACTACCATTTAAAGGATGGAATTTGCCAGAATATGAATGCTTCCTTTCTGCTTCGAAAAATGAAAATTGTAGAAGTTTAAAACGAGAAGGCCTCACAGGTTTTAGAAACCTGTGGTCTAATTGCAAAGCTTATATTTAAAAAATGGACTCATTAACCCAGATCGTTTTAGGAGCCGCCGTGGGCGAAGCCGTACTTGGCAGAAAAGTTGGAAACAAGGCCATTCTTTATGGAGCCATCGCCGGGACGATCCCGGATCTGGATACATTTGTCGGTAACTTTTTCGATACTATTACTGCTATTGAGATCCATAGAGGGTTCACGCATTCCATTGCCTTTTCAGTCATTTTTGCTCCAATTTTTGGCTGGATCATTTCTAAGATCGAAAATTTTGAGGGCGTTACCTGGAAAAACTGGTCCAGGTTAATGTTTTGGGGACTTTTCACCCACCCCTTACTCGATGCTCATACTACCTGGGGTACTCAGCTTTTCTGGCCATTTGACCTAAGACTGGCCTACAAGAATATCTTCGTGATAGATCCGCTTTACACCCTACCGTTCCTGGTATTTCTTATTCTCGCAATGCGGAGGAAAAGAACAGATCCCAAACGCAGGAAGTATAATAATCTCGGGCTAATAGTAAGCAGTATCTATTTACTGCTTGTCACTCCTGCTCTGAAATTCTATGCATTTCAGAAATTCGAAACTGCCCTGGAAAGTCAAAATATATCTTACGAGAGAATGGACACCAGGCCAACTCCCCTTAATACCATATTATGGACTGCAAATATTGAAACTCAGGACTCGTTTCTCATAGGTAATTATTCCATTTTCGATACTCAACCCATCAGTTTTCACAGCGCTCCTAAAAATTATGAACTGGCTAATCCCATAAAGGAAAATCCCAATTTACATAGGCTCATACAAATTAGTGAGGGCTGGTATACTTTTTCAGAAGAAAATGATGCCCTTTATTTCAATGATCTCAGATTTGGAAATTTAGATATAGAAGATCCCGATTCTGAATTTATTTTCAGCTATAAATTACAGAAAGAGCATGGGGAATTAACTGCGACCGAAAGGGAAAAAGAGATGCGCGACGCAAAAAACCTGCTTCCCCGACTCTGGAAAAGGATGCTGGGAAACTGATATTTTTACAGTTCTCGAAAAGTTGCATTTTTCAATCTTCTTCCTATTCTCACGGTATAGGAAAGGATTCTACTATCTTTGCATCAAAATTCAGCATAAATGACCATTGAAGAAAATTTAAAACAACGTAGCGATTCTACCTGCGAACTTTGCAGCAATGCAAATAATCTAAGCGTTTTTGAAGTCCCGGATTCTCCTGTAGAAGGACTCGAGAATAGCATCCTTATTTGCGATACCTGTAAAGAGCAGATCGAAGATCCGGAGAAGGTAGCACCAAATCACTGGCGATGTTTGAATGATAGTATGTGGAGTACCGTCCCGGCAGTACAGGTGATGGCCTGGAGAATGCTGAGCAGATTAAAATCTGAAGGTTGGCCACAGGATTTACTGGACATGATGTATATGGAAGAAGATGTAAAAGCCTGGGCAAAAGCAGGAGTGGCAAATGATATTTCTGAAAATTCTGTAGTTCATAAAGATAGTAACGGTGCTGTAATCGAAGCCGGAGATACAGTGGTTCTCACGAAAGACCTGAATGTTAAAGGTTCAAGCCTCACCGCCAAACGTGGAACTGCAGTGAGAAGAGTTTCTCTGGTGCATGATAATGCGGAACAAATTGAAGGAAAGGTAGAAGGCCAGCAAATAGTAATACTTACTAATTTTGTAAAAAAAGTATAATCTTGGATCAAAACAATTCACAACCCAACAACCCGTTACACGGGATAAAGCTTGCCACAATCCTGGATAAGTTACATGCGCATTATGGCTGGGATGGACTGGCAGAAAGAGTAAATATCAATTGCTTTAAAAGCAATCCTACAATTAAATCCAGCCTTAAATTTTTAAGAAGAACACCATGGGCCCGTGAAAAAGTTGAAAGACTTTATCTAAAAACAAAGTTCAGAGATTAAACCTTTTCAGAAGAACTGCTAAAAAAAAGCGTGGTAATTAAACACCACGCTTTTTTTATTTTAAAAGTTCAATGAAATTACATTTCTGCAGCTTCTACTTTCTCTTCTTCTTTAGGTGATTTCTTTTCGGTTAGGAAGCTATATTTTTTAGCGTATTCCATCATTTGCCCTTCAAAAGATTCAGGCTGAGTAACCTTAATAGTTACGATCTCCCCGTTTTCATCTAATTCAGGAACAAGCACCGGATTCACGAATCCGCTGTATGGTGCAGATTTAAACTGAGCGTTTCTCTCCAGAACTTCTTTATGGATGTCCTGATCTACTTTTACCCCGTAAGTTTCTACAAGAGCTTTAGCAGCTTCAAAATCTCCTTCAGATTTAATTCTCTGAGTTTCTTTAAGCAACTCACCAAACAACTTTCTTAGCTTCTGGTAATCTTTGATATCGAAGTAAGTTTTTCCATCTTTTTTCACTTTTTCGATAACTCCTTCTTCTTTTCCTTTCTCAAAAACCCAGGCGCTCACCCATTGACGGTTTCTCATATGAGCTTCTTCGATATCCTCTCCCGGTTCAATTCTTACCAGCTGCGTCATAAGTCCGTTACGGATGTAATCGTTATAAGCTGCTTTTCCAAGCTTCTCATGATCATCTGTAAGTCCAAGTTCTTCAAGTTTTGGATCCATTAGGTAATAAAGCCCAACAAGATCTGCACGACCTTCTTCAAGAGTGGATGCATAATTTTTCAAAGTTTCCTTGGTTTCACCAACTCCCGGGTTCATTTGACCCGATGCGTGACCAACTACTTCGTGAAGCGCAGTATGTAATTTATCTGCCTCTTTTCCATATTTTTCAGAAAGCTGGACCTCTTCCTCATCATGAGCAAATTCTTTCAATTTCCCGGTTCCACCTGCATTGTTGTATGCATTAATAATGTTACCTAAAGAAACTGATTTACTTCCATGAGCTTTTCTAATCCAGTTTGCGTTTGGAAGATTCACTCCAATTGGCGTACTTGGAGAAGCGTCTCCGGCCTCACCTGCAACGATCACAGTTTTATAGGTTACTCCAACAACTGAATCCTTTTTATGCTCATCCATTATTGGTGAATTGTCCTCAAACCATTGAACGTCTTTTTCAAGTACACTCATTTTTTTGGACATATCAAAATCCTTGATCTGCACGATGCTTTCATAAGAACCTGTGTAACCTTTTGGGTCGTTATACACTTCAATAAAAGAATTGATATAATCTATGTTCCCTTCAGTAGCTTCTACCCAGGCCACATTATAATCATCCCAGGTTTTAAGATCACCGGTGTTATAATATTTGATCAACAACCCAAGTGCATTTGCCTGCTTTTCATTTTCGGCAACAGCCTTAGCTTTCACAAGCCATTTTACGATCTCATCTATTGCTTCACCATAAAGTCCGCCACTTTTATAAACCTTCTCAACCAGTTTTCCATTCTCCTTTACAAGTTGGGAGTTCAAACCGAAAGAAAGTGGTTTATCCGGATTTGGAGATTTTTTGTTGGCGTAGAATGCTTCAACATCAGCAGTGGTCACATCCGGACCATAAAAATTCACTGCAGAGCCTTCTACCAATCCTACTGTTGCATCCAAATTCACCTTCTTAGCATCTTTATCATTAAAGATCACTTCATAAGGCTCTCCGGTTAATTGCGTATTGGTTTCTTTTAATAGTGTATCAAAATAATCTTTAGTGAAACCTGGTTTAATTTTAGCATTGGAATAATGGTGGTGAATCCCGTTACTAAACCAAACTCGTTTTAAGTAAGTTTCGAAAGACTTCCATTCCTCACTCGTTTTATCTCCCTCATAATTAGAATAGATATTTTCCAGTGCCTCCCTTATTTTTAGGTTATGCCTGTAATTCTGGTCCCACATGATATCACGGCCTGCAAGACCTGCCTGAGTGAGATAATAAACCAATTTCTGTTCCTTCAGGCTTAAATTATCCCATCCGGGAATTTGATATCTCAGGACCTTAATATCGGCGAATTCTTCCACCTTATAATTAAAATCATCTGCGGTAGTCTTTTCAGTTTGAACAGTTTCCGCATCTTTCTTATCCTTATCACAGGCTACGAATGTAAGAGCCGTTGCCAAAAGACAAGTACTTAATAATTTGTTCATATTGTTAAAAAATTTGAAGCGCTAATATAATAAAACAGGGAACCAAATTTTAATAAACTTGATTCCCTGCGTGATAAATTGCCAGCAAAGTGGTCAAAAAGCTAAAAGAAGTTCAACGCTTTTATTGAATAATTAAACAAAAATCAGAATTTTTCAATTCCGTCTATCTTTAATTCTTTAATAAGCTTTTCTATTTACTCATTTCAGTAAAATATTTATAAAACCACGGAATGGTTTCTATTCCTTTAAGATAATTCCAAATCCCAAAATGTTCGTTTGGTGAATGTATAGCATCTGTATCCAGACCAAAGCCCATCAAAATAATCTTGCTTTCAAGTTCTTTTTCGAATAGGGAAACAATTGGAATACTACCTCCACTACGCTGAGGAATTGGGGTTTTCCCGAAAGTTTCTTCATAAGCTTTGCTCGCCGCCTGATAGCCAATTGTATCAATAGGTGTTACGTATGGATATCCGCCATGATGTGGTTTCACTTCAACTTTCACGCTATGTGGCGCAATGCTTTCAAAGTGGTTTTTAAATAATTCGGTGATCTCTTTCCAATCCTGGTTAGGCACTAATCTCATGGAGATCTTCGCATAGGCTTTCGAAGGCAACACCGTTTTGGCGCCTTCCCCAATATATCCGCCCCACATCCCATTCACATCAAGGGTTGGTCTTATAGAGCCACGTTCCAGAGTACTATAGCCTTTTTCGCCATGAACGTCTTTTATATCCAGCTTTTCTTTATACTCTTCCAAACTGAAGGGAGCTTCAGCCATTTTGGAACGCTCTTCATCACTAAGATTTTCCACATTATCATAGAAACCGGGGATGGTAATATGATTATTCTCATCTGTTAAGGATGCGATCATTTCACTTAGAATATTAAGAGGATTGGCAACAGCTCCTCCATATAATCCGGAATGCAGATCACGATTTGCACCGGTTACCTCCACTTCAACATAAGAAAGGCCGCGGAGACCGGTAGTAATAGAAGGGGTGTCTTTTGCGATCATTCCCGTATCTGAGATAAGGATCACATCATTCTGAAGTTTTTCCTTATTTTCTTTGATGAACCAGTCCAGATGTTCACTCCCAACTTCTTCTTCCCCTTCGATCATGAATTTCACATTACAGGGAAGTTCATCATTTTGGGTCATGTATTCCATGGCTTTTACATGCATATACATCTGCCCTTTATCATCACAGGCACCCCGGGCAAAAATAGCCCCTTCCGGATGGATCTTTGTTTCCTTTATAACCGGCTCAAATGGCGGGGAGTTCCAAAGATCAAGCGGATCTGGTGGTTGCACATCATAATGCCCATAAACCAGCACAGTTGGCAGATTTTTATCAATTATTTTTTCAGCATACACTACAGGATGTCCCGGAGTTGGACAAACCTCTGCCAGATCACAACCAGCTTTCAGCAAACTTTCCTTTACCGCTTCTGCTGTCGTAAGCATATCATCTTTATAAGCCGGGTCGGCAGAAATTGAAGGAAGCTTCAAAAGATCTTTCAATTCATCAACAAACCTGTCTTTATTTTTATCTATATATTTCTTAACTGAATCCATTTCTTATTTTTCAAGTTCGTGTAAAGTTAATAAGATAAGATGGGAAAACTAAAAATGATCTTAGGACAATAAAAATCTTCAAAATTGCGTCATTTTAAGCCAGCTCTCCTCTCTTCTGAAAATGAATAGTTTAGACAAATCCTGATTTTTTCAGGGTAGAAAACGTGAATTTTTTTTTCGATATTTTTTCATTTCACTATTTGATATTTAAAAGTTATAATTATATTTGCACCCGCTTAGGTAATTAAGCAGGGATTTACAACGAGTCCTAAGTGTTGTAAATTTTTTAAATGCGGGCGTGGTGGAATTGGTAGACACGCTAGACTTAGGATCTAGTGCCGCGAGGTGTGAAGGTTCGAGTCCTTTCGCCCGCACCGAAAGAAAAGCTTCAGAGAGATCTGGAGCTTTTTTTATTTATACAGTTTTCAAATCAGAAATTAAAACAAGTGTGAAGGCTCCCCCGAGGATTCGGGGGTTTTTCGCCCGCACCGAAAGAATAGCTTCAGAGAAATCTGGAGCTTTTTTTTATTTATACAGTTTTTTTTAAAACAGGACTCAATTCAGGTGTGAAGGATTTCCGACCTAACCATAATTTTGAAAATTGCTGATTTTCAGAATTTCAATAAAACTAAATCAAGTTATTTATTACCTAATGTTCAAATGCGAACATGCAGCCTTTCCTTCCTACAAAATATCGAACTGATAATAATATAACGGAGATTCAAATCATTTAAAGACGGGGAATCAATAAAACTCTGGATTGAAGCAAGAAAGAATTAAATTAAGCAAAAAGGAGAAGGAAATTAGAAACATTTTATTCAACTTATTGAAAGCCAATACTCTAGTCCTAATTAACCTTCCCAGCGATTTCTTAAACCATATAACCTCTTATTATAAACACTCTAAGAATAATTGAGTATCAACGATATAAGAATCGTTTTTATCGATAAAATTTTTTTTGTTAACCTTATTTTAAGAAATTTGTATTTATTTACAAAACACAAGTACCCAAATCCTACAAAATGAATTATCACCCTATATACCAAAAAGAGAATTTTTTATTCTTATAATAAATTCTCCATTCTACATTTCCATTTTTTTCAACTTATAAGCCTTTTAATTTCTAATATGAAGAAATTTTTAACCCTCGGGATATTCTTAATCCTGCTAGTATCCTCATGCTTTAACCTTACTGCCCAAACTAAAGGTCTTATTTATAAACCTGCTACTAGTCCGGGGCAAAGTGTGCTTGATCCTAACCTCGATGGCTATTCATCCAAAGATACCAATGGATTTTCACAGAATGATGAGGCCGAAAGTGAAATCCCTTACACCCCCTTACCCAGTGCATCTCCGGAACCCAATAGCGATATTGGACCAGGTCCTGATTGTGGTTTTACAGATTTAGTAAAGTCTGATGAAAATAATACCATTTACACCTATTTCGATGGTGATAATTTAATGTTTCGATTCAGGCTGGCCGATACAAGAGAAAATTCTAAAGGTTATTCTATACTCATAGATACCGATCAAAAATTTGGCGCTACAGGACCAGATGCAGATCCAAATTATGAAGTAGGAAATCCCGGTTTTGAAATTGAGGTGGTTTTAATGACCAATTTTGGGGTGGGATTATACGATGTAGATGGAAAAGTTTCGCCCGAGGAAAAAGGTGATGCAACTGTTGACAGACCATATGATGGTTTTGCGCAAAAGTCAATTGCAATCTCTGAGATTTGTGGTGATGATGATTATTTCTATGATTTCTATATCCCGTTTGCAGATATTACCGCTGCTTTTCCTTCTGTTACGAAATCCACTCCTTTAAGAATGGTAGGTAACACCGTTATAAATCCTAAAGCAGCAATGGGTAATAATGGAATATCAGATCTTGGAGGGATCGATGATACTACCGGATCAACTGATAATCTTTGGGAACAATTAATAAGTGTTTATCCTCCAACAAGTGTTACTGAAATTGAGAACGGAAATACTTTGGCACCAAGAGCTGCCTGCCCTTCCATTAATTCTCCTATTTCTGAAAATGCCACAAGTATCTCCGGAACATCTACAGAAGTAGACGGTGCAATAATTGAAGTTTTTAAAGATGGAGCCTCTATTGGAACAACCACATTAACTGGTGGCGTCTGGACACTTTCTGGAATTACACCTACAGTTGCCGGCGATATATATAGTGCGACCGCCAGAGTGCCATTATCAACGGGTCAACCTGAAAAATCTGAATCCTATTCAAACTGTAATGAGACTACAGCAGGAGCAGCCTGTTCTCAAGCACCTTTTAATGTTGCAGTAATTGTAGGAGGTACCGGTAAAGGTTTTACTGGCGATATAAGTGGATTACCTTCTACAGATTATACCATAACGGTATATGATAACTCTACCGGAGCTGAATGGACTGGAAGCCCGAATCCCGTTATTATTACTACTGATGGAACAGGAGCTGGTTCTTTCACTATTAATTGTGGGAAGGGAAATTGTTTAGAAACCGGAGGATACTCCTTAACTTCCAAGAGTGACCAGGAATGTGAATCTTTACCAACTGAAGTCTGTAATGGAATTCCAGCCTGGACTCCTACTATCACTACAGATCCCGTATATGAATCCACTACTCAGTTAACGGGGCAGATTTCGGAGAACGGAGGGAATAATTTACACACTATAAATTTATATATCAATGATGTTCTTACCGGAACTACTACTACATCTACCATCGACTGGAACATCCCTATTTCAGGTCATACAGAAGGAGATGTAATATATGTTACTGCAAAACATGAAACTGATTGTAGAGCGACCGCTTCAGAAAGCAAGGTAGTAACAGGATTTTCTGAAACTCCCACAATAATCGGAACTTATTGTGCTTCCACGAGCTCTAAAGTCACATCGGTAAGTGGTGCTTCTTCAGAATCACCCGGATCTACAATTACCCTTTATACCAAAAATTCCGCAGGCGTAACCACAGCAGATACAAATTCCGGTTCTACCACTGTACAAACGAATGGTACCTGGACGATTACAGGATTAAGCCTGGATTCAGGAATTTTTATGGTCGCGACTGCTTTAACTTCAGGTGAATTGGAAAGCTCCCTTTCAAATGAAGTAGAGATTTCCCCCCAAACAGTAGACGGTTCTCTTGCTATTACTTCTAATCCAATAATCGAAGGAGACTCCAGTATATCGGGAAAAGGAACGCCCGGGAATACGATCACCTTATACCTTGATGGAATTATAGTTGACAAAAATTCGTTTTCGACCATCGTAGACACGAATGGTGACTGGACTATAACCGGTCTGGACAAGGCAAGTGCGGATTACGACGTTTTATATACAGGAGCTCTCCCAGGAGTTACTTCTGGCGATGGAGTAAAATGTGAAAGTCCTATAATTGAAGGTACAGTGGTTCAATGCCTTGATCCGGTCCAACAGTCTTTTACCGCGATTACTAATACTGAAATTTGTGAAGGTGAAACTATTTCTTTCACACTTGGGAATACCGAAAAAAATATTGTTTATGAATTAATAGATTCTGCAACTGATGCAGGTATAGGGTCAGCAAAACTGGGAACAGGCAATAGCATGGAGCTGACAACCTTCGGCCTTGAAACATCAGTAAGTAAAATAAGTGTTCGCGCCATTAAAATTGGAACTGATTGTGCACATAAATTCACGAATGGCATTGATGTAAATGTATATAGCCGACCCGTAGTTGCATTAACTTCAAGTAACCTTCAGGAGTGTAAAGGAGCAACAACTACAAATTTAGAGTATACCGTTACCAATGGCCCTGCAATAGATTATTCCATAAATTTTGATTCTACTGCTGAAGGTAAAGGTTTTGTGGATATTGTTAATAACCCAAATACTAATAGTCCAATTTCAATTACTCTTCCTGCTAATTTGGAGAATGGTGTTTACAATGGAGTTTTTACTGTTCGAAATTCTACCGCTTCAACTTTATGTGCAAGTGAAGAACAACGATTTTCTATAACTATTACTTCACCACAAGTTAATTCAGCCTCACCTTCGAACCCTACCACCTGTGGAGGAAATGATGGTTTTATTACTCTGGAAGGCCTTGCAGCATCAACTAATTTCGATGGTTTAAATTATAAAGATGATGGGGTTACTGTGAATTTAGGAGCCTTTTCTTCTAATGCCAGTGGGAACTACAGAATAGCAAATTTAAATGCAGGTACATATAGGGATTTTCAGGTTGTATTGAATGGATGTGCTTCAGATGTATTAATTAATGAAGTCTCATTAAATGATCCGGGAGCAGCAATCATCTCACTTTCTTCTACTAAAAACCCAACAAGTGATACTGCCAATGATGGGGAAATAACACTAAGCGGCGTTACCTCCGGCACCTATAGTGTGAACTACACTTTCAATGGAACTCCACAACCTACCGGGACATTTACTGCCAATCCATCTGGTTTGACAATTAGCAACCTTGATGAAGGGAGTTATACTAACATTTCAATTACTTCAGGGGGATGTAAATCGAATACAATTTCTGGACCTATTGCTTTAACGGCGCCTGCTGCCACCCCAACCCTGGCGATCACCTCAGATAAGAGTGATTTAAAAGCTGGGGAGACTGCCACTATTAGCTTCACCTTCAGTGAGGCTACTACAGATTTTGTAGCAGCAGACATTACCACCACCGGGGGAAGCTTAGGTACTTTGTCTACTACAGATAATATTTTCTATACGGCAACCTTAACACCAACTTCCGATTATGATGGTGATATTACCATCACCGTAGCGGACAATACTTATACCGATAGTGATGGCAATAACGGAACTGGAGATAGCTTAACGCTAACCAGTACTACCGTTTCACCAACCTTAGTGATCACCTCAGATAAGAGTGATTTAAAAGCTGAAGAGACTGCCACTATTAGCTTTACCTTCAGTGAGGCTACTACAGATTTTGTAGCAGCAGACATTACCACCACCGGGGGAAGTTTAGGTACTTTGTCTACTACAGATAATATTACCTACACGGCAACCTTAACACCAACTTCCGATTATGATGGTAATATTACCATCTCCGTAGCCGATGCTACTTATACCGATAGTGATGGCAATAACGGAAAAGGAGATAGTTTAACGCTAACCAGTACTACCGTATCACCCACCCTGGCGATCACCTCTGATAAGAGTGATTTAAAAGCTGGGGAGACTGCCACTATTAGCTTCACCTTCAGTGAGGCTACTACAGATTTTGTAGAAGCAGACATTATCACCACCGGGGGAAGTTTAGGTACTTTGTCTACTACAGATAATATTACCTACACCGCAACCTTAACACCAACTTCCAATTATGATGGTAATATTACCATCTCCGTAGCCGATGATACTTATACCGATAATGATGGCAATAACGGAAAAGGAGATAGCTTAACGCTAACCAGTACTACCGTATCACCAACCCTGGCGATCACCTCAGATAAGAGTGATTTAAAAGCTGGGGAGACTGCCACTATTAGCTTCACCTTCAGTGAGGCTACTACAGATTTTGTAGAAGCAGACATTATCACCACCGGGGGAAGTTTAGGTACTTTGTCTACTACAGATAATATTGTCTACACGGCAACCTTAACACCAACTTCCGATTATGATGGTAATATTACCATCTCCGTAGCCGATGATACTTATACCGATAGTGATGGCAATAACGGAAAAGGAGATAGTTTAACGCTAACCAGTACTACCGTATCACCAACCTTAGCGATCACCTCAGATAAGAGTGATTTAAAAGCTGAAGAGACTGCCACTATTAGCTTCACCTTCAGTGAGGCTACTACAGATTTTGTAGCTGCAGACATTACCACCACCGGGGGAAGTTTAGGTACTTTGTCTACTACAGATAATATTACCTACACCGCAACCTTAACATCAACTTCCAATTATGATGGTAATATTACCATCTCCGTAGCCGATGCTACTTATACCGATAGTGATGGCAATACCGGAAAAGGAGATAGCTTAACGCTAACGAGTACTACCGTTTCACCCACCCTGGCGATCACCTCAGATAAGACTGGTTTAAAAGCTGAAGAGACTGCCACTATTAGCTTCACCTTCAGTGAGGCTACTACAGATTTTGTAGCAGCAGACATTAT
>NZ_JBLVTL010000005.1:0-4366 GCF_048285835.1 Christiangramia aquimixticola
TAACATCGGTTATCGCAAATAACGGGTTTTACCGAAAAAGTGTAATTTTAGAAACCAGGAATGAAAAGAGTTAATCCGACAAGACCGCGTCCCTACTCCCGCAACTTGCGTTAACCGTAACCGTTATATGCAATGTTTTTAGAAATTTTGGAACTAAGATTATTAAAAATAAATAAGTCTAATCCAGATTAAAACATAAATTTTCAAGTTTAAAATAATTTATTATTTAGATATTCTCATAACTTTTATAAACTACTGACCTCTAGCAGGCTATTTAAAATAAATTTTCTAGAATCGAAATTATTTAAAAATTTATTGACTATCTCTAATATTTTATACCTAATCGTTATTTTTTTAAAGAAAAATGTAATTACTTAGTATGCTTAAATTAATTAACATTAAAATTTAAAAATGAAAAAAGTTTTTGCACTATTACTAATTAGCCTAACAGTTCTTACAAGTTGTTCAAAAGATGACGATAATGAAGACATAAATTCGTCAAACTTTTTGATTGGCAAATGGGAATCGAAAGAAGATTATACGGGCGAAGAGGTTTCCTTGGATATTGATGGAGAATTTGTTTACACCTACACAGACGTTATGGTAACCACTGAACAAAATGGTGAAGAAGTGGGTAGCTATGAGTACACTTTTAATCCTAAAAATATGGAGCTTAGAGTTCATGGAGATATGATTTTCGTAGAGAAAATCAGTAATGATAAAATGGTTTTACACAACGGAAAGGATGGAGAGGAATATCGCGGAACTTTATTTCATCGAATTAATTAAATTGAATTTTAATAAAAGAAAAAGCTTCACAGTTATGTGAGGCTTTTTCTTTTATAATCAAGTTCTAAAATTAAAAGTCTTAGGAATAATTACTATATAGAAAATTTTAGTAAAAAACACAGCATATAACAACGGTTATCGCAAATAGGCGGTACCGTTAGTAAGAAAATATTTAACTTGATCAACGATTAAAACACTAAGCCGACAAATCCGGGTCCCCTACTCCGCCACCTGGCGATAACCAAGACCGTTATGCATAATTAAAAAAAAAAGAACATTTATGAATAAAAGAATTTTGACAATTATAGTATTCACACTATTAACCTTAGCCGTGAACGCTCAAAGCAATGAATTACTAATTGGCAAATGGGTGTTTAAGGATGCATATAACAAAGAAAAGATGGACGAAGCTGGATTACAAATGTTGAAGACAGACATAATAAGTCAAATGACTTTTGACTTTAAGCGAAACTCTAATTTTAGTTCATTTGTTATGGGCGAAACAATGAATGGAACCTGGCTTTTGACAAAAGATTCGAAAAATGTAATATTGAAAACCCCTGATGGTCCATTCGAATTTAAAATTCTAAAACTTACAAAAACTGAGCTAGCACTAAAACTCGGATTAGGTGAGTTTCTTATGATAAAATCTGAAAAATAAAAAAAGAACTAGGTACAACATCGGTTAAGCGCAAAAAGCGGGCATAGTCCAGAAAGTCTATTTTAGACACTTAGGATAAAACAACTAAGCCGACTCCCGAAGCGTCGGGACGCGTCCCCTAATTCACCAACTGGCGATAACCGGGACCGTTGGGTATAATTTAAACAAAATTCGAACTATGAAATTATTGCGGAATATTACGATTATTGCGATAATCATATTAATAAGTTCATGCCAGAAAAAGCAACAAGAATATGCCAATCCAAATGTGGATACAGATAAACTTCAAAAGAATAGTTTATCATGGTGGACTTATCACAACGATTTTATTGATCTCAATTCTGAGTTTATTGGCATAAATACGAATAATGAAGAAATCGATAAAAAGTCATTCTTAGAAAGGCTAACTTCCGGTTTATATATACCGGTTAAACTAAATTCAATTCCAGGAAAAGAATATTATAAACTGATACCCCTTACTGAAAAAAATAGCATTGCCATTACCATTAAACGTGAATCCAAACATCAATTAAAATTATTGAGTTTTGAAGGAAATAAAATTCCGGATTTAAGTTATACTGATTTAACTGGGAAAAAATGGAACTCACAGACTACTAAAAACAAAATTATAGTTCTAAAATGCTGGTTTATTAGATGTCAACCTTGTGTAGCAGAAATACCAAAATTAAATAAATTAGTTCATGAATATGCTAATAGAAAAGATATAGAATTTCTGAGTATTGCGTTCGACCCAGAACAAGATTTGATAGAATTTTTAGAAAAGGAGCAATTCGATTATGCAACTGCATCGGTATCTAAAGATTATATGCTTAAAACATTAAATGTGAACACATTTCCAACACATTTTATAATTGGAAAGGATGGCAAAATCTTGAAAGTAATTAATGATCATAAGGAATTGAAACATTATTTGAAAGAGCTAATATAAACTATTCCCAACACCGGTTATCGCAAATAAGCGGCACCGTTAGAAAGAGAATAATTAAATCTGATCAACAATTAAAATGACATTATCTGAATATGTAAATAAAAGAAATGGAGTGCCGATTGGAAATTCAAAATCGCTGAGAAATAATCTTTATCGCTCATTAGGAGCAAAAAATTTCTCCACATTTTGGAATTATTGGAATCCTATTTTCGGATTCTATTTGGGGAAATATATTTTCAAACCCTTAAAGAAAATTTTTCCCATTGGAGTGGCATTACTATTTACATTCATATTTTGTGGAATGATACACGATGCGGTCACCACGATTTACAGATGGAAAATATCTTTATTCTTTACCATTTGGTTTTCGTTGATGGGAATTTCAGTTTTATTAACTAGATATTTCAATCACAATTTTAATAAGCAAAAATGGATCTTTCGGGCAGCAGTCAATTTAAGTATAATAGGCATATGTTTTTTACTGACTCTTTATCTAACGCGACTCCAGAGCGGAATCTGAAAAGAGACAAATTATGAACCTTCATATATCTGACTATTATCAGTTAATCTAAACAAAAGCGAGCGTCCAACAACGGTTATCAAAAATAGGCGGCAGCGTTAGAAAGAATTAGATTAACTTGACCAACAAACCAATACTAAACCGACTCCCGTAGCATTGGGACTCGGCCTCTACTTCGCCAACAGTCGATAACCGGACTATTAATATTAAATATACCTTATCGAGAATGATGGTAAACTGCATATTATATCGCATATAATTAATCCTCTAATCGTCGGACTAATCATAATCGGCAAAATATCAAACCAAGTACACTCTCCCTTTGTTTTATTAAATCGCAAAATATTGAAATAGTCGAAATGAAAAACCTTATAATTAAACTGAGAGTAATATTAGCAATAATAAGTATTCCAGTTTTTTTAACATCATGTACAGGTTCACGGTCTCTACCGGGAGATGTGATAACTTTAGCTGAGCAGGGAAGTTTTGCAGTCGGGGGAACGGTAAAAAGCAGTTCTGGCACTTTTGATTCTATCAAAGATGGTGCATTTAACCCAGCAAATCAAAACACCTCAGGTCAAACACTTCATGGTGATCACGCTACCGTTTTCTATCAAATCCCTGCTGAACCACGTAAACTTCCGTTAGTATTTTGGCATGGCTACGGGCAATCTATGAGAACCTGGCAAACAACGCCAGACGGGAGAGAAGGTTTTCAGAGTATTTTCCTTCGAAAAGATTTTCCCGTTTATCTAATGGACCAGCCCCGTCGAGGTCTTTCTGGGCGCAGTACAGAGCCTATAAGCATAAGTGCATCTACAGATGATCAACTTTGGTTTGGCATTTTCAGGCTTGGCATAGGAAATGAATTCTATCCCGGAGTTCAATTTTCTAAAGATCCAGAAGCTTTAAATCAGTTTTTTCGCCAAATGACACCTGATACGGGGCCGTTGAGTATTGAATTAAATATTAAAGCAGTTTCAGATTTATTTGATAAAATAGGTCCCTCAATACTTGTTACACATTCTCATAGTGGAGGTCAGGGATGGCTTACGGCATTAAAAAATAATAATATCAAAGCAATTGTATCCTATGAACCCGGTAGTAATTTCGTATTTCCTGATAATGAAGTGCCGGTACCTATGCAATATCTCGACGGAGAGCTGAAGGCAAGAGGAGTACCTTTATCTGAATTTAAACGGTTGACAGAAATACCTATAGTTATATACTACGGAGATTATATTCCTGAAGAACCGGTAGTAAACCCGGGTAAGGAACAATGGAGAGTTGCGCTATCTATGGCAAAAAAATGGCGAGATATGGTAAATAAATATGGAGGGGACGTGACTTTAGTTCCTCTCCCTGAAACAGGTCTAAAAGGCAATACACATTTCCCAATGTCCGACCTTAACAATAAGAAAGTGGCTGATTTAATGTATAATTGGCT
>NZ_JBLVTL010000005.1:4408-22002 GCF_048285835.1 Christiangramia aquimixticola
TTAATTACAGTATTATTATTTGTGGTTCCAATATGTGTTTTCGCCCAAGATGAATCTTATTCAGTTTCATCATATATGGAAGAGGGTACTAAGGCTCCAAACACTCATTATATAGGAGAGGCCTGGCTAAATGGGTTGCTGGAGGTTGAAGGAGATTTAAACTTTCATATTACCAAGGCTTACTTCAAAGCAAATTCTACTCTGGATTGGCATAAGCACGCCTCTACACAAGTGTTAATTTATGTTGAGGGCGCAGGTTATTATCAGGAAAGAGGAAAAGACCCTGTTATTCTTAAAGCCGGGGACGTAATAAAATGTGAAAAAGATACTGAGCATTGGCATTCATCTACCAAAAACAGTGATGTTACATACCTGGCTGTATATGGCGGAGAACAGCCCACTACCTGGACCGAAGTTCTATCGCAAGAATATTACGATAGTGTAGCAAAAAAATTGGAAGAATAAGTTCTGTATAATTAGAAATCTATAAAACTTCTGAAGAACAATAAATAGGAATGCCAATTGTAATATTCTTAGGTGCTTTAGGCTATTCGACATTCAATATTCTAAAATGATAGTCAACTGCCTATAAAAAAAGCACTACAAGTGATACATTTCATAACTAAATCGCAGATAGATTCCCAATTCCCACCTGCAACCTGGTTTAACCCAAAATAATTTATTAATAAGGCATATTACATAATTGAAATCATTAAGAATCATAACAGCGATATTTCTATTAACCTCTTAAAATGTTTAGCACAGGAAGAGGAATATCTCGTTTCAAATAGCAACGATACCATTTTCGGGAAAATATCAAGATCAACTAATTACTTAAATACAGAAGAAGTCAGATATAAGAAAAGAATGGGAATAAAAGCAGGATAGACCCGGGTAAAGTTAAATTTATTAAATCATCAAATGGTGTTGATGGCGATTGTATAATTGCCACCGTTTATGATAAATGGTTTATAAGAAGAATAATAAACGGTAGAATAAAGGTTTATCAATTAGTTGATGGAATTATTTATTTCACCTCCAAAGATGATTCTGAAATCATCTCGACTGACTTTGGCGGCCTAAACAAAAGAGAAGATTCAAAGGAGAGAATCAGACCATTAATTGAAGATAATGCGATCATCCTTCAGGAATTTAATTCTATGAAAGGGAGTGAAAAAAACATCCTTTATATCATTGAAAAATATAATGCTTTAGAGGGACCAGATAATAATTAATTAAAAATAATTCTTCACTTCTCGATCCTAAAAATGACTAAAAGATTTTTATTAAAATCTATCATCTCAAAAAAATAAATAAAAGCGAACCCACTACATTTTTGATAGAATTGAAGTAAAAACGGCCTACATAATCTATAAATCTAAAAGCGGTTCGGGTATATACTCAAACCGCTTTTCCATTAATTTGAGTATCTTAATATTCCAAAAGGAAAGTGTACTTAATTCGCTATTCCCCTCATTATAAGCTTCATGAGTAAAAAAATTAAATGTTATGAAGAATATTTTATCCCTTATGTTTTTATTTTATTTGACCAATGTTTCAAGTCAAATTATTGATGTGCATACCCATAGTTATACCAAAGAAGATTATTGGGGAGGAAATACGCATCCTACAGGAATAGAATCACCTAAATCTGTAGATGAGCATTTGAAACAGACAATAAAGTTAATGGATAAACATGGTATTGAGTATGCCGTTGTAAGCGGATGGTCGTTGAAAGGTGTAGAGAAATACGTAGCAGCTGATTCCCGGTTTATTCCAGGTTATATGGATGAGGGAAATCCCATCCCCCTGGAGCAATTCGAACACTTAGTAAAAAGCGGGAAAATTAAAGTGTTTGGTGAAGTTTCAGGAGTTTACTTTGGTAAAACTTTGAATGATCCAATGTATGCACCATACCTTGAGATTTGCGAAAAATACAATATCCCGGTAGCTTACCACTCTGGAGGTGCCCCACCTATGGCACCTTTTAAATGCTGTCCGGACTTCAGGATATCTATTGGTGACCCGTTACTTATTGAAGATGTATTAGTAAAATATCCTAAACTTCGTATTTATCTCATGCATGCCGGAGAGGTTTATTTTGAGCAAGCAGTAAGAATGATGAGTATGTATAAATCCTTATATGTCGATTTAGGAGCTATTCTATGGGTAGATCCCTTAACACAGAATTACGCAATTCGATTTTTAAAACTGGCTCAAACTGCAGGAGTACTGGACAGGGTTATGTTTGGGTCAGACCAGATGGTGTGGCCGGGAGCCATTACCAGATCTATCGATTTTATAAACAATCTTGATTTTTTGAGTAATGAGGAAAAACAAATGATTTTATATGGAAACGCAAAGCAATTTCTCAATCTAAAATAACAGTTTCCAACAACGATTCAACGTAAATGGACGCTCACGTTAGAAAGAAGATAATTAACTTGATCAACAATTAAATTAATAGTCCCGAAGCGCCGGGACGCGTCCCCTATTCATACAATTTGGCTTTATCGTAACCCTTACCAAATATCGCATCTATTAAACTCAAATACACTTTAAAAAAAGGAAAGTGATATTAAACTTTATGCTCTTAGAATTGAAAAATATCTCGGATTAATTTTAATTATTTAAAAATATAAAACGATTAATCACCCTCACTTAAGGAAAAACTACCATCACCATTAAAGGAAGAAAGCGTTATTGTTACAGACCAGGTTCCTGGAGTTCCACTAGTTGTTACACCCGAAAAAGAATCAGGTTCCACTCCCCCGCGTAAAGACTTATTTAAAACCAGATTGCCATTTGCATCTTTGACCTCCATTTTAAACAATCCATTACTTGAAGCAGTAATATCAGCATTATATTCTGCTGTGATTAAAGAGTTTTCCCAAAAAAATGTTTTTACTGCACTTCCACCGTTGCCGGTAAAATCTCCGTCAACATCACCTATAAAATCGTCTCCATCATCGAAAAGAACCGTTCCATTAACGGTTAACTCAACAGTTTGAATTTCATTATCATCGCCCGAACTACAGCCAATAGTAATTCCAAGTAAAGTTAGAAATAGAAGTAAAAAGCCAGTTTTTAAAATTTTATTTTTCGACATAAGTAGATTTTTGAAACGAAAACGTTAACTATCAAACAATATTACAAATTTTAAACCAGTAAGTAAACCAGCACACCTGTACTTTGAACAACAACGGTTAACTCAATTGTGCAATAGCTTTCGGAGGAAGAAAATAACTCAACCTAACCCACTTTTAAAACACCAAGGCCTACTCATGGCTGGGGACGCCTCCCTTATTCCATTTAATTAAGGTAATCGGATTCATTGGTTAATATTTTAATTCTTGTACATCAGCCGAACGAAGTAATAAATTCGTAAATTTTAAAACTGATAAAACTTCAAACATATAGTAATGAAACGATTAAAGTTTAAAAAAGAAATAAAGGCTTCAGCTCAAAAAGTCTATGAAACAATGCTGGGCTTAAATGATAAGAAAACTTACGAATCCTGGACAGCAGTTTTTAATCCTACTTCTACTTATGAAGGCAGTTGGGACAAGGGAAGCAAGATCCTTTTTATAGGTGTAGACGAAAATGGAAAAAAAGGAGGAATGGTTTCAGAAATTGCTGAACACAAGCCTGCGAGTTTTGTTTCCATACGACATTACGGATTTCTGGATGGTGATACTGAAATAACTTCCGGGGAACAGGTAGAAAAATGGACAGGCGGTTACGAAAATTACAGCTTTGTAGAAAATAATGGAATTACCACAGTAACCGTAGAGATCGATACGTTAGATGAATATCTGGATTTCTTCAACAACACATATATAAAAGCATTGGATATTTTAAAAGAGATATCAGAACAATAAATTCTGAAATATGTTCCATAAGGGCAATAGACGGTATTGCCAGTAAATAGCACAATGATTAAAATAATTATTCAGGGAATCCAATTCGATGTAAAATCTTCTTACCAAAAAGGACCTAAACCTGCTCCCCCATTCTTAAGAGTGGCTTTACATTGTGGTACTGCAAATATGTATGTAGAAAATCTTACCACGATCGAAAATTCAGCGATTGTTGATAAAGGTGATGTTGAAATTTTTAAATATTTTAATATTGAATAAGTAACTAAAACACACCTTAAATCAGATTCTAAAATTTCAACCCTGGGAGGAGATCATTCCATTAACTTCCCTTTAATTAAAGCTTATAGTGAAGAATCCCAAATTAGACATACTTTCCTCTCTTTGGATATTAACGGAGTATAAATTATGAAATCAGTAACGGTCATCGGCTGCGGAATAATCGGTTTAACGACAGCCATTAAACTACAGGAAAAAGGTTTCAGGGTTACAATAATCGCCAAAGAGCCTTTTGATAGAACCTTATCCAGTAAAGTGGGCGCTATTTGGTTTCCGTTTGAAATTCAGCCTAAAGAAAGAGCCAATAAATGGTCCGCACTCACCTATCAGGAATATCAGTTAGATAAAAATGAGGGAAATGGGGTTTCCTTTATACCTTTTATAACCGCTTACAATAACACCAGCAATACAGACTGGATAAAATTGTTACCCTCTGGTACGGTAAGAAAAGCTTTACCTGAAGAATTACCGAAAGGAATAGACGCAGCCCATATTTCCATAGTTCCGCTGGCTGAGCCACATTTGTATTTGCCATATTTATTCAACCGGTTTGTCGACAATGGTGGCATTTTTAAAATGCAAAAAATTGCCAGTCTCAAGGAAGCCTCCACTTTAAACAGTCTTGTAATTAACTGTACGGGATTAGGAGCTAAAGACTTATGTAACGATGAGAATTTACAGCCTATGCGTGGACAAATTTTACGCTGTAAAAAAATGGATATTTCCTCCTGTGCAGATTCCACCAAAAAAGGAGCGTTAAGTTATGTAATTAACCGAAGTGAAGACTGCATTATTGGTGGTACAGATTACGAAAATGATTGGAACACCAATGTAGAGATCAATGATACAAACTTGATTATTGACCGACTGATACAGGCAGGTTTATCAAAGGAATCGCCGGAAATAATCGAGGAAATGGTAGGGCTCAGACCCAAAAGAAGTTGTGTTCGTTTTGATTTTGATGAAAAATATACCAACGTTTTTCATAACTATGGTCATGGTGGAGCAGGTTTTACCGTGGCATGGGGATGTGCAATTGAGCTTGCCGAAATGGTTGATCTAAAATTAAAATGAAAGCATAGAAAGTCGCTGTATTAAATTGCTATAAAATGAAGCCTACCCGTAAAAAGAAATAAATTAACTTGCCCCCCTATTAAAACACTCAGCCACATCCCAAAACAACGGGACAGTCTCCTTATCGCCTAATAGCATTCAGGGGATCGGTTGGCTGCAAAAAATAAGCATGGAACCTATATTATTATTTTTGATTTTACCTATTTCAACAATTTTTCTCTATAAAATTAAGGACAGTAATATAAGTAGAAGAAAAATTCTGAATACGCTTCTTATAACCAACACTTTAGTTTATTTATTTCCCTTAACTTATGCATATCTGGCGACCGGTTCTGGAGGGAATTTGTGGAATGAAAATGGTCCAGGCGTAATTTTATGGCTTTATATGTTTATCATTCCGCTGTGCGGGATCATTCAGTTAGGCCTCTTTTTGCTGAAAATTGTATTTTATAAGCTTAGTAAATTTAAGGCTGCAAGAAATTAAGATTATTCAGGCGAAATTAGAAAACAGACATTTCCTTACCCCACGAATCCAGACTAATTAGTATAGATTCCAGAGACCTTCCTTTTTTTGTTAATTCGTATTCTACCTTTGGAGGAACAACCGGAAATACTTTCCTGGTAATTAGATCATCCTTTTCCAGTTCCCTTACCGTTAGAGTAAACATTTTATTCGAAATCTCCGGAATTTTATTTTGAAGTTTTCCGGAGCGAACCGGTCCTTCCAGTAAATGAAACAAAACTAAGGGCTTCCATTTTGTTCCAATTAATTTCATGGTATAGTTAAGAGGACAATAAATATTATTCATTTTTAAAATATAAAAACCTGATATTCAACAATTAACTCCTTTAGTTACCTATATCCCTTTTAGGTAACTTATTGCCAGCCAAACAAATATATCCTTATTTTGTAGCCAATAAAAACAATGGATATGAAAAAAGAAGAAACTTACCCACGATCATTTTCACACATTGGCATTACAGTTCCGGATATTAAAAAAGCAGTGAAATTCTATGCGGAAGTTATGGGATGGTATGTAATAATGGAGCCTTCAACAGTTAAAAAAGAAAGAGAAACTGCTATTGGTCAAATGTGTATCGATGTGTTTGGAGAAGATTGGGAACAATTTGAAATCGCACACATGTCCACATCTGACGGAATTGGGATCGAATTATTTTCCTTTCCAAATGGAATTAAGGAAGCCCCCGAATTTAATCCGTTTAATACCGGTTTATTCCATTTTTGTGTACAGGATCCTAATATTGAAAGTTTAATCGACAAAATCGTTTCAGCCGGTGGAAAACAAAGGATGCCTATAAGGGAATATTATCCCAACGATAAACCCTACAAAATGTGTTATGTAGAAGATCCATTTGGAATCGTTTTTGAAATTTACACTCATAGTTATGAATTAACTTATTCTTCAGGAGCTTATGAGGATTAAGTAGCAACAGAGGATTGGCCGTACTTTGAACAATGACTATTAAAAGAGATTATATAACTTGAACAAAAATTCGCTTACAGGTATAGATAGCATAGGCATCAATTAAGTTACCCTATTTATTGCAAGAGAATTTTGAATCAGATTTCAGATAGTCAGACGTTTTAAAAACATATTATTATTTCAAAGAAGTATATTCCCAATTGGGATATTCTTTGCTGTTATCATTGGTCTTTTAATTGGTAAGGTCAACTCGATTGGATTTTATTATTTTTTAATAAGCCCGGTTATTCATTACCTGATCTATGAGGTACGAGGTAATTATGAGTATTATTATTACTTCAATACCGGATTGCGTAAAACTGTACTTTGGTTATCCACCATTAGTCTGGGACTTATCAATATTTTAATCTTTTCAATGCTATGAAACACCTTCATATTGATAGCATTAGAAAAACTTATCATGGTAAATTAATACTGAGTGATATATTCCTGACTTGTAAAAAAGGAGAAACGGTTGGATTACTTGGAAGAAATGGTTCTGGTAAATCTACTTTACTAAAAATAATTTTTGGGATTGAAGATGCAGAAAATAAATTTGTTAAGGTGAATGGCAAAGTATTGACAAGCTTTGCAGATTCGAGCAGTTTGATAAATTACCTCCCGCAAGACAATTTCCTGCCAAAGGAGATTAAAGTTCACAATATTATACGGTTATTTCTACCACCAAAAAGAAGGAATCAATTATTGAATAATGATTTTATAAAGCCATTACTCTCCAGAAAATTCAAAGTGCTTTCAGGTGGAGAAAAAAGAATATTAGAGGTTTTATTATTATTAAACTCAGAAGCAGATTATATTCTCCTGGATGAGCCATTTAATGGGATTAGTCCTATTAACCGGGATTTTATCATTAAAATTTTAAATGATGAAAAAAATAAAGGTTTTATTGTTACAGATCATGACTATGAGAATGTGCTCAAAGTAGCAGATAAAATTTTATTGCTAAAGGATGGTCTTTTAAAAGAGATTTCTAAAGAAAAGGAATTACTTGAACATGGGTATTTCATAAATACTTCAGACCATAACGGTATTTAAAATTATACGATACCGTTAGGAAATTAATTAATACCTTGTTTTCAAATTATAGCAAAGTCTTTAATCCAAAGCTTCGGTATGCGTCCCCTACACGCTGCACTTGAACATAAGCCGCGTTATTTTTAATCATGCAAAATCTTAGAAAATGAATAAAATTATATGTTTTGTGATGCTGTGTATCACGCTAACTTCCTGCAATAATCAAAGCAAACAAGGCGCAACTCAAGCGTTAAACGAGAAGTTAGAACCCGTAGTTGATATTAAAGAGTTAACAGGTGATTACATGACTTGGTGGTCTTATCATTATTATAATATATCACTGGCATCAGATTTTGAAGCATTGGATGAAAATTTTAAAGCGGTATCCAAAGGTAAATTTCTCGAGTCTCTAACCTCCGGAAAATTTATTGCTGTTGAAATGAAAACGGAAGACACCAGAATCTACAAATTATACGAATTACCAAAAGGTGTCGAGAAATCTATTTCTAAAACAATTTCCTCAACTGCTGGTATCCACTTAAAATATTACCAAATGGAGGGGCATGAGTTTCCTGAGATTGATATTGTAGATTTGGAAGGTAATAGTTATAACAATGAAGATCTTAAGGGTAAAATCACTGTATTTAAAACCTGGTTTATCAATTGTAAGCCTTGTATAGAAGAAATGCCCGAATTGAACCGATTAGTTAGTAAATATGAAAATAATGAAAACATACAGTTTTTAAGTTTGGCCCTAGATAAAAAAGAACCTTTGCAGGAATTTCTAAAGAAGAAAGAATTTAAATATGCTGTTATTGCCGACCAAAAGGAGCTAATAGTGAATCAATTAAACCTAAGAGCTTATCCCAGACATATCATTGTAGATGAAAATGGAAGATTTAAAAAGGTTTTAGAAACCGCTCCAGAATTAATTTCTTATTTAGAAAACGAAAAATCGGTTACTAAAAAGCCAACCAAAATCAACTTACCGGTTCCTCCTCCCTCAGAACCCATTGGAAATACGAAAAAAAGTGAAGGATAATATCGGATGATTAAAATAGAAGTAATAATGTAAGCTTAAGTTATTAGACCACAGCGTTATAAATCTTTTTTGCTATACAGCGACTTAGACTTTAAAGGAGTTTTGCATAAAGTCCCTACTCCGTTCCTTCCCTATAAAGCCTGGTTGCTATAAATTTTAAAAAATTTGATCAAAACATGCGCAACCATTTTTAAATTATAGCATCTTAATAAAAACATCCCATGACTTTATTAAACTCTCTTTTAAAGAAATTTCTGCTACTTTTTATAGGTTTAGGTATAGTTAGTTGTAATCAGGAAGATGATGGCGAACTTATAAATGAACCTGCCGGTATTGCTGAATATTTTATAAATAATCAAACTGAAAAGGACCTTATAGTAATATTCCAGAAGTCGGAATCATTAAGAGCTGAAACCGATACATCGAATGTGATCTCACCCAATTCGTCAATTGAAATTTTTAAAGATTGGGGGTTTGGGATAAATCCGGTACCGGAATATTCATTTAATGAATTGAAGTTTTATGAAGCTAGAGATTTAACTAATCCCATCCATACCATCTCCCCTGTTGAAAATGAAGACTGGACGATTACTGATCAGGATTTGGGGGAGTCGGGTTACGGACTTACCATTTACGAATTAGGGTTTAGTGAATAATCAGCTGCCTGCAGGCCGTGGAGCAAGTAGCAATACCCGGTAATAAAAGTTTACCAATCAAACCTGTACTCAATTACAAAGCCTTAGGAGGCTTACAATTCCTTTTGTTTATAGTATTTTAGACAACTTGAGCTTAGCAAGAAAAATACAGGACTCTCTTAAATTTAAATATTTCTGGAAATTTCCTGATGTTGATACCGCCGCTATACTTATAGATCAGGATTTAAATTATGTTCATGGAAGGGTAAAGAATGGATATGCTTTAATTGAAAGTATTCCTCATCCTGAGACGGGTTATCATTATAAAGACATCGTCAAAGTAAGTAAAACACAGTATGTACGATATTTGCGGGAGGATAAGATTCCGGAATATGAAATTACTGCCCTTTATAAACGCTCCCCATATAAAACCTTTACTTTTGAGGTAAAATTATGGGAGTACAGGGATTATTTCCATTTACAGGATAATTTCAATTATTTTAATCACAAATTTTCGATTCCTGAATTTAAAAAAGACAAAGTTGGCATCTGGACATTCGTATATTGTAGTTCTAAAGATATTACAGAAGCCAGAACAATTTTAAAAAGGTTTACAGATCTCAATAAAAATTGCAAGGTGAAAAATATTGCACCAGCTTGAAAGAGTTTTAGGCAATCTGTCCTCATTAAATCTTTGCTCAGTTTAAAATGAAATTAAAATGGATAAATCGAATGGTTATGAAAGAATCGCGAAAAGATTTATCGAAATCCGTGGACAAGACGAGGCTGGCGTTGGAACCTTGAGCGTACGTAATTGGGTGAGATCATTACCTGAGAAATCTACAATTTTAGATCTTGGTTGCGGGACAGGTCTTCCTATTACAAAAGTGCTAATTGATGAAGGAATGGAAGTTTATGCCATTGACGCATCAAAAATAATGGTGCAAGAATTTAATAATACATTCCCCGATATTCCTGTTGAATGTGAATCTGTAGAAGATTCCCTTTTCTTTAATAAGCAATTTGATGCAATTATTGCCTGGGGGTTAATTTTTCTGCTTTCAGAAGAAGTACAAACTAAGTTGCTAGAAAAGGTTGCTTCCTTTTTAAAAAAGGGTGGTAAGCTTCTGTTTACTGCACCCGCTCAAGATGGAGTATGGATGGATAATTTAACCGGTCAAAAATCCAGGTCATTAGGTGCGAAAAAATATAGAGATCTTTTAGATAAATTCGGCTTTAGGATAATTCAGGAATATAAAGATGAGGGTGAAAACTACTATTTTGATGCCATTAAGTTATAATAAATCTTAAGCAATGCCCAGAAAGCAATTCAAGTCTTACAAGCTTTATCCAGCCTCAAATAGATTAAATTAAATTCTTAATAAATGTACAAATTGAGCAATTCAATCATTCTTAAAACGATCTATTTAGTCCTGGCTTATCTTGTGATTTTCGTAATTGAAACTTTCGAATTAGCTTTGATTCTAACATTTTTACCGTATTTAATTAATTCAATTGTATCCTATCTAAAATTTGACAAGAGTACAGCGAACAAAAATCAAATAATATTATCGAAAAGTAATTTTGACTTTTTGAACCTTGTTTTTATAGCCATAATAATTGCCTTTTGTATATCTGATATAAATATTTATACAGGAATATTACTATTATTAGCTCTCGTTCAAATCTTTCTTGAATATACAGTCTCTAAACGCACAGTATTATTTATTGATAAAAATGGAATTGATGAATTTGGAAAAGATAAACATAGAGATCTAAAGGATATAACATCCCTTGAGATATATCCGAATAACATTGAATTCCGATTTAAAGAATACGAAATTCTGCAGATCAATCAACACGAATTGGTGCGACCAAATTGGGAGGATTTCGTAAAAAAAATAACAGATATAAAAACGTATGCTAAAAAAGCATAATGGCAATTACAATGGGGTGCAAAAGCATACGAATCTACCTGTTCATGCTTATTTCTGTTTAACCAACATAAGTTAAATTAATCCCGCAACTTTATTTAATATGATTCATAAACTAACTAAACTTCCTCCAGTCGTTTATTATTTTTCTTCGGTGCTATTAACAATGTTAGCCCGAAACCTTAAGGTTTATGGTGAAATTTATTTCTACCTCGTCTTTACCGTAGCCTTTATCATATTTGTCTACGGGGTTTATAAGATGATTAAAAGTTAGAAGTATACAAGAGTAAGCTCCCACTTCTCAATATCGAGTTCCGCAAATTAGTTTTAAAGAAAAATAGTAAATTCCGTATCTGGAAAAGCCTGATTTATATAGAATCATTAAGTGAGTGATCGGGATCGTTTTCCCCGGATACGAAAAAATGGATTCATAAGTGACTATCGAATTTAAGGAAGAACAACAATTTACCCAGTGGTGGCTCTGGTTACTTTTATTACCAGTTGGTTTAATACCGGTTTGGGCAATATATAACCAGGTGTTCCGGGAAGGAGCTTCTGGCAATAGTCCACTATCCAACATAGGCCTCATCCTTCTTTCCATATTCGTATTTTCTTTGATTGCCATTTTTAGATTTATAAAGCTAAAAACAGAAATTGACCAGAATGAAATCAGGATAAACTTCTTTCCAATTATAAAAAAAAGCGTAAGCTGGGAGGAAGTCAAAAAAGCTGAAGTTGTGGATTATGGTTTTGTTGGGGGTTGGGGAATCAGACTCTGGACTGCCTACGGAACCGTATACAATATCAAAGGCAGTAAAGGTTTGGCGATAGAACTTATAAGTGGAAAAAAAATCCTCATTGGAACTCAGAAGGAAGCTGAATTAAAACGGATTGTAGCAGCGGCCCGTAGTCATTACTAATTTTAATGAACCCACGGCAATTACTCCCACGTTGGTATAAACTCACCAGCTTGAAAATCATTAATTTAACTGCTCAAAATTAGACCGGATCCTATCTATTATGGACTTAACAAGCATCTCTATAAAAGTTTATTAATTAAACATATTTGAAAATTAATTATGAAGTACCTATTTGTTTTAATGACAGCTATTTTAAGTATCACTTGTTATTCTCAAACCCAGGGAGACATAAATCAGAATGCTTATGATGAATTCAAGGAAGCAGATAAAAAATTAAATGAAGTCTATAGGACGATAATTTCTGAATATAAAAAGGATACTATTTTTATAAATAACCTGGTAAAATCCCAACGCCTTTGGATACAATTCCGGGATGCAGAGCTGGAGATGAAATATCCTCAATATGGTGGTAAGTATTATGGTTCAGTTCTTCCAATGTGCAAAGCATTATACCTGAAAAATTTAACTAATCAACGAATAGAAACCCTTAAAAACTGGATCAAAGGAGCAGATGAAGGTGAGGCCTGTAATGGTTCAGTTAATATGAAAACTACTTTAAATCCTACCTCTATTAAAAAAGCCCTCATCCGGAAAGACAGATCCATTGTGTTGACGGCCAATATGAAAACGGACCACCGGATCGTGGGCTTTAAAAAGAAAAATATATACTCTAAAAAAATGATTCTGCTCTCCATTTTTACTCATGAAGTCGAAAACAATCCGTTTAACTGCAAATACGGAGCCTATTATGACACCAATGGAATGGGTGATATGAGATTAAAATATATCTCCACGGAAGACGATTTTATTAAGGTGGAGATATTAAAGGATGACAAAAAATTAGACAAGGTTTATATGCTGAAAGATAAATTTGAGTTTTTAAAATAAACATGTTGTTGGGTACAACTGGCTGGTTGAATTTAAAATATTCTAAATTAGTTGCCAGATTACCTTAATCGAAAAAATCAACTCATAAAATATCGGTTAATGCAGATAGCAGGCTTTATTTAAAAGGCTGGAATTTATTTAGACAGTAAACATGAAAAACATTTATATCATCATTCTCGTTGGGCTGATTATTTCCTGTAACTCCGGGAAAAACGAGGTGGACAAGCAGAATATAAATCAGATAATTGAAGAGGAAATCCCAACTTTGTTGGATTCTGCTAATTCTGAAATCACCGGGAATTCAATCCTTTCTGTTATGGAAACATATGATCTTTCAAAGATGAAAACAGATCGAGTAAATGAATACGAGTTTGGTGATTGCTGGGGAAAAACCGGGAAATATTCATTACCTCATTTGAAGCTTGTCATTGATTCCATGAGCTGTGGAGAATATGGATATACATACTCCAATTACCTTCTAAGTAGCGATAACGTTATCCAGGTATTTTACGTAAAACAATCCGAGTCTGTCATGCCCCCCGAAGCTGACTCCTACTTTTTTGTTCAACAAGAGAAAGTAATTAACCTCAATTCAGATCCCCCAACCGTTTTGAGAAGATCAGACACTGTGTATGAGTATGGTTTAAGAGAAAATCCTATTAAGAAAAAGTTCGAAACCGGTATCCTGAGAGATAAGCAAATAACCGCTAAGCAATTCGAAAGGGAGTACTCGGAAATCTGGGAAAGAAAATCAGATTTTTAGAACAAACCCGCCACCTGGCATACCGCCGGCAGCCTATTTAAAATATATCGAATGAGTATAGAGAAAGCATATAATATCTGGGCCAATCAATATGATACCAATGAAAATCGTACCCGGGATCTGGATAAAAAATGTACCATTGAGACCTTAAGCTCCTATGAATTTAAAAATGTTTTGGAGTTAGGATGTGGTACCGGAAAAAATACCGAATGGTTACTTACCAAAGCAGAACAGATTATTGGTCTGGATTTCTCTCAGGAAATGCTAAATAAGGCCACTGAAAAAATAACTTCTGAAAAGGTTGTATTCATTAAGGCAGATCTTACCCAAAACTGGGAGATTGAGAATGAATTTGCCGATTTGATCACCTGCAGTTTAACCCTTGAGCATATAAAGGATTTAAATCATATTTTTCATCAGGCAGTTCTTAAACTGAAAAAAGATGCTTATTTTTTTATAAGTGAATTACATCCTTTTAAACAATATGCTGGTAGTAAAGCCAGATATGAAACCAATAATGGCACTGAAGAATTAGAAGTTTATACTCACCATATTTCTGAATATTTGAGTGAAGCTGAAAATAATGGTTTGAAATTAGTGGAATTAAAGGAATGGTTTGATGAAGATAATACCAATGGTCTTCCTAGACTTGTTTCCTTCGTATTCCAACAATAATACCGGATAATAATTAAAAAATCTATTTACTAAATCTTTTTTTAATTAAATATCAATCTAAGCCTATTAACCAAAGGATGAGGTTTTTCAAAAGAATGAGGAAGTTATTTTCTCTTATATTACTAATAATATTAGTCTCCTGTAACACCACTAGAAAAATAGAGGGAAACTGGATTGGAGCTTATTCCTATTCAGAATCTCCAGAATCTTCATTCAACTCTCCTATCCGGGTTATTATTTCCTTTAGTGACGGAAAGTATAAATTAAATAGTTTTAAATACGACTATCGATTAGGAGGTAATACAAAACATGGCAGCTTCAAACTAAGTGACAGGAAGATTATTTTTGATGATGATGAAAAAGAAAATAGTCAGATTAAGTTTATAAATAACGACAGCCTGGTAATCTCAGGACATAATGGATCGAATAATTCGGTTTATAAAAAATTGGATGATTCCTTAAAAATCGGTTTAAATGACATTGAGCTTATCGGGAGAAAATTCTTATTAAAATCGAGGGATTATACTGACACTTTGAAGTTTGTAAATGATTCGATACTGATTTCAGGTTCTGATAAAGACCGCTTTCCACGTACCAAATGGGACAGAATTCATCAAAACGAATTCGATATAATTTATATGGAGGGCAACATTCCCATGATAATTCAGGGAAAATCTCATGATACCATTTACGCAATAGGATTTCATAAAAGTGCTATAGATTTCAAACTTATTGAGCTTTAGAGATTATCAATTTTTATAACAATAAAACTATTGAAACTCCTCCTTCAACTTTTATTTATTTTCAGGTATTCTCCAACAATTTAAATAATTCAGAAGCTGCGGAACTTGCTATGATTATTGCGGTGCCATAAGCTATACTTAAAATTCGAACCTTTCCGCAGTGAAAAAACTTTAGCTTAAAATTGAGATAGGTATGATGTGATTTTTAGAGATCAAGGATTTTATACTGGCAATCATTATTCTCAGCTACCATGATGATTTTCAATTGTTAACATGTAAATATTCAGAAAAAAATAAGTAATTTAACAGTCCACTAAGCTTACTTTAGAAGCTCACCGCCTTCCCTACACGGACCCAGCTTTTCTATTACACTTAAACCTCTTAAAATTTAGGAATACAATTAATTCGCTTATGAAAACTAAAATTTTATCGGTCCTGGGAATTATAGTCGCAGGGATTTATTCTTTAGGACTACCTAATCCAACAAAGTCAGATTCCTTTTTTGCTATAACAAACACTTCGATTATAAATATTGAAGACGGTAAAATTCTGAAGGAACAAACCATTATTATTGAAAATGATATCATCAAGGAAATTGGACATTCAAATATGTTAGAAGTCCCAGAACAAGCAACATTAGTAAGTGGAAAAAATAAATATGTTATACCTGGCTTGTGGGATATGCATGCACATACTTCATCACCAAAAATAACCCGGGATGTAATTTATCCTTTATTTATAGCAAATGGTATTACAGGCATTCGTGTTTTGAGTGGAGATTGTTTTGAACCTTGTTGGGAATTGACCATGCCTATTGCACAATCGAAAATTTTACAAGCTGAGGTAAAGGAAGGTCTCCTGGTGGGACCACGAGCTATCTTTTCGAGTGATTTGATTCATGGTGCTAAACCCGGGAAGTTATCTACCATAGAAGCTCCGGGCACCAGGGAAGATGGAAGAAAGTTAGTGCATCACTTAATAAAAAGAGATGTTGACTTTATAAAAATATATAATGAAGTTCCCAGAGAAGCTTATTTTGGTATAGCGGAGGAAGCGAATAAACAAGGGCTTAATTTTGCAGGTCATGTACCTATAGCTGTCAAGGCTTCAGAAGCCTCCGAGGCTGGTCAAAAAAGTATTGAACATTGTTGCGCCGGAAATATTTTGGAAGAATGTAGCAAAGAAGAACAGAAACTGCGTGAAAAAATCACTGCACTAATCCAAACACGATCAGGAAAAAACATGAACTCATTAGTTTTGGAACTGGTAAAAACATACGATAGTATAAAATGCCAGGCCCTCTTTAAAAAATTCAAATTCAACAATACCTATTTTACTCCCACATTGATAGCTACTGAAATGGATAATATTCTAAAAGATAATAACTGGAGACAAGACCCAAGATTAAAATATATTGCAAAAAAAGAACTTAAATTCTGGGAAGAAAACGAAATGACCACTATGGAATTGTTAGGAAAAGAAAATCCATTGATTAGAAAAAAAAGGTTTGAAATTATTGAACAAATGAATCAAACCGGAGTAAAACTGTTGGCAGGATCAGATTGCGGAGTATTTGGGGTTTATCATGGCTTTAGCCTCCATGATGAATTGGAATTATTGGTAGAAGCAGGACTAACTGAATTAGAAGCTTTACAAACCGCAACTTTGAATGCAGTGAATTATGCCGGACTTACAGATTCTATAGGCAAAATTGAAAAAGGAATGAAAGCCGATTTAATCCTTTTAAACGCGAACCCTTTGAAAAGCATAAGTAACACAAAAAGGATTCATGCAGTTTTTACCAACAAACAATATTTTGACAGAGCGAAACTTAATACCATGTTGGAGAAAGTCGCGGCTGAAGCAAACGAATAAAATCAGCACTACTCAAGAATAATGAAATGTTTACTTTTAAAGATCCAGTTTGGATTCCGTATATAATTATCACCTATAAGAATGAGATGAGCTTTTAAAGTTATCTTGGTAACTTTAAAAGTTATAAACCTATTATGAGATCTATTGAGCTGCTTAAACCTTCCATAATACACATGGAAATAAACTCTGGAATTGAAGACCTCAAAAAGGTTTTCAATTCCAATCCGGATAAATTTCATTTTGAATGGTTAACCGAAAACAGCTTCTTTATTTGTCTTAATTTTTCCATTGGATCCAGCCATTTAATCGACACTAATTACGGCAATAAGAAGAGCAGTATTGTTGCGTATGGGACATTATCAAAGTCTT